>JAKCDU010000011.1 GCA_021838445.1 Actinomycetes bacterium | reverse complement strand
TTCCGATCGGTCCGGTTGCAAACGGGTTGCAGACGGGAGCGTCGTTCGGCCGGGCTGTCGACCAGCGCGGCGCGATCGCCTGCGCCAGCACCTCGAGAGGGTCACGTCCGTGCTCTGGGCGCACGTTCTGTGCCTCCTCCCTCATCCATCGCCTGGCCGTCAGAGCGCCCGAACCGTCGTTCGGCTCGGCTCCTCACGGGCGTCCGGGCGCAGCAAGGCTGTTCCAGATCCGACAGTATGTGCCTGTGGCGCCGCCTGACTTCTCGGACTCCCGCCGGTTCCGCCAGTCATTCGGGCTAGATGACAGCGACGAGGCCATCGCCTATGCCGCAGCGATCAATCCGGGTGGTACCCGGTTCGGCGTGCCGCTGACGCCCGACGAGCTGGCCGACATGGAAGCCCGCAGTCGCCGTCAGGAGCAGCAAGGACCTCTAAGCCAGCTCGTCTCCGAACTTAGCGACGACCTGGGCGCCATGTGGGTTGATCAGCGCCAGGGAGGCCAGTACGTGGTAATGGCGCTTCCATCCCTCTCGAACGCGGATCGCCAGCGACTGGTCGAATCGGTCCCGCCCGGAGGGTCCGTCCGCTTCCAGTCGGCCACCGTGTCGTGGTCCACGTTGAGGGCGTGGGTTGACCGGCTGGCTCAGTCGCTTATGACCAAATCCGCCCCCACGGCGTTGACCGCCGTGCTTGAAGATATGGGTCTGCGAGTTACATCGATCAGACCTGCGGTGCAGTCGAACAGCATCATCGTGTTCTTCGCCACAACCCCCAGCGATGAGCCACGCCTGACGGCGGCTTGGGATCGGGCGGTAGAAGCGGGGGACGCCCCACCTCGGTCGTACACCTCCTTCGAGGTTGGGGAACCCCTGAGAGCTTTGACGGGAACACCCCCGAGCACGCCATAACACGCGACGACCAACGCAGCGTCCGTCTGAGAAGGCCGCTCGGAGTCCGGCGATCCGGCGCGGAACCCCCTGCCGGGCACAGGCGTCTTACAGTCGTGCAGATGAAGCGAGGCGATCCGCGACTGGACCTCAGATGGCGGGAGAATCCGGCTCTGTGGGTATCCGGTCTGACCCTCGCTCGCCGTCGTCATCGTTGTCGCCGTGCTTCTGGTAACCCACCAGCAGAGTGCGAAGATCGACTGCCTCCCCGGCTATCACGTTCACCACGGGACCTGCGTCAAGGACACCCAGCCGACCTCCCCCGGGAGCTGAGGTCCCCGGTACAGAACGATCCATACCGAGCGGTCCTGTGCGCTTCACGGCCGGACCGGGATTGGGAAGTAATCGGCGATCCGGGATCGCCGGTCTCGGTCGTCGTCGAAAGGTCGGGTCGCGACAGAATCGCTTCGAGTTACCGGTTCTCGCTCACACGAGTTGACAGCCACTCGGCCATGGCGACTTCGTCGATCGCGCCGGCGGCGACTCCGAGCATCTGATTGACGGCGTCATCGGTGTCGACTTCAAGGTCGCGATCGTTGAGGAGGCAGAACATGGTGAGGCAGCCCCAGGCCAGTCGCTTGTTGCCGTCAGGCAGAGGGTGGTTACGAGCGATCCGCACGGCGAGCACCGCGGCCTTGTCCGTGAACTCCGCGTACAGCTCGTAGCCGCCGAAGCCGGCTTGGGGAGCATGCAGAGCGGAGTCGAGCAGCCCGACGCCGGCCGCTTTGGCCAGCACGGCGTGGTCGATCCCGGTGACGGCTTCGGCGATGACGAGCGCCTCGGCCAGGGTGAGATACCTCACTCGGCCAGACGATCCAGGATTTCCTTGTCTCGCTCGGTGATCCGACGCAGGTGATCCATGAACATCTTGTCGGCTCTGACTTTTTCGACCTCGGCGACGAGAGCGTCGACTACTACCGCGTTGACGCTGACGCCCCGACCGCGGGCGACAACTTCGACCTGGTCGGCGAGCTCCTCGGGGAGTCGAACAGTCGTCGTCTTTCTCGTCATGCCATCATGATATCACGACACCAGATGGTTCCAGAACGTGCGCTCAGATCGAGGGGCAGGCTTTGGGCGGCGGCGGTGACGGCCAAGCAAAATCGGCCCTATGAGCGCCCCCGACCACGGCGATGGGCCAATCTGGACTCATGGTTCATTCGCAGTTGACTCGGCAGTTTCCCCGGTTGGCTGACGCTCTGGCCGGTCGGTCAGACCCGTCCGAGGCCGTCCGTCACCTTGTCGATACTGCGCTCAAGGCCACGGGAGTGACGCCAGGGACGACCATCGAGGAAGTGGCGACCCTCGTTCGCACCCTGGACGAGGCCGCGTGGGACCTCCAAGACCTCCACGACCGCGGAGAGGCGACAACCGAGTCCTACACCGAAGCGTTCCGTCGGGCGAGAGCCGCCAATGCTCTCCTCGATTCGCTTAGTGGGAGGGACGACGCGGCTGCCTACGAGGCGGCTCATGCCCTCGGAGCTGATGAAGATGTGCTGGTAGGCCTGGTGGAAGGCGGCGCAAGAAGTTCTGATCTGTGACGGACCGGCGCGGACGAAGTCGCCGCGAGCCGCGAAATATTCGGCGATCGGAGCGCTCGCAGCCCGGCCGAGGCGGCTCGTAGGCGGGCGCACAGAACGCTGCGGCGAGACGTCAAGGTTGTTACCGGACGACGGCACCGACTCCTGGTCCGATCCCCTTCTGGTTGACGGTGGTTGACGGTGGTTGACGGTGGGGGTATAGTGGGTGCATGGCCGACTCCTACTCCGCTCTCGAGGAGGGTCTCAAAGTCGGGCTGTACGAGGCCGTCGAGGACTTGCAGGGCACCGGGCTCTTGGACCGGATCGACCCCGACCAGTTGGCCGAACGGGCCCGTCAGGCGGTGCACGCCGCCTTGGCGTCGTTCGTGTGGGAGGAACGGCTTGGGCCGGCCCTCGAAACCGGCCAGGTATGCCAGGAGCTAGGCGTGTCCCGCCAGGCGGTGGCTAAGGCGGTCGTCGCCGGCCGGCTCGTCGCCCTGCCCGCCGGCAAGACCCGCCGGTTCCCGGTCTGGCAGTTCCGGATGCAGCCCGGCCGCTTCGAGATGCGCGCCGAGGTCGCCGAGGTCGTCGGAGCGTTCCGGCGGGTCTACCCGGAGGTGACCGCCGTCCAGATCGCCGCCTGGGCCCGCACCACCCAGCCAGAGCTGGACGGGACCACTCCAGCGGAATGGTTGGAGAGGGAACGCCCTGCCCATCCGGTCGTCCTCGCCGCTAAAAGAGCAGCCGGCGCCCTGGCCCAGTGATCGACCTGGCCGTCGGCGAGCGATGCGAGGGCCCCGTCTTCGTCGGCCGCGACGGCCGCCGCCGCCTCGACCGTCACGCCGCGGCCCGTATCGTCCGGCGGGTCGCCGGCCGGGCCGGCATCACCAAGGTTGTGGGGCCGCATACCTTGCGGCACGCCTTCATCACTGCCGCCCTGGATGCCGGGGTGCCGCTGCGGGATGTGCAGGAGGCGGCCAGCCACGCCGATCCCAGGACCACGATGCGCTACGACCGCGCCAGGGTCTCCCTCGACCGTCACGCCACCTACATCGTCGCGGCGTTCGTCGCCGGAGCCGCCAGATAGCCCCCGACCAGGGGTGGGTTCGCCGCTTTTCGCCATCCCGAACCCACCCCGGCGGCCACGCCGTGTGGCATCACACCCGAGCACTGCCGTCGATCTGCACCCTGCCATAGGCGACGCGGACTGCCGCCAGACGATTCCAGATAGTTTCATCTGGGCGACTGGGAGCGTAGTCTTCCAGCTCGATGCGCGTTCAGTGGGGCCGCACCTCAATCACCTTCGGTAAGCCGCCCTATCCGAGAGCAGAGGACCGCGACCCGCTCAGCCGACTGGCGCTCGCCTATGGAGTACGGCGGGACATGGATGAAGTCTCGAAAGCCGTGAGGGCAAGTGCCGATCTGCCGGGCGACCACAAGACGGACAGAGCGATTCGCCAGGTCCTCGCCGCTGTCATCAACGCCGGAGTGAACGACCCCGATGCCGTGGACCGGCTTGCTGGTGGCAAGGGGATTTCGAAATGGCCACGGGAGATGGCCTTGTCCACTAGCGGCATCTATGTGCAGCCACCTGAACCTCTCGTAGACAGGGTCCTAGACGACTTTCAGGCGGCCCTCAGTCGTCACGCCACGTAGCTTCTATGCGAGCGTAGAACAGCGCAGGTGGGTAGGGGGGCCACTGCCTGCCAGTGCTACGTGATTCGGCAGCTACTCGAGCCTCCACGGCGGCAGGGGCCTGGCGCCATACCGGTCCTGCATTTGATCGAGCTTGTAGTCGTACTCCCAACGCATGTACCTACTGAGCCTTGACGCCACGATGGGCCAGCTCGGCCCGATGCAATCGTCGCAGATGGATTCGATCTCATGTCGTAGGCGCTCCATGTCCCACACGGGCATGAGCATCAGGCCGCGCAGGAAGTCGGCTTCTCCGTTCAGCCACTGCAGTGGGTGCGCCGGTGGCTTCTCTCTGCCGCCGGCCTGACCCTCTGCGTGGAAGCGTTCCTCGACGAGTCGTCCCGGCTCACGCGCAGCGGCTACTGCTACGTCATCGCGGCTGCCGTGACGATCGACGACCAGGTGCAGGTTCGCGAGGCGATGCGCGAACTCCGGGCCCCCCGAAGCCGGGTGGTGCACTGGCACGACGAGAAGCTGCCCGACGGCGGGAGATCGTGGGCCGCCTGGCTGAGCTCGACGTACACGCATTCGCGCACAGCTGTCACCCCGTCGCCCCCAAAGCTCAGGAACGAGCACGAGCCCGGCTCCTTGTTGGCATGACCGACGATCTGGCAAAGGAGGGCGTCGACCACATGGTGATCGAGGCTCGCAAGGCGAGCCTCGACAAGAAGGACCGGGCGACGATGGCTGCCACCAAGCGGTCCGGGATAGGTCCGGCCATGCGGTACTCGCACGTCGCCAAGCACGACGAGCCTCTGCTGTGGGTGGCTGACGTGATCGCTGGTGTCGTGTCACTGCACGTAGCGGGCGACGACTCGAGCTACTTCGCGCAGCTCCGCACCAGCCTGCTGGTCCTCCGCCAGATCCAGCCGAACCCCTGACGCGCAGGCGCCCCGGGTCCTGTCGTCCGGCGGGGGTCCGAGGCGTCACTTCCAGGCGCTACTGCACCTGACAGCGATCAGTATGGCCCTCTGGCCCAGGTCTTGGCAACCGTCTGCGGTCTCTTTTTGCCCTGAACAACCCTCTGCCCACACCGCCGCTGAGGCGGTCGCAGAGCGCTCCGGTTGCAAACCGCTTGCAAATGGGGTCGGAGGGCTCCGCCACACCCCCTCCCACCAGGGGTTTTACCGTGGGCGAGGGGGGACTTGAACCCCCACATCCTTTCGGACACAGGAACCTGAATCCTGCGCGTCTGCCAATTCCGCCACTCGCCCGAGTGGAGCGAGGATCATACCTCATGACCGTCTGAGGCGGCGCGCCAAAGGGTACGATCTGGCTGGTCATGGGACTACAACAGTTCGAGCGGCGCCTGGAGCGTATGGTCGAGGGTGTCTTCGCGCGGGCTTTTCGTGGTGGGCTGCAGCCGGTGGAAATCGGCCGGCGGCTGACCCGGGAGATGGATCTGCGCCGAACCGTAGCGCCCAAGGGCACTCTGACCCCCAACGAGTTCGTGGTCGTGCTCTCCCCCGCCGACCGGTCGAGGTTCGCCTCGATCGAGGACGAGCTGATCGACGAGCTGGTCACCGTGGCGCGCGATCACGCCGAGATCGAGCGCTACTCCTTCGTCGGGCCGGTTACGGTGACCATGGAAACCGACGAGGAGATGTCCCCAGGTGTCGTGCTGGTGTCGGGGGAGATGACCCGGGCGCCGGCAGCCGCCACCCCCCCGCCGGCTCCGGTGCCCTCAGGAGGCCCGCCCCCGGGCGGGGCCATCCCCGTCCGCGACACGCCGCGGGCCCGGCTGCTGCTGCCGAGCGGCCAGGTGCTGACCCTGGGTAGCTCCCCGGTGACCATTGGGCGCTTGCCCGACTGCGGGGTGGTACTGGCCGACCCCAACGTGAGCCGGGTCCACGCTGAAATCCGACCGGCCGCCGGAGGGGTGACACCCGAATACGAGATCGTCGACCGGGGCAGCACCAACGGCACCCGGGTCAATGGGCTGCCACTCAGCGGAGCACGAATCCTGGTCCCCGGCGACACCGTCACCGTGGGGGCCACGACCATCGGATTCGAGCGGGGCTAGCCCAAAGGACCGTGTCCGACCCGGTACTGGCGCTGCTCAAGTACGTCTTCCTGGCTCTGCTCTACCTGTTCTTCCTGCGGGTCCTGCGAGCGGTATGGGTGGAGACCCGCGAGCCCCCGCCCGCTCAGTTCCTGTCGCCGATTCCGCTCCCCGTCTCCGAGCCGGCCGGCGGCGGTGTCCCGATCATGGACAGCTCCGCCGGCCCCGAACGCCTGGTGGTAGTATCACCTGAGGCGATGAAAGGCCACGAGTTCCCGGTGGGTCACGAGATGACGGTGGGCCGTGCCGGTGGATGCGCCATCTTCCTCCCCGCCGACACCTTCGTTTCGCAGCTGCACGCCCGGCTGTTCCGCCGCGACGGTGACATCTTCGTCGAGGACCTGGGTTCCACCAACGGCACCTTCCTCAACGGCAAGAAGGTCTCGGCCCCGGTCTCGGTGCGCAAGGGCGACCGCATCCAGTTCGGCCGCACCACCCTGGAAGTCCGCAGGTGACCCGGTGGTAGCCCTACGAGCCGGCGCCGCCACCCATGTGGGCCAGGTCCGAACCAACAACCAGGACTCCCACCTCGCCGCCGACCCTCTCTACGCGGTGGCCGACGGGATGGGCGGGGCGGCGGCCGGCGAGGTGGCGTCCGCCCTGGCCATCGAGGCCCTGAGCAACGGTTTCCACCGCTCTGGCGAGCCCTCCGCCGATCTGCTCATCCACGCCGCCCAAGCCGCCAACCGGGCGGTGTGGGACGAGGCGGCGGCCAATCCCGAGATGCGGGGCATGGGGACCACGCTGGTCGCCATCGCCCTCGTCGACGGTCCCGAGCTGGCCATCATCAACATCGGCGACTCCCGCCTGTATGTCCTGCACGACCACGAGCTGCGCCAGATCACCTTCGACCACAACCTGGTGGCCGAGATGGTGGCCGAGGGCCGCATCACCCCCGCCGAGGCCGAGGTCCACCCCCGGCGCAACATCATGACCCGCGCCCTCGGGGTGGAACCCGAGGTGGCCATCGACCTCTTCGTCGAGGAGCCGGTGCCGGGCGACCGATACCTGCTCTGCAGTGACGGCCTGCCCAGGGAGGTCCACGACGGGCTCATCACCTCGCTGCTGGAACGCTTCTCCGACCCGGCCGAGGCGGCCCGCGAGCTGGTCGATGAAGCCAACCGACGCGGCGGCGGGGACAACATCACGGTGGTGGTGGTCGACATCGTCGACCAGGCCGATGACGCCACCCTCGCGGCCAACGAGCTCACCGTCGCGGGTGACGCCACCACCGCGCCGGCCGCCCCCGGTGGCCCCGCGCCGGCCCTCCTCGAAGCGGTCCGCGACGCCGACACAACCGGCGGCGAGGCTCCCTCCGACCAGCCACCCGACCAGCCAGCCGAGCCGGCGCCGGCCACATGGCGGTTGCCGAACCGCCCGACGCGGTCGGTGCTAACCGGTCGGGTGGTCGGATTCGTCCTGCTGTTCCTGATCATCGTCATCGGCGCGGCCGCCGGGGTGGTGTGGTACGCCCGCTCGTCGTACTTCGTGGGCTTGAAGGGGTCGCAGATCGTGATCTACCAGGGACGCCCCGGCGGGGTGCTCGGCATCAACCCGACCCTCAGGCGCACCACTGCCTACAGCACCTCCGACGTGTTGGACTCGGCAGTCCCGGTGCTGCGAGCCGGCAAGGAGGAAGCCAGCCTGACCGACGCCGAGAACTACGTGCAAAGCCTGCACAACGCCTACCAGGAGTCGCAGCAGAATGCCGCGCCGCCGACCACCACCCCCACCTCGTCGACGACGGTCTCGCCGACCACCACCGTCGCTGCGACCACCCCCGCCACGGCTGCGCCGGTAACCACCGCGGCGCAGCCATGACCAGCCCACCCTTGCTGACCACGGCCCCGCCCAAACCGGCCCGCCGACGCACCGAGCTAGGGCTGATCGTGCTCGTGGTGATCCTCACCGGGGGGCTATATGCCCTGGCCGGTTTCGGCAAGGCCGGCAACCTTCCGGCCAACATAGGACCGTTCCTCGGCGCCCTCTTCGCCCTGCTGCTCATCGCCCACGTGGCCATGCGGTTCCTCGCCGCCGACGCCGACCCCATCCTGCTGCCCGTCGCCGGCCTGCTCAACGGGATCGGCTACGTGTTCATCGCCCGCCTCTCCCCCCACGAGGCCCGGCTGCAGGCCTTCTGGACCTTCCTCGGGGTGGCCGTGTTCATCGCCACCCTCGTACTGGTGAAGAAGGGCCGCTACCTCGAGCGGTTCCGCTACACCTTCGCCTTCCTCGGCATCGGCCTGCTATTGCTCCCCCTTGTTCCGGGTATAGGGGAGAACATCAACGGGGCGCGCCTTTGGATCCACGTCGGGACGTTCAACTTCCAGCCGGGGGAGCTGGCCAAGCTGGCTCTCGCCATCTTCTTCGCCTCGATCCTGGTGGAGCGGGCCGATCTGCTGTCGCGTGGCACCCGCCGGGTCGGCCGCTTCTTGATCCTCGACCCCCGCTACCTGGCTCCCATCGTCGGGGCGTGGGCCCTGTCGCTGGTGATCTTCCTCGCCGAGAACGATCTGGGCTCGTCGTTCCTGTTCTTCGCCCTGTTCATCGGCTTGCTGTGGGTCGCCACCGGTCGGGCCTACTACCTGGCTCTCGGCGGCGGCCTGTTCGTCGTCGGGGCGGTGCTGGCCCTGAAGGTGATCGGCCACGCCCAGAGCCGGGTGCAGTCGTGGCTGGACCCGTGGGCCCACGCCCAGACCACCGGCTACCAGATCATCCAGGGCATCTTCTCCATCAGCGGCGGCGGCCTGTGGGGTGTCGGGCCTGGCCAGAGCAGCGCCAGCCACATCCCCGAGGCGTCCACCGACTTGATCTTCGCGGTGATCGCCGGCGAGATCGGCCTAGTCGGGGCCACCGCCCTGCTGATCGCCTACCTGCTCCTCGTGGGCACCGGGCTGCGGGTGGCGGTGCGCTGCGATAACCCCTTCGAGAAGCTGCTCGCCACCGGTCTGGCCCTGGTCATCGGGGTCCAGACCTTCGTCATTATCGGGGGCGTCACCCGGTTGATCCCCCTGACCGGGATCACCCTGCCGTTCGTGTCCTACGGCGGGTCGTCGCTAATCGCCAACTACCTGCTGCTGGCCCTGTTGGTGCGTATCTCCCATGACGTGGAGACCCCCGTCCCCCCGATGGCCCCCGAGCTGGTGACGGTGTGAACCGTCAGATCCGCCGGCTCGGCGTCGGGATCATGCTGCTGTTCGTGGCGCTGTTCGTGAACCTCAACTACCTGCAGATCATCCACGCCGGGGCCCTCAACTCCAACCCGCTCAACGGCGAGGCCGTCGTCAAGGAGTACACCGCCCAGCGGGGCGACATCATCTCGGCCGACGGGGTCACGCTGGCCACGTCGGTGCCCACCAACGACCAGTTCAAGTACCTGCGCCAGTACCCGACCGGGGCCCTCTTCGAGGAGGTCACCGGCTTCTTCTCGTTCACCTACGGCTCCGAAGGGGCCGAGCGCACCTACGACAAGGTGCTGACCGGCAAGAAGAGCCCCTTCAAGCTGCCCACCAGCATCAAGGGCATCAAGAGCTTCCTGACCAACACCAACGCCAGCCAGTCCATCACCCTGACCGTCCTGGACAAACTGCAGACGGTGGCGCGCAACGGCCTGGCCGGCCGGCAGGGCTCCGTGGTGGCCATCGTCCCCAAGACCGGTGCCATCCTGGCCCTGTACTCCAACCCGAGCTTCGACCCCAACCAGCTCACCGGCCACAACCAGTCCATCGTCGAGTCCAATTACAAGGCCATCAGCGCCATCCCCGGCTCGGCCCTCGACCCACCCGCCTACCGCCAGCGCTGGTTCCCCGGCTCGTCGTTCAAGGTGATCACCTCGTCCGCGGTCTACGACCACCAACCGGCCTTGGCCAACCAGGTACAGCCCAACCTGGCCGCGCTGCCCCTCCCCCAGACCAACCTGCAGCTGCACAACTTCGCCGGGGAGGTCTGCGGTGGCAACCTCCTGCAGCTGTTCACTGTCTCCTGTGACACCGGCTTCGGTCAGATCGGCCTCAGCCTCGGGGCCCAGAGCCTCTACAGCGAGGCCCACGGGTTCGGCTTCGACCAGACGCCGCCCCTCGACCTGCCCTTCGCCGCCCAGTCCTACTTCCCACCGGCCGCCAGCTTCGCTCAGTCCCTGCCCACCCTGGCCTACTCGGCCATCGGCCAGGAGGACGTGCAGGCGACCCCGCTGGAGATGGCCCTGATGACCGCCGGCATCGCCAACGGCGGGGTCATCATGGCCCCCCACGTGCTCGACCACGTCACCAACTCGCAGAACCAGACGGTCGAGACCTTCAAACCGAGCACCTGGCTCACCGCCACCTCCCCGGCCACGGCCGCCGCGGTCACCACCCTCATGGTGTCTGTGGTCAACTCCCCCAACGGCACCGGCGGGGCGGCCGCCATCCCGGGGATCACGGTGGCCGGCAAGACCGGCACCGCCCAGACCGGCACAGGCGGCACCGACGACTGGTTCGTCGCTTTCGCCCCAGCCCAGGACCCCCAGATAGCAGTGTCAGTGGTGCTGCCCAATCAGGGCATCGGCACCGAAATCCAGGGCGGAACCCTGGCCGCACCGATAGCCAAGGCCATGATCGAAACCTACCTGTCCACTAATCCCTCTACATTGAAATCGAATGGCTGACGAGCGCCCGGTCTTCAGTGACCGCTACGAGATGGTCCGCCATATCGCCCGGGGCGGTATGGCCCAGGTGTACCTGGCCCGCGACCAGATGCTCGACCGTCCCGTCGCCCTCAAGGTGCTCTTCCCCGAACTGTCGGTGGACCGGTCGTTCGTCGAGCGCTTCCGCCGGGAGGCCAAGGCCGCCGCCAACCTCAGTCATCCCAACATCGTCTCCATCTACGACTGGGGCCAGGGCGACAGTACGTATTACATCGTGATGGAGTACGTCAACGGGCCGACCCTCTCCTCCATGCTCAAGCAGGGGGCCCTCGACCCCGAGCAGGCCGCCGCCATCGCTGCGTCGGTGGCCGCCGCGCTCGACTTCGCCCACCGCAGCGGGGTGATCCACCGCGACGTCAAGCCGGGCAACGTCCTCATCGACGACCGGGCCCAGGTGAAGGTGGCCGACTTCGGTATCGCCCGCGCCATCGGCACCTCCGAGGACCTGACCCAGACCGGCTCGGTGATGGGCACCGCCACCTACTTCTCCCCCGAGCAGGCCCAGGGCTATCCCGTCGACCCCCGCAGCGACGTCTACTCGCTCGGCGTGGTGCTCTACGAGATGGTCACCGGCCGGCCGCCCTTCACCGGGGACAACCCGGTTTCGATCGCCTACAAGCACGTCAAGGAGCCGCCGCCGCGGCCGAGCACCGTCGCCCCCGGCGTTCCCGCCGCGCTCGAGGCCATCATCTTGAAGGCCATGGCCAAGGAGCCGGTCGACCGCTACCAGAGCGCCGAGGACATGCGCGCCGACCTGACCCGCTTCCTCGACGGCCATCCGGTGGTGGCCCTGGCCGCCCTCGGCGCCACCTCGGTGATGGGCACCGTCGCCGCCGACCGCACCCTGGTCCAATCGGCCACGCCCCGACCCACCAGCATCCAGCCCATGGTCGCCGCCGGCCGGATACCCCCCGACCGCAATCGCACCGCCCTCTACACCTTCCTGGCTCTGCTCGTGGTCCTCCTGCTCATCGGGGGCTACATCGGGGGCCGCCAGGCCGGCTGGTTCGGCAGCACCACCAAGACCCTGACAGTGCCGGGCGACCTGCCCGACAAGACCCTGTCGGCGGCTCAGAACGAGCTCTCCGGCCTCGGGTTCAGCAACGTCAAGAACGTCCAGCAGGCCAGCGCCACGGTGGCCCCCGACCACGTCATATCCTCCAATCCCGCGGGGGGCACCCGGATCAAGGCCGACGCGCCGCTCACCCTCACGGTCAGCAGCGGCCCGGTGCAGGTGCCGGTGCCCGACGTGACCTTGCAGGACCAGGCCGCCGCTGACCGCACCCTCACCCAGGCCGGCTTCCGTCCCTCCGACACCAAGGCCTATTCGGCCACCGTCAACCAGGGTCAGGTGATCAGCACCGACCCGGCGGGGGGCGCCCAGGCCCCGCAGGGATCCCTCGTCAAGGTGGTCGTCTCCAACGGGAAGCAGCCCGTGGTGGTCCCCTCGGTGGTGAACGACGACCCGGCCACCGCCGGCGCCACCCTCCAGAGCGCCGGGCTGACCGTCGGCCAGACAGCCCAGCAGGCGTCGACGACGGTCAAGCAGGGTCAGGTGACCGGTACCAACCCGCCGGCAGGGGCGACGGTACCGACGGGTACGACGGTGACCATCTACGTGTCGAGTGGGCCGCCCACCTCCAGCGTGCCCAACCTGGTGGGTGACACCCCGGCCCAGGCCAACGCCGCCCTGGCCGCCAACAATCTGAAGGGCCAGAACGCCGGGACGGTACCGGTCAGCGACCCCAACCAGAACGGCCTGGTCCAGTCGCAGAACCCGGCCGCTTCGACCAGCGTCCCGGAGAACTCGACGGTCCAGTACCAGGTGGGCCAGTACACCGCCCCGTCGACCACCATCAGCCCGACCACCACCGGGTCCGGCTCCTCCACGACGTCCACGACCGCCGCGCCCTGACCTGGGGCGCCGCCCGTCGAAGGTCCGGTCAGGCCGGGGTGGAGGCCCCGCAGACCGATAGCCAGTTGGCCATCAGGCGGTGGCCGGCGTCGGTGAGGATGGACTCGGGGTGGAACTGGACCCCCTCCACCGCCAGCCCCCGGTGGCGCAGGCCCATGAGGACCCCGTCCTCGGTCCACGCCGTGGCCTCCAGCACCTCGGGCAGCGAGTCGGGATCGACCACCAGCGAGTGGTAGCGGGTGGCCACCAGGGGGTCGGGCAGGCCGGTGAAGACCCCCCGGCCGTCGTGGCTGACCTCGGAGGTCTTGCCGTGCATGACCGCGTGGCGCACCACCCGGCCCCCGTAGAGACTGCCGATGCACTGGTGCCCGAGGCACACTCCCAGCACCGGGATCCCCGCCGTCGCCGCCGCGGCCATCAGGGCCAGGCTCACCCCGGAGTCCTCGGGGCGGCCCGGACCCGGTGAGATCAGCACCCCGTCGGGCCGGCCGGCGAGCGCCTCCTCCACGGTGATGGCGTCGTTACGCCTCACCACCGGCTCGGCGCCGAGCTCGCCCAGATACTGGACCAGGTTGTAGACGAACGAGTCGTAGTTGTCGATAACCAACACGCTGGGCACCGCCACCAGCGTAACGGTCGTATTCTATTGGCCATGCCGCGCAAGACCAAGGACGCCAGACCCGGGCGGGTTACGCCCAAGGGTGGGCCCACCAAGCGCCGGGTCGCCGCTGCGTCCCCGGCCTCGACCGCTACCGAGTCGGGCCGCTACACCGCCCCTATCCCCCGCGAGTTCCGGGTCAGCCCGTGGTGGGTTCCGGCCCTGATGGTCGCCTTCTTCGGCGCCGGGGTGCTGATCATCATGCTGAACTACCTCAGCCTGATCGGCGGCTCAGCCAATAACGCCTACCTGTTCATCGGCCTCGGGCTGATCGTGGCCGGTTTCATCACCTCCACCCGCTGGCACTGAAGCATCCGGGCGGGCGCTGAATCACCCGCCGCGCTTAATTCCAGCGTACCCGAAGGTGAACGCAGAGTTACATCGATGTGACACCGCACAGATTTGTCCACAGACTGGGCAAAACTTTGCCGCCGTTCGACCGCGAAGTCTTAGCGCACGGCGGCGCGACGATCGACAGCCCACCGGTCTTCCCCGAGGGCGGGGCCCAGGGTCTTCCCCGAGGGCGGGACGCCGGGGCCGACCGGCGTCGCCCCCCGCCACGCTGATTAGCCGAGACGCTCGATGATGGTGGCATTGGCCATGCCGCCACCCTCGCACATCGTCTGCAGCCCGTAACGGCCGCCGGTCCGCTCGAGCTCGTTCAGCAGGGTGGCCATCAGCTTGGTGCCGGAGGCCCCCAGGGGATGACCGAGGGCGATGGCTCCCCCGTTGACGTTCACCCGGTCCATGTCGGCGTGGTGCTCCTTGGCCCAGGCCAGCACGACGGGGGCGAAGGCCTCGTTGATCTCCACCAGGTCGATGTCGTCGAGGGAGAGCTTGGCCCGCTCGAGGATCTTGGTGGTCGCCGGGATGGGCGCCGTCAGCATGATCTGGGGATCCTCGGCGGCGAGGGCGAAAGCGTGGAACCGGGCCCGGGGGGTGACCCCGAGGGCGGCCGCCTTCTCCTCACTCATGATCAGCACCGCCGACGCGCCGTCGGTGATCTGGGAGCTGTTGCCGGCAGTGATGCGGCCCCCGTCAGGCTTGAACGACGGCTTCAGCTTGGCCAGCGACTCCACGGTGGAGTCGGGGCGGATGCCCTCGTCGGCGGTGACCAGGTCGTCGGAGACGGTGACCTTGCCCGATTCCTTGTCCTTGTGCTTGGAGACCACCGGCACGATCTCCCGCTCGAAGCGGCCCTCGGCGGTGGCCCGGGCGGCGTTGTGATGGCTACGCGCGCTGAACTCGTCGAGCTGCTCCCTCGAGAGGTCCCAGCGCTCGGCGATCATCTCGGCGCTGATGCCCTGGGGCACGAGCCCTCCCACGTCGGCGTAGCGCAGACCGACCGCCGGACCGAAGGGCAGCCCGGCCACCCCACCCGCTGCGCTCGATCCCATCGGGACCAGGCTCATCACTTCCACTCCGGCGGCGATCACCACGTCGTACTGGCCGGCAATGACGCCCTGAGCAGCGAAGTGCATGGCCTGCTGCGACGAGCCGCACTGACGGTCCACCGAGGTTCCAGGTACCGACTCGGGGAAACCGGCGGCGAGGACCGCGTTGCGGGCCACGTTGATGGCCTGGGCCCCCACCTGGCTGACGCAACCCATGATCACGTCCTCCACCAGGCCCGGGTCGAGGTCGCTGCGCTCCACCAGCGCTTTGAGCATCTCGGCAGCCAGGTCGACCGAGTGCCAGCCCGACAGGCGGCCGTGGCGCTTGCCACCGGCGGTCCTCACGGCATCGACTATGACGGCGTTGGGCATGGCCCTACCTCCTGATGATGGGTCCAGACAGATGGGGAGGGCGGCCCGCCACCCGGCGGGACCGCCCTCGACAGACGGTGGGGCAGGGGGCTTCGCCCCGATTCTCCCCCGGAGGCTACTTGTTGGGCTGCGGGGTGAGCCGGAGGTAGGGGCGGACGGTATTCCAGCCCTTGGGGAACTTCTCCTTGGCGGCCTCGTCGTCCACGCTGTTGGCGATGATGACGTCCTCACCGTCCTTCCAGTCGGCGGGGGTGGCCACCGAGTACTGCGAGCTGAGCTGCAGCGAGTCGAGGACCCGCAGGATCTCCTGGAAGTTGCGCCCCGTGCTGGCCGGGTAGGTGATGGTCAGCTTGATCTTCTTGTCGGGGCCGACGATGAACACCGACCGCACCGTGAGGGTGTCACTGGCGTTGGGATGGATCATCCCGTACAGGTCGGCAACCTTGTGGTCGGGGTCGCCGATGATGGGGTAGTTGACCGTGGTGCCCTGGGTCTCGTTGATGTCGGACACCCAGTCGTTGTGGGACTCGACCGAGTCCACGCTGACGGCCAACACCTTGGTGTTGCGCTTGTCGAACTCGGCCTTCAACTTGGCCACGGTCCCGAGCTCGGTGGTGCAGACCGGCGTGAAGTCCTTGGGATGGGAGAAGAGCACACCCCACCCGTCGCCCAGGTACTCGTGGAAGTCGATGGTGCCTTCGGTCGTCTCGGCAGTGAAATCGGGAGCTACGTCACCCAGCTGGAGCGCCACAGTCAGTTCCTCCTAGTCGCTAATTCGTTTCGACTCTCAGGCTACCGGCAGAAGGGCCGAAAGTCGACCGGGCGAATCGGGATTAGCTACCGGGGTCGGCGGGGCCGGACCCCTCCGCCGCTTCGGTTCCCTGACCCTCGGTTCCCGGACCAACAGTTCCCGGTCCCCCCGTTTCCAGCCCCCCGGCTGGCGGCTCAGCTGGGGCCGGCCCGGAGTCACCGGCGTCGGACCGGCGCGGAGGCGGCGGTGCGGACGGTTCGTCGGCGCGCCGAGCGGCGATTCTCCGGGCTACCGCCCGGCGGGCCGCGGCCCGGGCGGTGGGGCGGCTACCGGCGGTGCTGGCCCGGCGGATGCGCGCCACCGTCTCGCGTTCGGCCTGGCGCTGCTCAGCCCGGGCCCGGCTCACCTGCTCGGCGCCGAGGGCGGGCGCCGGTGGGGCGCCGGCGGGGGCCCAGGCGATGTGGGACCGGCGTAGCTCGTCGGCGATCCGGAGGCGCATCTCGCGCCCCACCCGCATGTGCTGACCGGGACGGGTGAGAGCCACCATTCTTATGGTGATTCCGTTGGCCCCCGAGGCATCGGGGACCCCGGCGAAGTAGGGCGGCCCAGTGAACTCGTGCTCCCAGTCGGACTCCTCCGCCATCCGCCGGGCCGTTTCCTGGGCCGAAATCCCGGCGGCCAGCAGGTCGGTGCCGAACGGGACGAGGATGTCGACCACCGCCTGGCTGTCGGTCTCGGTGTCGTTGCTCAGGGTGCGGATGTCACCGTTGGGTAGGTAGAGCACCCCCCCGTCGAGACCCCGCAGGCGGGTCACCCGCAGGTTCACGCTCTCGACGGTGCCGGAGATGAGGTTGACTCCGGTTCCCACCGCGATGTGGTCCCCCACCCCGTACTGGTCCTCGGCCAGGAGCAGGACTCCCGACAGGAAGTCCTTGACCAGGGTCTGGGCGCCAAAACCGACCGCCGCCCCGATGACCGTGGCGGTGGCCACGAAGGGCACCAGGTTGATGCTGAACTCGTTGAGGACCTCGAGGAAGGCCACGATCCAGATCAGGGCCCGGAAGACCGAGGTGAACGCCCCGGCCAGCGTCTGCACCCGGGCCGCGCCCCTCGGCGTGGCCTGCACTAGGGGTGAGACCAGGCGCAGGCCGTTGACCAGGCGGTGCGACAGGCGGCTGACCAGGCGGGCCAGGATGAAAGCCACCACCAGGATGACCAGGACCTTGAGGGGCGCGTCGAGGTAGATCTGGGCGGTATGAGCGGCGCTCTTGCTGCCCCCGAGGTTCAAGACGGCCTGGTGGATCACCCCCCGGTCGTTGGCCAGGGCGCTCGGCGCCGCCACCGCCGGGGTGGTGGTCGTGGTGGCCGCGGCGGCCGGGTGAGCCAACCCGGCGACGGTGGTGGTGGTGTGGGCCACCGACGTGGTCGGGTGGGCCGTGGTGGTGGTGGAAGGGACGGTGGTGGTTGCGCCGCTCGATGTGGTCGTCGTCGTCCCGGGCAGGGTCGTGGTCGTCGCCCCCGCCACGGTGGTGGCAGGGGTAGTGGTGGTGGAGCCGGGCGGGGGGAGAGTCGTGGCCGCCGATACGCTCGCGGCCAGGGCCGGGGCAGCACTCTGCATCGCCCGGCCAGCCTAGGTGTTGGGCCCGGACCCGGTCTGGGACCTCCCCCGGGCGGGGGAGGGAGGGCCGCTTGGCGGTGGCCGGCGCCCTCAGGTACCATCGATCGTTGTGCCCGAGGGCCCCGTCGGCAGACGCGGGGCGCTTTCGCCCGGGAGTACCGGCGACCGGTAGCACGGCCCCGGACCGAGGAGGCGATGAGTGAAGAGAACGTACCAACCGAACAACCGCCGGCGAGCCAAGCGCCACGGCTTTCGTCACCGCATGGCGACGCGCGCCGGGCGAGCCATAGTGAAGGCCCGCCGTCTCAAGGGCCGCCAGCGCCTGTCGGCGTAATCTGGCGAATCGACCGCAGGGACACTTTCGAGGCGTTACGTCGTGGCCGGCGTGGTCGTCAGGGACCGCTCTGGGTATCCTGGGTACCCGGCGACCCGGCCGAACCGCCGCGCGTGGCATTCACGATCGGCAGAAAGGTCGGGTCGGCCGCCGTCCGCAACCGTCTGCGACGACGTTTGCGGATGCTCATGCGCCAACTGGCCCCCGGCCTGCGGCCCGGCGCCTATCTTCTCGGCGTGGCGCCCCCGGCCGCCGGCCTCTCTTTCTCCGAACTGGAAGATCTGGTGAATCAGATCATGAAGCAGCTTGACAGAGCATGAAGACCACCGAAACCCTCCTGCCAGGAGCGTCACCCGACGATGTCGGCCCGGGGAGGACCTCCGACCGCCGGCGGGGTTTGGCGACCCGGGCTTTGACCGCGCTGATCCGGCTGTACCAGTTGCTCCGTAGCGGTCACGTGTCACCCTGCCGCTTCACCCCCACCTGTTCTCAGTATGCCCTGGAAGCCGTCGAACTCCACGGCACCCGACGAGGCCTGGGCCTGGCTGCCCGACGCCTCGGTCGGTGCCGGCCCGGCGGCCCGAGTGGCTACGACCCCGTACCGGAATGAAAAGGGCGTCATGATCCACCTCGTTTCGCTTCTTCATGCAGCGGCCACGACCACCACCACGGTGGCTAAGACGTCACATTCGAGCGGGAGCATCCTCGACCCGATTGCCAAGCCCCTGGCGTGGGTCCTGGCCGGGATTTACTCGGTGATACCCAACTACGGGGTCGCCATCATGGGACTGAGCTTGCTGTGGATGGTGATCATCTCACCGCTCACCTTGAAGAGCACCCGGTCGATGCTGGCCATGCAGAAGCTCCAACCCGAGCTCAAGAAGCTCCAGCAGCTGCACAAGGACGACCGGCAGGCCTTCGCCCAGGCTCAGATGGACCTCTTCCGGGAGCACAACGTCAGTCCCTTCGGGTCCTGCCTGCCCATGCTGCTCCCGCTCCCGGTGTTCTTCGCCCTGTTCCGGGTGATCGACGGGCTGAGCCATACCGTCACCAAGGACGGTGTGGTCACGGCCATGCCGAAGTACCTCGACAGCCACACCAAGATGTACCACTCCATCCAGGCGGCCCACGGCCACCTCGTGGCGTTCGGGATGGACCTGTCCAAGGGGGCCCTCAGCCCGCACAACGGGATCCTGGCGGCCGCGCCGTTCTGGATCGCCCTACTGGTCATGGCCGGGACCTCGTACCTGCAGTCGGCCATGATGATGAACCGCAATCAGGCCAGCGCCAACGTCAATCCGCAGATGCGGATGATGAAGTACTTCGCTCCCCTCTTCGCCCTGTTCTGCATCAAGTTCCCCGCCGGCGTGATCGTCTACTACGCCACCTCCAACATCTGCCGCATCGTGCAGCAGGACGCCATGTACCGCTTCGACCCGAAGGTGCGGACCCTGGTCGCCCAAGAGGTCGTGGAGGTAGAGGAGCTCACCCACGAGATCGACGAACGGGAGCGCCAGCGGCCCGGCTACACCCCGCCCCGGCGGGCCCAGGGTGGTGGCGAGGGGGCCCCAGCCCCCAAGGGTGGCCAGGCCGGCGGCCGCAGCCGCTTCCGGGACCTGCTCGCTCAGGCCGCCGATCAGCAACGGGCCCAGCAGGAAGCCCGCCAGAAGGGCGCCGCCGGGGGCCAGAAGGGCGGCACCGGTAAGGCCGGCGGTGGCCGGGGATCGTCGGTCAACCGCGACCAGACCAACCGAGCTAACGGAACACCCGACTCAGGGGGAAAGAGCAACGGCGTGAGCAACGCAGACAAGGGTATGAACGGCAGCGCCGCCGGTAAGGGCGGCGCCAACGGACGGGGCGCTGGTAGCCCCGCCAACCGGCCACCGGCCGGGCGGCCCAACCGCAAGCGGCGGGGGCGCTGAGATGGAGTGGGTCGAGACGACCGGTAGATCGGTCCAGGACGCCAAGGACAAGGCCCTCGATGAGCTCGGCGTGGACGAAGCCGACGCCGAGTTCGAGGTGGTGGCCGAAGCCCAGACGGGGCTGTTCGGTCGCCTGCGCAGCGAGGCTCGGGTACGGGCCCGGGTCCGCCCGACCGCCCCGCGGGCCAAGGAAGAGCGACGCAACCGGGACCGCCGGCGCCGCGCCAACGAAGGGACAGCCGCGGCGGCCACCGCGCCCGCCAATGGTGCTGGGGGTACGGCCGGGACCGCCGACGCCAACGGGGGCCGCAGCCGCGGCTCGGGTAGGGGAGCCGCGGCCAGCCCGGTCACCGCCGACGAGACGGGGTCCTCCGATACCCGACCCGATGACGGGGCCACCACGGCGGCGCCGAGAGGCACGATCCGTACGGCGCGGGCACCCAGGGCCACCGAAGGAGCCGCAGCGGAGGGCACCAGCGAATCGCTGGACAGCGACGCCGATGTCGATTCGGGCGACCCGGATCGCCCGGCGCCGCGCAATCGCAATCGCAATCGCAATCGGACCCGATCTTCGGTCGGGCCCACCGGAGCCGAGACCGGCCTCGACTCCGACGATGACGACCTATCAGGGAAAGGACCCGAGGTGGAAGTAGATATGGCCCGTCAGGGGGAGGTCGCCGTCGACTTCCTCACCCAGCTGACGGCAGAGCTCGGGCTGGAGGCTCAGGTGAGCCTGACTCAACCTGACGACGACACCCTGGAGATCCAGCTCGCTGGCCCCAACCTGGGCATCCTCATTGGCCCCAAAGGCGCCACTCTCGTAGCCATCCAGAACCTCACCCGCACGGTGGTGTTCAACGAGACGCACGGCAGCAACGGCCACATCTACGTCGACGTCGGCGGCTACCGCCAGAAGCGGACCGAGGCGCTCACCCGCTTCGCCACCCAGGTCGCCGAGCAGGTGAAGGCCAACGGGAACCGAACGGCCCTCGAGCCGATGTCGGCCGTGGACCGCAAGGTGGTGCACGACACCATCTCGGCCATCGAGGGCGTCCAGACCATCTCCGAGGGTGAGGAGCCCCGCCGGCGGGTCGTGGTCCTACCCGGCTGATGTGACTGAGCCGTCACATCCGGAAGAGATTCTCGGGGAAGGGCCCTACGGGGCCCTTCTCGCCATTCTGGAGGAGAGCCGGGAGAGAGGTTTCCTCGGCCCGGGGCCGGTCAGCGCCCACATCGTCCGCTCACTGGATCTCCTGACGGTGCTCGGCCCGGGACCGGAATGTCGAGAGCAGTTCTCCCTTCCCGACGGCCGGGCCGCCCTCGACCTCGGCAGCGGCGGCGGGGTACCCGGTCTGGTCCTGGCGGTGGCACTCCCCATGTTGCGGTGGTACCTGCTCGACGGGAGCGCCACCCGCTGCTCCTTCCTGCGCGCGGCGGTGGAACGGCTGTCCCGGCCTGAGCCGGCGCCCGCCGTAGAGGTCATCGAGGCCCGAGCCGAGGAGGCCGGGCACCGGCCCGATCTGCGGAGGAGATTCAGCCTGGTCGTCTCCCGATCGTTCGCAGCTCCGGCGGTCACCGCCGAATGCGCCTCGCCCTTCCTCGAGGTGGGAGGACATCTCATCGTAGCCGAGCCGCTCGACGCCGCCGACCGCTGGCCCCCGGAGAGACTGTCGACGCTCGGGTTGGAGGTCGGCCCTCGGGTCACCGAGCCGTCCTGCTTCCAGGTTCTCCAACAGGTCTCTCCCTGCCCCGACCGGTTCCCGCGACGGGTCGGCATTCCAGCCAAGCGGCCCCTATTCTGAGCCCTTAGGAGCGTCGAGCTGGGCTGGCGGGTAGCGGGTAGCGGGTGGCGTTTCGGGTCCGATCCCCCTATCCCCGACCCCGGGCCTGACGGGCATCTGGACCCGGACCGTGGGTGCGTGAACCTCCTCGGGCGTGGCCCGGATGGCTGGGTCAGATATGGGCTCCCGCTGTTTCACGTGGAACAGTGGCCGCTGTTCCACGTTGAACCCCAGCCATGGCCGGGTGTACGCCGGGGTGGACTACCCCGCCATCATCGAGCAAGACCAGGACTTCGTGCTCCTTCTGGCGAACGCTTCCCTGGGACCACGCTCCCGGCGTCCTACTGTTCAGTGAGGGACGCCATGCACAGCTAACCGTGTGAAGAGAGCAGCGCCCCGATATCTCGCCTACCCGGTGGTCCCAGAATCCCATGGGTGCCGATAGGAGCGATCAGAACGCTCACTCCGTGCTCCATTCCAGCTCCGGACCAGACGACGAGCGCTTATCGGCCCTCGGATGCCGTTCAGTCGCAGTCGCGGGCTGGATGAACTAGCTCATAGGGCGAAGATGGCCCGTACCTAGTCCGCGGACCGCTTCGCGCTCATCGAGAAACATCCACCAAGCTTCTGCTGAAGCCGCTCCGAAACGATAGACATCCTCTGGCGCGGCGCTCACCTCCTCCAGTGCCCCGGCCGTCCAGTCAGCATGGGAGTCCTCCAGTTGGGCATGAACATCCCAGAACTCGGTCCCCGACTTTGGAAGTTGATAGTGGCTGCGCAGGGTTGCTGCCTTCGTCGACGCGATCTCAGCTGCTTGAACTTCGTAGGCACCTACGACAGAGAGTGCCGCCACCGGCCCCGCGTGCTCCGCCCGCCGATAGGTGGCTACGAGCTCGGCGGTTGCCGGAGACGCTCCCCGATCAGTATCAGCTCCGACTGACGATGCGAAGCCTTCGAGCAACTCTAGGTGTGGTCGGGGACGAGTTTGCTCATCCGCCAGATTCTCCTCGACCAAACGGCGGGCTGCTCCGGGTGGGAGTTGAGCAGCGGTTGCGGCAAGTGTGGCGGGAAGGACTGCCTCGAAGTGGCGGTACTGAGCGGCATAGTCGGCTAGGTCGTCGACCGTGAGTTCGCCAGCGACCCAGGATCGATAGTAGGGATGGTCAAGAAGCCAGTGGTCTCTCGCCGCGCTATCGAGGGCACGTCTGAGGTCGTTGATCGTCACGGGATCGAACAGTAGCGCCTCCATTTCACGCCGCTCTATTAGCGACGTTACGAGAGCTGTCCGGCAACGTCGAAGTGGGGCACCGTCGCGGCAGCCGCCGACCGGTGGTTGGCGTCCCACCTCCGCTGAATTCGTGTCAGTGGACTGGCGGGGCCGGCGTCGAGGGCGATTAGCACGGGGTGGCCGTCGGTGGTGATGCCCGAGGCGGCGAGCACGGGCTCGGCCCGGGCGCCTTCGTACACGCGGCGATGGTCGGGGGTCGGACCGAGGCGCGTCTCGGGCGTCCCGGCCGGTCATTTCCCCGGCCCGCCCCTCCGAATCGGACGTGCAACCTTCACCGCATCCGGCTCTCCACAAGTCATCTGCGGCCACCACCCGTTCCGGTAGCGCCGCCGGAGCTGCTTCCATGTTGCCCGACGCTCCTTGTGGCGGAGCCAGCAGATCACCCGGCGCCAGACCGACGACCGTAGATGGCTGAAGGTCGCCTTGGGGACCCCGTAGCGGAAGTAATTGGTCCCGGAAGTCCACCTCGAAGATCGGTTCGAGCACTGCGAGAAACACATCCTCATCGACCATGGTGGAGACATAGGAGGCCCCTGGCCGTCCACCCCCGCCGAGCGCGCTCCTCTGTTCCCCTTGACGCGGTGCCAAGGGCGTCAACCAGGACCGCCGGGTCATAATCGAGGTTGTGAGTCCCGCGTCTGCGAGCTCGCTGTCCCCTTTTGCCGTGTACGTGGCGTTCCCACGCTCGGACTACTACGAGGACTCCGTCTCATCCCGAGGCCAACAGCAGACGACGGGCCTGCCCGCCGCCGACCTGGCTGGCCGGCGGGGACGGTAGCTCCGGGATGGTTCCCACGTTCACCACTGACCGTCCGACGGGGGCAGCGCCCGGCCCTTCACCTGCAGCCTCCCCACGAGTACGCCGCAGGCATTCCTCGTGACCTCCGTGTTGACGGGTAGTACGCCAACACGGATCCGGCCCCCGGGCTGCTTCCCACCCGACCCTGCGTCTCCACGGTCAGGCTGCTCCCAGCTTCGGCCGCCTGCTGCGGCAGGCCACAGGTGGGTCCTTACACCCCACCCGGTCATATTGGCGCCTCGTGGCGCACCGAGCCGTCAAAAGCAGGTACTCCAGCGCCACCTCCGACAGGTCACGGGCCTTGCAGGTGTCGAACTCGTCGGTGATCGCCTCGCACACGCCGGACACGGTCGACTTCGGCAGGGCCACCTCCGCCCCCAGGGCGTCGACCAGGCTGGCCTCAACATCACGGACCGAGAGGCTCCGGACGAAGCCCGCGATCACCAGCGCCTCCAGCGCGCTGGTGCGGCACACGCCGACACCCAAGAGCCGGGAAGCGAACGCCCCGTCGGGATCGCGCAGCTTGGGCCGGTCGATCCTGACCGTCCCGGCGGTGGACTTGACCGTGGTCGGGCAGTGCCCGTTACGACTCCCAGCCCGGATTCTCTCGCCGAGGCTGTGGCGCTCACGGCCTAGAAGCTCGGTGACCTCCGCCTCGATCGCGGTCTGCATCAACAGGCGCACCCCGAGCCGGGCCACCTCCTCCAGCACCTCGCCCAGCCCCGTCCCAGGGGCCGATCAGGCCGTCTGTCGCCGCGCGGATGCACTCAATCGGTCGTGCTCGACTGGACACTGGCGTGGGTTCCTTCTCTGCATGCAGACTTCGAGGGGAAGCTACCCCCGCCAGCCACTTGCACCGCGGACCGGACGCCACCGCGGCGCGATTCGGCGGGGGCAGGCCTACTTCCGCCCTCCAGGTCGCTGACAGCCGACGCGATCGGGTGTCACTGAGACGCTAAGTGCACAGGCCCTAGGACGCCTCCGACCGGGGTGAGCTCACCCCTGGCGACTATGGACCAGAGGCGGATGTCAAACGCTGGCCGGTCACGTCGAAGGCCGGGCGGGGGCGAGGCGGGGCGGGTGCGGTTGGTTTCGGCTGGCTACGGTAGGAGCGGTGAACGTACAGGAAGCTGCCGGGCCGGAAGGAGCACCATCCGACGACACAGGTGGTGACGCCGGGCCCAGCCGTCCGGGCCGACGGTGGCGACTCCCCCGCGGTCGGCAGCTAGTGGCCCTCCTCGTCGTCCTCGCCATCCTGGTCGGTGCCGTGGTCTGGTGGTTGTGGCCGAGTAGCCCAGGATCGACGTTCCGGAGAGTGGGTTTCGGGTTGACCGGGCAAGCCGTAGTGGGCCAGGTCACCTATGTGTCGCCGGCCATCTCCTCCTTGCGGCCTATCACTGTGACCGCCATAAGCCCGATCCTGGCTCGGGACTCGGCGCCCGCAGTGACTTTCATCTTGGTGTGTGCGCCGCAGAGTAGCGAGGGCATGTCGGACAGGCTGACCCTGTGCGCCCACCCGGGCGTCTTCCACCCCGTGCTGGTCAACCCCAGCGACGGAGGGTCGGTCGCCATGGGCGTCGTTCCGCTCAACTCGGGCGTCGTCAAAATCACCGGATTCAAAGTGCAATATCGCGACGGGACGCAGGGCTCCCTCCACACAGCGACGGCGGGCACCAATGTATCCCTCCGGGCCACTGCCCCCGCTTCCTGACAGGACCGCGATGTTGGCGACGGGACCACTCACCCTCCCGCTGTTTCACGTGAAACATCAGGTGCAGTGCTTGCATAAGACCCCTGCACCGGTGAGGATAGGGGAGTGACCGAACTCCCTGCTCAGCCAGATCGAGCCCGGTCGATCTTCGATCGCTTGCGGGCTGGCGGGAGTCGGGGAGAGGGGTCGACCGGTTCCGCTCCCACGGCCAACCGTACGGATGCGGGCCCGTCGGTGCCCACGGCATCTCCCTACCAGCTGCCGCGTGATACTCATGAAGCAGCGGACCAGGCCGATGCCTCCGATGCGGCGACGACAAGGGGGCCTGAGCCGGTGGACCTCCGGCTCGGTCCAGGCGGATCAGCCGACGACGGTCAGGCGGAACCAATCAACCTCACTGGAGGTGGCGATGAATCCCTGCTCACCAGCCCGGACTCTGGTCACGTCGGATCTGATCACCCCGCCTACGGCGAAGTGCTCATGAGCTCCCCGGGAGAATCGGAGTTCGACCCCCATCGGGGCCCTGATCCGGGCTCGGGCGCCCGACACGCCGATTCCATGGCTGCGATGGAGTTGACGCTCTCGGCGAGCGCTTCCGACTCGACCCCCGGCTCGGCGATCCCCGACCCCGCAGATCCCAGAGCCTCCACCAGCCACCCGGCCGCTCCCCGAGCAGCCGTCCTCGACACCGGACCCGGTGTATCCCGAGTCTCCGTGCCGCCCGATCTCGACGACATCCTGGAAGCCACCCTTCGGAGTCCGGGTACTGCGGCCTCGACTTCCCCATCCGGTGTTGTCGAAGCCGGAGCCTCCGAGCACGCCGGCTCCGGCTCCGGCTTCGGTCTCGATGAACAGGGCCGCCCGCGCCACCCGGGTGCCGTCGACCATCCGCTGCCCCGCTGCCTGGCCGTGGCCAACCAGAAGGGTGGCGTGGGTAAGACCACGACCACCGTGAACCTGGGCGCCTCCCTGGCCGAGCTGGGCTACCGGGTGCTGGTCATCGATCTCGACCCCCAGGGCAACGCCACCACCGGTCTCGGGATCAACGGCCGCAATCTCGATGCCTCGGTCTACGACGTGATCCTCCACGACGTGCCCATCGAGGACGTCATCGAGCCCACCACGCTGCGGAACCTCTTCGTGGTCCCGGCCACCATCGACCTGGCCGGCGCCGAGATCGAGTTGGTGCCGGTGTTCAGCCGCGAGCTGCGGCTGCGCCGGGCGCTCGAGACCGTGGAGGCCGACTTCGACTTCCTATTGATCGACTGCCCGCCCTCCCTCGGTCTTCTGACGGTCAACGCCCTGGCCGCCGCAGGGGAGGTACTGGTGCCCATCCAGTGCGAGTACTACGCCCTGGAAGGCCTGAGCCAGCTGCTGCGCAACGTCAACCTGGTGAAGTCCAATCTCAACAACAAATTGGAGGTGAGCACCATCGTCCTGACCATGTACGACGCCCGTACCAAGCTGGCCGAGCAGGTGGCCGAGGAGGTCCGGGAGCACTTCGGGACCCGGGTCTGCCGCAACGTCGTACCTCGGACCGTCCGCCTCTCGGAAGCCCCGTCGTTCGGTCAGCCGGTCACCACGTTCGACTCTTCCTCGAGAGGCGCCATCGCCTACCGGGAACTGGCCAAGGAGGTGAGCGGTGGCGCGCCGCAGCGGGTTAGGTAAGGGTCTCGGCGCCCTCATACCCACCGAGGTGATGGGGGACCGTACCTCGGCCCTCCTGGACGTGCCGGTGTCGGTCATAGAGCCCAACCAACACCAGCCTCGGGCCACCTTCGACGAGGAATCCCTGGCCTCCCTTTCGGCCTCCATAAGGGAGGTCGGTATCCTCCAGCCGGTCCTGGTCCGTGAGATCGCTGATGGCCGCTATGAGTTGGTAGCCGGTGAGCGTCGCTGGCGGGCGGCCAAGCGGGCCGGTCTGCAGAGCATCCCCGCCATCGTGCGTAGCGTGTCGGACCTCGGGCGGGTGGAGCAGGCCCTGATCGAGAACCTGCACCGCCAGGATCTCAACCCCCTGGAGGAGGCGGGGGCCTACCAGCAGCTGATCGAGGATTTCGGTCTGACCCACGAGCAGCTGTCGGCCCGCGTGGGTCGCAGCCGGGCGTCGATCACCAACACCCTGCGCTTGTTCCAGTTGCCGCCCGGGGTGCAGAAGCTGGTCAGTGAAGGCCAGTTGAGCGCCGGGCACGCCCGAGCCCTGCTCGGCACCCCTGACCGGGCCTTCCAGGAGTCGTTGGCCCGCCGGGCCGTGGCCGAGCAGATGTCGGTCAGGGCGGTCGAGGATGCCATCAAGGACCGCAACTCGCTCGGTGGGGCCCCCACCGAGCGAGCAGTCCGCCAATCCAAACTGCGGCCGCCCGGCATCCTGGAGCTGGAGGATCTGCTGTCCTCCCATCTCGACACCCGGGTGAAGGTGGAGGTGGGCAACAAGCGGGGCAAGGTGACCATAGAGTTCGCCTCACTCGAGGACCTGGAGCGGATCTACCGGGCCATGACCGACCCGACTCCCGAGGACTGAGCGCCTCACCCCAACGGCGCCGGGACCCACCGAGCCGGCGGGGAATACGAGAAATCTCCGCACAAATACGAAGGACCCTTAAGCAATAGCTAAGGGTCCTTCGGGTCTATCTCATCCACAGACTGTGTCTAAACCTGTGGATATCGCCGACTAGAGGTAAGGGTGAAGCTCTTGGAGCAGCTGGCCCTTGCCCTTGGCTCCAACGATGCGGAGCTGCGGTTCCCCGTCCTTGAAGAGGATCATGGTGGGGATACTCATCACGTCGAACCGCCGAGCCAGCTCGAGGTTGTCGTCGATGTTGATCTTGCCGAGCTTCAACTTGCCGGCCTGCTCGTCTGCGATCTCGTCGAGGATGGGGGCTACCATCTTGCACGGGCCGCACCATTCCGCCCAGAAATCCACCAGGACCGGCTCGCTGGCCGCTTGGATCTCCTCATCGAAGGTCTGATCGGTGAGAGTCAACTCTTGCGCCACTGGCATCGCCTTTTTTCTAGATTCGCTTCGACCCGTGGGACCATCCCGGGGCCTGTGCATAAGAACACCGCCCACCCACGGCCCATTCCCCAGCTCGGCCTCGACGACGCCGGGGAGCGGGAACGACTGGATCAGCTGGCCAAGGCCTCCAGCCAGCGTTCGGCGTCGATGGCCGCCATGCAGCCGCTGCCCGCCGCCGTGATGGCCTGGCGGTAGGTGTGGTCCTGGACGTCGCCGGCGGCGAAGACGCCCTCCACGTTGGTGGCCGTCGAGCCGAGGGCAGTGACCAGGTAGCCGTTGGCGTCCATGTCCAGCCAACCCTCGAACAGCGAGGTGTTGGGCACGTGGCCGATGGCGACGAACACGCCGCTCACCGCCAGGCGTGACTCCTCGCCGGTCACCAGGTTGCGCAGCTGCAGGGCCTCCACCTTGGTGTCGCCGATGATGTCGGTGACCGTGCTGTCCCACACGAACTTGATCTTGGGGTTCTTGAAGGCCCGGTCCTGCATGATCTTGCTGGCCCTCAACTCCTTGCGGCGGTGGATCACGGTGACCGTCTCGCCGAACTTGGTCAGGAACATGGCCTCCTCGAGGGCGGAGTCCCCGCCGCCGATGACGGCGATGTCCTGGCCCCTGAAGAAGAAGCCGTCGCAAGTGGCGCAGGTGGATACACCCCGGCTGAGCAGGCGCTCCTCAGCGGGGAGGCCCAGCATCAAGCTGCGGGCCCCGGTAGAGACGATCACCGCCCGGGCCCGGTGCTCCACCGGCTCCCCGGTGGAGGGATCGGGCGCCCAGACCTTCAACGGCGAGGAGCTGAAGTCGACCCGGTCGACCTTGGTGGTGAGGAACTCGGCGCCGAAGCGGGCGGCCTGGGCTCTCATGTTGCCCATCAGCTCCGGCCCGGCCAGCCCCTCGATGAATCCGGGGAAGTTCTCGATGTCGGTGGTCAGCATCAACTGGCCGCCGGGCTGGTCGCTCGTCGACGACGGCTGGCCCTCGATGACCAGCGGCGCCAGGTTGGCGCGGGCCGTGTAGATGGCCGCGGTCAGACCCGACGGTCCGGACCCGATTATCAATATGTCCCGAACACCGTCTTCACTCATGGTTTCTTGCCCATCCCTTGTCTGGTCGTTTCAGTTGGCGCGAGGACGCCTCCTGCGCCAGAGAAACGCCCCGAGACCCAGGAATATTGCCGAGGCCCCCGCGTCGACCACCCAGACCCGCCGGCCGCGGGGCTGGAAGGGCAGGTACACGTCGAGGAGTCGGACCACGGCCACCACCATGAGGATGCCGATAGCCGCCCCGAGCACCCCGGCGATCAGCCCGTAGACCACCCCCCGGGCGGCTGTGGTGGCCGGCACGGTGGTCTTGTCCCTGACGGTGCCCACCAACGAGTCGATCCGGGCAGCGACTTCGGCCGGCCAGTCACTTCCCGACGGACCCGGCGACGGAGATGTCATGGGCAGAGCCTACCCAGCTGGTGACCTCCCGCTCCTAGGGTAGCGGCGGGGGGGACGCTGCCCTCGTCGGCGAGCCGGGAAGGCCGACACGGGTCGGGGCCCGCGGTGGCCCTCGTCCTCGCCTCGTCGACAGGGCGGGGGCCGGTCAGCTGACTTTCAGCTCGGCGATCTGGGCGGTGCGGTCGGTGCCCAGGTAGGTGATCCACACCAGGATGTAGCGGCCGGTGCGACCATTCAGGTCGAAGGTGGCGTTGCCCTGGATGGAGCTGTGGGAGTCGGCGGGTGTCCCCCAGGAGCTCACCGGCTGGCCGGTGGGTACGTCGGTCGCCGACACGTACACCGAAGCCGACCACCCGGATGTGGGTGAGGTGACCTGCAGCGAGTGCAGAGCCGCCGATCCCGACAGGTGGACGACCAGACCGATACCGGGGTACAGGTTGCCGAAGGCCCTGGTGCGGTACTGGTCGGTCGACCACGCGGTGGCCGGGTTGCCGTCGATGGCCAGGCCGGCCTGGGCGGAGTTGTCCAGGGTGTGGTGCAGGACCGGGAGATAGACCGACGCCGCGGTCACCCGCACAGAGGAGCCGGGCAGCGCGCTGCCCGTCCCGGCGGTGCCGGCGTGATGTTGGCTTCCGCGGGCCAGGACCAGCCCGGCGGCGATGATGGCTCCGAGCGCCACCAGGCCGAGGACCACCAACCCCACGTTGCGCTCGGCTCGCCGGGCCGGGCGGGCCGGGGCCGGGGCGGTCACGCCGAACTGGTCGGTCGAGCCATCGCCGGTCGGGGCCGCGATCGACGGGGCGGCCGCCCCGACCGGAACCGCGCCGCCGGCGGCGCCGCCCAGCGGGACCGATCCCCCCGGGACAGGCCCGATTGTGGGGTCGGTCCCGACCCGGGGGGAGGGGCCGACGAGGGTGGTGGATCCGGCTGCGGCGAGCCCGACCGTGGTGACATCGAAGGAGGTGACATCGAAGGAGGTGACATCGACGCCGGTGGGATCGGTGCCGGCGCTACCCGACGAGGTCGGTCCGCTCCACCCCGGCCGCCCGGGCGGTGGTGGGGGGGGCGGCACGGCGGCGAACACATGGGGTTGGGCGGTGCCCGCCGGCTCGGGGCCGGCCAGGGCGGTGGTCGGCTCACTGGCCCCGGGCCGGAGGATCAGGCCGGGCAGGGCTGCGGTGGCGGTGAGGTCGATCTCGCGGGCCCCCGGGCGGGTCCCGGGGGGGACCTCGCGGCCGGAGGTGGGCCAGGCGCCGGGGGTGCCGAGTCGAGGAATGACGGGTTCCCCGGTGGGCGCCCGGAACGGTGCCGGGCTCCCGGGCGGAGGGCCATCGGGCGGCGACCCGGCGGGGGGAACCGGGCCGGCCGGATAAGGGACAGGACCCCGCAGTCGGCCCTCACTGCGCCGGCGCGCCGATTTGGCGCCGGTCCGGCCACCACCGGGAGGGCCGAGGGGACCCAGCCCGTCGAGGCGGCGGCGCAACTCCATCCCCGAGGAGACCCGCCGGTCGGGGCTTTTGGCCAGAAGGTCGCAGACCACCCGGTCCAGGCCGCTCGGGATGCCGCGCACCGACGCCGACGGCTTGGGTACCTTGTCGCCCAGGTGGGCCAGAGCGGTGGCCATGTCGGTCTCGCCCACGTAGGGAGGGGAGCCGACCAGCATCTCGTACATGACCACCCCGAGCGAGTACAGGTCGGCCCGAGCGTCGGGGTCGGCGCCGCGGATCTGTTCCGGGCTCAGGTACTTGGGGGTGCCGAGCACCATACCGGTGCGGGTGAGATCGGCCCCCGCTTCCATACCGGCCTTGGCGATACCGAAGTCGGTGACCTTGACCCGCATGCCGCCCCACTCGTCCTCGACGAGGAGGATGTTGGCCGGCTTGATGTCGCGGTGTACCAGCCCCGCCTGGTGGGCGTAGGAGAGGGCGTCGGCGACCTGGCGGCCCACGGCCACGGCCTGCCAAGGCTCCATCCGGCCGAATGAGTCGAGCCACTGGCGGAGGTTGCGCCCCCGCACCAACTCCATCACGATGAACGCCGTCCCCGCGTCGGCGCCGGTGTCGAAGGTTGAGACGATGCCCGGATGGGCCAAGCGGGCGGCGGTCACCGCCTCGCGTCGGAAGCGCTCCAGGAATACCCCGTCGACAGCCAGGTGGGACTGCAGGATCTTGACCGCCACCGGGCGCGAGAGGACCTCGTCATGGGCCTCCCACACCTCCGCCATACCACCGCGGGCGATGGGCGCCACGAGACGGTACCTACCGGCCAGGATCCGTCCGACACCCGGCGGCTGGATGGTTTGGTCAAACCCGGCCACGTTGTCCAAAGGCTACCCCTGTGGGACGCCCCATCCTCATCGCGTGGCTCTCAGGCGGGTGTCACACCGGTATCCAGGCCACCCCGATGGCGCCCCGCCCGGCGTGGGTCCCGATCACCGGCCCGACGTCGCCGAACAGCGTCGAGCCCTCCGTGGGCTCCACCCCTTCGAGAAGGGTCAGGAACTCGCCGAGGTCGGGGGCGTCGGCCGAGAACACCGCCAAACGCGACACCGGGCCGGCGGCCCTGGCCTTATCGGCCAGGTAGCGCAGTGAGCGGCTGCGGGTCCGCTGCTTGGACTCCTCCTCGACCACCCCGTCACGCACCTCGATCACCGGCTTGATGGACAACATCGAACCGAGCAGCGCCCTCGCCCCTCCGATCCGCCCGCCCTTCTTCAGGTTCTCCAGGGTGTCGATGGCCCCGTACAGCTTCATGCGCCCGGCGGCCCGTTCGGCGACCGCCTCCACCTCGTCGAGGGAAGCGCCGGCCGCCGCCGCACCAGCCGCCTCGGTGACGACCAGACCGAGACCGAGGGTGACCGACCGGGAGTCCACCACCCGCACCGGGAAACGTCCCTCCATGGCCCGGGCCGCCTGGCGGGCCGACTCGATGGTGGCCGACATCTTCGACGAGAGATTGACGCAGACGACCCCGTCGGCCCCGTCGTCGGCCATGGCCTCGAAGGCGGCCTGGAACTGGCCGGGGGAGGGGGCGGCGGTGGCGGGCAGGACGGGGCTGTCGGCGCAGCGGGCCCAGAACTGCTTGGTCGACAGCTCGTCCCGGTCGATCAGCTCCTCGTCACCGAACCTGATGCGCAACGGGACCAGGCCGATGTGAAGCTCGGTGAGGGTCTGGTCCAACAGGTCGCAGGCACTGTCGGTCACTACACGGATGCCTGACACTTATCTCCTCGTCTCCCGGCCGCGACCGCGGCCGTTCAGGTGGGTGGTAGGGCTTGGACCGCCGGGGATCGGCGATGGTGACATGGCTCGCGTTTCGGCGCCAGGTGGGGGCAGATCGAAGAAGGCGTCGAGGAGGGGATCGCCGGCGGTGACCACGTCATCGGCGTCGGCCGCCTCGGGGGCGGGGACCATCCCCTTGGGACGCCGTCCCCGACGCAGGTCCCGGCCCCACCAGAAGATCAGGGCCAGGCCGGCCACGCCGATGAGGATCAGCGCCACCCCCGACACGGCGGTGCTGCGGATGGTGTCCTTGCGGGTGACGAGCAGGTTGTCGCTGCTGTTGTAGGGGGTACCCGGCGGCAGCAGCGATACATACAGCGGAAACACCCCCGATGAGCGGGTCTCGACGGGCACCTTCAACGTGGTGTTCTGGCTCATGAGGGTCAAAGTGCAGACTTCGGTGCTCTCATTGATCACCCCGCAAGTCCCGTTGGGCGGCTGAAACGGTCGGAAGGCCAGGTGTGGGCTCTGCATCACCACCTCGATGTAGGGGTGGCTGCTGGCCTGGGTCAGGACCGTCACCGGAAGCTGGCTCCTTGTGGCGGTGAGGGTGATGGACGTGGCCGGGGGCAGGGTGGCGGCGGTGTAGACCTTGGCCGTGGCCTGCCCGATCACCGCCAGGATGGACTGCCTCTGACCGGCGGTGAGATCGGGGGACTCGGCCAGCAGGAGCCGCTTCTGGAGGTTCTCGGACAGGGTCCGCTCCCCGGCGAACACGTGCCCGAGGTTGGCGATGGCCGTCCGGTCCCTCTCTATGGTCCGGGCGTTGGCCTCCAAGAAGGGCTCTGGGGTGCTCTGCTGGGGGTGAGCCAAGCCGCGGTAGCCCTGCGGGCTGCCGATGGAGGTGAACAGCCCGGTGGCGGTGGTGGCGGTCACCAGCGGGTCGCCGTGGAGTCCCTCGAGCAGGGTCTGGACGAACACCGGGGAGGCGCTCCACGACGCCGGCGCCACGATGGCCACCCCCCGGTGGGGCACCGCATTCGGGGCTTCGCTGTAGATCATGGCCAGTTCGGCCAGAAGCTCGTTGGCGCCCAGGACCGGCGAAGTGGTGCGGGTGAAGTCCGCGCTCAGGCCGGAGTCGGCGGCGACCGACTGCACCGCCTGACCGTCGCTGCTCAACACGGTGGGCCAGGCGAAGGTGATCTGTCCGGGGTTGGACAGCGCCGTCAGGTCGGCTTCGGGAGTCATCACCCGGGTGGCGTGGTGGGCGACCAGTTGGGCGAAGGTGGCCGCGTCGAGGGGGCCGTTGACCAGCCAGGTGGAGGTCCCCGGCGCCGTGCCGAACGACGCCGCAAGGGTCTGCGAACCGACGGCCAGCTGCTGGTCGACCTCGCCCTGAAGGGCCGCCGATGACAAGTCCTCGAGTGCTACCGGGGCGTACGTGGACGGCAGAATTTCATAGTTACCGCTATGGCCGGCGGTGGAGAGTGCGGCCAACGCCTGGCGGGCCGATGAGGTGTTGCTGGCCGCCAACTGGTCGATGGTGAGCGGACTGACCTGGAGCGTGGCCGGCACCGACGGATCGTCACGCAGGACGGCGGCCAGGTCGGACAGTCTCGTCACCTCCGACGGGCTCGGCGCTCCGATGGACGACCCCGGCCCGACGGTCGGCGTCGTGGCAACGGGGATGACCAGAGCCGCGGAGATGGGGGTGATCTGGCCCGCCGATACCGACTGCTGGACGAAGGTGATGAAGCTCACCAGTGGGGAGCCGGGGTTGGCGCCGTTCTGGTCGAACACGGTGAACTGCACCGGGTAGACGCCCGTCCCGGTGATGTAGACGGGGGACCGGAAGGGGTTGCCGGCCGCCGCCGCCTGGTTGACCGGCAGGACCACGTCGTAGCCGCCCTGGGCGTCGACCGAAAGGGAGCTCACCGGCAGCACGACGTCATAGAAGTAGCGGTCGTAGATGTGACCGCCGGCGGCCGCCTGGAAACCGGTCCGGGTGGTCATCTGGTCGAATATCCGAACCTCGAGGCGGGCCCCGGGGACGGCGCCGGGGAGCTGCAGATGGAAGTTGTAGGGACCTGTCCCGACCACCCAGGGGCTCTGGCCGACCAGGGTGACCGACGACGAGCCGGACCCACCGGACCCACCGCCCGCCGAGACCGACCCCGCGCTGCCCGCCGCACCGGACGCCGAGCTCTCCCCCGCCACTGCCGCCGGGCTCCCGGCGGTGAGGCCCACGAGCACGGCCAGCACAGCCAGCACCGCGCTGACCCTGGCGGCGACCCGGCCCGCCCGGCCCGCCCGAGCCACCCGACCCGACATAGCCGAAAGAGCGGCGAGGACCGAAAAGGGGGCAACCCCGGAGGTCCCCGAAATCGGCACCGAAGGGTTCGATCCTTCCCGCGCCGAGCCCGCCCGCTCGTTCGTCATCCGAGGTCCGCCGACAGCACAGACAGCCCGACTTCCTCGTCAGCGAAGCCCACCGACCGGTAAAGACGAAGGGCGTTCCCGTTGCTGCTCTGGGTGTTGACGTAGGCCCGGGTCACCCCCGACGCGGCCATCCACCACAGGCCGTCGAGCAGGAGTCTCCTTCCCGTGCCGTGACCCTGAGCGCCGGGATGGACGGCCAGGCGCTGTACGTATCCGCGCCGCCCGGCGCGCCCGCTGATGGCGTATCCCTGCACGCGGGCCAGCGCGGGGGCGGCCACCCGGAAGCGCACCTCTGGGGTGGCGAGCAGGGCGTCTTCGAGGGCCAGACGGTCGAAACGCCAGTACTCGTCGAAGGCCGCGGCGTCCACTTTCAGCACTTCCGAGCGTCGCCAGCGCCGGGCCGGAGCCAGCCGTACCCCTTCGCCGAGCGGCTCCAGGCCGGCGTTGAGATCGACGGCGAGAAGGCACAGCTCTTCGTCCACGCCGAACCCGGCGGCCAGGAAACCGGACTGCTCCAGCGGCGACAGCGCCGCGGTGCGCACCCGGTGGAACCCCTGTCCGGCCAGGGTCTCCAGGCAGTGACCGACGAATTCCACGGAGAGCAGGGGGGCCTCCGGCGCGGCGGTGAGCAGCGCCGTGGCCCGGTCCCCCCTCCACGGTGCGAAGCGGGCCCGTTCGCGACCGCGTCGGATGACGGAGACCGGCGCGGCAGTCACCGGCCCGACCTGGGGCTAGGCTCGATCACGGTGCTACCACGGTAGCTTTCGCGGCCGGGGGGCGGTCAGAGCCCTCCGCTGACAGCCCCAACTTTTTCCGGCTCAACCCGCAGGCCACGCGTCCCGATATCCCTACCGTGCTCGATTTGCAGTCGATCCTCGCCCATGTGACTGAGGTTGGCGGCTCCGATCTTCACGTCAAGGGCAATTCGGCTCCGAGAGTCCGGGTCAACGGCGATCTGCGACCCACCCCGTTCCCTCCCGTCGAGCGCCAGGAGGTGGAGGAGTGCCTCCGGGTGATCATGCCCGTGGACCGGATCGAGGAGTTCCACCGCACCGGCGAGGCGGACTTCTCCCTATCGGTGGACGGTCTGGGACGCTTCCGCGGTAACGCCTTCCGTCAGCGCGGCAGCGCGGCCATGGTGCTGCGACGGGTCCTCCCGGCGGCCATGTCGGTGCTCGACCTGGGCCTGCCCCCGATCGTCACCCGCCTGGCCGAGGAGAACCGCGGCATGGTGCTGGTCACCGGCCCAACCGGTTCGGGTAAGACCACGACCCTGGCCGCCATGATCGATCACATCAACCAGACCCGCTCGGCCAACATCATCACCATCGAGGATCCCATCGAGATTCTCCACCCTGACAAGCGGTCGGTGGTGTGCCAGCGCGAGATCGGCACCGACACCCGTGACTACGCCCAGGCCATGCGCCGGGTACTGCGCCAGGACCCCGACGTGATCCTCATCGGTGAGATGCGCGACGTGGAAACCGTCTCGGCCGCGCTGATGGCCGCCGAGACCGGCCACCTCGTGTTGTCCACCCTGCACACCACCAACGCCACCGAGACCGTCAACCGGATCGTCGACTTCTTCCCCCCCTTCCAGCAAACCCAGATCCGCCTCACCCTCGCCGGGGTCCTCAAGGGCGTCATCAGCCAGCGCCTGGTGCCCCATGCCTCGGGCGACGGGCGGGTCCCGGCCATCGAGGCCATGGTCGTCACAGGCCGCATCGCCGACCGCATCATGGATCCCGCGGCGGCCAACGGCGAGACCATCGAGGAGCTCATCGCCGACGGCGAGTACCACGGTATGCAGACCTTCGACCAGAGCCTGTTCGCCCTGTTCAAGAGCGGCGAGGTCACCCTGCGCGCCGCCCTGGCCGCGGCCACCAGCCCCCACGACTTCCGGGTGGCCCTGCAGTCGGCCGGGCTCCTGCCGACCACCTGACGCCCCGGGCCGATCGGAACCGGGCCGTTAACGCCTGATCGGGCGGCCCCAACGCCGGTACTGTGAAACGTCGTGGTCCCCGACCGTCTGCGACCCTTGATAGAGCAGTCCGCCCCCATGGCGGAGCGCTTCGCGGCAGCCGGACACCGGCTCTACCTGGTCGGGGGGGTGGTGCGTGACGCCCTGCTCGACCGGCTCCAACCCGAAGCCGATCTGGATTTCACCACCGACGCCCGCCCCGACGACATCGAGGCGGTGGTGTCAGGGTGGGCCAGCGTGGTGTGGACCCAGGGCAAGCGCTTCGGCACCATCGGCCTGAAGAGCCCCGAGGGGCGGATCATCGAGGTCACCACCCACCGGGCTGAGGCCTACCGCACCGACAGCCGCAAACCCGACGTGAAGTTCGCCGACGCCATCGACGCCGACCTGTCCCGGCGGGACTTCACGGTCAACGCCATGGCCCTGTCCCTGCCGGACCTGAAGCTGATCGATCCGTTCTCGGGGGCTGTCGACCTCGCCGCCAAGCGCCTGCGCACGCCCCTGGCGGCCGAGGAGTCCTTCAGCGACGACCCGCTGCGGATGATGCGCGCCGCCCGGTTCATCGCCGGCTACGGCCTCCAGCCCGATCAGGACCTGGTCGACGCTGTGGTCACCATGCGGGCCCGGCTGGACATCGTCTCCGACGAGCGCATCCGCGACGAGCTCGACAAGCTGATGGTCGTGGAGCGGCCCGGCGGGGGGCTGTGGTTCCTCGTCCGCACCGGCTTGGCCGAGGAGTTCCTACCCGAGCTGCCGGCTCTGGCCGTGGAGCAGGACCCCATACACCGCCACAAGGACGTCCTGGCCCACACCATCGCCGTCGTGGAGAACACCTCGCCGGATCGGCTCCTGCGCCTCTCCGCCCTGTTCCACGACATCGGCAAACCCAAGACCCGGTCGTTCGGGCCGCGCGGGGCCGTGTCGTTCCACCACCACGAGGTGGTCGGGGCCCGCATGACCCGCGACCGGATGCGGGCCCTGCGCTACTCGACCGAGGACACCGAGATCGTGACCCGCCTGGTCGAGTTGCATCTCCGCTTCCACACCTACCGGATGGGCTGGACCGACAGCGCAGTGCGCCGCTACGTGCGCGACGCCGGTCCCCTCCTCGACCAGCTCAACGAGCTGACCCGCTGCGACTGCACGACCCGTAACGCAGCAAAGGCCCGGGCGTTGTCGCGGCGGATGGATGAGCTGGAGGCTCGCATCGCCGAGTTGCGCGAGCAGGAGGAGCTCAAGTCCATCCGCCCCGATCTCGACGGCAACGAGGTCATGAAGCGTCTCGGTCTCGGACCCGGGCGCGATGTGGGCCAGGCCTTGGAGTTCCTCCTCGAGCTGCGCCTCGAGGAGGGCCCCCTCGGGCCCGAGGAGGCGGGGCGTAGACTCGACCAGTGGTGGCAGGACCGCGGCGGTCAGGCCACCCCCCGAGCGGCCCGGTGAGGCTCAAATGACCGCTCCTGGGCCTCCGCCAGGCTGGCATCCCGACCCGGCCGACCCCGCTACGTCCATGCGCTGGTGGAACGGCACCCACTGGACCGAGCTCACCCAGCCCGCCCCCTCGGGCGGCTCCGGCCCCGCCGCGGGAGGCGGCTGGAGCGGCTGGGGCGGCGGCCCCGGCGGCTGGGGCGGCGGCCCCGGCGGCTGGAGCGGCGGAGGCGGCCCCGGCGGCTGGAGCGGCTGGGGCGGCGGCCCCGGTGCCGGTAGCGGCTGGGGCCGAGGAGGCGGCGGGACTCTTGCCCGCCGTAACCAGGCATCGGCTCTCGCTATAGGCCTGGCGGCTCTCTACATCGTCATCGCTCTGAGCGCCCACGTCGTGTTCTTCGGCATCGTGCCGGTCGTTACGGCGGTCCGGGCCTTCCGGCGCCGGGAAGCCCTCGCCCCCCTTGCGGCGGTGGCTGCCGGATTGTCGGTGGTGGTCGCCGTCGCCGTGATCTTCCACCGCTGAGCCAACTCACGCCAGAACCCACCGCACCACCGCACCGCCGGAACTGGACCACCGGAGCCAGACCGCCGGAGCTGCCGGCATCCGGGTGGGCGGCTCAGTTCCCCTCTTTGCGGGCCCGGAAGATGATCGTCCGAGGCATCCACTCCATGGCCTCGCGCCAGAACCAACTCCGCGGCGCGCCGGCCAAAGGCTCAGGCTCGTGTATCAGGTCGACCCGGTAGCTCGCTCGAGCCAGGCCCATGTACAGCTCGGAGAAGCTGTGGTGGAACGCCGTGAAGGTCACCCCTCCCCACTCGTAGCGCTGCGGTCCCCGCTCGAAGTAGCTACCCCCGATACGGGGCGGGGTCCCCGAGTCCTCGTCGACCAGGAAGTAAGCCGGATGGGGGAGGCTGAACACCAGCGGGGCCCCAACTCGCAACACCCGATGGACCTGGCGGAACACCCGACCGAGGTCCTCGACGTACTGGAAGGCGTACGACGAGAAGGCCACGTCGATGGAGTCGGCCCGTAGAAAGGCCAGGTCGGCCATGTCCCCCCGACGCAGCTCCACTCTCACCTCGGCGGCCTCGGCCAGGCGCCGGCCGTGCTCGATCTGGGCGGCCGAGGAGTCGATCCCGATGGCAGTGGCCCCGGCCCGGGCGAACGCGATCGAGCACTGCCCGGCACCGCAGCCGAGCTCGAGCACCCTGCGCCCCTTGAGGTCGCCGAGCAACCTCAGCTCGGCCTCGGTGGCGATGTCCGGCCCGTAGTGGGCGGCATCGGTGGTGATCCCGGCCAGCCGCTGGTAATCCTCGGCGAACTGGTCCCAGGCCGCGGTGTTGTCGGTGGTCACACCCCAATCCTGCCCTAACGCCCGCCTCGGCGGCCGCTACCCCGGAAATCCAAAGTCAATCCACGAACGAGAGCGAGTCTGCGGTCTGATTCAGACCGCAGATTCACTACCGTTCGCAGACTCACCATGGTTCGAGCCCACGCCAGGGCCATCTGGCCGGTCGGCTCAGCTTTCGCCGGCGGCGAACTCCTCGACCAGGCGATGAGCCTCGTCGTCGTGGTACTGAACCGGCGGCGACTTCATGAAGTACGCCGAGGGGCCGAGAAGAGGGCCGCCGATCCCGCGGTCCTTGGCGAGCTTGGCGCAACGCAGGGCGTCGATGATGACCCCGGCCGAGTTGGGGGAGTCCCACACCTCGAGCTTGAGCTCCACGTTCAGAGGGACATCGCCGAAGTTCCGACCCTCGAGGCGGATGTAGGCCCACTTGCGGTCATCGAGCCAGGCGACGTGGTCGGACGGGCCGATGTGGACGTCGTCGGCGGCGATGCCATTGTCCAGCTGGCTGGTCACCGACTGGGTCTTCGAGATCTTCTTGGACTCCAGGCGCTCCCGCTCCAACATGTTCTTGAAGTCCATGTTGCCGCCCACGTTCAGCTGGTAGGTGCGGTCGAGGACCAGGCCCCGGTCCTCGAAGAGGCGGGCCAGGATGCGGTGGATGATGGTGGCGCCGACCTGGCTCTTGATGTCGTCGCCGACGATGGCCACCCCGGCGTCGGTGAACTTCTGGGCCCATTCCGGGTCCGAGGCGATGAACACCGGGATGGCGTTGACGAAGGCCACCTTGGCGTCGAGACAGGCCTGGGCGTAGTGCTTCTGGGCCTCTTCGCTGCCCACGGGGAGGTAGGAGACCAGCACGTCGGCCTGCGTCTCACGAAGAACCGCGGCCACGTCGACTGCGGCGGCGGGGGACTCCTCGATGGTCTGGCGGTAGTACTTACCGAGGCCGTCGAAGGTCGGTCCGCGCTGGACGGTCACGCCGAGGTCGCCGACGGAGGCGAACCGGATCGTGTTGTTCTGGCCGGCGAATATGGCCTTGCCCAGATCTAGGCCGACCTTGGCTGCATCCACATCGAAAGCGGCCACGAAGTCCACGTCGGAGACGTGATAGCCGCCCAACGTCACGTGCATCAGGCCCGGGACGGTGTCGGCCGGGTCGGCGTCGCGGTAATACTCGATGCCCTGGATGAGCGAGCTGGCGCAATTCCCCACGCCGGCGATGGCCACCCGGATTCTTTTGCTCATGGGTTGATGTCCTCCTCGGGACTCGGTAAGTGATTTGAGGGCCGCAGCCCGGAGATGGTGGGACCGTGGCGGCTGATACCAGACCGCTCGGCGACGTTCCCGGTGGGCGAGCCGAGCTGGGGCTCGGGCTCGGGATGACGACCGGCCCGCTCGGCGGCCAGTAGCCGCTCGATCCAGCTGAGGTCGTGTTCGGCCGCTTCCTGGTCGTGCTCGACGAGGCTGCGGGCGTAGCTGTCTCGGGCCGCCTGCACCCGGATCCGGAGGTGGATGAGCCGCTCGACGAGCTGGGCCCGGCGCCGCTCGAGCATCCCGATGCGAGCATCGGGGGGCAGATAGCGGGCAAAGGCCAAGCGGAGATTGAAGACGCGATCGTCATCGGAGGACTGCGTCTCGGCGGCCAGCAGCTCGTCGAAGAGGCGCTCGCCCCGCTCGGTGATCCCGTAGACCTTCTTGCCCCGGCTGCCGCGGGGAGCGACCGTCTTGCGGGCCCGGAAGGCGGCCAGCTCACCCCCGAGCGACCCGGTGTGGGGCACCGCGGACAGACTTCGGGACTCGACCGCCTTGACCGCCCCCGCCGCCTCGAGGCGCGACAGGGCCGGGTAGAGCGAACCGAACGAGACACCGCTGACGAAACCGAGCGTCTCGACCAGCCGCTTCTTCAGTTCGTAGCCGTGGAGCTCCTGCTCCTTGAGCAACCCGAGTATGGCCAGTTCCAACATCGTCGTCACCACGATACATCAGATCGATGTATCGGACCGATATATCGGGGTAATTCTTTTTCCGACCTCCCCGGGACTTGTGGCCAGCGGTACTGTGCCCGGTGATGAGTTTGCGGCTCGAGGAGTTGAAAGGCGCAGGGTCGGCCGCCGCCGTGGCTGGCCAGGTCGACTACCGCCTGGCCCGCAACTCCATCGTGAGCGAGTTCCACAAGGGGCGGCTCTCCCGCCTGGACATCTGCGACGCCCACCCCGACCTGTTGAGAGCAGCGATCAACGTGGGTCAGGAGATGTCCGAGGACTGCCCGATCTGCGAGGAGGCCAAGCTCCGGCTGGTTTCCTACGTATTCGGCAACCGCCTGTCACCGGCCGGGGTGTGCGTGACCTCCAAGCAGGAGATGACCAAGGTGGCCCGCACGTCCAAGGATCTGGTCTGCTACATCGTCGAGGTGTGCCCCAACTGCGCGTGGAATCACCTCAACCGCAGCTTCGCCGTCACCTCTCGTAGGTAGCCTCTGGCCGGAGTCGTACAACTCGGTCCGTTTCCGACCTCCTGCTGCGTGGGCTGGGGCCAAGACCGAGTCGGTGCACCCTGACCGCAGCACTCGTGAACCTCAATGGCTCAACCCCCTGACCGCCGCCGGAGCAACGGCCCGCCCGGGTCCGGTTCGCGCCCTAGCCCGGGAGCCGACCAACCCCCCGCCAAGCGCCCCGTCGCGCCCCCCCGGGTCGAGCCCACCGCGACCGGCCGGGGCGCCCCCGCCGCCAGACGTCCCGCCGACCCCTCCCGGGGGGCACCCACGGGGAGGGGAGCGGCCCGCGGGAACCGCCGGGGTGCAGCCGGAGCCGGTCGCCAGGGCGGCGCCGCCACCTCTGACGCTGGTGACGCCCATCGGTCGGGTGGTGGGCGGCGGGCTGCCGGTACCGACCAGGGACGACGGGCGGACGGCGGTCGCGGTGGTCGGGGCGCGGGACCCCGTCGGCGGGACGAGCGCACCCCGCCGGCCCGGAGGGTCGGGCGCCCGAAGCGGGCATCGGTCCAGCCGACGGTCGTCGGGGGAATCCTCTGGAAACTCCGCCGCCCCCTTTTCGTGGCCTGCCTGCTGGTTGCGGCCGTCGTGGCGCTGGGCCTGTACAAGCTGACCCGATTACCGCTACCGGCGGCCCACCCCTTGGCCCAGACCACCTTCATATACGACTCGTCGGGCCGGACCATCGCCACCTACTCGGAACAGAACCGGGTGAGTGTCCCCCTCGCCCAGGTACCCAAGGTGGTGGTCGACGCCGTGGTGTCGACCGAGGACCGCCACTTCTTCACCGAGGGCGCGATCAACCCGGTGAGCATCGTCCGGGCTCTCGTCAGCGACGCCTTCGGCTCGGGCAACCTGCAGGGCGCCTCGACCATCACTCAGCAGTACGTCAAGCAGACCTATCTCGACTCCCAGCGCACCATCACCCGCAAGATCAAAGAGGCCGGCATCGCGGTGGAGGTCTCCCGCACGATGACCAAGGACCAGATCCTCCAGGGCTATCTCAATACCATCTACTGGGGGAGGGGCGCCTACGGCATCGAAGCCGCGGCCGAGACCTACTTCGGGGTGCCGGTCACGAAGGTGACGCTGCCCGAGGCGGCCATGCTCGCCGGGATGATCCGCGAACCGGACCTGGCCGATCCGACGGCCGACCGGGCCGTGGCCCGCCAGAACCAACTCGAGTCACTGCAGGCCATGGTCCGCGATCACAAGATCACCCAGGCCCAAGCCGACGCCGCGGCGGCCGTGCCGTTCTCCGCGTACGTGGTGGCCCCTCACTCCACCGCCGCGTCGCGGGTGCTGTCGGCCAGCGGTTCCGACTACTTCATCGAGGCCGTCCGCCAGCAGTTGATCGCCAAGTACGGCGCGGCCATGGTCGACGGCGGCGGCCTGCGGGTCACCACCACGCTCGATCCGACCCTTCAGGCCGAGGCCTACTCGGCCATCTATGGCAACGACCCGCAGGCCCTCGACCCGACCAAGGGTGACCCCTCGGGGGCGCTGGTCTCCATGGATGACAACGGTCAGGTCAAGGCCCTCGTCGGCGGTCAGGACTACACCAAGTCCTCGGTCAACCTGGCCCTGGGCACCGCCGGTGGGGGTGGAGGCCGCCAACCGGGGTCCACGTTCAAGGCGTTCATGCTGGCCGAGCTGATCAAACTGGGCTACTCGCCGCTGTCGGTCCTGCCGGCCCCCCCGGCGGTGGAGATCCCCCACGGCAACACCAACGGGGCGCCCTACACCGTCACCAACTTCGAGCACGAGTCGGTGGCGCCCCAGATGAACATCGTCGATGCCACCGCCCTGTCGGTGAACACCGTCTACGTGCAGGTGGTCGACCGCATCGGTGCCGCCAATCTCGACTCGATGGCGGTCTCGCTCGGGATCAAGCCGTCGGAGCTGCAGGGGGACCTGTCCGAGGTGCTCGGCACCGACGAGGTCTCGCCGCTCGAGATGGACGCGGCCTACGCCGCTTTCGCCGACGGGGGCGTCTACCACACCCCGCTGCTCATCACCCGGGTGACCGACTCGAGCGGCCACGCCCTCCCCCTGCCGGTCACTCCCTCGTCGCGGGTGGTTCTCACCCCCGCCCAGGCCGACGAGGAGACCTACATCCTCGAGCAGGTGGTGCTGCGCGGCACGGGAGGGGCCGCCGGCGGAGTCGGCTCTCCCGTGGCCGGCAAGACCGGCACCACCGATAACTCAGCCAACGCCTGGTTCATCGGCTACACCCCCAACCTGACCACCGCGGTGTGGATGGGATACGCCAACACCTTCAAACCCATGGTCAACTTCCGGGGCTACTCGAGCATCCAGGGCGGCAGCATCCCGGCCATCCTGTGGCACAGCTTCATGGCTGCGGCCATATCGTCCGAACCCCAGTGGGCCGGGCAGTTCCAGCCGGTGTACTACATAGGGGGAACCACCCTGACCCCTCCGCCGGCGGGCAGCGTCTTGTACCCCGAGGGGCTCGGGACCACGACGACCACCTCCACCACCACGGTGCCCGAGTCGACGACCACGACCCAGCCGGCGACCTCAACGACGGTTCCCCAGACCACTCCGCCGACCACCACCGCGACGACGGTTCCCCCCACCACGCTGGCCACCCCGGCCACCACCACGACCACGACCGCACCGGCCAGTCCCGCCGGCTGAAGCCCGCCGGCTGAAGCCCGCCGCACCCCCCACCGCCCGCGACCCCCCAGCCCCGCCGCCCACACGGAAAACATGGGGTGGCGCGCCTGCGCCCGGCGCGCCACAATGAGCGGACCAGACCCCGCCGGCAGCCCAGCGCGCTGGACGGACATAGCGGAAGGACCAGCCATGACGACCTATGGCCCCGAGTCGACCATCCCCACGGCACCGCCGATGGGGGGCGCGCCCGCTCCCGGGCCAGCCCGGCGGGTCAAGGTGACGGCGCCGTGGGTGCGCTCCCGTAAGGGCAGCGGGCAACCCCTGGTGATGGTCACCGCCTACGACGCTCCCTCGGCGCGCGTCGCCGACGGAGCCGGCGTCGACCTCGTGCTGGTCGGGGACTCCCTCGCCATGGTGGTCCTCGGCTACGAGGACACCCTGCACGTGACCGTCGAGGACATGGCCCACCACACCGCCGCGGTGGCCCGCACGTCACCAACGCCCATGGTCGTGGCCGACCTCCCGTGGATGAGCTACCACACAGGTGCCTCCGACGCCGTCCGCAACGCCGCCATCCTGGTCCGGGCCGGGGCCCAGGCCGTCAAACTGGAGGGGGGCCGCAAGCGCCTGGAGGTGGTCGAGGCCATCATCGACGCCGAGATCCCGGTCATGGGCCACCTCGGCCTCACCCCCCAGTCGTTCCACTCCATGGGGGGCTTCAAGGTGCAGGGCAAGGACCTGGAGGCGGCCAAGGCCCTCATCGACGACGCCCGGGCCCTGAGCGACTCCGGCTGCTTCGCCATCGTGCTGGAGGGCATCCCCGACGTGGTGGCCCAGTTGATCACCGAGTCGGTCGACGTGCCCACCATCGGTATCGGGGCGGGACCCCACTGCGACGGGCAGGTGCTGGTGTTCCACGACGTTCTGGGCTTCGATGACCAGCGCCCCCCCAAGTTCGTCCGCCGCTACGCCGCCCTGCAGGCCGAGGCCACCTCCGCTCTGGGCCGCTGGGCCGAAGATGTGCGAGCCGGGCGTTTTCCCGACGACGGCGAGACCTACCACCTGGCGGCCAACGCCGTGCCCGCCCTCATCCACCAGTAGCGGTTACCTCTCAGCGGCAGGGCCCGCCGATGTGGGCCACCGCCCCGGGCCCGACCCCGAGCGGGCCCAGACCCCCGGCGGGGACCTCCAGGGCCAGCGAGTAGAGCCGGCCCGGTCCGTAGGTCGGGCACAGCTGCACCTGGTCAGGGCAGGGCGCCATGACCGTCTCGGCCTCGAAGCGACCCTGGGTGTCGAACCAGGCGATGGACAGCGGGAGGAGGGTGTGGCGCATGTAGAACTGCGCGTCCGAGGGCCGGTCGAAGACGAAGGCCATGCCGGCGTAGGGGGCCAGCGTCGAGCGGTACATGAGCCCGTAATTCTGCTGCGCCGTGGTCGAAGCTTCTAGAACGCACGCCACCCGTGACCGCCCCGGCGAGCCCATCGCGAAGGCCGGGGCGACGGACAAAGTGGCCGATCCCATCGTCGGCGAGCCGGCCGGCGCCCTCACGTCTGCGGTCGAGCCGGCCGGCGCCCTCACGTCTACGGTCAGCCCGACGGTCAGCCCGACGGTCAGAGCCACGGCCGTTGCTCCGAGTAGGGCCGCCTTGGAGGCTTTCCTCACCGGCGTCACCGTCCTGACCGGCGCAGGCCGGTGAGCGACCGTTCACCCGCCATAGACCCAACCTGAGCCGGTGCGTGCACGCTTCCCATTGTCACACCCACCTGGCAGACTTCTCCCTGTCGACCTGTTCGCCGCAACGGCTCGGTACCGAGCACCAGCGGCCGCTGTTCAGCTATCGCCGATGTCCAGTAGGATGCCCTGTCTTCAATTGAGAGACCCTGCCCCGGACCTACCGGGGCCCCGCACCGAACAGGGCGGGTCCACAGGGAGGTGGTGAGCCGCACATGCGGCACTACGAAGTAATGGTCATTCTCGACGCCGGCCTCGAGGAAGATGCCATCAGGTCTGTCCTCGACCGAGCCACGCAGCTCCTCACCACCCACGGTGCCACTGTGGGCAAGGTGGACCGCTGGGGTAAGCGCCGCTTCGCCTACGAAGTGAGCCACCGCAGCGAGGGCTATTACGTCCTGGTGGACGTGATGGCCGAGCCGCCGGCTATGGCCGAGGTGGACCGGATGCTCGGACTCGCAGACGAGGTCATCCGCCACAAGGTGATCCGTCTCCCCGACAAGGCGGTCACGGTGCGTTCCAACCGCCCCACGGGTCAAGACGCAGAGCCCGCGGCAGTGAGTGAGAACGGAGCAAGTTGAGATGTCCAACGGAAACCATGTGAGCATCGTCGGGAACCTGACCCGCGACCCGGAGCTGCGCTTCACGCCGTCCGGTCAGGCGACCGCCACCTTCGGGGTGGCCGTCAACCGTCGCTGGCAGAACCGCCAGACCAGTGAGTGGGAGGAGGCCACCTCGTTCTTCGACGTGGTGTGCTGGGCCCAGCTCGCGGAGAATGCGGCCCAGTCCCTGACCAAGGGCACCCGGGTCCTCGTCAGCGGCCGGCTCGACCAGCGCAGCTGGGAAACCCCTGAGCACGAGCGCCGCTCCAAGATAGAGATCACCGCCGACGAGGTGGCGCCCAGCCTGCGCTACGCCACTGCGTCCATCACCCGCAACGAGCGGCGCACTCCCGAAGGCGCCCCGGCCTACAGCGGCGCTCCCTCGAGCCGCCCGGTCTCCAACGAGCCGGCCGGCGGCGACAGCTACTACGACGAGGAGCCCTTCTAAGCGATGGCCCGGAACAACGATAGGGACCGCGACCGCGGGTCGAAGAGGGTCCTCGAGGACACCCGTCCGCGCGGGAAGAAGAAGGTCTGCATCTTCTGCAAGGACAGCGCGACCTGGATCGACTACAAGGACATCAACCTGCTCGAGCGCTTCATGAGCGACCGGGGCAGAATCCGCTCCCGGCGGGTCACGGGCAACTGCGCCCAGCACCAGCGGGACGTCCAGGTGGCCATCAAGACCGCCCGCGAGGTGGCTCTTCTTCCCCATACCCAGAGGACCGTCAGCGAGCGTGGGCCCGGTAGGGGCCCACGCGGTCCCCGCCCGGATGACGCCGAGCGCAACACTAACCCCGACGACCAGTTCGTCGAAGACATCGAAGACATCGACGAGGACTCCGGGTCCGAGCGTGAGATGGTCGGAGCGGAGGCCTAGATGAGAATCGTCCTACGAAGCGACGTTGACAAGGTTGGCAAGCGCGGTGACATCGTCGAAGTCGCCGACGGCTACGCCCGCAACTACCTACTGCCCAAGGGGCACGCCATCATGGCCACCCGGGGGGTCACGGCCCAGGCCAACGCCATGCGCCGATCCCGCGACCTGAAGGACGCCCGGGACCGGGAGGCCGCCGAGCTGGTGGCCCGCACCCTGGTTCCGATGGTCATCCGCATCCCGGCCCGCGCCGGGTCGGGCGACCAGGCCAAGCTGTTCGGCTCCATCACCGCCAGCGACATCGTCGACGCCGTCGCCGAGCAGGCCCGGGTGACCCTCGACCGCCGCCGCCTGCACCTCGACGAGCCGATCAAGTCGCTCGGCACCCACGAGGTGCCGGTGAAGCTGCACAACGAGGTGGAGTTCCGGGTGACCGTGGAGGTCTTCCGGGGCTGACGCCTCGCACCATACGGTTCACCGGCACCGCCGCCCGCTCATCGGAGGGGGCGGCGGTGCCGTGTCGGCCGACGGGTGGGCCGCCGCGGTAGCCCCGGTGGGTGACCCAGGTCTCAGCCGACGGGTGGGCCACCGCGGTAGCCCCGGTGGGCCTTCCCCCGGGGGACGACGCCGGGGGAAGACTCGTGGCCCCACACCGCCCAACCGTCCCGGGGGTAGCGGGCGAATAGCTCCAGCCGGGGTCCGGGCGAGCAGGCCTCGACGATGCCGTACAGCTCGTCGGGCTTGCGGGAGTGCTCCCGTTTGCGGGAGGCCAGAAGGTTCACCTGGGACCGGCCCGGCGCCAACGTCCGCAGCCGACCCCGAGCTCCGAACAGCACCAACTCGGTCACGTTGCGGAAGTAGAACCCCACGCCGCGCCCGTCGGAACCCCCGTCCTTGCGGACCTTGTGCCACACCAGGTTGGCCTTGTACTCGAACCCCCAACCTTCGAGGACCATCAGACCGTCGGCCAGTAGGGCGTTGGGCACCCACAGGTAGCAGTGCGACCGGGCCGCCATCAGCTCACCCACGGGCAGAGCGGCGATCTCCTCACTCGCCATGGTGTCGTAGCGCGACAGGCGGCGGTGCTCGGGCGCCACCTTCCCCGTCCGGTTGGCGAACCGCCACGGCGGATCAGCCAGGACGGTGCCAAACCTCTCGGCCGCTCCCAGCGACACCAGGTCAAGGCCGGGCGCCCGGGTCGCCGCCCCCTCCGGTGCCGGCCCGCCGGGACCCGGTTCCGACGCCACTTCGAGTTACCCTCAGACCCTCGCCATGTTCACGAACTTGGTGTACTGCTCCAAGAAGCTGAGCTGGACCTTCCCGGTCGGCCCGTTGCGGTGCTTGGCCAGTATCACCTCGGCCACGCCCCGGTCGGCGGTGTCGGGGTTGTAGATCTCGTCGCGGTAGAGGAACATCACCACGTCGGCGTCCTGCTCGAGCGACCCGGACTCGCGCAGGTCGGCCAGGGTGGGCCGCTTATCGGCGCGCCCTTCGAGCTGGCGGGACAGCTGCGACAGGGCCACCACCGGCACCTCCAGCTCCCGGGCCAGGATCTTCAGGCCCCGGCTGATGGACGACACCTCGAGCTGGCGGTTCTCGGCCGAGCCACCCGACATCAGCTGCAGGTAGTCCACGATGATGAGGCCCAGCCCTCCGTGGCGGGCTTTGAGGCGGCGGGCCTTGGCCCGTATCTCCATGACCGTGGTGTTGGGGTTGTCGTCGATGAAGAGGGGGGCGTCGCCGAGGCGGGCCACCGCGTTGCTGATCTTGGGCCAGTCGGGCTCGGTGAGCCGGCCGTTGCGCATACGCCCGGCATCGACCCGGGCCTCGGACACGAGCAGCCGGTTGGTGATCTCGTCGCAGCCCATTTCCAGGGAGAACACCAGGGTGGGGACCCGGGCCTCGACGGCGGCGTGGGAGGCCATGCCCAGCGCGAAGGCGGTGTTGTGCACCAGCACGTCGTCGGCCACGTAGTTGCGGGTGACCGGGACGGTCAAGTCGTACACCTGGGCCTCACCGTCGGCCTTGATGGCCACCACCTCGTCCCAGTAGACGTCGCTCTCCCCACCCGGGGTGGCCCGGTCGAGCACGTCGACCAGCAGCGCCGCCCGGGCGGCCCGCGACGCCCCGCCCGCTGCGCCAGCCGGAGCCCCACCCGGCAACGGCCCGCCCGGACCGCCCGGACCGCCCGGACCGCCGGGAATGGCGCTCCGCGACCAGGAGGAACCCCCGGCCGACAAGGAGGAGCCGATGGCCGATGGCTGGGCGACCGAGGCCCAGGGCCGGGCCCCCTGGGCGGCCAACACCGGTTCCCACACCCCTACGGCCAGGGTGTCAGGCGTCCAGCCGAGCGAACGGTGGGTGAGGGCCAGGTCCAGGGTGCGGGCTACCGCCGCCTCCTGGGCGAAGATCCCGATCCGGGTACAGAAACGAACCACGTCGCTCCGGCCGACCAGGTCCAGCTCCCAGCCCGGCAGGCGCCGGGCTGTTCCCTCGGTCGAGCGGAACGTCAAGCGGGCGACCACACCGAAGCGCAGGAGCAGGTGCTGCACGTCCCGGGCCAGCTGGCGGGACCGGGTGGCGAAGGAGACCCGGCCCCGGCCGTCCCCGGAGTACTCGCACCGGGCCCGGCCCCCCGAGGCGAACAGCCGGTTGAGGAACAGCCCGATCTGCTGGGTTGGCAGGGTGAAGATCCGCTCCGGGACCGCCCGGTCGTCGCCCGCCACGTCGTCGAGCCGGTGGCGGTGGAGCAGGTCGGGGAGGGAGTGGACGGCGCCCCGGTCGGCCACCAGCCGGTAGGAGTCCGCCCGCGCCGCGCCACCCGTCCAGCGCCGCGGTCGGGCCGCCACCAGGCGGCAGCCGAACGTCGGGGCCAGCTCGGCCAGCTCAGCCCTCACCGCCGGCGGTGGGCCGTGGAAGGTGGGCGCCGCCGAAGAGTCCACCCCGTCGCCGAGGAGGTGGGCCAACAGGCGCAGCTCGATGGGGTCCATGGGGCCGGCCGAGCCGGTCCGGATGACCCGGGGCACCCCGATGATCGAACCCACGGTCAGGTCGGCGAGAGGCCGCCAGCCCTGTGGGGTGAGGAACGGATGCGACGCGGTGGTCCGGATGGACCGCCCCAGCCGGGTGCGAACCCGGAACACCGGCTTGATCCCGTCGTCGACGAGGTGGGTCACCTCGTGGCGGCCCAGATTGCCGTCTCCGTCGAGGCTGAGCACGGCGAGGGGCTGGGGCCGGACCTGCTGGCGTCGAAACAGTTCCTCGACGGTGGTCACCCCGCCGGTGTCGGGATCGACGATCCGGGTGTCGAAGGCCTGGCACTTGCCCACCGCCGGGCGGGCCCCGACGATCACCAGGGTGCTCGGCTGCAACCCGTAGAGGCGCTCGTCGAGGTCGATGTAGCCGGTGGGCACCCCGGTGATGCTCTCGCCCCGGTCGAACAGCTGCTCCAGGCGGTCCATGGACGCGTAGAGCAGCTCGGTCAGAGGTTTGAGGCTGTCGGTCACGCGCCGCTCGGCCACGTTGAACACCAGGCTCTCGGCCCGGTCGAGGGCGGCGGCCACGTCGTCGGGGACGGTGTAGCCCATCTCGGCTATCTCCCCGGCCACCGCTATCAGCCGTCTCAGCAGCGCGTGCTCCTCGACGATGCGGGCGTAGCGGGCGGCGTTGGTGGTGGCCGGGGTGTCGGCCTGAAGGGCCACCAGGGCGGCCAGTCCGCCCACCGAGTCGAGCAGCCCGGCGCGAGCCAGCTCGTCGGCCACCGTCACGGGGTCGGCCGGCTCGCCCTGGTTGTACAGGACGTTGACGGCGTCGAAGACGTGGGCGTGGGCCGGTTTGTAGAAATCCTCCGAGGTGCAGGTCTCCATGGCCGCAGCGATGGCATCGCGCGACAGGAGCATGGCTCCGAGGAGAGACTTCTCGGCGTCGAGGTTGTGCGGGGGCAGACGGGTCCCGGCCGGTACAGCCGGGCGGTCACCACCGCCCGGCCGCCGCCGGGACAGAGCCGTGTCGATCGATTGGACCATGGGCTGACTACCTAAACGAACTTCTGCTGTGGGTATCCAGCCCCCTAGAGGGGTGGATTCCCGGTGGAATACCTGTGGAGAACTCCTCGATCCTGTGGACAAACCCGACGGCAAGCCACAGGATCCGACTATTGGTCATCTCGTAACCACCCTAAGGCCCGTCTGTGACAGTCAGGCCGGGCCGACCCCACCCCGAAAGGCGGCGGCGCCTACGCCTCCGCCGCGGTGCTACCGTCGTCGGACTGCGCTGAGCCGGCCATCTGGCTCGGCGCCGGAGACCGGCTACTTCCCCAATGGGGCCACTTTGGGACCCGATTACTCGGGTCTTCGATCCCTTGTCGAGTTCTCCACAGGATGTGAACAACTTTGTGGAAGAAGGGACCGGAGGGCTCAGGGGACCGGTGGATCACGCAGTGGATTTGTGGACAACCTGTAGGGCGGTGCTGCGCGAGGACGTGCGGGAGGCCGTCTGGAAGACTTGGTTCGAAGGCCTCGAGGCGGGGGAGCTCACTTCCGCGGTGCTGACCCTGACCGCGCCGAGCGGGCTGGTGCGGGACCGCCTCGAGGACCGCTACCTCTCCCTCATCGAACAGACCGCCTCCAAGGTCGCCGCCCGCGACCTCGAGGTCCAGATCGACGTCCGGCCCGCCCCGCTGGCCGTCGACCACTCGGCCGACGCCCAGACCCCAGCCGACCCCCAGACCCCCGCCGACCCCCAGACCCCCGCCGACCACCGGGCCGGCGCGCACACCAACCACCAAGTGGCCGACCGTGACGGTCCGGGGCGGCGCAGCTACCCCGACCCCACCGGCCCGGCACCAGCACCGGCGTCGGTATCGGCGGCGCCCCCCGGTTCGCTCGAAGGCGTGCTGCGCGCCGCGGTCCCCTCGGGCGAGGCCGTGCGCAGCATCGAGCCCCCCAACCTGAATCCCCGCTACACCTTCGACGCTTTCGTCATCGGGTCGTCCAACCGCTTCGCCCATGCCGCCGCCCAACGCGTCGCCGAGAGCCCCGCCGGCAGCTACAACCCCCTGTTCATCTACGGCGACTCGGGCCTGGGCAAGACCCACCTACTCCACGCCATCGGCCACTACGTCACCGAGAATTTCGCCGGCAAACGGGTGCGCTACGTCTCCACCGAGACGTTCATGAATGATTTCGTCGACGCCATCCGCAACAACGCCACCATGGCCTTCAAGCGCCGCTACCGTGACTGCGACGTCCTCCTCGTCGACGACATCCAGTTCATGGAGGGCAAGGAGTCCCTCCAGGAGGAGTTCTTCCACACCTTCAACTGGCTCTACGAGAGCTCCAAGCAGATCGTGCTCAGCTCCGACCGTCACCCCCGCTCCATCGCCACCCTCGAGGATCGCCTGCGCAGCCGGTTCGAGTGGGGTCTGACCACCGACGTGCAACCCCCCGAGCTCGAGACCCGCCTGGCCATCCTGCGCAAGAAGGCCGAGGGCGAGATCATGCCCATCCCGGGGGAGGTGCTCGAGCTCATCGCCACCCACGTCCGGGACAACATCCGGGAGCTCGAAGGTGCTCTCATCCGCGTCTCCGCCTACGCCTCACTCAACCAGGAACCGCCCACCCTCGCCAAGGCGGTCGAGATCCTCTCCGACCTGCTCGAGGCCGACCGCCCCCGCCAGATCACCCCCAAGGTGATCCTCGACGCCACCGCCGAGACCTTCGGCTTCAGCGTGGAGGATCTCTGCGGCACGAGCCGGCGGCGGCCGCTCGTGCAGGCCCGCCAGATCGGCATGTACGTGTTCCGGGACCTGACCGACTTCAGCTACCCGGCCATAGCCCGCGAGTTCGGAGGTCGGGACCACACCACCGTCATCCACGCCGTCGAGAAGGTGTCCGGCCTGATGAAGGAGCGCCGCCAGGTCTATGACCAGGTCACTGAGCTGATCCAGCACATCAAAGGCGGCAAGTAGATGGCTGTGGCCGGAGCTGTTGGTCAGGTGTGTCGGGACGATGTAGTTCGTAGGGACAAAGGTCAGCCTGTCCACAGCCGACCCGCCCTACGGTCACACCCCTGTGGGAGCCTGGGGAATACGCTCGGTGATTGGAACCGCCTCCTACCAGGACTTTCGTCCCGGTATCCACAATCCACAGGCCCTACTAGATCCACTTCCTTGAATTACCAATTAGAAGAACAAAAGCAATCTCGATGAAGGTGGCACGTTGAAGTTTCGATGCGAGCGTGATGTCCTCGTGGATGCCCTGGGCACGGCCGGGCGGGCGGCGGCCGGGCGAGGTAGTTCCATGCCCATCCTCGGCGGTGTTCGCCTGTCGGTCTCGGGTGACGCCCTCGAGGTGACCGGGACCGACCTGGATCTGACCATCACCGTCTCGACGACGGTCTCGGGGTCCGGGGACGGAGTCGTGGTGGCACCGGGACGGTTGCTGACCGACATCGTGCGGGCCCTCGAGCCGGGGGCGGTGAGCCTGGAGGCCGACGACGAGGAGCTGCGCATCGCCTCGGGCCGGTCCCACTTCACCGTCCGCACCCATCCGAGTGCCGATTTCCCCCGGCTGCCCGTGCCGACCGGCGACTCGGTGGCCCTCGAGGCGGCTGGTCTCACCGAGGCCCTGCGCCAGGTGACCCGGGCCGCGTCGAGCGAGGAGTCCCGCCCCATCCTCACCGGGGTGCTCATGGCCGCCGAGGACGGCGGGCTGCGCCTGGTGGCCACCGACTCCTACCGCCTGGCGGTGCGGGACCTGCCCGGCGTGGGCGTGCTCGGGGAGGGCCAGAAGGTCCTGGTCCCGTCCCGGGCGCTCAACGAGCTGCTGCGCCTCCTGGGCTCCGCCGACGGCCAGGTCAGCCTGCGTCTGGGCGCCCACGACGCCACGTTCGGGATCGGTCCGGGCGGCCCCGACGCCGGGATCACCCTCACTACCCGGCTCATCGAAGGGGAGTTCCCGAACTACAAGGCGCTGATCCCCGCCAACTACCCCAACCGTCTCATAGTCGCCCGGGAAGCCCTCCTCGACGCCGTCCGGCGGGTGAAGCTGCTGGCCCGGGACGCCACCACCCCGGTGCGCATCGCCCTGCGCCCCAACGGCATCGAGCTCACGGTCATCACCACCGACTGGGGCACCGCCACCGAGGACGTGGACGCCAAGTACGAGGGGGCGGAGATCACCGTCGCTTTCAACCCCAACTTCCTCATCGAAGGGGTGGAGGCGGTCACCGGCGACGAGGTGGCTCTCGACACCCTCGACGCCCTCAAGCCGGCCACGCTACGCCCCATCGACTCCGACGCCTACCTGTACCTGCTCATGCCCGTCCGGGTCAGCTGATCGGTTGATCTCCGGCCCCGGGCCCGGTCTCGCCACCTGGCCCGACCCGCGACGGCAGGAGTCCACCGTGGTCGCCGACGAGCCCCCACCGTGTACCTAGAGCAGCTCTTCCTGAGCGACTTCCGCAGCTACGGCGAAGCCGAGTTCAGCCCCGCCCCCCACGGCATCACCGTGGTCACGGGAGCCAACGGCGCCGGCAAGACCAACCTGATCGAGGCGGTGGCCTACCTGTCCACCCTCAAGTCGCTGCGGGCCTCGCCCTCCGCCGCCCTCATCCGGGCCGGGGCCCCGTCGGGGTCAGCGGTGCTGCGGTCCCGGGTGCGCCACGACGCCCGCCTCGTCACCGTCGACGCCGAGCTCCACGCCACGGGTCGCGACCGCGTCCAGGTCAACGGCCAGGTACTGCGCCGCACCCGTGACCTGCTCGGCGCCCTGCAGGTGACGGTGTTCTCCCCAGATGACCTCAGCCTGGTCAAAGGGCCACCCGCCGGACGGCGCTCCTACCTCGACGACCTCCTCGTGGCTCTCCAACCGCGCCGCTACGACCTGTTGAGTGAGCTTGAACGGGTCCTCAAGCAGCGCAACGCCCTGCTCAAATCGGCGCTGGCCGGCCGCGCCGGCGGCGGGGTCGGATGGCGCCCCGGGCGGCCGCTACCCGACGACGTCAAGATCACCCTGGACGTCTGGGACGCCAAGCTGGTGACCGTCGGCGAATCCCTGGTGGCCGCCCGGCGGGAACTGGTGGACGAGCTGCAGCCCCTGGTGGAGGGAGCCTACGGGTCCCTGGCGTCGGGGTCGGCGGCGCCGTCCCGCCTGAGCACCACGCTGGCCTACGAGGTGTCGTGGTCGGGTTCCCTGGCCGCCGCCCTCGACGCGGCGCGCCCCGACGATCTGCGCCGGGGGGTGACCACCGTCGGTCCTCAGCGCGACGACGTGGCTCTGGCCATCGGGGCGCTGCCGGCCCGGACCCACGCCTCCCAGGGGGAGCAGCGCACCCTGGCCCTGGCTCTGCGCCTGGCCGGTCACCGCCTGCTGGCCGCCGCCCTCGACACTCCGCCGGTGCTGCTCCTCGACGATGTCTTCTCCGAGCTCGACGCGGCCCGGGCCGACTCGTTGATGGCCAACCTGCCGGCCCTGTCGGAGACCCAGGCCATAGTCACCACCGCCGGTGAGCTGCCGAGCGGGGCGTCCCCGGCGGCGTGGTTTCGGGTCGAGGATGGGAAGCTACTGGTATGAACCCCCGGGCGGACTTTGTCCCCAGCCTGTGGACGAAGTGGTGGATATCACGCGATCTCGTTCTCGCCGGTTTCCTGACGTGTCACTTCATTGACACCTGGAGTTCACCTGGGGCGGCGTGGTAGTCGTAGTAGCCGTGTTCTCTAGGGCGGCCGGCGTGGGCCGAGGCCGGCGGTGAGCACCTGGCAGCCGTCGGGGCCGTCCCCCGGCGAGCGAGACCCGCGGTCCCTGAGCGAGCTCCTGGACCACACCACCCGGCGTCTCGGTGGTCCCTCGGCGTCGGCGGCGTCGGCGGTGTTCGCCCGCTGGGAGGAGATGGTGGGACCTGACATCGCCGGGCACGCCCGGCCCCGTTCCCTTCACGACGGGGTGCTGGTGCTGGCCGTGGACCAGCCGGCGTGGGCCACCCAGCTGAGCTACATGACCGGCGAGCTCCTCGAGCGCATCGCCGGGGTCACCGGGCCCGGCGAGGTGCGGGACATCCAGCTCAAGGTGGTGGGCCAACCGATAGTGGAGGCACCTTTCCGGCGTGGGCGGCGCGACCGCTCCCAGCCCTGTGCCGACCCACCCCTCTGGTAAACTACAGACATCGAATTTCGTGCCGCTGACCTGCGTATTTGTCGTGTGAGGACAGATTCGGGGGCGGCCCGATCAACCCCTTTTGAGAGGTCGCGTCCATGACCATGCAAGTGACGGTCGAAGAGAGTTCTGAACGACCGCGCCGAAGTAGCTACAGCGCCCGGGACATGACCGTCCTGGAGGGTCTGGACCCGGTCCGCAAGCGGCCGGGTATGTACATCGGTTCCACCGGTCCGAACGGCCTGCACCACCTGGTGTGGGAGGTCGTGGATAACTCGGTGGACGAGGCCATGGCCGGCTACTGCAAGCGCATCGACGTCACCTTGACCGCCGACGGCGGCTGCCAAGTCGTCGACGACGGGCGGGGCATCCCCACCGATTACAACCCCCAGCAGAAGCTCTCCGGGGTGGAGATCGCCCTCACCAAGCTCCACGGGGGCGGCAAGTTCGGCGGGGACGGCTACAAGGTGTCCGGAGGCCTCCACGGCGTCGGGGTTTCGGTGGTCAACGCCCTGTCCACCCGCCTGGTCGTCGAGGTCGACCGTGAGGGGCAGCACCACCGGATGGAGTTCGCCGACGGGGGTAAGCCGGCCACCAAGCTCGAGGTCACCGGTCCCGCGCCGGGGGGACGGACGGGTACCACGGTGGCCTTCTGGCCCGACGCCCGCATCTTCGACGAGGTCGAGTTCCAGGCCCGGGTGATCCTCGAGCGACTGCAGATCTACGCCTTCCTGAACGCCGGAGTGGAGATCCGCTTCGCCGACGAGCGCCCCGGCGGTGACCAGGCGGTGTTCAAGTACGACGGGGGGATCATCGACTTCGCCCGCCATCTCAACGCCACCAAGGAGCCCCTCTTCAAGAAGGTCGGGTACTGGAAGGTGGCCGAGGAGGAGAGCGAGGTCGAGGTCGCCATCCAGTACAACTCGGGGTTCTACGAAGGCATCCACGGCTACGCCAACGGCATCAACACCGTCGAGGGAGGAACCCACGTCGAGGGCTTCCGCAAGGCCCTCACCAACGTGGTCAACAAGTACGCCCGGGCCTCCAACCTGCTCAAGGAGAAGGAGGAGAACCTCCAGGGTGAGGACATCCGCGAGGGCCTGACGGCCATCGTGGCGGTCAAGCTGCGAGAGCCGCAGTTCGAGGGCCAGACCAAGGCCAAGTTGGGCAACGTCCCGATGCGGTCCCTCGTGGAGCGGGCCACCAACGAGAAGCTGGCCGAGTGGCTCGACGAGAACCCCACCGAGGCCCGCCAGATCGTCAACAAGTCCATCCAGGCGGCCCGCGCCCGTGTCGCCGCCCGCCAGGCCCGCGACGCCACCCGACGCAAGTCAGCCCTGGAGGGGGCCGGGCTGCCCGGCAAGCTGACCGACTGCGCCACCAAGAACGCCCATGAGGCCGAGTTGTTCATCGTGGAAGGTGACTCCGCCGGCGGTTCGGCGGTGCGCGCCAGGGACCCCCGCACCCAGGCCATCCTGCCCATCCGGGGCAAGATCCTCAACGTCGAGCGGGCCCGCATCGACAAGATGCTGAAGAACAACGAGGTTCAGGCCCTGGTCGCGGCCATCGGTGCCGGCCTGGCCGACGATTTCGACATCGCCAAGGCCCGCTACGGCAAGGTCATCATCCTGGCCGACGCCGACGTCGACGGCAGCCACATCCGCACCCTGCTACTCACCTTCTTCTTCCGCCAGATGCGCCCCCTGATCGAGGAGGGCCACGTGTTCTGCGCCCAGCCGCCCCTCTTCTCGACGATCATCAACAAGAAGAAGGAGTACTTCAAGGACGAGTCCCACCGGCTGCGCTTCTTGGAGGAGCACCCCAACCACAAGGCCGAGTTCAACCGGCTGAAAGGCCTGGGGGAGATGGACTGGCAGGAGCTGGGGGAGACGACCATGCAGGCCGACTTGAGGACTCTGCTGCGTGTCGACGTGGAGCAGGCGGCCCTGGCCGACGAGGTGTGCTCCATCCTCATGGGCGACGACGTGGAAAGCCGAAAGCAGTTCATCTCCAAGAACGCCAAGGACGCCCGCTTCCTCGACATCTGACCCGCTTGGCGGCGTCCCGGGCCGGGCGGCGTCCCGGGCCCGGCGGTCCAGGCGCCCGGATTCCCACCCGGAGCCCGGGCGGCCGTCCCGACCTTCGACCCGACCGACTCTTCGAACCCATAGACCCCTCGATACCTGGACAGCTGAACTGAACCCATGACCGACACCCCCACCCAGCCCCCCGCCGGCCCCCCCGAGGACCCGTCTCCGTCGATCCAGCCGATCGAGATCCAAGACGAGATGGAGCGCTCGTTCCTCGATTACGCCATGTCGGTAATCGTGTCGCGGGCCCTCCCCGACGTGCGCGACGGCCTCAAGCCGGTGCACCGCCGGATCCTCTACGACATGCACGTCCAGGGCTACCGGCCCGACCGGCCCCACGTGAAGTGCGCCAAGGTCACCGGCGACACCATGAGCCGGTTCCATCCCCACGGCAACACGGCCATCTACGACGCTCTGGCCCGCATGGCCCAGCCGTTCAGCCTGCGCCACCCCCTGATCGACTTCCACGGCAACTACGGCTCCCCGGACTTCCCCCCCGCCGCCGAGCGCTACACCGAGAGCCGACTGTCACGGCTGGCCATGCACATGATCGAGGGTCTCGACGAGGAGACCGTCGACATGGGGCGGAACTACACCAACGAGGAGGACGAGCCCACCGTCCTGCCGGCCCGTTTCCCCAACCTGCTGGTCAACGGCAGCCAGGGCATCGCCGTGGGTATGGCCACCAACATCCCGCCCCACAACCTGCGGGAGGTCATCGACGCCACCATCCACCTCATTGACCACCCCGACGCCACCGCCGACGACCTCATGCACTTCGTCAAGGGCCCGGATTTCCCCACCGGTGCGCTCATCCTGGGCCGCCAGGGCATCATCGACGCTTACCGCACCGGTCGGGGGTCGATCAAGATGCGGGCCCGGGCCGAGATCATCGAGGCCAAGGGCGGCGACGAGATCGTGGTCACCGAGCTGCCCTACCAGGCCAGCCCCAAGTCCATCCTGGAGAAGATCGCCGACCTGGTGAACGCCCGCGAGCTGGAGGGAATCCGCGATATCCGCGATCTCTCCTCGGGTGACGACACCAAGCTGGTCATCTACCTCAAGCGCGACGCGGCGGCCAACGTGGTGCTGAACAACCTGTTCAAGCACACCCCGCTCCAGACCTCCTTCGGGGTCAACATGGTGGCCCTGGTGGACGGGGTCCCCCGCACCCTCAACCTGGTCCAGGTGCTCACCGCCTACGTGGCCCACCAGGTCGACGTCATCCGCCGGCGCTCCGAGTACCGCCTGCGCAAGGCCCGGGACCGGGCCCACATCGTCGAAGGCCTGATCAAGGCCCTCGACCTGATCGACCAGATCATCGCCACCATCCGCTCGTCGGAGGACCGCGCCGGCGCCCGCACCGCCTTGATGGCCGCGCCGTTCGAGTTCAGCGAGGTGCAGGCCGAGCACATCCTGGACATGCCCCTCGGGAGGCTCACCCGCCTGGGCCGGGCCCAGCTGGAGGAGGAGCTGGGCAAGCTGCGCCAGACCATCGCCGAGCTGGAGGGCATCCTGGCCGACGAGGGCGTCCTGCGGGGGGTCATCAAGACCGAGATGACGGCCATCCGCGACGAGTTCGCCGACGCCCGTCGGGCCGAGATCACCTTCGACGCCGGCGACATGTCGGCCGAGGACCTGATCGACGACGAGGAGCTGGTCATCACCATGACCAAGGCCGGCTACGTCAAGGCCGTCCTGGCGTCCAACTTCCGGACCCAGGGCCGCGGCGGGCGGGGGGTGCAGGGGGCCCGCCTCAAGGAGGAGGACCTGGTCACCCGGATCATCTTCACCAGCGCCCACGCCTACCTGATGTTCTTCTCCAACAAGGGCCGGGTGTACCGGCTGAAGGCCTACCAGATACCGGTCAAGGAGCGCACCGCCCGGGGCACGCCCATCGTCAACCTGCTGCCCCTCGACGCCGACGAGCGCATCCAGACCCTCATCGACACCCGGGAGTTCCCCGCCGACCGGTACCTGTTCTTCGCCACCCGCCAGGGCCAGGTGAAGAAGACCACCTTCTCCGAGTACGACAACTCCCGGCAGGCCGGCCTCATCGCCGTGAACCTGCGCGACGGCGACGAGCTGGTCGGGGTCATCACCACCTCGGGCGACGACGACATCTTCATGGTGTCGCGCTCGGGGATGGCCATCCGCTTCAGTGAGTCCGAGGTGCGGCCCATGGGCCGCGACGCGGCCGGGGTGCGGGGCATGGCCCTGAGGGCCGGGGACGAGGTCGTCTCTGTCGACCCGGCACGGGACGAAACGGCTATTTTGATCGTTACGGAAGCAGGTTTCGGAAAAAGGACCCAGCTTCATCATTTCAACCGCCAGGGCCGAGGAGGAGTCGGCGTGCGGGGTATAAGACTCACCGCGCAGCGCGGCCGGGTTGTATCGGCTTTCATGGTGGCGTTGGATGATGAGATCCTGGTTACCTCCTCTTCCGGGGTGTTCGTACGGATGGCAGTTCGTGAAATTTCGAGTCAGGGCCGTGACGCCACCGGGGTGCGAGTGATGACACTCGACGCCGGGCAGGTCGTGGCGTCCGTGGCACCGGTCCTCGCCCTGGAAGAGAGCAGCTGAGTGCAGGATCGCCGCTGATGGTGGACACGCCCGGTCGCCCGCCCTCCGACCGTGACCGGGCCGACTCCGAGGACGGGGGATGGGGTTCCCCGGTCCCCGCGGAGTACGGGTCTTTGTGGTCGGCCGGTCCGGCGCGCCCGGCTCCCCATGACGACTGGGCTGACCCGGCCGCTCGCCCCTCGGGTTCCGACCGCGACGGCTCGCCCAACCGCGGGCCTGCCCCGTCACCTTCAGGTCGCGACGGGTCAGGTCGCGACGGGTTTCCCAGCCGGGGTGCCAACCCGGGCGGATCGGGCCGACCGGCCGCGGGCCGCTCCGCGCCGGTCCCGGCCGAGCCCCCCCGCCGCCCCGTGTCCTCGTGGCGCAGCCGCCTGCAGGGCGACGGCCGGGCCGCCTCCGCCGGCTCCGAGCTGCCGGCCTTCGCCCCCCTGGCCGGCGCCGAGGCCCCCCTGGCCGGCGCCGACGGGATGATGGCCGTGCCCCTCCCGGGCTCGGTCACCAACGAGCGGTCCAGGCCCCGGCGGGCCGAACCCAGGCCCCGCCTGGCCCCCGAACCGGCCTTCCCGCCCGCCGGGGGGCTGCCCGGCGGTCCCTCCATGGCCGACACCATGGCCGTTCCGGTGACGAGAGGCCCCCGCCGCCGCCCCTACCCCGCTGCCGACATCGAGAGCAACGGATTGGGGCCCGACACCGACCCCCGAAACCCCGACCTGCGGGGCGGCGGCCCCGACGTGGTGCTGACCGACCGGCGCCGCCGGGCCCGCCCGACCCGGGTGCGCAGCCGGGCTACTATCCGTCACCTGGACCTGCTCACGGTGATTCGGGTGTCGTTGATGTTCTGGCTGGTCATGCTGGCGGCGGTGGTGGTGGCCGCGATCCTGCTCTACGAGGCGGCCAATGTCTTCGGCAGCCTCCCGTCCATCGAGAAGTCCATCCGTACCCTCTTCAGCCTCAAGTCCTTCCGGCTGCACCCCACCGTCATCGCCGAGTACACCGGCCTTGTCGGAGGGGTCATCGCCCTGGTCGGGATGGTCGGCAGCGTCGTGTTCGCCCTGATCTACAACCTCATTGCCGACGTCGTCGGCGGCGTGCGCGTCGAGCTAGAGACGCTGAGGCCGGAGTAACCCGGTGCTCGTCCTCAGCCGCCGGGCCGGGTCGTCGATCCTGGTCGGCCACGACATAACCGTGCGGGTTGAGCTGGTCTCGGGTGACGACGTGTGCCTGAGCGTCTCCGGCCCCGGTGAGGTGAAGGTCGAACGCCTCGACCAGGCCGAAGTGGCAGCCGAGATGAAGAGCCGGGACCGGGCCTGGGAGCCCGCGGTGATGCACGTCCTGTCACGCCGGCCCCGCCCCGGGCTGCGTATCAACGACGAGGTCGTCCTCACCGTGCAGGCCGTGTCCAACGAGTCGGTGCGCATCGGTATCGAGGCCCCACCCCACGTCCTCATCTACCGGGAGGAGGTCTACCAGCAGATGCAGGAGGCCAACCGCCTGGCGGTGCAGGCCAGCGCCGAGGAGGACCTCTCGGGCCTGGCCGGCCTCTTCCCCGGCGCCACCGAGTAGCCCCCCGGCCCCACCCATCGAGCCCCGGCGGGCCGGAGCTCGTCGGCGTTCAGGCCGGGCGGCGGGCGGTGGGCAGCGGCTCGGCCACCCGGTAGGAGGAGCGGTGCTGCACCACCTGGGCGGCGGCTCCCGTGCGGCGGTTGACCACGATCGGGCCGAGCAGGTTGGCGGTGGGAGGCTGGGGGGGTCTGGGCACGGTGATCATCACGTAGGTGGCCACCTCGCCGGCCCCGGTGATGCCGAGGGTCACCTGGTGGTCCTCGTCGATCTCCACGCTGTAGTCGGGGTAGAGCAGGCCGGCCAGCACTACGGTGAAGGCGATCTCGGGGGACCCGGTGTGACGGAGGCGCTGGAAGGGGCGCAGCTGCTCACCGAGATCCTCGAGCAGGAAGTGGTGGGCATCGGCGAAGCCGGGCAGGCCGGCCGGGAAGTCCACGGAGACGCCTTCGGTCAGCCCGCCCGGCACCTCGCCGGCGGGGGTCACCGTTTCGCTCCCATTGGTGAAGGTTATGGTCAAAGCTGCATTCCTGTCACAGGTAGGACACGAGCGAGTGCTGCTCGATCTGGGCCGTGGCCCAAAGGCCGGTCTGATAGGTGTTCTGCTCCTGGACCAGCTGGGTGGTGGCCTGGGCCACGTTGACGCTGTCGATGGAGGAGATCTGGGTCTGCAGGGCGGTCTGGGCGCTGGTCGCCTGGTTGGCGAAGGCCTGCATCCGCTGATAGCTGGCACCGAGGACGGCGGCTTGGCCCTCCACCGTCGTGATGGCCGAGCCAAGGGCGCTCAGATCGGTGGTGTAGGCCTTCTTCAGGGATGCCGGGGTGCCGGTCTGCACGTCGGTTATGAGGGTCTGCAGCACCCCCGTCGGCCCGAGCAGGCCGCTGGTGCCGGTGCCGAACACCGCCGGGCCGGTCGCCGCGACAGGGAGGGTCACGCCGGGGGCCACCGTCCGGGTCGGGGCGCTGCCCCCGCCGATGTAGTTACCCGAGCTGTCGTAGGCCTGGGCGACGTTGCCGGTGCCGGCGAAGATGGCCTGGTTGCCGTAGGTCGTGTTGGCCAGGTTGAGCACCTCGGACATGCTCGACTGCAGCTGGGCGACGGTGCCGGTGATGGCCGCCTGGGACCCGGTCAGGGTGTTCCCGGACAGGGCCTGCACCGACTGCTGGGCCTGCTGCAGCGTGGTGATCACCGAGTTGAGGGTGGAGGTGCCGAGCGACAGCCAGCCCACCCCGTCGTTGGCGTTGGTCAGGTACTGCTGGGTCCGGCTCAGGGTCGAATCGAGTGACATGAGCGACGACGCGGCGGCCGGATTGTCCGACGGGCTGTTGACGAGCGTCCCCGTCGACAGTTGCGTCTCGAGCTGCGACTGCTGGGTCTGGTCGGTGTTGAGGTTGCTCACCAACTGGTTGGCGATGATGGTGGGCGTGTAGTTGATGGCCGAGAGGTTGCTCATGGGATGTCCGTTCGCTCGCTTTCTCCGTGCCCGTCAGACCGCGTTGAGCAGTGACTGCACCGCCGAGTCCACGGTGGAGATCACCTTGGCCGCGGCCTGGTAGGTCTGCTGGAAGTTCATGAGGCTCACCAGTTCGTTGTTCTGGTTGACCCCGACGGCGGCCTGCAGGTTCTGCTTGGCGGTGTTGGCCAAGGACGTGTTGGACGACACCGAGTCGTTCACCGCCGCGACCTGGTCCCCGACGTTCTGCACCAGGGTCCGGTAGGTGGCGTCGGGGCCACCCGGCGAGTTGTACAGGTTGGCGATGGCCTGGGCGTTGGACCCGTCGTTGGTCGCCGCCGGCAGCGACGAGGTGCTCGCTGCAGCGATGAGGGTGGGGTCGGCCACGACGGCCGGGTTGACGGCGATGCCACCTGCTCCGGTTCCTGTGAACAGGGCCGGGCCGGCTGCCCCGGTGGCGGTGAAGCCGGCCGCCAGCTGGGTGTTCACCGTGCTGGCGAGGTTGTTGGCCACCGCGTCGAGCTGGGTCTGGAATCCGGGCAGGTACTGGTTGACGGCGGCCATCAGGCCCGCGGCCGTGCCCGACGAGGGGTTGACGGTGACGTTGCTGGTCTGGGCCACCAGCTGGGTGACGCCCCCGGTCGCCTTGAGGGCAACGGTGTCCGACCAGTTGGTCTGGACCAGGGTCACCCCTCCGACCTGCACCAGGAGGGAACCGTCTGGCTGGCTGACCCCGGTGGCGCCGATCGAGGACGCCAGGTCGGTCATCACCGCGTTGCGTTGGTCCATGAGGGAGTTGATGGAGCCGCCGCTGCTCTTGGCCAGGACGATCTGGCTGTTGAGCTGGGCCATCTGCGCGAGGTAACCGTTGACCTGGGAGACCGTCGAGGTCAGCTGGGCGCTGGCCCCCGCCGCGGTGCTCTGCAGCTGGGTGGTGGCCTGCTGCAGGTCCGAGACGACCGTCTGGGACGAGTCGATGACCCCCTGGCGGGCGGCGCTGCTGCTCGGGTTGGCGGTGACCTGATCCCACGACTGCCAGAAGTTGGAGAGATCGTTGGATAGGCCGGACGTCGACGAGGGGTTCTGGAAGGCCATCTGAGCCTGCTGCAGCACCTGCTGGAGGGCCGTGGACTGCGACAGGGAACCCTGAGTCTGGTTGGAGTTGGTCGCCAGTATTGCGTCGTTGGCCTGGGTGATGGAGGTGACCGACACCCCCCCGCCCACGGCGTAGGGCCCGACCATGGCGCTGGCCGTGAGGTTGGCCGTCTGGTCGACGTATCCGGGGGTGTTGGTGTTGGCCAGGTTCTCCGCGATGTTGTCCATCGCGGTCTGCGACGCGTTTACCCCTGTGGCGGCGATGGAGAGTCCGAGGTTGCCCAATGTGGCCTCCTATATCCGGGCGTCGAAGGAACGCGTCGACGGCAGCGAGTGGGTGGCGAGGCCTTCGGCGTCGTAGGTCGGTACCGCTCCGAGCACGGCCAGTGCGTCGTTGGTGGCGGCCAGACCCGTCGCCAGCAGCCGGCGGTTCTGACGCGACGAGCGGCGGACCTGGTCGAGCACGTCGCGCAGGGAGCGCTGGCGCTGGTGGAGTTGCTGGCAGAGCAGCTCGTCGCTGACCCTCTCGGCCAGGCGGGCCAGGGTCGTTCCGGCGGGCAGGCCGTGGGCGGCGTGGACCCGCCCGGCGATGGCCTCCCGGCGCTGTCCGACAGCAGTCAGCTGCCTGACCGCCGACTCCACCTCGCTCGTGCTCGGCTCCAGCCACCGGTGCTCGCCGGAGGTCAGGATGAGGTGCTGTTCGCGCAGCTTGAACAGCAGCCTCCCGAGGGCGTCCTGCTCCTCAGCCAGACACGCCAGCAGGGCTTCACAGTCGGGGGGTTCGGACTTGGGGCCCGGCTCTGTCATGTGTGTGCCACCTATTGGATGATGATGTTGGTGTAATAGACCGCCGATATCTGCTGCGCCGCCCCGTCGACGGTGCCGGCGATCTTCTGGAAGTCCTCGAGCATGGCCGCCTTGGCCGCGTCCTTGCCCCCAGGCGCCAGCAGCTGGGTCGACGTCTCCGCACCGATCACCGAGATGGCGGCGTCGTCGAAGCGGGGCAGGTCGGCGGATATGGTGCTGGCGTTGGCCACCGCGGTCAGCTGCAGGGAGACGTTGAGCTGCACGTAGTGGTTATCGGTCGTATTGACGGTGATCTGGTCCAGAGGGACAATCTTTCCGTCAGGAACCTTTTGTCCAGCTTTGTAGTGGGGCGCCAGGAGTATCGATTTGGCCTCGTAGCCCCCGATGAGCAGCACCACGACACCGATGATGATGAACAGCTTCTTCTTGGATTTCTTGGGGGGGGCCTCGGCCCCGGCGGCGATCTGTTCGGCGGTGACGTTGCTCATGGTTGGGCGCTCTGTGAGGTGAGGATGACGATGTCGATACGGCGGTTCTCGGCCATGTTCTGAGGCGAGTTGTTGGGGACTATCGGGCGGCTGGAGCCGTAACCGGTGGCCGACAAGCGGGCCGGGTTGATGCCGTCGGTGTTCTCCAGGCGGAGGACCACGTTTACGGCCCGGACGGCCGACAGCTCCTCATTGGAGCCGTACGGCCCGCCGACGAGTGGTTGGTTGTCCGTGTACCCTTCCACGTCGACATTGAAGGTGTAGGACTTGAGCACCGATGCCACGACGTCGACCACCCGGTTACCTTGGGGACCCAGGTCGGCCGACCCGGTGGCGAAGAACACCTTGTCGGCCAGGATCTGAACCACCAGGCCGCGGGTCTCCAGCTGGAGGCTGACGTTGCCGGTGAGACCGGCGGCGCCCAGCTGGGCCTGGATCTGGGCCTGCAGCTTCTGCAGGGTGGCGTTGGTCTGGGCGTTGCCCGACGGGTTCTGGTTGGTGCCGGCCGGGACGGTGGTGGTCGAGGTCACCGGTAGACCAGCGATCTTGAAAGTGCTCCCGGCCGTCTGGGTCAAGCTGGCGTTGTTCAACAGCCCGTTGCCGCTCTGCAGCACCCCCGGCTTGGGGTCGAAGCTCTCCTTCAGGCCCAGGGCCAGGGCCAGGAACTTCTTCTGGTTGATGGTGGAGATGGCGAACAGCACGATGAACAGGGCCAGCAGCAGGGTGATCATGTCGGCGTAGGTGAGCAGCCACCGCTCGCTGTTCTCCACCTCCTCCTCGTGGTGTCCCCGCCGGCCCCGCCGGCCACCGCTCACGCCGCCTCCTTTTCCTTGGCCGACGGAGGCAGGTAGGCCTCCATGCGGGCCCGGATCATGCGGGGGTTGCTGCCGGCCTGCACGGCGAGCATGCCATCGACGATCATCCGCTTGCGCTGGGTCTCGATGGCCGCGGCCCGCTTGAGTTTGTTGGAGATGGGCAGCCAGAACACGTTGGCGGCCAGCACTCCCCACAGGGTGGCGGTGAACGCCGAGCCGATGGCCGCACCGAGCGAGCCGGGGTTGCTGAGGTTGGCCAGCACATGGATCAGGCCGACCACGGTGCCGATGATGCCGAGGGTGGGGGAGAAGCCGCCGAGGTCCTGGAAGAACTTGGCGCCCATCTTGTTCAGCTCCTCGGCGGCGGCGATCTCGCCTTCGAGGATGTCCTGCATCTCCTCGGGGTCGGTGCCGTCCACGGTCAGCTGCACACACTGCTTGAGGAACGGGTCGGTGATGTCCTTGGAGGCCGACTCGAGGGCCAAAAGCCCGTCCTTGCGGGCGATCGAGGCGAACTCGAAGACGCTGTCGATGTCGTCGGCGGTCGGCGGGTCGGGCACCCCGAAGGCCGACATGAGCAGCCCTTTGATCTCCTTGAGGTCACGCTTCATGAAGCCCGCCGCGCCCACCGCGGCGGTGCCCCCGAAGACCAGGATGAGCGGCGCCGGCTTGAACAGCACGGCCGGGCTGGAGCCGTCGAGGATCATGGCGAGGAAGACCAGGCCCAGCGCGCCGCCGACGGCCATGGGGGTGAGGCGGTCGAGGGGGGTCGGTTTCATCGTTCGTCGACCTCCCCACCGGTGGGACCGTCGATCTTCTCGGTCACCGAGGCCTCGAGGCCGCGCACCAACCTGAGCCGGTAGCCGTCGGGCTGCTCGGGCATGGTCTGCGACAGGTGCAGGATGCGGGCCCGCATGCAGACCGTCTTGTCGATGATGTCGTCCAGCGACTCCTGCACCAGGTAACGGGTGCCGTTGACGAGCGTTATGACCGTGTCGGGCGTCTCCTCGACCTTCTCGATGAGGTCGACGTTCAACGCGATCCGATGGCCGTTGCCGAAATGGGTTAGGACGATCACCTGGGGACTCCTCTGACCAGCAGATGCGGCACGACGCCGCAGACCGAGTGTCGGCCCGGTCGCAAGACCCCTTGAGATGACCGCGAGGCACGAATGCCGCGCTAGGCAGGTAACAGGCTTTTGGGACTAGCTGTCGCTTTCGTTCCTTACGTCATTATCCATTCTCTGGGATTCCTCGATCATCCTGATCACCTGGGCCCGGCGGGCCTGCTCGCCGTAGGTGGTGAGCACCCATCCCAGGATCGAACCGAGGATCCAGCACACGATCAGGGCGATCAGGAACCGCTCGATGGCGGTCATCCCGCTGATCTGGCCGTTGAGCAGTCCCGGCGCCATCGGCAGCGATACCGCCACCGCGGCGGCGAGGACGAACTCGGGGTGCCTTACGGCCACGTCCCACTCACCGCCTCGCCGCCAATGGCGGGCGGGCAGCTGACCAGGTTCATGAGCTCCTCGGTGAGGGCCGCACCCGGTCCTGCCGTGTCCTTGGTGGCCGTTCCCATGTCCAGTCGGTCGAGGATGGTGGCCACCCAGCGCACCGGGGTGGCCGGCTGGTGGTCGATGCGGCTGATGGGCAGCTCCAGGTCCAGGATCCGTCCCGGCGAGGCGGTGTAGGCGACGTTGTCGACGATGATGCCGTCGACCCCGCCGAGACCCTCGATCCACTCCTCGACGTCCTCGGTCTTGTACATGGCGTCGACCACCGCGAGCAGCAGCGTCGGCCGGAGGGCGTCGACGATGTGCCGGGCCCAGGCGGTGGAGCGGCTGCCCGCCTCGTTGTCCACGGCCACGACGCCGATGCGGCCCCGGCGGTGACCGCCGGCCATCTCGGCCGCCTCGTCGGCGTTGCGGACGAGCAGGTCGTCACGGACCTTGGTGGGAACCTCCGCGGTGGTGGCCACGGCGATGCGGGACGGGTCGGAGCCGACCTCGGCGGCGATGCGGGTGGCCTCCTCGGCGGCCCGACCGGCCGGTCCGATGACCACGACCAGCGAGCCGGGCCGCCGCGGCGGGCGGGGCGCCCGGGGCTGAGCCGCGAACAGGTCGAGCAGGGCCGCCTCGATCGCCCGGCCGCCGGCGACGGCCGCTTCGACCATGTCCACGGCCACCGCGTCGAGCCCGCAGCGCACCAACCGCATGCGCAGGGCCGCAGCGTCCCAGGCCGCCTCGTCGTCATCGTCGTCGCCGGCGTAGGCGGCGGCGAAGATCCGCTCGGCGGCGAGGTGGGAGAGCTCCCCGGTCCCGGCCTCCCCGTCGATGTCGTCGTCGATTTCGTCGCCGGTCCCACGGCTCTGGTTGCCGGTGGCGGGAGCGAACAGCTGGGCTCCGAGCAGCTCGGCGTCGGCTGCGCCGCCAGCCTGGGGCTCGTCGATCATCTGGGCCACCTTGCGTAGGACCGAGTCGAACGACGGGCGGTCGCCCGCCGCCGGGGCGCCCGGGGCCGACCCCGTCTCGGCGATGGTCTCCGAGACTGCGGTGGCCATCTCCTCCACCGGCGGCCGGTATCCGGACCCCGGCGCGGTGGCCGCCCCGCTCCGGCTGCTGGTCCTGATCCTGGGGCTGCCGGCGACCCCGGTCGGCATGGCGTCGGGGCCCATACCGGTGATGCTGGCCAGGCCCTTCATGGTGGCTCGGCCCTTCATCGGGGCCCGCCGGGGCTGGCTGGCTCCGCCCGTCGCCCGGGCGCCATGGGTGGCCACGGCGGCTCCCACCGTCGCGTTGTCCGGACCGACCAGTCGGACCGCGGCCATCACCTGGGTGACGTCGATCATCGAGTCGGCGAGCTCTGCGAACGGGTCGGTGCCGGCGCGGTCCCCGTTGGCACGCCCCGGGGGGGCCGGCGCCGGGCCGGCGGCGAAGGCGACGCCCACCGGCTCCGGACCGGTTTGGGCAGCCCCGGCTCCGGTCTCGGCTGACAGCATCTCGGCGAAGTCGCCGGCGGGGTGGCCTTCGGAGGAGAAGAAGGGCTCCGAGTCGGTCGCCTCCAGGTAGGCGGCCAGCTCGGCGCCGATCTTGGAGGCCCGGCTGGGCCGGATGCGCTCACCGCGGGGGCTCTTCAGCACCCGGCTGCTCCGCCCCTCCCGGGGCGCCTTGCCGGCGAAGTGGCGGCCCCCCTTGGGGCGCGGTTCGGGTTCGGGTCCGGCTTCCAGGGCCGCCCTCACCTCGGTGTCGACGCTCGGCACGTACACGTCGGCTGGGTCGTCGTCGTAGCCGTAGTCGTAGTCGTAGGGGTCGTCGACCACCAGCCGGTAGTGCTCGCGCTGGAAGAAGCCGAGGACCCCACCGGTGCGGAACGTCTCGGCCCGGGTGATGGTGGGATCCGTTCCGTAGGTCGTGCAGATCTCATCGAGGAGAACCCTGACGTCGGGACCCTCAAACTGTTTCTGTTGCGACATTCACCACTCCCATGCGCTCAATTCGGACCTGTGGGCCGAGCTCGTTGATGGCCAGTACTGCGACCCGGCGGGCGCCGGCCGCGATCAGATGCTGAAGGGGGGACCGCAGCCGCGACGCGCAGATCAGCACTGCGTCGCGCCCCGACTGCTCCACCCGGGTAGCCACCTCGTGGACCTCCCGGACCAGTGCCTCGGCCAGGCGCCCGTCGACGGCCAGGTAGGGACCCTGGTCGCTGGAGCGCACGGCGTCGAGGAGCTGGCGTTCGAGGGCCGCGTCCAAGGTGATGGCCGAGACGGTGCCGTCCTTGGCGTATTGGGCCGTTATGGCCGGGCCCACGGCCCGCCGGGCCGCTTCGAGCAGGCTGTCGGCGTCCTTGCTCTGGCGGGCTTTGACGGTGACGGCCTCGACGATGCGGACCAGGTCCCGGATGGGGACGCCCTCGTCGAGCAGGGCGCACAGCACCCCGTGGATGTCGGTCAGGCTCACCTGGGCGGTGGCCATCTCCTCGAGCAGGGCCGGGTCCGACGGGCGCAGCCGGTCGAGCAACTGGCGGACCTGCTGGGCCGAGAGGATACGACCGGCGTAGCGGGACGCCACCTCCCCGAGGTGGGTGGTGATCACCGAGGAACGGTCGATCACCGTGGCTCCCGCCACGAGGGCCTGCTGGCGGGCCTCTGCGGGCACCCACTTGGCGTTCAACCCGAACACCGGCTCCACGCAGGGCGTGCCGGGCACCAGGTCCAGACCGTCTCCAATGGCGAGGAACTGGCCGGGAGGGGCGCTGCCGGTGGCGGTTTCGACGCCGTTGATTCGGATGGTGTACTTGTCGGGGTCGAGGGTGACGTTGTCCCGGGTACGCACCGACGGGATGATCAGGCCCTTCTCGGTGGCGATCTTGCGCCGCAGGCCCTTGACCCGCTCCAGCAGGTCGCCGCCCTGGTTGGCGTCCACCAGGTCGATGAGGTTGGTGCCGATCTCGAGCTCCAGCGGCTCAACCTTCATCTCGGTGGCCAGAGCCTGGGGGCTGTCGGGGTCGAGAGGCTCGACCGGGGCGTCGTCGGCCTGATCCCGGAGGTTGTCGGCGGCCACCGACGCCGCCGCCCTTCGGCCGAGGAAGAACAGGCCGGCACCCACCACCAGGAAAGCCAGGTGGGGCAGGCCGGGGATGATCCCCATGAACGCCATCACCGCGCTGGCGATGGTGATGGCCCGGTGCTGGCGGCGGACCTGCATCAGCACATCGGTGCCGAAGTCCTCCTCGTCGGTGGCGGCCCGGGTGACGACCAGGCCGGTCGATATGGACAGCAGCAGAGCCGGAATCTGCGAGACCAGGCCGTCACCGACGCTGAGCAGGCTGTAGCGGTGCACCGCCGAGCTGACTGACAGGTGCTGCTGCACCACGCCTACGGTGAGGCCGCCCACCAGGTTGATGGCGGTGATGACGATGGCGGCGATGGCGTCGCCCCGGACGAACTTGGAGGCACCGTCCATGGCCCCGTAGAAATCCGCCTCGTCGGCGATCTCCTTGCGCCGCCGGCGGGCCTCGAACTGGTCGATGGTGCCGGAGTTCAGGTCGGCGTCGATGGCCATCTGCTTGCCGGGCATGGCGTCGAGGGTGAACCGGGCCGCCACCTCGGCCACCCGGCCGGCGCCGTTGGTGACGACGATGAACTGGATGACGATCAGGATCAGGAAGACGACCAGGCCGATGACGATCTGGCCGCCCACCACGAAGTTGCCGAACGCCGAGATGACCGAGCCGGCGAAGCCGTGCAGCAGTACCAGCCGGGTGGCCGACACGTTGAGGGCCAGGCGGAAGAGGGTGGCGACCAGCAGCACCGAGGGGAACACCGAGAAGTCCAGCGGGCGGCGCACGTGCATGGTCATCAGCAGGATGATCACGGCGGCGCTCATGTTGGCGCTGATCAGCACGTCGAGCACGATGCTCGGCATCGGCACCACGAGCATGACGACCACCGCGATGACAGCCGCGGGTACGCCTATGAGACCGGTGCGGTTGGGCAAGGGGACCTCGGAAGGAGCGGGACAGGGCGTTGGACTGGGTGGACCGTCCGTGGCCCGTCTGGCTCGCCTTCCTGGCGATCACCACGGTCTGTATCGGCGGGACCAGTCCCTCACTTGAGCCGCCCGGGCCGGGGGTGACCGGCTCCCGGCTCCCCCTCCAGGTGCCCGGCTCCGGGCTGGGCCTCTGAATCCCGGGGAAGGCGGGCGGCGCTTTGAGCTGGGATGAAGCGGGCCTCTGAGCCGCTTGGCCCGCGATCCCGCCCCAGCTCAAGTCCGGCGCTCCGACGCCGATACCATCCCCCGTGGTCCCCGTCCAGCCAACCGATTCAGCCGTGATGGGAACCCACCCGGATACCGATCGAATCGAGCGCTACCAGGGCGCTTACTCCGGCTCCCTGAGCTTCGAATCAGTACTGGTTCGCCATCGTCAGGATCTGATCCTCGAACGTCTACGCAGATACCAGCCGGCCACGGTCGTAGAGGTGGGCTGTGGGCTCGACTCGCTCTTCAGCCGCGTTCAACGGGACTCCGTTCTGTCGAACGCCCTCGATCGTTGGGTCACCGTCGAGCCGGTAGGCGCCTTCCTCTCCGAGGCCGAGAAGGGTGGCCGAGGCGACGATCGCCTCGTTCTGATCCAAGGGACGGTGGAGGACGTCGGACGGGAGGTCTCAGCTCTGCTGGGGGAGGCCGACTTTCTGATATGTGCGAGCCTCCTCCATGAGTTGACCCAACCGCACCGGGTCCTTCTGGCCATGACCGGGTTGGCAGGAACCGACTCCGTGCTTCACCTGAGCGTCCCCAACGCCTACTCCCTGCACCGTCGCCTGGCCCAGGCTATGGGGCTGATCGACGATGAGCACGACCTGAGTGAGCGGAACCGCCTACTGGAACAGCGGCGAGTGTTCGATCGAGAGTCCTTCGGAGCACTTGTGGAAGGCGCCGGTCTGGAAGTCGTGGCCGAGGGCGGGATCTTCATGAAACCTTTCACTCACGACCAGATGTCAACCCTGCCTTTCGGCGACGAGCGCCTGTTTCATGGTCTGGCTCAACTGGGACGGGAACTACCCGAACTGGCCTCAGAGCTGTGGGTCGACACGCGGAAGCGCCTTTGAGCCTGTCTCCCCTGGGGAGGTAGGTCTGGAGAGCGCGGCATCAAGTGGCCGGCAGACCGAGCCGAAGAAAAGTTGTGTCAAATGCGAATCCCGGTCTCGGTCGCGGATTTCGCCTACAAGCGGAGTGGAAATGGCCAACGCAAGCGACGCCGGTACGCATCCCCGTCGGTCCCGGGACTCCCGACTGCTGGGCGGTCACCGGTGAGCAGCGATCGCCCTCTGGTCTCGGTGCTGATTCCGATCTACAACTCAGCCCGATTCCTGCCGGCCTGCCTAGCCTCTGTGAGCGCGCAGACATACACCAACCTCGAAGTCATTCTGATCGATGACTGTTCCACCGACGGAAGTGCCCAAATCGCTCGTGACTTCGCCGCAACCGACCAACGAGCCAGGGCCTGGATCAATACTGTCAACGTAGGATCCCGCGAGAACTTCAAATCCTGTCTGACCAACGCCCGCGGGGAGTATGTCAAATATCTGTGCGGTGACGACCTCCTCGAGCCGTCAGCGATAGAAATCATGGTCGGCGTAGCCGAGCAACGGAAAGACATCGCTCTTGTGAGCTCGCGCCGCTATCAGGTGGATGATCAGGACAATGTGCTTGGCGACATGCCATTCCTCGTTACCGACGCTCCGGTCATGGTACTCGACGGGTGGGTAGCTGGCAGCTTCCTGTTGCGACAGGGGGTCAACTGGATCGGCGAGCCGTCAACCGTGCTCTTCCGGAGGCACCTGCTGGATATGGACCGAATGTACGCAATTGGTGGTCGGGCACCGGCCCGCAACCTTGACATCGTTTGGTGGCTGAATCTCATGGCTGGTCGGACGATGGCTTATGTGAGCCAGTCCTTGAGCTCATTCCGGATCCATCCCGGGCAGCAGAGTCAACGGGGCGACTTACAGGGCGACCTGGTGCTGTCCTGGTACGACATCATCGTCGGGGCCCGACAGGTTGGATACTTGAGCGAAACCGAGGATGAGATACAGGCATTGGCCGCACTGGACGGGCTCATACGGTCCCGCCTGCCGGCCGAAGTCCTGCACGGACGACGGGGATCGAAGGTCCTGGAAGCGCTCGCGACTCGCTTGGCTGAGCTCACTTCCCCGCCGTCCCGACAGCTGAACAGCAGTGCATCCCGATGACCGCGATGGATGCGATGGTCCCCTTGGTGGATCTCGAGCCCATGAACACCTTGGTACGGGCCGAGATCGTGGGTCGGTGGGAGCAGCTCATTGATCAGGGTGAATTCATTCTCGGTCCGGCACTGGAAGCATTCGAGACGGACTTCGCCGACTACTGCGGAACGTCTCATGGGATCGGCGTGGCAAGTGGGACGGACGCCATCGAGATCGCTCTACGAGCGCTGGATATCGGTCCTGGCGACGAGGTTGTGGTCCCAGCTCTGACCTTTGCGGCGACGGGAATTGCCGTGCTGCGTAGCGGAGCCACGCCGGTCTTCGCCGACATCGACCCCGCGACTCTCCTGATCGACCCGACCTGCGTCGAATCAAAGATCGGCCATCGCACCGCAGCTGTGTTGGCAGTAAACCTCTACGGGCAGATCGCCCCGCTCGAACGGCTCGGCGCTCTGGCGGCCCGGCACGGGTTGGCTCTTTTGGAGGATGGCGCACAATCGCAGGGGGCCCGCCGGTTGGGGAGGCGCGTCGGGGTCGCGAGCAGCTTCTACTGCACCAGCTTCTATCCCACCAAGAACCTGGGAGCGTGGGGTGACGGGGGCGCACTCGTTACTGGAGACCGAGCACTGGCCGACGCCGCACGAGCCATTCGCAACTACGGGAGCGCCATCAAGTACGACCACGGTCGCTTCGGATTCAACTCCCGCTTGGATCCCCTCCAGAGTTGCGTACTGGCTGCCAAGCTTCCCTACCTTGACCGATGGAACGCGATCCGGGCCCGGGCGGCGGACTGGTACAACTCGCGCCTGGCCGATGTCCCGCAACTGACGCGTCCGGCGGTGGATGAGGGCAATGAGCATGTCTGGCATCTGTACACGGTTCGTCACCCCGATCGAGACCGCCTGGCCGAGGAACTACGCCGACACGGAATCGGGTCAGGGGTCCACTACCCCTCGCCCCTGCACCTCCTACCGGTGTTCGCCAGCCCAGACACCCCCCCTGGCTCCCTACCGGTGGCCGAGGAAGCAGCTGCGACCCTGCTCTCGCTGCCACTGTTCGTGGGGATAACCGAGAGCCAGCAGGAACGTGTGGTCAGTTCCATCGACGGTCTGATACCGGTCGGACCAGAATGAGCACGATCGCGCCTTCCTCCTCATCTTCGGTGGACGTTCCGGGTTGTGACCTGACGGTCCGGGTCTACGATCCCGAGCGCGATGAACGACGATGGGATGACCTCGTGGCCGTCTCATGCAACGGCACGTTCTTACACTCTCGTCGCTTTCTGAGCTACCACGGCGATCGCTTTGATGACGTCTCATCTGTCGTCGAGGACCGAAAGGGCCGCGTGCGGGCGGTACTGCCGGCGGCGCTGGTGGAAGATGGCCGTCGTTCGGTCGTCAGCCATCCGGGGCTCACATACGGCGGTCTCGTCCATGACGGGTCCATACGAGGCACAACCCACCTGAATGTGATTGAGGCCATCATTGGTCTCTACGGGCAACTAGGCGCGTCTACGTTCCGGTACAAGGCGATACCGCACATCTATCATCGGCTGCCCGCGGAGGACGAGTCCTATTCCATGTTCCGCCTCGATGCGGCCCGGGTGCGCTGCGACCTCTCGGCGTCCGTCGATCTGCGGATGCCTCGCAAGCTGACCAAGGGGCGCCGTTACCAGCAGGGCGTTGCCCGTCGCCAAGGCATCGTGGTTGAGGCCGGATGGGCCTCGCTGAACTCGTACTGGCAGATACTAGAAGCGAACCTCGGAGACCGCCACGGCACCCGCCCGGTTCACACTGTGGCCGAGATGGCGCTCCTGGCGAACCTGTTTCTCGACGAAGTGGTCCTCCTGACCGCGCATCGGGAGGGAGAGGTGATGGCTGGCGGGGTTGTCTTCATGGCCGGTCCGGTTGCTCACCTTCAGTACGCCGCCGCTTCCGCCGAAGGCCGGCAACTGGGAGCGATGGACCTGGTCGTAGAGGCGACCATCGAGCAGGCCTTGAAGCGCAGCCTTTCGTTCTTTGACTACGGAATCAGCACCGTTGACCACGGCACGGCGCTCAACACCGGACTTTACGACTACAAGCTCTCCTTCGGTGCTGGAGGAGTGGTTTACGAGCATTACGAGGTGACCCTCTCATGACTACGACATTGAGCCGGCTAGACGATGCGCGAATCATCGACTTGAACCGGATCCCGAGCCCGCGTGGCAATCTGACGTTCATCGAAGGCAGCGTCCACGTGCCGTTTCCGATCGAGCGGGTCTACTACCTCTACGATGTGCCTGGTGGCGAAAGCCGCGGTGGCCATGCTCACAAGTCGATTCAGCAGTTCATCATTGCCGCGTCCGGCAGTTTCGACGTTGTGCTCAGAGACGGACAATATTCGCGCACGTTCTCTTTGAACAGATCCTATTACGGGCTACTCGTGCCGACGATGCTCTGGCGGGAGCTGGTCGATTTCTCGTCGGGGTCGGTGTGCCTCGTGTTGGCTTCAGCCCACTACGACGAGTCGGATTACATTCGGGACTGGCGTGAGTATGTCGCGGCCGTGAGCGCACCCTCGGCTGGAACGATCGCGTGAAGCCCTTCCCTTTCGTGGTGGGGTGCGGTCGGTCCGGCACGACCCTCTTGGCGGTGATGCTGGACTCGCACCCCGAGTTGGCGGTCCCCGGCGAAACAGCGGGGTTCATGCTGCGCTTCTGTCTGCGCCACGAGAGCTTCGGTAGTCTGTCCGATCCTCACTCCCGGCCGGTCGGAATGGTTCCCCAGGAGCATCCCCATCGATTCGATCGAGGGGAGGTGCTCGCGATGCTCGATGAGCTCAGCGAGTCGCACCGGTTCCGCCGCTGGGGTATCGACCCCGAGCTGGTCGTTACCGAAGTGCTCGTCACCGAAGCGTCGAGGCGACCGGATGTGATGAGGGCTATTTATCATCTCTACGCGCGTCTGCAGGGGAAGGAGCTCTGTGGGGATAAAACTCCTGATCACGTCCTGCACATGCCGCGCTTAGCCGAACTGTTTCCGGAGGCCCGATTCGTCCACCTGATTCGGGACGGGCGTGACGTGGCCCTCGCGATGCGTGACACGTCCTGGGCCCCGAAGACCGCTAACGAGGCGGCAAGTTACTGGATCCAGAGAGTGGAACAGGGCCGAGAGGACGGTTCTCGCCTCGGGTCCGAGCGGTACTTGGAGGTTCGCTACGAGGACCTCGTCCTCAGTCCCGGACCAGTTCTGCACCGCGTCTGTACATTTCTCGGTATTGCCTTTCATCCGGCGATGCTCGACTACACGTCGGCCGCCGATCGCCAGTTGCAGATGAGCCCGGCACCCGAGGAGGATGCCAGCCTGCGCCGCTCTGTCACACCGGGACTGCGTGACTGGCGCACGCAGATGGAGCCCGAAGACGTTGCCGAGTTCGAGCGTGTCGCTGGGAACCTCCTCTTCGAGCTGGGCTATCCCGTCACCACGGGAATCTGAGCCAACTTCGCCAGGAAGGCTGGGGGGGGCGGCGGTGCCACGATCGCGTCCGACAGGTTCCAGGCTTTGATGGTCGGGATCATGATGTTGGAGGCTCTGCTCAGGACGGGCGGAGGACAGCCACGTACCCAGGGTCTCGCGTCTGCCTCCGGCCCGTATCGCACTCAGCGGCGTGAGACGGCCGCCCCGACATGACCTCGTGGTTCGGAGCTGATTAGGCGACCCTCGAGTTTGGAGGCCCAGCGCTCGTTGAACAGCGCCACGTTCTTGGTGTAGCCGGTGAACCGTTCGCTTCCGGACTGTGACTCGAGGTGGAACAGCACGGAACTGGGTTGATACCAGACCAACTTGCGCTGCTCTTGAACGAGCAGGCAGAGGTCCACGTCCTCGTTGCCGTTCCAGTACCCTTCGTGGAGCCCCCCGACCGCCTCGAAGACGTCCTTGCGGATGGCGAGGGCGGCACCGGTCACCGCTGGCACCGAACCGGGCTCCAGCGCAGGGGGGAACTCCGCCGGATTCAGACGGTAACGATGACTCCCGTGGAACACGCCGTCCGGACCAGCGCCGACATCGACACCGGCGTGCTGGATGGTTCCGTCGGCGTAGAGGAGGCGAGCTCCAACAATTCCGACTGAGGAGTTGGCAAATGGCTCTAGAAGAGCTGGTAGCCATCCGGGCGTGGCCAGGGTGTCGTTGTTCAGGAAGACGATGATGTCGTGTCGGGCTGCGGCGGCACCCTGGTTGCAGGCCCGTGAGAACCCGAGGTTCTCCTCGTTCCGTATCAGTTGGAAGTCAGCTGGTCCAGGGAACGTGATCTCATCGGTTCCATCAGAGGATCCGTTGTCCACGAGTATGAGTTCGTAGTCATGTGGATCGGTGTGGGCGGCCAGGCTGGCCAGACAGTCGCGCGTCAGGTCGACCCGGTTGAAGCACGGGATGACGATGCTCACGGGGAACCGGGCGCCCCGTGTGCGAGATGACTTGGCAGTTGCCTCGACTCGGGACAGAATGGTCAGCAGATCGGGGCAGATTTGCGCAGTCTCTTGCCGGATGATCTCTAGTTGGACGGGAGCGGCGAGGAGGCAGGCTGTGTGGAACGCGGCATCGGCATCCGGGTCCCCGAAGAGCTGACGGGTAACAGCTGCCGCCCGGGCCCGTGGCACCGCGTCCAACCCGGTTCTGGCCATCGTCAGCAGGGGACATGCGAAGGCGTGGCCGGCCTGGCGCAGGCGCGCCGACCAGACCATGGCCCGCTCGAGTCCTAGGCGGGGAGCCAGAGTAGTGGCCGTCGCCAGCACCGACTTGGGGTCCACGCCGGTGCTGAAGCAAGCCTCGAGGGCGGCGTCGGCGGCATCGGGCTGGATCTGCAGTAACTGGGCCAGGAAGTAGACCACCCGCTCAGATGGGATAGCACGGGCCAGCTCCTCGAGCGGTCTCCCGGCCTGGTGCATGTAGTCGATCAGAGACCCGAGATGAGTATCGAGTACGCCGGCGTCGTTGAGGCTCCCGAGCAGCGCGTCGACAGCCTCGCTGAGGCGATTCAGTGCGACCAGTGCCTGTGCTCGCTGGGCGCCTACGGTACCAGCCGAGACACCGAATCCGTCTTCGTCGTCTATCCCCGGCTGGACCCGTCCGAGAGTCTCGAGGGCGACCTCCCACTGCCCCATCGCCAGGCGGACGGTAGCTTCGAAGGCGTTGGCGGTGTTCGGGTTGGCGTTCTCGGCGCGCAGCCGACTGCACCACTCGAGAGCCTCGGCTGGTCGGCCGAGTGCAAGGGTGCAGTCGATGGCGGTCCGGACGGCCAGGCGCCGGGTGATCTCGTTGTTGGTCACATCCAGGCCCTCGATGGCCCGAGCCAGGCCCTCCTCGGGGCGCCCGGCCAGCATCAGGGAGCGGGCGAGTGAGGTGAGGGAGTAGCCGCGGTCCCAGCTGGCCTGGTCGTCTACCTCGGCCTGCGCGACCCGCAGGTTACGCTCGGCTTTGTTGCGGCTACGCATGGCCTCGTCGAGATAACCGGTGTGGCGGATCCACACCGAGTCGGGCATGTCACGCTGCTGGATAGGGGCATGTGTTCCCCGCTGGGCTACCTGTTCGTGGAGGCGTCCCGTCCACTCGCACCGGGCCCGGCGGAAGATGCGGCTGGCGTGGTGCACGAAGCTCGATCCGACTCCTACGCCGGTGAGGTTGTCGATGCGCACCGAGAAGGCGTCAACCTCGGCCGGGGTGCCAGCGAGGAGCCTTCGTAGCGTGATCGGATCTGCTTGTAGTGTCTCGTCAGCATCCACCCATACGATCCATTCTCCGTGGCAGTGCTCGAGGGAAGCGTTCCGGGCACGGGAGAAATCGTCGTCCCAATAGCCGTCGAATACGACAGCGCCGGCCTCGGTGGCCAGTTCGACGGTGCGGTCGGTGGAGCCGGTGTCGTACACGACGATCTCGTCGACGATGCCCTGCAGCGAAGCCAGGCAGGTCGGGAGATTCTCCTCCTCGTCTTTGGTTATGAGGCAGGCAGAGATGTACCTGAGACCAGGTTCGACGTCTCCGTGCTTGGCGAGGAAGTGGCTCCGGTTGGATTCCTGCTCGGTGTACCAGTTGAGCCCATTGGCGTCGAAAGTCTTGTGACCATCGTGGTGCACGAACGAGTCATGGCACACATACAGCTTGCGACCCGACTTGATCAGCTTGTGGCACAGGTCGTCGTCCTCGAACCCGCCGATCCCGTAGGCCTCGTCGAAACCACCGACGTCGTTGAAGGCCTGGGCGGTCACCGCCACGCAGAAGCCGACCAGCCGATTGGTCTCTGATATCTGCCCACGATGCGCCTGAGACCAGGCCCGGGCGAATCGCTTCATCTCCGCCGAATGTGCGTAGTTGGCTCCCTCGATCACCTGGGCGCCCGAAACGAAGTTGGAGCGAGGGCCGGCGGCCCCCGCATCGGGCTGCTCGAGGGCGGCCACCAGGGGATCGATCCACTTGCCGGACAGGAGGGTGTCGTTGTTGAGGAATATGAGGACCTCCCCGGCGGCGACGGCTGCTCCGTCGTTGCAGCCTCCGGCGAAACCCCTATTTTCCGGGTTGGAGACCACCCGAAGCCATGGGTACTGCCGCAGTCCCGTCGCGGTCCCGTCCTCGGACCCGTTGTCCACGACGATCACCTGGTCTCGCACCCCGAGGGTGGGACGCAGCGAGTCGAGACACGCCTTGGTCGAGTCCCAGGCGTTCCACGCCAGGATGATAATGGATACCGGTTGCCTCGCCATCTTCTTGGTCTTCGGGAATTGCACGGCTCGCCTTGAGCGACCCTGGGCAGCCCGGTCGGTCTGCGCCATCATGTGAAGAGCAACAAGTCCTCCCACCGGTGGTTCTGTGACGTGTGTCACATCAACTCGGGAAGTTCTGGTGTCGAGGAATTCTGTGCCGGCCACCACCGTCAGGCGGTGTCGGACACGCTTCACCCAATCCAGGGCACCGAAGGAGTCGTGGCCCGTGTCAAGGAGGACCGGATGTCTTCTCTCGTAGTCAACAGCAACCTCACAGCGCTCAACGCTTACAACAACGTCAACTCGACGGACATGGCCATGAGCAAGGCCATCTCCCAGCTGTCGTCGGGTCTGCAGATTCAGACGGCTGCCGACAACCCTGCCGGGTACGTCGTGGCCCAAGGCCTGCAGTCGCAGTCCAACGGTTACACCCAGGCCATCAGCAACGCCCAGAACGGCGTTTCCCTGATCCAGACCGCCAGCGGGGCGCTGAACCAGATCACCTCGATCCTTCAGACCATGAACTCCCTGGCCCTGAGCTCCGCCAACGGCGCCACCAACGACAAGAACTCGTTGAACGCCAACAACCAGGAGTTCCAGGCTCTGGCCAATCAGATTGACCAGATCGCCAACACCACCTCGTTCGGGACGACGAACCTGCTGGACGGAACCTTCTCCAACCAGACCCTCCAGGTCGGTGCCTTCGACAACACCTCCAACCAGCTGACCCTCAGCATCAGCGGCGCCTCCACCGGTGCCCTGGCCGTTTCGGGTCTGAGCGTGGCTTCGGCCGCCTCGGCGGCTGCGGCGGTGGCGTCGGTCCAGGCCGCCATCAACTCGGTGGCGTCGATCGAAGCCAATGTGGGTGCCACCCAGAACCAGCTGAACGCCATCGTGGCCAACCTGACCGTCGGCCAGCAGAACCTGCAGGCCGCCTACTCGGGTCTGGTGGACGTCAACTTCGCTCAGGCGACGACGACCTACAGCACGGACCAAATCCTCATGCAGTCCGGCGTGGCCATGCTGAGCCAAGCTCAGCAGAGCCCGTCTCTGGTCCTCAAGCTCCTCCAGTAAGAGCCCAAACGGAAATGACATCGTCACCGGCCCCGAGGTCTTTCGATCTCGGGGCCGGCGTCGATGACGCGCTCCTCCAACCCGCTTCTCTCCGGTAAGGACCACCATGTCCACTTCTGGCAGCACCCTCGGGACCAACGGGCTTCTTCCGTCGGTCGTCTCCTACGGCCTGGTCTCCGGTATCAACACGTCGAGCATCATCCAGGCCGAGCTGCAGCCGTTCCAGATCCCGATCACCAACCTGCAGACCGAGCAGTCGACCATCTCGTCGAACGTATCCAACTATCAGCAGATCAACTCCGACGTCCTCGCCCTGAAGGGCATTACGGACACGCTGGCCCAGGCCAGCGGTTGGCAGGCCCGCACCGCCAGCTCCTCGAACAGCACGGTCGCGACGGCTACGGCCGCCTCCGGCACGCCCACTGGATCGGTGCAATTCACCGTTCAGCAGCTGGCCACCGCCAACTCCCTGGTCTCGAGCGGCACGGCCAGCTCCACCTCCCAGATCGTCACCTCCAAGTCTGACATCCTCCTGTCCGAGGGCGGGGGCCAGATCGGCTTCGCCACCCTGGCCAACGGCAGCGGCGTGGCCCTCGGGGCCCATACCTTCCAGGTGACCCAGGCCTCCCAGGCGGCGTCCCTGTCGGGGACCACCAGCCTGGCGTCGGCGACCAGCGGGATCAACATCACCACCGGCAGCAACGACACCCTCGGGGTGTCGGTGAACGGCACCGCCTACAGCCTGACCCTCGGGGCCGCCCCGGCCGGAGGTTACAGCGGGTCGGGCCTCCTCAGCGCCGTCAAGTCGGCCATCCAGGCCGCCGGCGCGTCGTCGGTGCTCCAGGCAGGCTACGACGGCAACGGGAACCTGGTCCTGTCCACCGTCAACCAGGGCTCCACCCAGACCCTGCAGATCACCGGCGGCACCGCCCTCGCCACGCTGGGCCTGTCTGCTGGGTCCTCCACCGGCTCGGACGCCATCGTCAACGTCGACGGCACCGCCAACACCATCTCGACGGTGGTGCCCGGAGGGCCGGTCACCCTGAACGGGGCCAGCGGAGCCACCTTCACCGCCACCATCGCACCGACCGGCTCGCAGCAGTACGTCAACAGCTCGATCATCGCCTCCGGGTCGGTCACCGCCACCGACGTCTCCACCGGCAGCGGCTCGCTGTCGGATGTGGTGACGGCCATCAACGGCTCAGGAACCGGCATGGTGGCGTCTGCCGTGCAGACCGGCACCAACCAGTACGTACTCCAGGTCTCCTCGTCGACCACCGGAACGGCCGGAAGCCTGTCGGTCGACCCGAGCGCCTTCAGTTCCTCGTCCCTGGGCTCTCTCCGCACTGCGGTGGCCGCCCAGAATGCCCAAATCCAGATCGGCGGTACGTCGGGCTACACGGTGTCGTCCCAGAACGACACCTTCACGGGCCTGATACCGGGCCTGACGGTCAATGTGGCGCAGACCAGCACCAACCCGGTGACCGTCACCGTGGGCCAGGATGCTTCATCTATCGCCGGCTCGGTGCAGTCCATGGTCAACGACGCCAATACCCTCCTGTCGGACCTTCAGACCTACGCTGGTTACAACGCGACCACCAAGAAGGCCGGCCCTCTGATGGGCTCGGCCGTGCTCGAAGGCCTGACATCGTCGGTGCTGTCGGCCTTCGCCTCGGCGGTGGGATCATCCAACCTCGGTAGCGCGGCCAATGTGGGTATCAAGATCAGCAACGGCCAGATCACCTTCGACCAGGCCGCTTTCGAGACGGCGTTCAACACCAATCCGTCGCAGGTCCAGGCACTGTTCAACCAGGGGGGCACCTTCAGTCCCTCGTCTCCCTCCTACGCCGGGCAGGTGTCCTTCTCATATGCCACGGCGGCCACGCGGGCCGGTACCTACGCCATCAACGTCAGCCACAGCGCCAGTCAGGCGGTGACGACCGGCTCGGCCCTGGCCGGCGGAACGGTGGGGGCCGGAGAGACACTCACCGTCGGCCTCGGCTCGGCCAGCGCCACCTTCACGACGACCACGGGGCAGTCCCTGACGTCGATCGCCAACGGGCTCAACTCTGCCTTCGCATCCCAGGGTATGGCCCTGACCGCCCAGATCGTGGGGGGTACCCAGCTCCAACTGATCTCGACCCAGTACGGGTCGGGGACCAGCTTCACGGTGGGCACCACCAGCACGGCCGCCGGGACGCTAGGCCTCACCGGTGGCTCGCCCTCGGCGACCTTCACCGGCACCGATGTCGCCGGCACCATCAACGGGGTGGCTGCGACCGGCGTCGGTCAAGCGCTGTCGGCCCCCGTCTCGGACCCCAACCTGGGCGGCCTCTCGGTGGTGGTAGGGGCGTCCGGGATCACCAGCTCCACCAACCTCGGATCCTTGACCTACACCCCCGGTCTGGCCCAGGTGCTGTCCAACATCAGCACCCAGATGTCCGATCCGGCCACCGGCGAGATCACCCAGACGGTCAACGGGCTGCAGAATCAGAAGAACACTCTGAGCCCCCAGATCCAGATGTACCAGCAGCTCCTGAACCAGGAGCAACAGATGCTCCTCAACAAGTACGCCAACATGGAGGCGACCATCGGGACGCTCAAGAACCAGTCGTCGGCGCTGGCCGGTGAGCTGGCCACCATCAAGTCGAACGGGCCGTAGCCGACTGATCTCAGGGATGCGCCCGGTGGACCACTTGGTCCCCGGGCGCTTCGACGCGCCCGCCGCCGGACCCCGTCATCGTGGGGTCGACAGGCGGTGAGGCGCTCTCTGACCGGCTTTGCGGGGCGCTCAAGTCGAATGTCCCAATGCCGATGCATTGAGCGGACACAGGAGGTGAGCCCCCGGAGTCCACTGACGCGGTGCGCCGAACTACCGGTGCGGCGAGAAGGAGGCGGCTGGGACATCATGGCAAGCGATGCGCACAGAGCCGAGGAGATGAGGGTCCGCTATCTCACCGAGGCCATCGAGACGTCCACGCCGGCCAGCCGACTGACGATGCTCTTCGACGCCCTGCAGATGGACCTGGCTCGCGCCGGGCGGTCCATGGACGCCGAACCCCGCGATATCAAGTTGATCAGCGATCTGCTGATTCATGCCCAGGACATCCTGATGGCCCTGCGGGAGACCATCGACGTCTCGGTTTGGGAGCCGGCTGCCCGTCTGCAGGCTCTCTATGACCACCTGTACACCGAACTGGTCAAAGCCAACCTGGAGAAGGACCGGGCCCGGGTCGCGGCGGTGGCCGAGCATGTGGCCCAGCTCGGGGCCGCCTGGCACGAAGCGGCCATCCGCAGCGAGTCGGTCCCCGAAGTGTCCGGAGCCAAGTGACCGCCGGCCGACCCACCTGGACCGAAGTGCTCGACGCCATGGAGCGACGGTTGGAGAAAGTCCAACGGATCGCCGCCGGCGAGCCGGACGTGTACCTCGACCACTTTGCGCTCCCGGACGGATTGGGACCCCTCCCGGCTGTGCTGGCGCGCCGGGCCGAGGCCCTCCTGGAGGCCACCACGCTTGCCGAGAAGCGGATGGAGCGCGAGATGGCCGCCGTGGCCGACCGGCTGAAGATCACCGCCGGAGCGACCCGCCCCACCGCCCTGGTGGGAGCCGACGAGCGCCCCGCCCCCCGCTACTTCGACCGAAGCGTCTGACCTCGCCAGCGGCCGCCCGGTGGGGCGCTCGCTGACCTTGCCGCTGGCGCCCACTGGGGGCGGCTGGCGCCCGCTGAGCCCCGCTGGCGCCGGCTGGGGGCGGCTGGCGCCGGCTGGGGGCGGCTG
>JAKCDU010000105.1 GCA_021838445.1 Actinomycetes bacterium | reverse complement strand
TGCTTCCCCCCGGGACCATCGACACCGCCGGGCCGGTCTTCGGCGACGGCGCGGTCGGTCCCGGCGACGCCGACCTGACCCGCCAGCACGGCGGCGAGCCGCTCGGGGAGCGGATAAACGTGAGCGGACGGCTCCTCGACGGCTCCGGCCGGCCCACTGTCGGCCAGCTGATCGAGATTTGGCAGTGCAACTCGGCCGGCCGTTACCGCCACGCCCGCGACGACCACCCGGCCCCCCTCGACCCGAACTTCACGGGGGCCGGCCGGTGCCTGACCGGCGCCGACGGCGGGTACCGGTTCGTGACCATCAAACCGGGCGCCTACCCCTGGCGTAACCATCCCAACGCCTGGCGGCCGGCGCACATCCATTTCTCGGTGTTCGGTCGGGTGTTCACCGAGCGACTGGTGACTCAGATGTACTTTCCCGGCGACCCCCTCCTCGGGTACGACCCCATCTTCAACTCGGTGAGCAACCCGGCGGCGCGCCAGCGGCTGGTGTCGACGTTCGACTGGGCCACCACCGAGGAGGAATGGGCCCTCGGTTACCGCTTCGACATAGTCGTCTCGGGGAGGCTGGCCACCCCCGTTGAGGACCCGTCGTGAACGAGACCCCGTCCCAGACCATCGGCCCCTTCTTCCGCTTCGGGCTCGCCTGGCTCGACGCTTCGGCGCTGGCGCCCGCCGGCTCCCCCGACACCGTAGAGGTCGCCGGGGTGGTCTACGACGGGGACGCAAGCCCCGTGCCCGACGCCATGCTCGAGCTGTGGCAGCCGCCCCGCTTCGGCCGGGTCCTGACCGACGCCGACGGGTCGTTCCGTTGCGCAGTGCGGGCTGACACCGCCCACATCGAGGTGGCGGTGTTCGCCCGGGGCCTGCTGCAGAGGGTCGTCACCCGCATGTACTTCCCGGGACCGCTGCCCGCAGACGACCCGGTGCTGGAGCTGGTCCCGCCGGGGCGCCGGGGGACGCTCATGGCGACCGAGGACGGGCCCGGGTGCCTACGCTTCGACGTGCACCTGCAGGGCCCCCGGGAAACGGTGTTCTTTGCCTACTGACGAGCTCTTCGCCCACATCGTCTCGACCGACGAGTTTCTCGCCGCCACCGGCGACGCGGCGTGGCTGGAGGCACTGCTCGCCGCGGAGGCGGCGCTGGCCCGGGCCGAGGCGTCGGTCGGGGTCATACCGGGGCCGGCCGCCCGGGCCATAGCCGCCGCCTGCCGGGCCGACGGTTTCGACGCCGCCGACCTCGGCCGGGCCGCCCGCGCCGGGGGCAACCCGGTGATCCCGCTCGTCGCCCGGCTCACCGCCGCGGTCGACCCCGAAACCCGCCCGTTCGTCCACTGGGGGGCGACCAGCCAGGACATCCTCGACACCGCCGCCGTCCTGGTCTCCCACCGGGCCGGATCCCTGATCGTCTCGGCCCTCGACCGGCTGGCCACCGGGTGCGCCGAACTGGCCGGTCGCCACCGCGACACCGTGATGACCGGGCGTACCTTGCTCCAGCCGGCGCTTCCCGTCACCTTCGGCCTCCAGGCGGCCGGGTGGCTGGTGGGGGTCACCGACTGCCGGTTGACCCTGACCGGCGCCCTGTCGGGGTTGGCCGTCCAGCTGGGTGGAGCAGCCGGGACGCTCGCCTCCCTCGGTCCCGACGGCCCGGCCGTGCTCCGCGCCTTCGCCGCCGAGCTGCAGCTGCCCGAGCCCGTCATGCCCTGGCACACCTCCGGCCAGCGCCTGGCCGCCCTGGCCGGCGCCCTCGCCACGGCGGCCGGCACCGCGGCCAAGGTGTCGGGTGACATCGCCCTGCTCATGCAGCACGAGGTGGGGGAGCTCTACGAGCCGGCCGGGCCGGGCCGGGGCGGTTCCTCCACCCTCCCCCACAAGCGCAACCCCGTCGGGGCGGCCGCTGTCGGCGCCGCCGCCCGGCGGGCGACCGCCCTGGTCGGGCTCTTCTACGACGGCCTGGCCGGCGAGCTGGAACGCCACCTGGTCTCCTGGCCGGTCGAATGGCAGTCCCTGGGCGACCTGCTGGCCCTGGCCGGAGGTGCCGTGGCCCGCGCCGCCGAGACGGTGGAGGGCCTCGAGGTGCGGGGGGACGTTATGGCCCGGCGGGTCGAAGCCCTCGCCGGGCTGCTTCTATCCGAGCGTGTCAGCCTGGCGCTCGCCCCGCGGATGGGCCGCGACGCCGCCCGCCAGGCCGTCCGCGACGCCGGCCTCAGAGCCCCTGACACCTCCGCTGCCGCTTTTGCCGCGGCTCTGGAAGTGGACCCTCAGGTCGCGGCCGTGGTCACCGGCGCCGAGCTGAGCGAACTGCTCGACCCCCGGGGCTACCTCGGAGCCAACGACGCCTGGATCGACCGGGCCCTGGAGCACCACCGGGCGGCCTTGCGGTGACCGACCGCCGCATCCGAGTCGAAGGGCCCCGGCGGGCTCCGTGGCTGGTGCTGTCCAACTCTCTCGGCACCACCGCTGACATGTGGGAACCGCAGATGACGGCGCTGACGGGGCGGTTCCGGGTGGTCCGCTACGAGCACCGGGGTCACGGCGGGAGCGCCACCCCGCCCGGTCCCTACAGCATCGACGACATCGGCGGCGACCTGCTCGGGGTGCTCGAAGCCGTCGGCGCCGAGCGGGCCGCGGTGGTGGGTCTCTCCCTCGGCGGTACGGCGGCCATGTGGCTGGCCGCCCACCACCCCGGACGGGTCGAACGACTGGTGCTGGCCTGCACCGCTGCGTCGTGGCCCCCCACCGACCTCTGGGACGGGCGCATCGCGGCCATGCAGCACGGCACTCCCTCCGACCTGCTCGACAGCTTGATGGCCCGCTGGTTCACCCCGGCATTCGAGCAGGGACATCTCCGCACCCGCCGGCTGGTCGCCTCGATGCTCGAGGCGTGCAGCCCCGCCGGCTACGCCGCCTGTTGCGCCGCGCTGGCCCGGGTGGACCTCACCTCCCGGCTCGCCGACATCGCGGCCCCCACCCTGGTCGTGGCCGCCGCTTCGGACCCGGTCGTACCCACCTCGACGGCGGCCGCCCTGGCGGAGCGCGTCGCCGGTGCCGAACTGCGGGTCATCGCCCCCGGGGCCCACCTGCTCAACTTGGAGCAGCCGGCGCGCTTCACCGCCGCGGTGGTCGACCACCTGGCCGGCGATCCGGTCGAGCGGGGCCGCTCGGTGCGGCGGGCGGTGCTCGGCGACGACCACGTGGACCGCTCCGAGGAGGCCCTTACCCTGCTCAGCGCGCCGTTCTCGGAGCTGATCACCCGGTACGCCTGGGGTGACATCTGGACCCGACCCGGCCTCGACCGGAGCACCCGGTCTTTCATCACCTTGGCCATGCTGGTCGCCCTCGGGCGACTCGAGGAGCTCGAGCTGCACCTGCGCGGGGCCCGGCGCAACGGGCTGACCGACGACGAGATCGGCGAGGTGCTGCTCCAGGCCGCGGTCTACTGCGGTGTGCCGGCGGCCAATGCGGCCTTCGCCGTGGCTCGCCGGGTCCTCGCCGAGGTCGAGCCGTCACCTGGGGACGGCCCGGCGGCGTCGGCCCCCTAGGAGGAGTCGCCAGGCGGCCGGGGGGTAGAACCCGCCGCGGCGACGCTCCCGCGCCGGTGCGATCCGCCGACTCCGCCGAGATCAGGGTCATACGAAGCCTTCGACGGGGCCGACTGGCGCGTCTAGCCGGCGATGACGATGAAGTCCTCGGTGATGAAGGTGGCGGTGCCGGCCTTCACGACGAGGGGATCGGGGGTCGCCACCGGTGGGGGCAGCTGGGCCGGCTTCTCGACGGTGAGGACGGCGACCATCTCGCCGCCTTCGATGAGGATGGGACGGCCATTCTTGGTGATGATGGTGGTGTTGGCCCCGGGGACCGTGATGATCTCGCTCACCGACAGCGTCCCGGGGATGATGAAGGGAGGCGCCGTGTACGGCATCGGACTCCGCCACTCTTCGGGGATCTGGTCGCCTTCGAGGCAGATCGGCATCCCCATCACCAAGGTGTCCGGGCTGGACCCTATGAGGGGGGTCGGGATCATGAGCGTCGGTGCCAGCGTCGGCGGTTCGGGGGTGATCACAACCATGTCGCCGGTCTTGATGATCGAACCTGGCACGGCAGACTCCTTCGATCTGGCGGAGGGCTTGACGCACCCGCGTACCCCAATCGTACTATCGCCCCGGGCGGCCATCTCGTTCCCGCTGGGACCCCGCCACCCGGGGTCGAGTCGGTCGCCGCCCCCGCCGCTGTCCGGGCCGCTGTCCGGGCCGAAACGGCGCATTCGGTGCGGGTGGTGGTTTGATCCGTTCCACCCGCCTGGTCTCGAGGAGATCGTAGGATCGGCGCCATGAGAGCGGACCGGAGAGCGAAGCAGCGCAGGCCTCACCGCGTCGGTGAGGACCGCATCCTCTCTCTGCCCAACGTCGTCACCACCGCCCGACTGGTGCTGGTGCCGGTATTCGTGTGGCTGCTGCTCCAGCCTCACCACCGCGACTGGTTCCAGGCTGCGGTCCTACTTGCCGCTCTGGGATCCACTGACTGGGTGGACGGACAGCTGGCCCGGCGCCTCGACCAAGTCACGAACCTCGGCAAGGTGCTCGATCCGACCGCCGACCGGGTCCTGTTGGCTACCGCCGTGATCGGGATCCTCGCCGTCGGCGCCGTACCGATTCCGGTTGCCGCCGTTGCCCTGACCCGGGAAGGGATGGTGGCTGTCGCAGCGGTAGGGCTGGCCATCGCAGGAGCACGGCGCATCGATGTGACGATTGTGGGCAAGGCCGGGACGTTCGGGCTGATGTGTGCCTTCCCGCTGTTCCTCGCCGGCCACTCGACCATCGGTTGGCACCGCACGGCGCTCTTGTTCGCCTGGACGGCCGTAATCGTCGGTCTGGTGCTCGGCTGGGTCTCAGTCATCGTGTACATCCCCCTGGCGCGAAAGGCGCTGTCGGAAGGGCGAGCCCACGCCGGTGACCGAAAGACCTCTACAGCCTGACTACGGCCCGAAGATGGTCGTCGCCCCGCGACGGGACGCGAGTCAGAGGGGAAAGGGATCCCTGACCAGCGGAGAGCCTGCGAGCGCTTTCGAACCCACCACCAGAATTTTATCAATTGATTAAGCCGAGTGAGTCTGAATAGGGCTCCCTAGCAGTAGGCGAGCCTGTAGTGGGAGCGTAGATTTACAACACAAGAAGCGTAAGTCCTAACTTCTTAGCTCCAAGGGGTGGGCAGACAGTGGATGGGATTTGAAACCAATTAACAGGGGTCGTGATTTGAAAAAGCCGACCAGTCATGTTCTCACAATCATGAGCGATCGGTAGTTCCGCCTGCTATTCTGACCACTGTACTAAAAACTATGATGCAGGGCGGCGACGGAAATAATTTCTCTCAAGCTGG
>JAKCDU010000045.1:27278-28892 GCA_021838445.1 Actinomycetes bacterium | reverse complement strand
GCTGCGTCTTCGTCGGCGGGATTGCCCACCTACGTCTATGTCAACGAGAATCCGGCACCGGTCAACGGGGTGGCCCAGACCAACATGGTGGCGGCCTACAGCCTGAGCGCATCGGGTGCCGTGGCGGCACTGACCGGCTCGCCCTACAGCAGCGGCGGCCTCGGCTACGACGGCTCCTACGTGGTGGCGCCCCGGACCGGCCTCACCCTCGACATGGCCCGCACGTCCGGCTACCTCTACGTGCTCAACCTCGGTGACAAGCCGAACGTCACCCTGTCGGTCTTCTCCATCAACGTCTACACCGGAGTCCTGAGCTACAAGGCGACGCAGTCGCTGAAGGACGCCGGGGGCTCCGCCATCAGCGCCACGTCGATAGCCGCCAATGCGGCGGGCACCATCCTCTATACCGGTGGTTCCCCGAACGCCCTGAGCACCCCCGAGCTCAACGCCTTTCAGATCAACGCCGACGGCACGCTGAACCCGACGGCGACCTCGACACTGACCAACATAATTGTGGACGGGCTAGCGGTCTCCCCCGACGGCTCCATGGTGGCGGCCGCCTACCCGGGTAACAGCACCACCGTCTCGGGGTACGTGGCCCTCTTCGCCACCGGGTGCAGCCAGGGCGGCGCCACTTGCACCACGTCCGGCGGGGGCCTCACCTCGCTCGGCCAGAGCAGCCAGACCTGCCCCACCGACGTCAGGTTCTCCCCTGACAGCAAAGAGCTCTACAGCGCCGCCTGCTACCAGGGCGGCCTCACCTACTACCCCGCCGTCGGCCCCCTCACGCCCACCGGGACCATCCCCAATCTGAACAGCCTGAGATCGGGCCAGGCCCTGGCTGTGGGCCTGGACGGCACGGTCTACTACCAGGACGCCAACGGCAACCTGGCCAGCGCCCAGCTGGTCTCGGGTGTGCTCACCCCCAACGGATCCGCCGCTTATGCGGGCACGTCCTCCATTACCACCTTGGACGTCTCCCCTGATGACGCCAACCTGTTCGTGGGCAGCTTCCAGTCGGCCACCCTGCTCGACTACCAGATCACCGCTGGTGGTGGCCTCGTATACGCCCAGTCCCTGAGCGGTATCAGTCCCGGCCTTCCCACCGCCGTGTCGTTCGTGTCGCAGTGTCCCGGAGTCAACAGCGTCTGCATCGACCAGCAGAGTCTCGAGGCCACGGTCCCTCCCGGCACCCTGACCATCACCACCCCCTACACCGCGTCAGCTCCCTTCGTCCTGCCGTCCCCGACCCTGAGCCCCGACGGCACCTACCTCCAGACCTCCGCCACCTTCCCCGCCGGTAGCCTGCCCTCGGCCCAGCAGATCGTCGTCACCAGCTCGCTCGCCGGTGATCCCGGCTGGACCCTTTCGGTGGCGGCCAGCAACCTGACCGACGGCACTGGCGGGGTGATCCCGGCATCGGGTCTGGGCTTCACCGGTGCCACTCTGATCGGCGCCAGCTGCGTGCCCGGCACCGCCCCGGTCACCTCGGTCTGCAGCCACACTTCGTCCTTCCCGGGCCGCGTTTCGTTCACCGACCTGGCGGCCCACAACCCCGGTATCCCGACCAGCCCCCCCGGGCTGTCCCCGGCCCCGCAGAGCATGGCCACCAGC
>JAKCDU010000045.1:0-27178 GCA_021838445.1 Actinomycetes bacterium | reverse complement strand
CTCGGTCTGCAGCCACACTTCGTCCTTCCCGGGCCGCGTTTCGTTCACCGACCTGGCGGCCCACAACCCCGGTATCCCGACCAGCCCCCCCGGGCTGTCCCCGGCCCCGCAGAGCATGGCCACCAGCACGGCCGGTGACGGGTCGGCGCTGATCGACGGCACGCTCACCCTGCTGGTCCCGACGTCCACCCCGGCCGGGACCTACACCGGGACCATCACCTTCTCGGCCATCTGAGCAACCGGCCGGGTCGGGCCCGGCCCACTGACCGATCAGCTTCGGGTCCGGCCCGACCCCTCCGTGCGACCGATCGGGTCCGGCCCGGACAGGTCCCCGATCAGCCTCTGATCTGCCCGTTCCCCTCGACCAGGTACTTGGTGGTCGTCAGCTCGCGTAGGCCCATGGGTCCACGGGCGTGGAGCTTCTGGGTGCTGATGCCGATCTCGGCTCCGAAGCCGAACTCCTCGCCGTCGGTGAAGCGGGTGGACGCGTTGACCACCACCGCCGCGGCGTCGACCTCCCGCTGGAAACGGCGTGCCGCCGCCAGGTCGGCGGTCACTATTGCCTCGGTGTGCCCGCTGCTGTAGCGGCGGACGTGCTCTATGGCCTGGTCGAGACCGTCTACGACCCTCACGCTGAGGATCAGATCCAGGAACTCCCGGGCGTAGTCGTCGTCGGTGACCGGGATCACCCGGTGGGCGCCGAGTATGCCAACGGTGGCCGGGTCACCGCGCAGCTCGACACCGTCGAGGCGGGCCGCCACGTCGGGCAGGAACCGCTCGGCGACCGATCGGTGCACGACGAGCGACTCGGCGGCATTGCACACGCTCGGCCGTTGGGTCTTGGCGTTGGCCACGATGTCGGCGGCCATCTCGAGGTCGGCGGAGGCGTCGACGTAGACGTGGCAGTTGCCGTCACCGTCGATCACGTAGGGAACGGTGGCGTGCTCCTTCACGGCTGCGATGAGCGACGAGCCGCCACGGGGGATCAGGCAGTCGATGCAGCCGTCCAGCTGCATGAACTGCCGGGCCGACTCGTAGCTCGTGTCCTCCACCAGGACCAGGGCGTCGGGCGGCAGGGACGCGTTGGCGTAGGCCGCGCGCAGCACCGAGGCAATGGCCTGGTTGGATCTCAGCGCCGCCGAACTGCCCCGCAGGAAGGCCGCGTTGCCGGCCTTGAGGCACAGGCCGGCGGCGTCGCTGGTCACGTTGGGACGGTTCTCGTAGATGATGGCGACCACGCCGAGCGGCACCCGCACCTGGCGGATCTGCAGGCCGTTGGGCCGGACCCATCCCCGCACCACCTCGCCGACGGGATCGTCGAGGGCGGCCACCTGGCGTAACCCGGCGGCCATCGACGCGACCCGGGCCGGGCTCAGCCGCAGCCGGTCGACCACCGCGGAGGTGACCCCGGCCCCGACGGCCTCGGCCACGTCGTCGGCGTTGGCCGCCAGGATCTCCTCGCCGCGGCCCTCGAGCAGATCGGCGGCGAGGAGGAGGCCTTCGTTCTTCTGCTGGGCGGAGGCCAGAGCCACGATCCGACTGGCCGCCCGGGCCCGCTGGCCCAACTCGGCGATTGCGCTGGTTCCCACCGTCTGAGGCTACCTCGCCACCTCGAGCGCGCCGGGTGGGCCTACCCTGGCGGCAGTGCCCAACCTGCCCGTCCCCGCCGAACGCCGGCCGGTAACGGCCCACCCGGCGCTGGTGCGCGCTGCGCTGTCGCCGACGGCCATCGCGGCCACCGCGGTCGGTGCGGGGATCGGCGTCGCCGACCACTCCCTCCCGGTGGCCATCGTCTTGGCCGTGGTCGGCTGGAGCGGCCGCATGGTGGCCGCGGTGGTCGCCAGGCGCCGCCGGGAGCGCGCCGCCCTGCCCCGGCCGGCTCCGCTCGACCCGTGGTCGGTACCCGAGCCGTGGCGGGCACTGGTGCAGCAGGCGGCGTCCAGCCAGACGCGGTTCGATCAGGTGCTCGACACCTGGCCCCCCGGTCCGCTGAGCGACCGGGTACGAGGCCTGCGCCCCGCCTTCTACCGCGAGTTCGCCGCCGTCGGCACCATCGCTGCTCATGGCGCCGCGCTCGGTGGCTGGACGGGTGCCCCCCTGCCCGCCGGCGGCCCGTCCCAGCAGGCGTTGGCCGAGGAGCTCGAACGTACCCGGGTGGAGCGGGTGGCCCTGGGGGAACGGGCCGACGGGCGGGGCGCCGAGCTCAGTCGCCGGGAGGAGGCCATCGCCTCGCAGATCCGGGCCGCGCACGCCGCCCGACAGGCGTCCGAATCGGTCCACGACCGCCTCCGCACCATCGTGGCCCGGCTCGACGAGTCGGTCACCCACCTCTACACCCTGTCGGTGGAGGCCGGCGACGGCGGCGGTATCGACTCCGTGTCGAGCGTGCTCCTGGACCTCGACGACCAGCTCGAGTCCCTCCGGGCCGGGGTGGCCGAAGCCAGAACACCGCCGGACGCCCTGAAGCCTTAGCATGAAGGCATGGGAATGATGGATGTGCTGCGGAAGCGCTGGGCCTACTTCGGCGCCCGGTCCAACAGCCGCTTCGAGGAGAAGGCCGACCCCAAGATCCAGTTGGAGCAGGCCATCGCCGAAGCTCAGGACCAGCACCGCCGCCTGGTGGAGCAGGCCGCCAACGTGGTGGCCAACCAGAAGCAGCACGAGCTCCAGCTGAACCGGGCCATGGAGGATCTGGAGAAGATCAACCGTTCCACCCGCCAGGCCCTGATGATGGCCGAGGAGGCTGAGAAGGCCGGCGACGGGGCCAAGGCCCGGGAGTACAACCAGACGGCGGAAGCTTTCGCCAACCGGCTGATCGCCACCGAGAACCAGGTCAACGACCTGAAGACGCTCAGCCTGCAGTCGGCGCAGGCCGCCGACCAGGCCCGCTCGGCCGTCCAGCAGAACTCGTTGGCCCTGCAGCAGAAGCTGGCCGAGCGCCAGAAGCTGCTCTCCCAGCTGGATCAGGCCAAGATGCAGGAACAGCTCAACTCGGCCATGAACAGCCTGAGCGCGACGGTGGACCAGACCGCCCCGTCTCTCGATCAGGTGCGGGCCAAGATCGAGGCGCGCTACGCCAAAGCCATCGGGACCTCCGAGCTGGCCGGCCAGACAGTGGAGTCCCGGATGCTCGAGGTCGAGCAGGCGTCGATCGGATCCGAGGCCCGCAGCCGGCTCGATTCCATCCGGGCCGAGATGAGCCTCGGGCCGGGAGCCGCCCCGACGGGTGAGCTGGGTGCCGGTGCCCCCTCGGAGTCCACCACGTCCCCCCGCCAGCAGGCTCCGGTGGAAGACAGCTGAGGCTCTCCTCCACCGGTCCTGACATCTGACCGGCCAAAACCTCGCAAACGGTTCATCAGCGCGTATCACGGAGGGACCGACGCGGGGCCTCTGCTAGCTTCTCGCTCCGAGGACGTAATGGGGCACGGACCACCGCAGAGCAGGCGGCGCTCGACCGGGTGGGTGTCCCGCCTACGGGTCGGCGCGGCGGTCGCCGTCGCCGGCTCGGCGACCGCCGCTCTGGTCTGGCTCAGCTTCCCGGCCGCGCCGGCGCTGGCCGGGGCCCGAGGCGCAGCACCGACCGCCACGACCTGCCCCCCGCCGCCTCCCGACTGCGCCCCGACCCCGGTCACCACCACCCCCCCGACCGCCCCTACGACCGCCCCGGGCGGGCCGGCGACCACCACCGCCACGACGACCCCCGGCGGCTCGACCTCGACGGCCAACACGAGCCCGACGACCGCCGCACCTCTGACCGGGGGAGCCACTGGGCCGGCGGCGGGGAACGCTCCCCTCGGCGGCCACCTGGTGAGCGCCATCCCCAGCCGCCGGGCGGGAGCCGGGCCCGCCCCGCAGGGTCTGGCCTTCACCGGCGCCAACGACGTGCTTCTGATGCTGGCTGCGATGCTGCTCGTCGGTGGCGGCGGCCAGCTGGTCCTCTACAGCCGCCGGCGGCGGGCCTGGGTCGCCGGTCCACCCAACCGGCACCACATGAGGGTCAGGGCCAGCGCCTCGGCCCACCGGTCCCGCCGCGGCCGACGCTGAACCCAAGCGACTGACGGTGGCCCTACGACGCCTTCTCGTCGTGGCCGCCGAACTCCTTGCGCATGGCCGACAGCAGCTTGTCGGCGTAGTCGGCTTCGCCGCGCGACGAAAAGCGCTCGAAGAGGGCCGACGCCAGCACGTGGGCCGGCACCGCCTCGTCGATGGCCGCCATCAACGTCCAGCGGCCCTCACCGGAGTCCGAGACCCGGCCGTGGAAACTGCCCAGCTGGGGGTCCACCGAGAGCGCGTGAGCGGTGAGGTCGAGCAGCCAAGAGGCGACCACGCTTCCCCGGCGCCACACCTCGGCGACCTCGGCGGTGTCGATGTCGTACTTGTAGTAGTCGGGGTTGGACAGCGGCGTGGTCTCGGCGTCGGCGGCGGCGTTGGGATCGTTGCCGACGTTGGCCTTGTGGATGATGTTCAGACCCTCGGCGTAGGCCGCCATCAGCCCGTACTCGATGCCGTTGTGCACCATCTTGACGAAGTGGCCGGCCCCGTTGGGTCCACAGTGCAGGTAGCCCTGCTCGGCCGGCGAGGGTTGGCCCGTCCGCCCCTCGGTGCGCGGCGCGGCGTCGACCCCCGGGGCGATGGTCTTGAACACCGGGTCGAGGTGGCCGACCACGTCCTTCTCCCCGCCGATCATCAGGCAGTAGCCCCGGTCGAGACCGAAGATCCCCCCGCTGGTGCCGACATCCACGTAGTGGATGCCCTTCTCCTTCAGCTGTCGGGCCTTGTGGATGTCGTCGTGGTAGTAGGAGTTGCCCCCATCGATGATGATGTCGCCCGGCTCCATTACCGCGGCGATGCGGTCGACGGTGTCGCCGGTATAGGCGGCCGGGACCATCACCCAGGCGGCCCGGGGCTTCTCCAGCTTGGACACGAAGTCCTCGATGCTCGTCGCTCCCGTCGCCCCTTCGCCGACCAGGGCCTCCACGGCCCCGGAGCTGACGTCGAAGACCACGCATTCGTGACCGTCCCGCATGAGCCGGCGCACCAGATTCGCGCCCATCCGGCCCAGACCGACCATTCCCAGTTGCACTTCGGCGCCTCCCCGTGGGTCTCTTACCGGGTCAATCCTGCCAGACCGGGCGACCACCCCCCAGCCGGCGGGATCAGGGCCGGGGTGGGTCGGGCGGCGGCGGACGGTCAGGGTACCCGGGGGGTCGGCCGTACCCCGGCGGCGGGCCCCCGGCCGGCGGCGGGTAGCCCCCACCCGGAACCGGCGGGTAGCCCCCGGGGGGGTAACCCGGCCAGGGGCCGCCCCCCGTCCAAGGCGGGCGGTGGCGGCGTCTGCGGCGTTGAACGAGCAGGACGACGACCACCACCAGGGCGAGGAACCCGCCGACGACCCCGATCACCAGGTAGGCGAAGTAGCGCGTCCCGGCCTCCACCGACGTGCGGTTCCAGGCGGGGTTGCGGGCGCCCAGGCTTGCTTCGAGTTGATCGAAGGTGAAGCTCTCGTCGACCGTCTGGCCCCCGCCGTGGACGGCGATGTTGAGGCGGTCGAAGCGCTCGTGGAAGGTCTGCCAGACCACCAGGGCGACCCGCCGGGCGTCCGCCTCCACGGGCCGCACGTCCACGCCGACCGACACCGACAAGGTATTGGCGGTGACGTCGGTCTTGACCTGCACCGACCCGAAGCCGGCGTTCTGCAGCGCCGTCTGGGTGTCGATGATGCTGGTGATGCCGCTGCAGGAGGACAATACGATCGCCCCTGTCACCACGGCCACGACGATCAGCCTCCACCCCCGGCGGCCAGGGCCGTTGGCCGGCGCCTTCATTCAAAGACCACGGTCTTGCGTCCGTAGGCCAGGATCCGGTCATCGAGGTGGGCGGTCACCGCCCGGGCCAGGACGGCGGTCTCCAGGTCCCGTCCTTTGCGGGCCAGGTCGGCCACCGAGTCGCGATGCGAGACGCGGGTGACACCCTGGTCGATGATCGGCCCCTCGTCGAGATCCTCGGTGGCGTAGTGGGCGGTGGCGCCGATCAGCTTCACTCCCCTGGCGTGAGCCTGGGCGTAGGGGCGGCCCCCGGCGAAAGCCGGCAGGAAGGAGTGGTGGATGTTGATTATGCGGTGGCGGTAGGCGCCGATCACCGGCGGGCCCAGGATCTGCATGTACCGGGCCAGCACCACCAGGTCGACCTCACAGCCGGCCAGGGTGCGCAGCATTTCGGCCTCCTGGCGTTCCCGGGTCTCGGCGCTCACCGGTAGCTCGACGAAGGGGACACCGAAGTGCTCTGCGGCGTCTCGGTGGTCGGGCCAGTTGCTGATCACTACCACGACCCGGCAGTCGAGATCCCCGGACCTCCAACGGGCCAGCAGGTCGTAGAGGCAGTGGGCCTGCCGGGAGACCAGGACAGCTACGTTGAGCATCTGGTCGGAGAAGGAGAGGCGCCAGGCCATCCGACACTCCTCGGCCAAGCCGGCGAACCTCCCAGCCAACTCGTGGCGGGGCAGGTCGATGCCCTCGAGGAGGAACTCGACCCGCTGGAAGAACACCCCTTCCTGCTCGTCGGTGTGCTGATCGGCGTCGACGATGTTGCCCCCTAGACGCCACACGAAGTCGGCGACGCGGGCCACCAGGCCCTTCTGGTCGGGGCAGGTAAGTAGGAAGCGTCCCGTCGGACCGGCCGATCCGGTCACGGTAGGAGGACCAGGTCGTCGCGGTGCACGACCTCGGGCACCACGTCGGGGGGCAGATCGGAGGTGCGCCGGCCGGCCAGGCGACGCACGTCGGCGGCTGAATGGCGGGACAGCCCCTTGGCGAACACCGCCCCGTCGGGGCCGGCCAACTCGACGGCGTCATCGGCGTCGAAGGAGCCTTCGGCCCCTGTCACCCCGGCCGGCAGCAGGGACACCCCCCGGAGGGTCAACGCCTGGCGGGCCCCGTCATCGACCATGATCTTGCCCGCGGCCCCAACCGCGAAGGCGATCCACAGCTTGCGGGCCGGGAGGCGGACAGGGCGAGGCACGAAGACGGTCCCCACCCCCGCCACCCCGGCGAGGGCGTCTCGCAGTACCGAAGGGCGCGACGCGGCGGCGATGACGGCCCGGACCCCGGACCAGGCGGCGATCTTGGCCGCTCCCAGCTTGGAGGCCATGCCCCCACTCCCACGGGCCGTTCCGGCGCCACCGGCCAGCGCCTCCAGGGTGTGGTCGACGGCCACGATCTCCTCGATGAGCGAGGCTTCTCGGTCGAGCCGGGGGTCGCCGGTGAGCAGGCCGACCTGATCGGTCAGCAGGACGAGCAGGTCGGCGGTGAGGAGGTGGGAGACCAGCGCGGCCAGCCGGTCATTGTCCCCGAAGCGGATCTCGTCGTCGGCGACCGCGTCGTTCTCGTTGATCACCGGGACGACGCCCAGGTCCAGCAGCACCTGCAGGGTCTGGCGGGCGTGGAGGTACTGCCGGCGGTCCACGAAGTCCAGGGGAGCCAGGAGGACCTGGCCGGCCACCAGACCGTGGGCGGCCAGGGCCCGGTTGTAGCGGTCCACCAGGTGGGCCTGGCCCACGGCGCTCACCGCTTGGAGGACGGCGGGGTCAGAGGGCCGCTTGTCCCCGAGGCCCAGGACCGGCAGACCGGCGGCGATGGCCCCGCTCGTGACCACCACGACCCGCTCCCCCGCCGCCTTCAGGCCGGCGACCTCGCCGCAGAGCTTCTCGATGGCCGAGTCGACTATGCGACCCCGCTCGTCGGTGAGCGAGGAGGTACCGATCTTGGCCACCACCAGGCGGCCGGTCATCGACGAGCACCCGGTGGGGCGGCGAGGTTCATCTCAGCAGTGAGGATATTGGACCACGCAGGCCCGAACCGCCAACCGCACGACCACGACCAACCGCACGACCACGAGCACGACCACGACCAGCGCGCCATGACGGCCCCATTCCAATGGTATCGTGATGCCATGGAGGCGCGCATCGACGCGGCGGGTCGGATAGTGGTGCCCAAAGCGCTCCGTGACGCTCTGGGGCTCGGGCCTGGCAGCAAGGTTGACATCTCCGTATTCGGCCGGGGGCTGGCCATCGTGCCGCGAACCGCCACCGCCCAGGTGACCGTCGAGGACGGTCTGCTGGTCGCTCGTGGCGACCGACCGGTCACCCAGGCCGAGGTTCTGGGGTTGATCGATGCCGGCCGCCGCTGATCCGCTCCTGAGCATCGACAGCAGTCTGGCCATTCCGCTGATCGTGGAGGGCCACGAAGCCCACCAGCCGGCGATGACCTGGCGAGCGAGCCGCCGACTGGTGCTCTGTGGTCACGCCTGGATCGAGACTTACGCGGTCATCACCCGGCTGCCCGGCGGATCGCGCCTCGACCCAGCCGACGCATCTCGCATTCTGACTGCCAATTTCGGTCCGCCTCTGACGCCTCCAGCCGAATGCCTGGCCGAGTCCATTCACCAGATGGCCGCGGCCGGCATCGCCGGAGGGGCAACTTACGACGGATGGATAGCTCTGACGGCACGGGCCGCCGGGGTCCGCCTGGCCAGCGCTGACATGCGCGCTGAATCGACCTACCGCCGGCTCGGCGTCGACGTGGAGCTCGTCGATCTGTACTGATCGGGCCCTTACTGGTCGTGCTGGTATTCGAACTCGAACGAGGCGATCCGCACGGTGTCGCCCGGCCGGGCCCCGGCCTTGGACAGGGCCCGGTCCACGCCCAGGCTCTTCAGGCGGGACTGGGCGTACTCCAGGGCCTCGGGGATGGTCAGGTCGGAGAGCGCCACGGCCCTCTCGGCTGGCCGGCCGGTGACGACCCAGGATCCGTCGTGGTCGCGCCCGACGGTCACCCCAGCCGGCTCCGGCCGGTGGATGACGAATCGCCGGGCCGCGCCGAGCTCGGCGCGTGCCCGCCCCACCACCTCGGCCATGGCGCCGAGCAGCGGCCGCAGACCGTCGCCGGTCACGGCCGAGATCCGGGCCCCCTCCCATTCCACCTCTCCGGCGGCGTCGGCCTTGGACCCGACCACCAGCCGGGGACGGCTCAGCAGCTCGGGCTGGTAGCGGCCCAGCTCGTCGAGCAGGATGGCCTCCTGCGCGGCCGGGGCCCGCCCGTCGGCGCTGGCCAGGTCGAGGAGGATCACCAGGACCCGGGCCCGCTCGATGTGGCGCAGGAATCGGTGGCCGAGGCCTCGGCCCTCGCTGGCCCCCTCGATCAGGCCGGGGATGTCGGCCACCACGAACTCGTGCTCGTCGAAGCGGACCACCCCCAGGTTGGGCTCCAGGGTGGTGAAGGGGTAGTCGGCGATCTTGGGCTTGGCCGCCGATATGCGGGAGATCAGGGTGCTCTTGCCGGCGTTGGGGAAGCCGACCAGGGCCACATCGGCCATCAGCTTGAGCTCGAGGTCCAGCCATCGCTCCTCGCCGATCTCGGCCTGCTCGGCGAAGGCCGGGGCCCGGCGGCGATTGGACAGGAAGCGGGCGTTGCCCCGGCCGCCTTGACCGCCCCGGGCGGCCAGCCACCGGTCGCCCTCGGCGGCCAGGTCGGCGAGAACCGCCCCCGAGGCGTCGCGCACCACGGTGCCCTGCGGCACCGGCACCTCCAAGTCGGCGCCGGCCCGGCCGTGGCGGGCCTTGCCCATGCCGTGCACGCCGTTGCCGGCCCGGCGGTGGGGGTGATCACGAAACCCATAGAGCGACGCGGTGTTGCGGTCGGCGACCAACCAGACATCGCCGCCCTTGCCGCCGTCACCGCCGTCGGGTCCGCCCTTGGCCACGTGGGCCTCACGGCGGAACGAGACGCTGCCCGCGCCTCCGTCGCCACCTTTGACATGGACTTGGGCTTCGTCGACGAATGCGGACATGATGCTGTGGCCCGGCGGACCGGGCCGGCGCCTATACCTCGGGTAGGATGTCGACCAGCTTGCGACCCTTGCGGCTGGCGAACTTGACCTTGCCGTCGGCGAGGGCGAACAGGGTGTCGTCGCCGCCCCGCCCGACGTTCTCCCCGGGGTGGAAGCGGGTACCCCGCTGGCGCACGATGATCGAGCCAGCTGTGACCGCGGTGCCGTCGAACACCTTCACCCCGAGGCGCTTGGCCTCGGAGTCACGCCCGTTGCGGGTGGAGCCGCCACCTTTGGTCTTGGACATCTACTTGGCCTCCGCGCTTATACCGGTGATCTCGATGGTGGTCAGTTGCTGGCGGTGACCCCAGGCCTTGCGTCCCCGCGTCTTGGGCTTGTAGGTGAAGCCCTTGATCTTCGGCCCCTTGGCTGCGCCGACCACCCGGGCCGACACGGTGGCGCCGGCTAGATCGGTGGCGCTCGACAGCACGCGATCGCCGTCGACGAGCAGGATGGGCTGGAAGCTCACCTCGTCGCCGGCGGCGCCGCCCAGCTTCTCGACGGTGAGGGTCTGGCCCTCCTCGACGCGCTCCTGCTTACCACCGGTTCTGATCACCGCATAATGCGATGAGCGTTCGCCTGTCATCTCTATTGCTCCTCGGTGTCCGGACAGTACAGACTAGCGGATCGATGGCGGTGGTACCGCTCGGCATGGTCGCGGGCGACTTCCCCGTGAGTTGACCAGCCAACGGCCCCGCCGGTCCTCAGCACCGTCACCAACTGGCGTATGTCGATCACCTCGGAGCGCGTCGAGACCAGGACCGGCCGACGCTTACGACCGACCTGGCGGCTAGAGCAGCGATTCGTCGAAGACGATGCCCCGCCCCCCGCAGGTGGGGCAGGTCTCGGAGAAGGACTCGACCAGGCCTTCGGAGATGCGCTTGCGGGTCATCTCGACCAGGCCCAGCTCGGAGATGTCGAAGACCTGGGTGCGGGTCTTGTCCCGGGCCAGAGCAGCACGGAAGGTCTTGATGACCTCGTTGCGGTTGGCCGCGATCTCCATGTCGATGAAGTCGATGACGATGATGCCCCCGATGTCGCGCAGCCGCAGCTGGCGGGCGATCTCCTCGGCCGCCTCCATGTTGTTGCGGAAGACCGTCTCCTCCAGGTTGGAGGTGCCGACGTTCTTGCCGGTGTTGACGTCGATGACGGTCAGCGCCTCGGTCCGCTCGATGATGAGAGACCCCCCCGAGGGCAGCCAAACCTTGCGGTCCAGAGCCTTGTGTATCTGCTCGTGGACGTGGTGGCGTTCGAAGACCGGCAGCGGGTCGCCGTCGGACTCCGAGCCGGGCTCGCCGAACCACTCGATACGGTCGGCGAGCTCGGGGTTGATGCTCGAGACGTAGTCGCGGACCTCTTCGTAGAGCGCCTGGTCGTCGATGATCACCGCCCGGTAATTGCGGTTGAACTCCTCGCGGATGACCCGCACCGCCATGTCGGGCTCGCGGTAGAGCAGGGCCGGGGCCCGGGTGCCTCTGGCCATCGAGTCGATCTGGCCCCACTGCTGGGTGAGCCGGGCCACGTCCCGGCGCAGCTCGTCGGCGGTGGCCCCCTCGGCCGCGGTGCGGACGATGAGACCGTGCCCGGCGGGGCGGACCTCGTCGAGGATGCGGCGCAGCCGCTTGCGTTCGTCATCGGCGAGCCGCTTGGAGATCCCGTAGGTGTCGCTGTGGGGGATCAGGACCACGAAGCGACCGGGGAGGGACACCTCCTGGGTGAGACGGGCCCCTTTGGTGCCGATAGGGTTCTTGGTGACCTGGCACAGGATGGTCTGGCCGGTCTTGAGCAGCTGCTCGATACGGGCGTCGCGGGCGGGCCCGGGGATCTTCCCCCGTGTCGGCTTGGATTCGTCCTCCCCCGAGGGCGATTCGATGTCGTCCTTGTCGTAGCGCACGTCGCCCCGGTAGAGCACCGCGTTCTTGGGGGTGCCGATGTCGATGAACGCCGCCTCCATGCCCGGCAGCACGTTCTGCACCCGGCCGAGATAGATGTTGCCGTCGATCTGGTTGGCGTCGTCGGAGGGGCGCGACACGTAGTGCTCGATCAGGGACCGCCCCTCGAGGACGGCGATCTGGATGGCCTCCCGACCGGAGTGCACGACCATGGTGTAGCGCCCCACCGGCCGACCCTTGCGCTCACGGCCCTTGCGCCGCTCGAGGGTCTCCTCGTCGACCTCCACCGGTTCGTCGACCAGCACCGCCTCGACCGGACGCCCGGCCGGGACCGGGCCCGAGGGCTTACCCCGACCCCCACGCCGGCGCCGGCGGCCACCCGATTCCGCCGATGAACCTGGCGCCCCTTCCTGCCCGCCGCCGCCATCCCGGCGCCCCCGGCCAGACCCGGCGCCCGACGACCCAGACCCAGACCCAGACCCAGACCCAGACGACCCGGCCCCGGCCGCCGGGCCTCGGGAACCTCCCGAAGGCGCGGCGGTGGCCGGCGCCGGGCGGGTGTCGCCGATCCTCGGCCTCGGCGGGGGGATGGTCGGGACCAGGGGGGCGCTGGTGTCGACCGCCGAGGTGCTCGACGGGGCTTCGGCGGCCGAGACCGGAGCGACGCCCGGCGCCGGCTGGCGCGACAGCGCCCTAGCGTCGCTCGACGTGCGCTCCTTCGAACGGGGAGGAGCGCCGGCGTCGCCGCCCGGTCGCTCCCCCTCGTCGTCATCGGGGCCCGCCCCCTCGGCACCGGCTCCCGACCGGGTGCGGCTGCGTCCACCCCGGCTACCCCGGCGACGGCGTTTCCGGGCGGCACCGCCCTCGCCGTCGCCCTCGCCCTCTCCGGGCTCCGGGCCCGAGGTCGGGCCCTCGCCCGACTCGTCCCTCTCGCCCGCCTCGGGCGAACGAGCAGATCCGGGGCCGGGTGGGCCCGCCGGCGGCGCGGTCAGCGACTGAGATGGCGACCGGTCGGCCGGACCGCTCTCGGAGGCGGTGACAGCCGACTCGGAACCGGCGGTCCGGGGACCGGAAAATGTGTCGTCCGACATGACAAGAAAGCCTTTCTCATGACGCACGCTCCAAGGCGTGCGGCGCCACCGGCGCATCCTCCGGGGTCGCGTGCAGCGGCTCCCGGGGCGCGTCCTGGCACTGAATCCATTGGTGGGTCCGACGAACGTCACGTTCCTCCAGACCGGGCCCGAGGGCGGTGACCACCTCGGCCGGGCGGACCGCTCTCGGCGCTGCGACCAGTTCGGCGGTGAGCACCGTGCCGGCCGGCTCACAGCCTTGCACTTCGAGCGAGCAGATACCGGGGCGGATGTCCTCGGTGACCTCGGTGCCCTTCCGGGACCGGGTCACCTCGAAGCGCGACGCGCTCATCAAGGCCGCCACCCGGCGGCGCACCTCGGCCTCCTCCACCGGCGGGTAACCCTCGGCGGAGGCCACCGTGAAGCGCCAGGAGCAGGAGGTGACGGCCTCCTGAAGCGACGGTGTGCCGGGCTCGAGGACGGCCACGGCGGTGACGTCGATACCTACCGGCAGGGCCGCCGAGAGGCGATCGGCGAGGCCGTCCCACTCGACGCCGTCCCACCCGCTCAGCTCGACATCGAGGAATTCGGCCACCGACTCGTGGCCGGTGGAGAGAGCCAAACCGAAGCTGACCTTGGGCCGGGGGGAGAACCCCTCGCTGTAGGCGAGGGGCAGATCCACCCGGCGGAAAGCCCGCTCCCACATCCGAGCCACATCCCTGTGGCTGGTCCAGCGGATCTTGCCCAGCTTGGAGAAGCGGATGCGCAGCCGGATCCGGTCGGTCACGCCTGCACCCCCGTCACCGCCTTGGACCGGAGGAAGACCGGCACCTCCCCGCCGGACCGCAGATCCTGGCCGGTGCCCTGGCTGCCTCCGGCCGGAGCCACGTTGGAGGCGACCACGTGCTCGATCCCGTAACCGGTGCACGCCCCGCAGTCGTAGCAGGGGGTCCAGCGGCAGTCCGGGGTACCGGCCGCGACGAGGGCGTCCTCCCATTCCTGCCAGAGGAAGTCGTCGTGCAGCCCAGCCGAGATGTGGCTCCAGGGCAGGATCTCGTCGCGCGACCGGTCCCGGTGGACGTACCACTCCGCCGACAGCCCGTGGTGGGCCATGGCCTCGGTCCAGAGGTCCAGCGAGAAATGCTCGCTCCACTCCTGGAAGACCCCGCCCCGGCGCCACACTTCCTCGATCACCGCCCCGACCCGACGGTCGCCCCTGCTGGCTATGCCCTCGGCCAGCGACGCCTTGGGGTCGTGCCAGCGCAGCTGCACCCCCCGGTCGCGGCGGGTGGCGTCGCGCAGGAGATTGATGCGGTGCTGCAAATCGGGGATGGTCGCCTGGCCAAACCACTGGAACGGGGTCTGCGGCTTGGGCACGAACCCACCGACCGATGCGGTGACCGACACGCTCTTTTGGTGGTGGCGGCCCACAGCCACGCAGTTGCGGGCCAACTCGGCGATACCGAGGGTGTCCTCGTCGGTCTCGGTGGGCAGCCCGGTCAGGAAGTACAGCTTCACCCGGCGCCAGCCCTGGGAGAACGCCGACTCCACCGCCCCGTAGAGGTCCTCCTCGCGGACCAACTTGTTGATCACCTGGCGCATCCGCCACGTCCCGGCCTCGGGGGCGAAGGTCAAGCCGGTGCGGCGCACCTTCTGGATCTGGCTGGCCACGCCGACGGTGAAGGCGTCCACCCGCAGGCTGGGCAGGCTGACCGAGACCTGCCCACGGCAGGCCGGATCGTCGATGATGGAGCGCACGGTCGAATCGATGCCCGAGAAGTCGGCGCTCGACAGCGACGTCAGGCTGACCTCGTCGTAGCCGGTCCGGGCCAGACCGTCGGACACCATCTGCAGCACCTGCTCGGCGGGGCGCTCGCGGACCGGCCGGGTGATCATGCCCGCCTGACAGAAGCGGCAGCCGCGGGTACAGCCCCGGAAGATCTCGACGTTGAGACGGTCGTGGACCACCTCGGTCATGGGCACCAGCTGGTGGCGAGGGTAGGGCCAGGCGGCCAGGTCGGCGATGGTGCGCTTCTCCACCCGCGCCGGCGTCTCGGGGTAGCGGGGGGTGACCGAGACCAGGCTGGGGCCGTCGTAGGCCACCTCGTAGCAAGAGGGAACGTAGACACCCGGGATGGTGGACAGGTCCCGAAGCAGCCGCTGGCGGGAACCTTCGGTTCGCCCTCCGGCCTTCCACACCTCGATGGCCGAGCTCAGCTCCTCCACCACCTCCTCTCCGTCGCCGATCACGAAGGCGTCGACGAAGTCGGCGAGGGGCTCCGGGTTGAACGTGCAGTGACCCCCGGCGACCACGAGCGGGTCGTCGGGGCGCCGCTGGTCGGATCGCACCGCCACCCCGGCGAGGTCGACGCAGTTGAGCAGGTTGGTGTAGACCAACTCGGCCGACAGGTTGAAAGCCAGGACGTCGAAGTCGCAGGCCGCCCGGTGGCTGTCCAGCGAGAAGAGCGGGACCGAGCGCCGACGCATCTGCGCCTCCATGTCGGTCCACGGGGCGTAGGTACGCTCGGCGCGGGTGTGGGGCCGCTCGTTGAGGATCTCGTAGAGGATCTGCAGGCCCTGGTTGGGCAGCCCCACTTCGTAGGCGTCGGGGTAGATGAGCAGCCATGACAGCCGTCCCTCGAGCGGCCCGTCGGCCACCATGCCGTCCTCGCAGCCGATGTAGCGGGCCGGCTTGGCCACGTGGGCGAGCATCGGTTCGATACGGGGCCACAGGGACGTCATGTCCCTGACCACTCTAGACGGGCAGGGAAAAAGTTGGCCCCTCCGCCACCTCGGGTACTCCCACTATCCACCTTCGGCGGGTTCGGCCTCAGGCGAAGCGGCGCATGCGCACCGAGATGACCAATCCCAGCCCCGCCAGCGTGGCTATGGCCGAACTACCGCCGTAGCTCATGAGAGGCAATGGAATACCGGCTACAGGCATGATCCCGATGGCCATCCCGATGTTCTCGAAGACCTGGAAGGCGATCATGGCCAGCACCCCGACGCACACCAGGGTCCCGAACAGATCCCGGGCCAGGGCGGCTCCTCGCCAGGTCCGCCAGATCACCACCGCGAACAGCATCAGCAGGACCACCGACCCGACCAGACCGAGTTGCTCGGCCACCGCGGTGAAGATGAAGTCGGTGCGCTGCTCGGGCACGTAGGAGAGGTTGGTCTGGGTGCCCTTGAACAGTCCCTGGCCGAGCACCCCGCCGTTGCTGTCGGCGATCTTGGCCTCGGCCACGTTGTACTCGTTGGCTCCTGCGGCGGTGGCCAGCAGCTTGGCGCTGGGCTGGGCCGGAGCATTGGCGAACGAGGTGAGCCGGGCCTGCTGGTAGCTCTTCAGGATGCCGAAGTGGACCACCCCGAAACCCATGGCGATGGTGAGCACTCCGAGGACGGCCATGTGACGCCCCGACACCCCGCCGATGAGCAGCACCGCGACCAGGACGGCGGCCAGCACCAGGGCGCTGCCGAGGTCGGGCTGCTTGTAGATCAGGAGGAAAGGCACCCCGGCCAGGACGAGCACGACCGCCAGCGCCCGCCCCGACAACCGCCCTTTGGCCGCGGCCAGGTAGGCGGCCAGGGCCAGGATGAGCCCGATCTTGGCGAACTCGGAGGGCTCCATCTGGTAGGAGCCGACCTGGAACCAGGCCTGGGATCCTTTGCTCTTGTGGCCGACGGCGTAGACCGCCATCAGCATCAGGACGGTGAAGGCGTAGATGAGCAGGGCCCAGTCACGCAGACGGCGGTAGTCGATGGCCGCCACCCCCACCATGAGCGCCAGGCCGATCACCAAGAAGACGGCCTGGCGCTTGAGGTAGTAGGTCGGGCTGACACCGGCCGCCTGGAGCTGGTCGCGGGTGGCGCTGTAGATCATCAGGCAGCCGAAGATCCCGATCAGGGCGGCGGCCGCGGCCAGGACCAGGTCGAAGTGACGCCAGATGGACGGGGCATGGCCCTGACGGTGCCTGGGTCTGTCGCCGATCATCGGGTCCGATCTCCTACCTTCATCAGTTCTGGCCCCCCGACCCGGCGCCGGTGTAGACGACCGGCTGGAGCGGCTGACCGAAGAGGGCGTCGTAGATCTCCCGCACCACGGGTGCGGCCACCGAAGCCCCGTAGCCGGCGTCTTCCATGATGGCGTCGACCACGAACTGCGGCTTGGTGGCGGGGGCGAAGCTGGCGAAGACCGACGTCGCCTGGCGGGGGGCGTTGACCTGGGCCGTGCCCGTCTTGGCGGCAATGTCCATGCCCTGGTTCTGCGGGTTGGTGAACACGCCGTAGGCGGTACCGCTCGGATTGTTGACCACCCCCTGGAAGCCGGCCAGCATGGCGGCCCGCCAGTCGGGGCGGATATCCACCGATCCGGTCACCTTGGCGGCGAACTGCTTCACCACCTGACCCGACGCCGTTTCGGCGTCTTTGACCAGGAGGGGGGCGTAGCGGGTCCCCCCGTTGGCGAAGATGGAGTAGGCGTTGGCCAGCTGCAGCGGGGTCACCAGGTCCTCGTCCTGGCCGATGGCCGCCTGGTCGCTGTTACCGGGGAACCACTGGGACTGCTGGAACACCGCCGGGTTGGCCTGGTGGTCCTTGACGTAGGACTCCGGGGTCGGGATCTTCCCGGCCGCCTCGTTGGGCAGGTCGATACCGGTGGGCTGGGCGAAGCCGAACTGCCTGGCCACGTTCTGCAGGGCGTCGGGGCCGTACTTGTTGTAGTTGGTGTATCCGTACCACAGGTCGAGCCCGATGGTATTGAAGAAGTTGTCCGAGGACACGGTTATGGCCATGGGCAGGCTGATGGGCCCGTAGGCCGCGCCGTTGTCGTTGTGGGCGACGAAGTTCCCGATGGTGATGCTGCCGGTGTCGTCGAAGATGGTGCCCGGGTTGATGATCCCGTACTGCAGCCCGGCGGTGGCGGTCACCAGCTTGAAGGTGGAGCCCGGCGCGTACTGGCCCTGGATGGTGCGGTCGAGCAGCGGGTAGCGCGGGTCGTGGAGCAGGGCGTTGTAGTTGGCCTGGGTGATGCCTCCCACGAACTGGCGGGGGTCGTAGGTGGGGTCGGTGGCCAGGGCGATGATCTGGCCGGTGTTGGGGTTCTCGACCACGGCCGAACCGGCGGGGGCGGCGAAATTGCGGTTGGTGTACTTGTCGAAGGTGGCCCGGGCGGCCACCTCGCCCTGCTGGATGGCGGCCACGGCCACGGCCTGAACGTTGGCATCGATGGTGAGGCGGATGTTGTCCCCCGGCACCGGCGGGCTGTAGCTGAGCCGCCCGAGGACCCGCCCGGCCGAGTCGACCTGCACTTTCTCCACCCCCGGCGTGCCCCGCAGGTAGCTCTCGTACTCCTCCTCGATGCCGGCCTGGCCGATCTGGTCCCCGGGCTGGTAGCCGTAGACCTTCAGCTTGGCCAGTTCGACCCCGCTGATCTGGCTCACGTAGCCGAGGATGTTGGCCGAGGCCAGCGCCAGTGACGGGTTGGGATAGTGACGGACCGAGATGGAGGTGGCCTGGACCCCGGGGAACTCGGCCTGGTTCTCCTGGATGTCGAGGATCTGCGCCGGGGTGACATTGGTGGCGATCGGCACCGGGGCGTAGGGGCTGTACTGGTCGTTGTTGATGGCGGCGAGGATCTGCTTGGGGGACTCCCCGAGCAGGGCGGCCAGCCGGGAGATCATGGCCGGGTCCTTCACCGCCAACTGTCGGTCGACCTCGATCACCGGCACGTTGACGTTGTCCACCAGGAGCTTGCCGTTGGCGTCGAGTATCTCGCCTCGGGGAGCGGGTATGTAGATGGTGCGGATGCCATTGTCGGCGGCCACGGCCCGGGCCTGGGGAGCGTTGATCACCTGGAGGAACCACAGGCGGGCCAGGAGGGCAGAGAACAAGCAGGCCACCACCACCACCAGGATGGCGAGCCGCATCTGGGGAGAGGCCGTTTCGGGGTTGGTCAACTCGTCACTTCACGATAGGGGCGGCGGGACGGGCCACGGGGGACCCGACCAGGGCGGCGCCCGCCGACCCCCTGGCCACCCATGCGTAGATGTAGCCGACCGGCAGGGCCAGTACGACGTTCCACAACGACTCCACGATCATGACGCGGATGAGCCAGGCGCGCCCGGCACCCAACAGCTGGGTCTGGCCGAGGACGTCGCCGGCGCCCACGAACAGCAGCACCCCGGCCCCCGTACCGACCAGGGCGGCCAACGGGAGCAGTGAACGGCGCTCCTGCACGACGGTGGCCCGCAGAGCGCCTACAGCCGCGCCGATGAGGCAGTAGGTGAGCGCCGACAGCCCGACCGGGGTGGCCGTGAGGAACATGTCGAACAGCAGACCCGACCAGAAGCCCACCCAGGCCCCGGCCAGGGTGCCCCCGGTGAGACCGGCACAGACGGCTACTAGGACCATGAGGTCGGGAGCCACCCCGTCCACCCTCATGTCCGAGCCGAGGGTGGTCTCGATGAGGACGGCGGCGATCAGCAACAGGCCGATGCGCATCCGGGCCCGGATCAGGTCGGTCACGGTCTGCTCACGATCTGACCCTCGACCTCAGGTCGAGACCCGGCGCCGGTCACTGCGGCGACCACAGGGCCACGTCGAGGTATGAGATGGACAGGGGATCCACCATGGGCGTCAGGTAGAACACCGGCTCCACCGCCCCGGGACTGGTGGAGATGTTGGTCACCGTCCCCACCGGTATGCCCTTCGGGAACTTCTCCAGGGACAGGCCGGACGTCACCACCACCTGCCCCCGCTTGTTGTCTGGTACAGCCAGGTTGGTGCTGAACACCTGGACCCTGATGGGGAGGCCACGGCCGGCACCCTGAGCCGAGCCCACGTTGCCTCCCGCCAGGCTCACCCCGACCTGGAAGTTGGGGTCGGTGACCAGCTCGACGGTGGCGATGTGGGCGGCCGCCGAAACGACGGTGCCGACCAGGGCTCCAGCGGCCAGCACCGGCTGACCCCGCGACAGGCCGTCGGCCGCGCCCTTGTCGACGGTCACCGTGTTGTCGAAGTTGGACGGTCCCTGCTGGATGATCTGAACGGCCACCATAGGGATGGTGCCGAGCACTCCCCGATCGAGCTGGTGGTTGTGCAGGACCTGTTCGGCCTGCTGCTGCTCGGCCTGGGACACCGCGGCCTGGGACTGCGCCTGGGCCAACTCCTGGCGCAGCCTCTCGTTCTCGGCTCTGAGCGACCCGTAGTCGGCGGCGCCGGTGATGAAATTCCCGATGGGGCGCAACGCCGCGTGGGTGGCCCGCTGCAGCGGCGAGAAGGCGTCTGCGACCTTGGAGCGGATCTGGCCCAACGCCCCACCACCGTGGCTGCGGGCGTCGATGGTCACCAACGTGAGGGCCAGCAGCACGAGCACCGCCAAGACGTTACGGGTGCGCGAATTTCGGCGGTAGGCGGCCAAGAGCGGCGGATACCCCTTGAGGATCTGGTCAGACGGTCAGGTTCTAATGGTCCGGAAAGTACGGATGGTCCGGCTCCGGGTGGTCCGGTCGAGAGGTGGATTCCCCTTCGCCCCCCGGGATGGGCTCCCGGGCGGCATCGAGGCCGATGGCTCGCGCTCGGAGCCAGTCGCCGGCGCTCAGTGGTTCTGCGTGGACATCAGCACACCCTTCAACACCTCGAACTCCTCGAGGCACTGCCCGCTCCCGATGGCCACCGAGTGAAGCGGATTGTCGGCGATGACGATGGGCATCCCGGTCTCCGACATGAGGCGGGCACCGAGGCCGTGGAGCAGCGCCCCTCCCCCGGTCAGGACGATGCCCTGCTCCATGATGTCGGCGGCCAGCTCGGGGGGGGTCTTGTCCAAGGTGACCTTGACCGCGTCCACGATGGCCGAGACCGGCTCCTCGATGGCCTCACGGATCTCTTCGGTGGTGGTGACGATGGTCTTGGGCAAACCGGTGATCAGGTCCCGGCCACGGATCTCGGCGTGCAGCTCCTCCTCGAGGGGGCAGGCCGAGCCGAGGGCGATCTTGATCTCCTCGGCGGTGCGCTCGCCCAGTGCCAGGCTGTACTCCTTCTTGATGAACTGGATGATGGCCTCGTCGAGCTCGTCGCCGCCGATGCGCACGGACTGGCTGGTCACGATGCCACCGAGCGATATGACCGCCACCTCGGTGGTGCCGCCGCCGATGTCGACGACCATGTTCCCGGTGGGCTCATGGACGGGCAGGCCGGCCCCGATGGCGGCGGCCATCGGCTCTTCGATGATGAAGGCGGGTTTGCGGGCGCCCGCCGACTCGGCGGCCTCCTGCACGGCCCGCTGCTCGACCCCGGTGATACCCGAGGGTACGCAGATGACCATCCGGGGCTTGGCGAACTTGCGGGGACCGTGCACCCGGCGGATGAAGTAGGCGAGCATCTTCTCGCACATGTCGAAGTTGGCGATCACCCCGTCGCGCAGGGGCCGGATGGCCTGGATGTGGCTGGGGGTCCGCCCTATCATCCGCTTGGCCTCCATGCCGACGGCCAAGGGACGATCGTCTTTGGTGTTGACCGCGACCACCGAGGGCTCGTTGAGCACGATGCCTCTCCCCCGGACGTACACCAATGTGTTGGCGGTGCCGAGATCGACGGCCATGTCACGGCCGAAGAAGCCGGCGAAGAAGTTGTCCGACAATGGAAGAGGCCTCCTTCGAGGGGGCTGCGGAGGTCGGATACCGCTGCGAGGCTAGTCGGCGCGGGTGAGAGGGTCCACCCGTGTCGAAATGCTTTGCGCTACTGTTCCGGCCCTTTTGCTGTCAGCTTAGACCCGGAAAGAAGATGGCTATCTCGCGGGCCGCAGATTCTGCGCTGTCGGACCCGTGTACGAGGTTCTCCCCGGTGTCGATGGCCAGGTCCCCACGTATGGTTCCGGGGGCGGCGTTGGCCGGATTGGTCGCCCCCATCATCTGGCGGACGATCTGCCACGTATCAGCGGGCCCCTGGACCACCATGACCATCACCGGCGAGCGGGTGATGAAGGCCAGGAGATCCTCGTAGAAGCCCTTGCCTTCGTGCTCGGCGTAGTGGCGGGCCGCCGTCTCGCGGTCGAGCCGGCGCAAGTCGGCCGCCACCAGCCGCAGCCCCTTGCGCTCGAGTCGGGCGATGATCTCGCCCGACAAGCCGCGCTCGACGGCGTCGGGCTTGCAGATGACGAGGGTGCGGGTGGAATCGTGGGCGTCGGTCGTGTTCACGAGGCCGGGAGGCTAGCGGCTTCCGGCGCACCACAGGTCGGCGCCCCGCGGCGGGCGACCGGGGTCGGGCGTGCCGGCTCGGGGCGCCGGCCATCCCTGGCCCAACCCTCGACTCTCTACCTCGACCTCCAAGGCGACATGGTGCTGTTACATGTATGGTCGCGCCTTCGAGGGGCGTTGAGTGGGGTTGCGGACCGGCCGGACCGGCCATCCCCCACCCCACCCCTATCGGTCGGCGCTCACCGCCAGCGCGCTGCGCGCCGCCCCGACCACGTAGAGCGACCCGGTCACCAGTACCAGATCGTCGTCGCCAGCATCGGCGAAAGCCATGTCCAGAGCCTCGGGCACATCGGGGGCCTCGACCGCCTCGCAGCCGAGCGTCCGGGCCGCCTCGGCCACCTCCGCGGCCGGCACGCTCCTCGGCGAGGGCGCCGGGCAGGCCACGACGAGGCGGACCCGGACGGCCGGGGACCCCACCCCGAGAGCCTCCAGCATGGCCACCGGCTGCTTGGCCGCCCCGGCCAGCATGCCGACCACCAGCACCACCGAGCGGGTTCGGCCGAACTCCTCGGCCACCGCGGCGGCGGCAGCCGCTGCTCCCTCCAGGTTCTTGGCTCCGTCGAGCACGACCAGAGGAGAGCGCCGCACGACCTCCATGCGCCCGGGTGACGACACGGTGGCCGCCGCCTCACGGACGATCTTGTCGTCGAGGGGGGAATCGAAGAACGCCTCGGCGGCAGCGAGGGCGCCGGCGAAGTTGCGCCCCTGGTGCGGTCCGTGGAGGTCCAGCCACACCCCCTCATAGGAGGTAGCCGGGGTCCGCAGGTCGAGGGACCGGCCGCCGACCGCCAGCTGGTTGCTGGTGCAGTCGTAATCACGACCGACCAACCACAGCTGCGACGGCTCTTCGGCCTCGAATATCGGGATCAGCTCCGGTGACCGCTCGCCGAGCACCACCACCGACGATCTCTCGATGACGCCGGCCTTCTCGGCCGCCACGTGGGCCCGGGTCGGGCCGAGGAACTCGAGATGGTCGGTCCCCACGTTGGTCACCACCACCACCGAAGCCGAGGCCACGTTGGTGGCATCCCAACGCCCCCCCATGCCCACCTCGAGCACGACGGCGTCCACCGGGCGGTCGGCGAAGTACATGAAGGCCGCGGCGGCGACCAACTCGAACCATGTGGGTCGGCTCCGCACCGGGCCGTTGCGGGCACCATCCGAATCGGCCTGCTCGAGCGCCGCGACCACCAGCGGCTCCAGTTCGGACAGTGTCGACAGCAGGTCCTCGAGGCTGGCGTCGTCGATGGGCACGCCGTCGGCGGCGATGCGCTCGTTGATGGCCGACAGGTGAGGGCTCGTGAACGTGCCCACCCGCAACCCTTTGGCCATGAGCAGGGAGGTCAGGATGCGCGCCGTCGAGGTCTTGCCGTTGGTGCCGGTGACGTGGATCACCGGGGCCGAGCGCTCGGGGTGCCCGAGGACGTCCATGAGTGCTCTCATCCGGGCCAGGTCAGGCGGCACCGTGCGACCGGTGGCGACGGTGGCCACCATGCGCTCCAGGTTCTGGTGGCTGTCCAGCCAGGCCAGGGCGTCGCCGAGGCTCGGGAATTCAGGCAACGACCGACTCGCGACCTGGTCTCGAAAGGGGCGCGGCCGCTCGGAGAGCCGTCAAAGCGTCAGGAGGCGGCCCGGCGGTTGCGGGGAGCGACCCGGGGCATGCCCTCGGTGCGCGGCACCAGGGTGGGGGCGACCCGCTCCAGCACCACCGACCGGTCGATGACGCACTTGCCGATGTCACTGCGCGACGGCAGGTCGTACATCACCTCGAGCAGGACCTCCTCGAGAATGGCCCGGAGGCCACGCGCTCCGGTTCCCCGCAGCAGGGCCTGCTCGGCTACCGCTTCGAGGGCGTCATCGGAGAGGACCAGCTCGACATTGTCGAGTTCGAACACCCGGCGGTACTGCTTTATCAGGGCGTTCTTGGGCTCGACGAGGATGCGGACCAGGGCCGGACCGTCGAGGTTGGAGACCGCCCCGATGACCGGGAGCCGGCCGACGAACTCGGGGATGAGACCGAACTTGAGCAGGTCCTCGGGGAGCACCTGGGCCAGGAGGTCGCCCTCGGCCCGCTCCTCGGCCCGGCGGATCTCGGCCCGGAAGCCGATGCCCTGGCGCCCCAGCCGGGAGTCGATGATCCGGTCGAGGCCGGCGAAGGCTCCCCCGCAGATGAACAGGATGTTGGTGGTGTCGATCTGTATGAACTCCTGGTGGGGGTGCTTGCGCCCCCCCTGCGGCGGGACCGAAGCGGTGGTGCCCTCCAGGATCTTGAGCAGCGCCTGCTGGACGCCCTCGCCCGACACGTCACGGGTTATCGAAGGATTCTCGCTCTTGCGGGCGATCTTGTCGATCTCATCGATGTAGATGATCCCGGTCTCAGCCTTCTTGACGTCGTAGTCGGCCGCCTGGATCAGCTTGAGCAGGATGTTCTCCACGTCCTCACCGACGTAACCGGCCTCGGTGAGAGCGGTGGCGTCGGCTATGGCGAAAGGCACGTTGAGCATCCGGGCGAGGGTCTGGGCCAGGAAGGTCTTGCCGCAGCCGGTGGGTCCGAGCAGGAGGATGTTGGACTTCTGCAACTCCACTTCGGCGTCGCCGTAGCCACCGGACTGAACCCGTTTGTAGTGGTTGTACACGGCGACGGAGAGGATCTTCTTGGCCCGCTCCTGGCCGATCACGTAGTCGTTGAGGAAGTCGAATATCTCGGCTGGCTTGGGCAGCTCGTCGAAGCGGACCTCGGTGGTCTCGGAGAGCTCTTCTTCGATGATGTCATTGCACAGGTCGATGCACTCGTCACAGATGTAGACACCTGGACCGGCGATGAGCTTCTTGACCTGCTTCTGCGACTTACCGCAGAAGGAGCATTTGACCAGGTCGCTGGACTCTCCGAACTTTGCCATGTCCCCCGCTCCCCCGCCTCAGGCCACGCCCGCGGCCAGCGGGACGTAGGCCAGGTCTCTGCTGGTGATGACCTCGTCGATGATGCCGTATTCCTGGGCCTCGTCGGCGCTCATGATGAAGTCCCGCTCGGTGTCACGCGCCACCCGCTCGACCTTCTGGCCGGTGTCGGCGGCGAGCATCTCGTTGAGCAGATCCCGCATGCGCAGGATCTCCTTGGCCTGGATCTCGATGTCGGTGGCCTGTCCGGCCGCCCCGCCGTGAGGCTGGTGGATGAGGATGCGGGCGTGGGGCAGGGCGTAGCGCTTGCCCTTGGTCCCGCCCGCCAGGATCACCGCCGCCGCCGAAGCCGCCTGGCCATAGCAGAACGTCGAGATGTCGTTCTTCACGAACTTCATGGTGTCGTAGATGGCGAACAGGGCGGTTATGTCACCGCCCGGTGAGTTGATGTAGAGACTGATGTCCTTATCCGCGTTCTTGTACTCCAGATAGAGCATCTGGGCGCACACGGCGTTGGCCACGTAGTCGTCGATTGGGGTCCCGAGGAAGATGATGTTCTCCTCGAGCATCCGCGAGAAGAGGTCGTAGCTCTTCTCCCCCCGGTTGGTCTGCTCGAATACCCCGGGGATGTGGTACTGAGCGACTGGGTTGATCACTGCTCTCCGGCCTCCTCACCCGAGTGGTCCTGCTCTGCCTCGTCGGCGGCCGGATCGGCTTCCTGCTGATCCGGTTCGAGCAGGGACCGGTCTATCGGCTGTCCCTGCTCGTCGACTACCTCCACGTGCTCCAAGAGCCAGTCCATGGCACGAGACTTCTTCCAGTCCGAGCGTACCGCGAGCATCTGGTCAGCGCGCTCGAGGTTTCGCCGGGCTTCGGCCGGCTTCATGTTGTAACTGGCCGCCAGCCGGGCGATCTCGGCGTCTATGTCCTCGTCGGTGGGCTCGAATCCCTCCCCCTTGGCCACCGCCCGCAGGGCCAGGTCGGCCTTGACGGCGGGAACGGCCTGCTGGCGCAGGTTGGACACGAGCTGTTCGGGCGCCTGGCCGGTGGCTCTCAGGTAGTCCTCGAAAGTCGCGCCCTGGGCCTCGAGGCGGTGCTGCATGTCGTGCAGCTGCCGCTCCATCTCGGCTTCGATGAGGCTGTCGGGTGGATCGTCGTCGATCAGCTCGATGAGGGCCTCGACTACGGCGTTGCGCAGGGCCAGGGTCGACTGCACCCGCTTGACCAGGCCCATCCGCTTGGAGATGTCGGCCCGCAGGTCGGCGACGGTGTCGAATTCCGAAGCTTCCGAAGCCCACTCGTCGGTGAGCTCGGGGAGCTTCTTCTCCTTGATCTCCTTCACCAGCATCCGAGCGGCGACGGGGGAACCACCGCCGAGGTCGGAGTCGAACTCGAGGATGTCGCCGACCTTGGCCCCTTCGAGGACCCCGTCTACCCCGGGGATGAGGCTATCGGTACCGACCTCGTAGGAGAAGTCCTCCAGGTCGAGCTGACCGATCGGCTCTCCGTCCCGGGTGCCGGACAGGTTGATGGTCACGAAGTCACCGCTGCGGGCGGGACGGCCCACTTCGACCAGCTCGCCGAAGTTGCCCCTCAGGCGGTCCACCTGGGCGTCGATGTCCTCGTCGGACACCAGCGGGCTCGGGACCGTCACCTGCAGCCCCGTGTAGCCCGTCAGGTGGATTTCGGGGCGGACCTCGACGACGGCCTCGAAGGACACCGGTCCGGATTCCTCGCCGCCCTTGATGTCCAGCTCGGGGGCGGCGACGACGTCGACCTCGTGGTCGCGCACGGCCTGGGAGTAGTACCCGGGCAGCGCTTCTCGCAGGGCCTCGCTGCGGCCGGCCTCCTTTCCGAAGCGGGCTTCGAGGATGCGGCGGGGAGCTTTACCGGGACGGAATCCCGGCACCCGGACCTCCCGGGCGATCTTGCGGAAGGCGGCGTCTACGTCCTTCTCGAACTCCTGCTCGTCGACCTCGATCGACAGCTTGACCTTGTTCCCCTCCAGGGGCTCCAGCACGGCTTTCATATAGGCGGCCGAGTCTAGGTGGAAGGGCGGGCCAACCGAGTGCCTTCGGGGTCGGATCCGCCGATCCGACCCGGTTTCTACCCCCTCGGACACCACGAGTGCCCTTCGCCGGTTACCGCTGGTTCTCCGAAAGGGACCAGTGGACGTCCTTTG
>JAKCDU010000104.1 GCA_021838445.1 Actinomycetes bacterium | reverse complement strand
ACGCAGTCGACGTCAGCCTCGGCCGGGTGGTCTGCGGGTACCCGCTGCGGGAACTGTTCGACTTTCCCGAGATGGACTGGATGACCGTCCGGGCGCCCGGCCGGTGCCCGAGCTGCGCAGCAGGAACCGCCGTCGCCCTCAGTTGACGGCGGCCAGGACGGCGTTCACGCTGAGACGGTAGTCTGGCGAGGTCAGACGAAATCGATGGCTTTCTTGGAGACCCGGCGGAAGGCCTCCTTGAACCACGTCGGGTCCTCGCCCGAGCACCCCGTGACCTCGACCTTGCCCGGGCCGAAGGCGCTCCTTATTCAGCTCGTAGGCCGGCATCGGGGTGTCCAGCATCCGCGCCACCTCATCGGTGTCGTCGAGGAGCAGGGTCACTGCCCACGCCACCTCGTCGACGTGGGTGAACCGGCCGAGGGGGGACTCACCCTGCAGGTCATCGAGCACGTCGACGGTTGACGTCGCCGGGCGTAAAGAGGCCATATGGGCGGCGAGAGCTCTGGCCAGGTCGTGACCGCCCACGTCATCCATATCGCCCCCGCCGGCGCGGCCGACCGGTAATGATTGACCGGTGACCGTCGATACCGAACGCTGGGCCCGCTACCTGATCGACGCCGTCGACCAGCGCCGGGAGGTGGCGGCCATAACCTCGCTGGTGGATGGATTCGGGGTGGGAGACGCCTACGAGGTCCAAAGGAAGGTGTTGGCGGCGCGCCTCGCGGCCGGTGATCGGGTGGCCGGAGCCAAGCTGGGTCTGACGTCGAAGGCCAAGCAGGAGCAGATGGGGGTCGACGAGCCGGCTTACGGGTGGCTCCTGGCCTCGTCGGTGCTCGACGCCGGCTCCGAGCTGGACACCGCCGAGCTGATCCACCCCCGTGTGGAGCCGGAGTTCGTGTTCGTCATGGGCGAGGACATGGCCGGCGAGGACGTGACGGCCGACGATGTGCTCGACGCCACCGAGAGAGTGGCGGGTGGCATCGAGGTGATCGATTCACGCTACGAGCGGTTCAAGTTCTCCCTCGCCGACGTCATCGCCGACAACACGTCCGCGGCCCGGGTGGTCGTCGGAGCCGACGGGATCGCACCACGGGAGGTCGACCTGGCCACCGTCACCTGCAGCTTCGAGATCGACGGAGTGGAAGTGGCCAGCGCTGACGGGTCGGCACTGCTCGGCCAGCCGGCCCACTGCGTTGCCCTCCTGGTCCGCCACCTCACGCGCCTCGGCGGAAAGCTGGAGGCGGGGTGGACGGTGCTCGCCGGGGCGCCCACCGACGCCCATGCGCTGCACCCCGGGTCGGAGGTCACAGCCCGCTACAGCCACTTCCCGGCGGTGGGCCTGCAGGCCCTCTGAATCCCCGACTCCTGCTCCAGGTGCGGGGCGTGGCTTTCAAGCTCGAGGACCGTGTGAGCAGGAGCGGGCCTAATTGCTGGTCGTAGGCGCAAGTTCCTCGAGAAGGCCCCGAACCCGGCGGTCGATGTCGGCGACGATGGGGCGGACCTGCTCGACGGGCAGTCCAGCCGGGTCTTGCAGATCCCAGTCGAGGTAGCGTTTGCCGGGGTAGAACGGGCAGGTGTCGCCGCAGCCCATGGTGACCACGACGTCGGCGGCGCGGGCGTCGTCGTCGTTAAGGGGTTTCGGGAACTCCTTGGCGGTATCGAGGCCCCGCTCTTCGAGGACGGCGACCACGGACGGGTTGAGTTGGTGGCCGGGTTCGGACCCGGCCGAGCGGACCTCGACGCGGCCCTGGGCGTAGTGGTCGAGGAGGACCTTGGCGGCGAGGCTGCGCCCGGAGTTGTGGATGCACAGGAACAGCACCACGGGCTTGTCTGTCATCGGTCTGCCTTCGAGTCGACGGCTGCGGGATCGGGGTAGAGGTGTTTGCGGGCCCACAGGGCGACGTAGACCAACGCGACGAGGACGGGGACTTCGATGAGGGGTCCGACGACGCCGGCCAGAGCCTGGCCGCTGGTAACCCCGAACACGCCGATGGCGACGGCGATGGCGAGCTCGAAGTTGTTGCCGGCGGCGGTGAACGCCAGAGTGGCGGTTCGCGCGTAGCCGAGTCGGAGACGGCGGCCGAGGAAGAACGACCCGAACCACATGATGGCGAAGTAGGCGAGCAGCGGTAGGGCGATGCGGGCGACGTCCTGGGGTCGGGAAGTGATGGTGTGGCCCTGGAGGGCGAAGAGGATGATGATGGTGTAGAGCAGGCCGTAGAGGGCGAACGGTCCGAGGCGGGGCAGAAGGACGGATTCGTACCACTCCCGGCCCTTGGTCCTCTCGCCGATGGTGCGAGTCAGGAACCCGGCGACGAGTGGGACGCCCAAGAAGATGGCCACGGTTTCGGCGATGCGCCCGACGGACAGGTGCAGGCCGACGGTGGACAGACCGAGCCAGCCGGGCAGGACCTTCAGGTAGAAGTAGCCGAGCACCGAGAACATCAGGATCTGGAACAGGGAGTTGATGGCGACGAGCACCGCGGCGGCCTCGCGGTCGCCGTACGACAGGTCGTTCCAGATGAGGACCATGGCGATGCATCGGGCCAGGCCCACGATGATGAGCCCGGTGCGGTAGGTGGGCTGGTCGGGCAGCAGCGCCCAGGCCAGGGCGAACATGACCGCGGGTCCGATCAGCCAGTTGAGGATGAGGGAGGAGACGAGCATCCGCCGGTCCCGGGTGACCGAGCCGACTTGGCCGTAGCGGACCTTGGCCAGTACGGGGTACATCATGACCAGCAGCCCGATGAAGATGGGCAGGGAGGTGCCGGAGGTGACCTGGATGGCGTTGAGGTGCTGGTTGAGGCTGGGTATGGCCCGGCCCAGGCCGATGCCGGCGGCCATGGCGGCGATGATCCACACCGGCAGCAGGCGGTCGAGGAAAGACAGGCGGGCGATGACCGGTGTGTCGAGGGTGGTTCCGCCAACCGGCCGGTCGGTTACGACGTGGCTCACCCCGGGCTCCTGGCGCCTTGGAAGATGCCGCCGCAGATTCTCAGCAGCACGACGCGGCCCCGGTCGAAGCGGCGGTGGTTTCGGGACGGGTGGCGCAGCAGGCCGACTGGCCCGGCGCGGCGGCACGCAACTGCCCGGCGGCCATCTCGGCGTCGGCCAGTACGGTGTATATCTCCCACGGCTCGCCCCCGGGCCCATCCACCCAAACCTTGTCCTGCACCGCGTAGCAGCATGCTGTCTGCTCCTCGATCGCGGTGGCCAGGCCCTCCCCGGCCAGGCGGGCCTGAGCCGCGGAGACCTCCTCGGTGGTTGCGACCTCCACGCCGAGATGGTTCAGTGACCCGGGCGTCTGGTCGCGGTCCTCGATGAGGACCAGCTTGAGCGGCGGGTCGGCGATGGCGAAGTTGGCGTAGCCGGGCCGGACCTTGGCCGGGGTGGCGGCGAAGAGCTTGGAGTAGAAGGCGATGGCCTCGTCGAGATCGGCGACGTTCAAAGCGAGCTGGACCCGAGACACGGACAATCCTCCTGGTAACATCGGCATCCGTTGATACACCGATCATCGTCGATGCAATCATAGTTGTCAATAGGAGATTCCGTGGCTGAGACCAGCGCATTCATCGAGGTGAGCGACCCGGGCCCGGTGTGCTGCCCCTCTGTGCTGGCCGCCCCGCTCGCCAGCTCAGAGGCCACCGAGTTGGCCCGAGGGTTCAGGGCCCTTGGCGACCCGGCCCGCCTCCGGGTCCTGTCCATGCTGGCGGCCGCCCCGGAGGGCGAGATCTGTGTGTGCGACTTCGTCGTCCCCCTCGGCAAGACCCAAGGAACGGTGTCGCACCATCTGAAGGTTCTCGGCGAGGCCGGGCTCGTGCACGGGGACCGGCGGGGTAAGTGGGTGTGGTACTCCCTCGACCGCGACCGCCTCGCCGCGCTGCGTAACGCCCTCGGGTCCCAGCCGCTCCCAAGCTGACGGGGGACCAGCCGTGTGCCGCACGCTCGGAATGGACACGGTCAAGCTCATGACCTGAGGGCCGTCCGACCTTTGTCAGATGACCTCGAACATGACGTACACCATTCCGGCCATCCTCGACGTGGCCCCGTCCGATGGCTTTAATTCTGTTCAACCACCGAGCCGGCCTGAGAGCCGGCCAGGACGTTGGCGCGGTTGCGGCCGTTCCCGAACTGCCCGATCGACGTGCCCGGTCCCGGGTATCCTGAGCACGTGAGCGCTGACCGGGTGGCGACGACGTTCGAGCAGTTGGCCGAGAGCCATCGGCGCGCGCTGCCGCCGACCCCCGACGACGTAACCGTCCTCTTCGACGGCCGCCGTCTCGACTCCAAGGAGAAGGTCCTGGCGTGGCTTGCGGAGATCGACTCCGACCAGGCTGCCGGGCGAAGCGCCCTTGACGAGCTTCCCTGAGGCTGCCGGCCCCAACCTCGGTCGACTGGTCGAGGTGTTGGACCGCCACGGCGTCGAGTACCTCATCGTCGGAGGCATCGCCGCACGAGCACATGGGGCGCGCCGGGAGACGCAGGACCTGGACTGCGTGATCCGTCGGTCGAGGACGAATCTGGGCTGCCTGGCCGAGGCGCTCAAGGAGCTTCACGCCCACCTGAGAGTGACTGGGATGTCAGACGAGGAGATGGCGGCTCTCCCCGTACGCGTCGATGCCGAGACGTTGGCCCGCTCGGAGATCTCCACCTGGCGCACGGACGCTGGCGACATCGACGTGCTGGCCGACATCCCGGCCGGCGCAGGTGCGCGCAGAACCTACGAAGACTTGCTGCCGAGGTCGGCCCGCCTGGATGCCGGCGGCGTTGTCGTCGCAGTGGCCAATCTGGAGGACGTGATCGAGTCCAAGGAGTGGGCCAATCGGGACAAGGACCGAGCCGCCCTACCTGAACTCCGGGAGCTTGCTGAGCGGCAGGACCCCAACGCCCGGTCGTCCCCCGAATAATTCGCGTACACGATCCAAGATCGATCGCACGAGTCCATCTGCTCATATCGCTACGTCGGAGCACTCACGTTCTGCACTCTGGATGGCAGACTGAGGAAGTGGCAGTGCGGTCGCCCGACGAGGTCAAAGCTGCGGTGGACCACCTGGCGGGGAAGATCCATCCGCCGGAAGACCGCCGCCGGGTCCGACCGGTCGTCACCAAAGCGGCAGAGCGGATGGAGCGCCTGCTCGGCGACAGCGCCGCCGCCAGTGGCGAGTGACGCAAAATGACCGGTTCCGCGCCGGCAAATACCGACGCCCACCGAGGAGATCGCGCACGGATCGCGCACGACATCCATTTCGAGTCCCCGGACCAGCCGCCCGCCGCAGCAAAAGTCCTGGTCAACTGGGTGGAGGCGATGGGAATCGAACCCCCGAACCTCTTGCATGCCATGCACTTTCGTCCTTACCGGTTCGTCACGACGAGTCCCTCCTTATGTGAATAAGTCCAGGTCAGAGCCCTGCGACATGTTGGTGGGTACCGGTTGATGCCATCGAATCCCTCTGCGTTAGGCGCCCACTTAGGCACCCCAGACCAACCTCAGTTCGCGCGCGGAGCCGTTGCATTCCCCGCGCCTCCTCCGGGGAGTTGGTCCGACCACAAGTCTTCCGATTGCGGTAGAGTTGTGTCATGGAGGTCGGCGTCAAGGAGGTTGCCGCCCAGCTTGGGGTGTCCGAGCGGCGGGTTCGCCAGCTCATAGATGCCGGTGATCTTCCGGCGCGCCGGGTGGCGGGGCGACTGCTCGTCGACGAGGCCGGTATCCCGAGGTCGCGCCCGGTGGCTCGTCCGATGTCTCCGCGGATCGCGTGGGCGTTCATTGCCCTGCTCTCCAGTGAGCCCGCTGCGGGCATCTCGGATCGCGAGCGTGCCCGGTTGGAGGCGAAGCATCGGACCTTGCTCGCTTCTCCTCGGCCCGCGGTGTTACTGCGTTCCTGGCTCCGAAGCCGTGCACAGCTGCTCCGCCTAGCTGTCTCACCGTCGGAGGTGGACGGACTGTTGCAGGACCGAAGGCTCGTCCCCTCAGGGATCAGCGATGCCCGATCCGAGATGTCGGCCGGGAGCGAGGCGGAGGGTTACGTGCGACCTGGCGACCTAGAGCAGCTCATGGCCGACCACCTGATGGCAGCAGTCAATCCCGCCAACGTGTGGCTGTACGTCATCGACCGACCGCTGGCGCGGCCGGCCCCCCTCGGCTTGGTG
>JAKCDU010000103.1 GCA_021838445.1 Actinomycetes bacterium | reverse complement strand
ACAAGGACTTCTCGGCGGCCGGCGACTTCGAGCGGGAGGCCGGCCTGCTCAAGAAGTCCACTGATCCTCATCATCCCTGACAGCCCTGAAGGCCCTGAAGGCCCTGAAGGCCCTGAAGGCCCTGAAAGCCCTGACATCCCTGACATCCTGGGCGGCGGCTCCGCTGAACGGTCGGCCCGCCGAACGGCGCCCTCTCGAGCAGGCGGCCGGAGCGTGACTGATTCCCCGGGTCCCCGTCCCCCGGGAAGCGTGGCGCTCCGGTTGTGGTGGCCGCACGGTTGCGGAACCCCGGGTGAACGGGTGGGGCCCTCCACAGGGCTAGCGTCGGTGACGATGATCGAGGTAACGGAGGTACGGGCATGAGAGTTGGGGTTCTCACCGGCGGTGGCGACTGTCCGGGGCTCAACGCCGTCATCCGGGCGGTGGTCCGCAAGGGAGAGGTGACCCACGGTGACGAGTTCGTCGGCTTCCTCGACGGCTGGCGAGGGGTCATCGAAGGGCGGACCATGACCCTCGACGTGGAGCGCTGCCGCGGCATCCTGCCCCGGGGCGGGACCATTCTCGGGACGTCCCGGACCAACCCCTACAAAGTCGAAGGGGGCGTGGACCGGGCCCTGCACAACCTGCGCAGCGAGCGGGTGGACGCCCTGGTGGCCATAGGTGGCGAGGACACCCTGGGGGTGGCGTCCCGGCTGGCGGGCGAGGGCGTCGCGGTGGTCGGAGTGCCCAAGACCATCGACAACGATCTGTCGGCCACCGAGGTCACCTTCGGGTTCCACACCGCGGTGCAGATCGCAGTGGATGCCATCGACCGGCTCCACACGACCGCCGAGTCGCACGACCGGGTCATCGTCTGCGAGGTGATGGGCCGACACGCCGGCTGGATCGCGACCTACGCCGGGATCGCCGGGGGCGCCGCCGAGATCCTCATACCCGAGGAGCCCTTCGACATCGAGCAGGTCTGCACCAGCTTGAAGAACCGTCACGCCAAGGGTCGCTTCGCCTCCATCGTGGTGGTGGCCGAGGGGGCCCTCCCGGTCGAGGGGACCCTCACGGTGGCATCCCGGGAAGTCGACCAGTTCGGTCACCCTCGCCTGGGTGGTATCGCCAATGTGCTGGCCGAAGAGATCGAGCAGAGGACGGGTTTCGAGACTCGGGTCACGATCCTCGGCCACGTTCAGCGTGGTGGAACCCCGACCGCCTTCGACCGAGTTCTCGCCACCCGCTTCGGAGTCGCCGCCATAGATGCGGTGCACGCCGGGGCGTTCGGCCAGATGGTGGCTCTGCGCGCCGACCGGATCGTGCTGGTGCCCTTGGGGGAGGCGGTAGCCGAACTTAAGACCGTGGACGAGGACCTCCTGCACGGGGTGGCCGAGATCTTCTGGGGTTGAGTTCGGCAGCAAGGCGACTTTTGAGGAGTGAAGCTCCAGGCCACGGAGGGTGGCCACAGGGCAGCGGCCTTGGTGCCCGGATCCGTTCTTCGACACTGCCGCCATCGCCGATAGGCTCGCTGCGTTCGAGGACCGCTACAACGCCGTCGCCGACCCCTTCGATTGGACCTTCACCCGCGACGACCTCAAGGACTTCTTGAAGCGCCTCGCCGAGCACGACCCCGCCGCTGCAGCCCTGGCGGCCGCCGCTTGAGCTAACCGGGGAACTCCAGCCGCCACATCATCGGGTCGGTCAGGTACAGCCCGCACGCGCAATCCAGCGCCTCCTCCGGGGTGCCGCCCATGCTGCCGCTGGGCAGGAACGAGTCCTCGTAGTCATCATGGCTAGCCCGGTAGATAGCGAACCCCCACATGCTCGCCATCCCGCCATAGCGCAGTCGACACAACGGAATCGTCGGGCCACCAGCGATCTCGCCGTCCACGTACGCGAAATTCGACCGGAACCTCACCTTCACCCCTGCCAAGTCCCGCCAGCGCTCCCGAGCACGCTGACCCAGTCGAGACTCCAACGAACGACGTGTCGAATCGGGAACCTTCACCCAGTCGACACTACGACCCCATCACCGAAGTTCCGCGGACAACCACTTAGCTTAGACCTGGGCATCGTAGCGGGCCTGCAGCTCAGCTGTCGGGACCGCCTCGATCGCGGTGGCGATCCACCAGATATTGGACCACCGGTCGATGATTCCGGCCTCCCGGTTCCCGTAGAACTGGTCGGCGGGCTCGGAACGAGTGGCCGCTCCAGCCTCCACGGCTCGAGCGAATGTCCTGTCCACGTCATCGACGTAGACGTAGAACGCCGACGGTCGGGCTCCGAGCTGGTCGTTGGCCTCGGTGAGCATGACGACCGAGTCGCCTATCCAGACCTCGGCGTGGCCGATGCTGCCGTCGGTCCGGGTGATGCGCTCCCGCTCGGTGGCCCCGAAGGCGGCCGCCAGGAACTCGATGAGCTCTTGGGCGCTGTCGGCGATAACGAACGGGCAGACGTTGTGATAGCCGGGTGGCGGCGAGATCATCACGATCCTCCTAAGACTTGGACGTTCAGGGTTGACCGGTCCTATGTCATGGCTCTGGAGTCGCTGGACGTCCTAGACGTCCTAGCGCCCGATGCAAGGGCCGCTCTGGGCGAAGACCCAGTGGCGGCCCTCGCAGTCGGCGGCGGTGTAGGACCGGAAGCCGTGCTGGGTGATGCGGCTGATGATCAGGGCCCCGCCGGCCTCGGCATGCTTCAGGTGGGCGTCGAGATCGTTTACGTAAACGAAGGGGGAGTCGGTTCCGACCTGGCCCCCTCCCCCCCATAACACGATGAAGCTGTTCCCGAGGCGGAACTCGATCCAGGTGCAATCCGGGTCTCCCTCGTAGTCGGGGATGTCCGTTGTGGGCTCGAGCTGGAACACATCGGCCAACCAGCGGGCGGTCGTTGCCGGCGTGGCCGATCGCAGGGCCAGGTGAAGCCGGCCGTAATCCGGATGGGAGACGCCCCGCGTACGCCGGTCCAGGTAGCGGGGGAACCATTGCGGCGTCATCCGAAGCATGGAGAGCTGAGCCCTCCCATCCACCCCCTCGGGCACGGTCCCGGTCACGCAAACCCGGGTCCCGGACGCGTGCGCCTCGAAGCTCACCTCGATGGTCACGTCGTTGCGGGTCGTCCAGGCTAGGTGGGCGCCCGGCTCCCAGATCGTGATCGTGCCGGTCACCAACTCCTCGTCGCCGTAGTCCTCGACCAGCCGGCCCCCGACGCCGCCCTCGATCCGTCGCTCGACGAGGCGGCAAGAGTCGTAGGCATCGATAGGGCCCCGTCCCCACCATTGGTCGAACTCGTCGGTGAAGACCCGGAAGGCCGTCATCGGATCGGTGTCGACCACGATCTCTGCGGTCATGCTCGGCATTACTGCTTCCTCTCCACATACCGCTTGAACGAGAGGAGCTGAGCGCGCCACTCGGCCTGCAGCTGGTCGAGGAACGCCTGCACGGCCCCGAGGGACTCCGGCTGCAGCTTGAAGAGCCGGACCCGAGCGTCCTCTGGGACCCGTTCGTCCTCGATGATCCCGGAGCCGAGGAGGATCTTCAGATGCCGGCTCATCGCCGGTTGTGACATCCCGGTCGCTTCGGCCAGCTCACCGGCCCGGTGCGGTCGGCTGCCGAGAAGTTGCACCACTCGGCGTCTCGTCGGGTCGGCCAGCGCCTCGAATACATCCACTGATCCTGAATAGTTGTCTACCAGGTGAAGTATGTCAAGGCTTAGTCCCAGAGCGACGCGGTGCGCCGGCCGAGGGGAGTGCCTCCAACCGCCGGCTGAAGGGCACACCAGATCCGTTCCGGGGACCGGGCGGCCAAAGGTACAGGGGAAAGTCGGAAAGTACGACTGTCAGAGTGTAGGATGGCTTCGTGACACGGACTACGCTGCGGGCAAAAGGGCAGCTGACCCTGCCGGACGAGATTCGAAGGGCCGCTCGCCTGGAGGAAGGCGATCTGCTGGACGCCGAGCTCACGCCTGACGGCATCTTGTTGCGTCCCCAGAAACTGATTGATGCCACCCAGGCGTGGTTCTGGACGACTGAGTGGCAAGCCGGAGAGCGTGAAGCGGATGATGATCGAGCGTCTGGGGCGGCGGAGACGTTCGAATCTGGTGAGGAGTTCGTGGGGGCACTGCGCGACCGAGCCAAGAGTCGTAGTCGTAGTCGTAGTCGACGGTCGTCATAGAGCAGCTTTGCCGACGTACTCCTGGCTGGCCCGCTTCGGTAAGGATTTTGATGACCTGACCCCGGCTCAGCAGGCAGCCTTCCTCGTTGCGGTCAGCCAGTTCGTCGAGGACCTCAACAGCGGGAGGGGCTTTCGCAAGGGTCTGCGAGTGAAGGGTATCAAGGGCGCGGCCGGCATCTTCGAGATGACCTGGGCTGATGATGGGCGGGCCACATTCGAGTACGGCGACCCGGTCAGGGAAGGCGACGCTCATGTCGTCTGGCGCCGAATCGGGACTCACGCCATCTTCAACGAGCCTTGAGCTTGAGGGAACCGACGACGGCCCAGGGCACGCCAGGGTGTCCCAGAAGATCGCCAGGGACCGCCCTGATATCCCGACCATCAGATGACCCAGAACGCCGGCTATCGGCTCAGTCAGCCGCCCGCGTCGTACAGTGCTGGGTTCAGCTGGCGTGGCGGGAGATGTATTCGTCGAGGGCTTCGCGGCTGATGTCTGCGAGTCGCTTGCCTTGGGACTTGGCCAGTTTCTCCAGGGCGTCCCGGGTCGGCTGTGGTACTCGTACGGTCAGGCTGGGGGTACGCCGTCCGCCGCCGGAGACAGATGGCCGGCCTCGGTGTCGGGCGAGAGCACGCTCGGCGATCTCCTCGGCGAGCTGTTCGGTTAGACGCCGGCCGTCGGCCAGGTAGATCTCGTCCTTGTCGAGATCTGCGTCGGGTCCGATCGGGCCGGGCTGGATCTTGCGCTTGGTCATCGACCCTGCCTTGCGGTGGTGGGTGGGCATGACGTGGATCACCAAGAAGCAGTCCGGCCTGTCGAGGGCGACGATCTCGAGTTCTCGGCCGCGTTCATCGGCACCAATCCAGCTGAGCGTGGTATCACCGGTCTATTCGTCGGGGGTGATGGTGGCGGCGGTCATGGCGATCACGTGATAAGCGGATTTGCGGCCGATCCGGTGCTTGCGGGAACCCCGCGTGAACCTGATCAGCTTCACCAGCCCATTGTGTCAGTCACAAAAATATATTGCAAGACACAAATGGTGGGGTTGCGAGCCCCAGAAGATGCCCGTCGGGTCGCGGTCCACCTCGGCGAGCAGGTCCTCGACGCTCGAAGTGGCTGGTGCGGGCTCGTAGAGGTGGAAGCGGAGGTTGCGGTCTCGCCAGTAGAGGGACCACTGTCGCCTGGTCTTGGTGTATCTCAGCCGGGCGATCGGAAAGCGCGTCCAGTTCGGTCCGTAGTCGGCTCGCCACGGTGGCCGGTACTCGAGGATCGTCACGGTGGAGGCGGTGACGTCGAGCTCGTAGCGAATTTTGTCTCGGGCGGCATCGGGGAGACCGGCATTACGGGCCTCTACCAGCGGGTGATCCGGTGTTGATCCAGTTCAGGAATCACTTCTCGACCATAGCGACAGGGTCGCCCGACGAGTCGGCGAGGCCGGCTGGCCCTTGACAGCTCTGGGCTGCGAGCGCAGCCTGAACTTCGAGGGCTCGTCGGTGGTCTGCATCGGTAGTCGGGACCGGCGGAAAGGATTGGAGGCGGACGGTGACTTCCCGGTAGTCGTCGGGACTTCGCGCCGCGTAGCCGAGTTCGAAAGCGACAGGATGGCTCAGCGCCACCTGTCGTCCCGCAGCCAGTGGCGCGAATGTGGCGGCGACGGTGGGTTTGGTCAGCCGTGCGAAAACACTGGTGTCGACGAGATATCGGACGCGTGCCACCTACTCGTCGGAACCCCACGCCCGTTCAGCGGCTTCGAAGTCGAAGCGGCCCTCCTCGCTGAGCAAGGCGACGAGCTCCAGCCGACGGCGGGCATGGACTATTTCGTGCAGAGCGGCGTCGATCGTCGCCCTCAGGGTGGTGGTGCCGAGGATCTCGGCTGTTTGTCGGAGGATATCTTGGTCAATCTCGACAGATGTCTTAGATACACCATGACGATATCACGACCGAGGGCGGGTTACCGGGCCTGCCCTAGAACGCGCATCCCCGAATCACGGGTGTCCAGCCCTAGCCCAGCCAGCGGAGAGGCATATCCCAATATCGCGGCCCTCCTGGGGGTTGGCAACGTCCCAGACCGCCGGCTCGGCGGGGCGTGTCGGATAGCAGTCAGCGGTCAGCGGTCAGCGGTCAGCGGTTAGCAGTCAGCAGTCGGCCAGGGAGCGAAGGGAGGTGCAGATTTCGTCTCGTCGAGGGCCGAGGAAACCAATTCGCTCGGTCAGAGCGGACCGGCGGATGCGCTGAAGGTTGTCAAACGAGGCGGC
>JAKCDU010000010.1 GCA_021838445.1 Actinomycetes bacterium | reverse complement strand
TCTCGATGGCTTCGAGCAGCTGATCGGGAATGTTGCTGAGAGTGTCGCTGAGGGGCATTTTGTGATCTCCGTAAGGGTCCGGTGACTGGCATGCTAACTATAGCAAGCACATGCTGTGTATGTCAAGAGGAGAGGCCTGATATCGGGGTGCTCGAAGTCGTTCCAGGTAGCCACTGATGTCCGATCCGGTCGATATGGCCGTCGACCGTTCTCGGTCCCGCGCCGACTGGCCATTGCGTTCGCCCGGGGTCAGCGCGAGGGTATGTGTCAGTGCAGCGAGCCGACGCGTGGTCCGTCCGACCTGGGGAGGGAGACCATGGCTGATTTTCCGAGGTCGAGCGGCGGCTCGACAGCTGGGGGTTCGGGTCCTGAAGGTTCGCCGCCTGCCGTCGAGGCGATGCTCGGGGCGAACTACTTCTCGAGCCTCACCCCCGAGCAAGCGGCGCGGGCGTTGGGTCGATGGGCGGGCTCGTTGCTGCGCCATCCGACCGTCGTGGCGTCCGAGGTGCTCCTATGGGCCAGCGACGAGATGCGGGTTGTGGCCGGGGCGTCGCCAATAGCTGCTGACACCAAGGACAAGCGGTTCAGCGATCCGGCCTGGCAGGGACCGGTATGGGGCCGGGTGGCCCAGTCCTACCTGGCCACCCGTACCAGCCTCTTGCGTTCGGTCGACGAGTTGGGGCTCGATGACAAGAGCGCTCGACGGGCTCGCTTCGCACTCATGCAACTGTCGGATGCGATGGCACCGACCAACAGTCTGCTCGGGAATCCAGCCGCGCTGAAGAAGGCCTGGCGGACACGAGGGAGGTCGCTCCTCGACGGGACCCGCCATCTGACCTACGACCTCCGCCACAACGGCGGTATGCCCTCGCAGGTGGACTCGCGGCCGTTCCGGGTGGGCGAGACCATTGCGGTCACGCCCGGGTCGGTGGTGCACCGCGGCGAAGTCTTCGAGTTGTTGCAGTACCGGCCTCGGACCCCTCGGGTGGTGTCGCGGCCGACGGTGGTGGTGCCGCCGCAGATCAACCGCTACTACTTCCTGGACATGTCCCCCGGGCGCAGCTTCGTCGAGTACGCCGTCACCCGCGGTATCCCGACCTTCATGGTGTCGTGGCGCAACCCTCAGCCCGAGCATCGCAACTGGAACCTCGACACCTACGCCGCCGCCTGCCGGGAAGCGGTGGCCGTGGCGACCGAGATCAGCAAGGCCGACCAGGCCAACCTGATGGGGTTCTGCTCGGGAGGAATGACAGAGGCGGCTCTGCTCAGCCACCTGAGCCAGACCGGCGACTCGTGCGTGAACGCGGCCGGGATGGCCGTGAGCCTGGTCGACACCGCGGCGACGAGCGACCTGAACGTCTTCATGAGCGAGGAGACCATGAGGACGTCACTGGCCCGCTCGCAGCGTCGGGGCATCCTCGATGGCCGCTCCTTGGGGAGGGTCTTCTCCTGGATGCGCCCGAACGACCTGGTGTGGAACTACTGGGTGTCCAACTACCTCATGGGGGAGAATCCACCGGCTTTCGACGTGCTGGCCTGGAACGCCGATGCCACCAACATGTCGGCTGGACTGCACGCCGACTTTCTGGACATATGGCAGCGCAATGCGCTCGTCGGGCGGGGCCAGTTCGACGTGCTCGGCACTCCGATCGATCTCTCCCAGGTCAAGAACGACCTCTATGTGGTAGGCGCCCAGTCCGACCATCTGGTCCCCTGGCAGTCGGCCTACGCGGCCACCCAGGCATTTGGCGGAACGGTCCGCTTCGTGCTGTCACGAAGCGGCCACATCCAGGCTCTGGTCAACCCACCCGACAATCCCAAGGCCAGCTACTACCTGAATCCCGAGAACCCGGCGAGCCCCGCGGAGTGGCTCGAAGGCGCCGAGAACATGGCGGGTAGCTGGTGGGCCGACTGGGCCGACTGGGTCATAGAGCGGTCGGGACCGACCCATCCGAGCCCGAAATCCGAAGGCAGTCGCCGCCACCCGGTTCTCGACGTCGCCCCCGGTCGTTACGTCTACGAGACCTGACCTCGGCGCGATGGGGCGTCGGCCCGGGCCGGCGAGTAGCGTCGGGCCCAGCCCGAACAACCCCGGCGGGCGCTACCAGCCCGGAGCCAACGGATGCTCTACGAGACCTATCAAGCACAGCGCGATCTGACCGCCGCCCCGGTCGCCATGGCCCGGATGTGGGGTCAGTGGCTCGACGGTCTACCCGGTCGGTGGTCCGAGCATCCCTTGGTCCGTCAGGTGTCGGCTGCCTGCGAAGTGGCCGGCCGGGCCCGTCTCGTCCATGAGCGCCCCGACTTCGGCGTGGAGGTTGTACGGGAGGCAGGGCGCGAGCTGCCCGTGTCCCAGGAGCTCGTCACCTCTACGGCCTTCGGTTCGTTGCTGAAATTCTCGGTCCCTTCAGCCGGTGGTCATCGGCCCCGGGTCCTGCTCGTGACGGCCCTGGCCGGTCACTTCTCGACGTTGTTGCGCGAGACCATCGCCGCGTTGGTCGCCGACCACGACGTCTTCGCCACGGACTGGCACAACGCCCGGGACGTCCCCCTCGCTTGCGGGACTTTTGGGTTGGACGACTACATCGATCACGTCATCTCGTTCCTCGAGTGCGTCGGCCCGGGCGCCCACGTCGTGGCAGTCTGCCAGCCCTGCCCGGCCACCCTGGCGGCCACCGCCATCATGTCGGCCTCGGCCAATCCGGCCCGTCCCCGCTCGCTCACCTTGATGGCCGGTCCCATCGACACCCGCATCAATCCGACCCAGGTGAACGTGTTCGCCCACTCCCAGCCTCTCGGTTTCTTCGAGAGAAATTTCTTGACCACCGTCCCGGCCCGCTATCGCGGCGCGCGACGACGGGTCTACCCGGGCTTCCTGCAGGTGTCGGCGTTCATGAGCATGAACCTGCCCCGTCACCTCGGTCAGCACATCGACCTCTACGGTCACCTCGTCCGCGGCCATCGACGCGACGCCCAGACCATCATCGACTTCTACGACGAGTACCTGGCCGTGCTCGATATGCCCGCCGAGTTCTACCTTCAGACCGTCGACAGGGTGTTCCAACGCCATCTGCTCCCCAAGGGCGAGCTGACATGGAGGCAGCAGCCGGTGGACACGGCAGCCATCGTGGACACCGCCCTGCTCACTGTGGAGGGGGAGAACGACGACATCTGCGGGACGGGCCAGACCATGGCCGCCCACGACCTGTGCACGGGCCTGCGAGCCGATGCCAAGCACCACCATCTGCAGCCCGGGGTCGGCCACTACGGGGTCTTCTCGGGAAGTCGCTGGAACAGCGAGATCTACCCCGTGGTGCGCAGCTTCATCCAGGCCAACGCCGCCTGACGACGGGCGCCGGTCGGTCCACCCCGAGCCCGTCGTCGCAGGGCCGGGAAGATAAAGGTCCTCGTAGGAGGGCTGCAGCGCGCTGCTCGAGGGGTGAGTCGCGCTGGAAGATTCGGGTCGCGGTACGAATAGGTGAGGGCGGGGCGTTCGCTGGCCGGCTTGGTAGCCTCTGGGAGTGGACGGTGGAGCCGGTGGGGGTGGGCCGTTCGCTCCCGGGTCGGTGTCGCTGCGCATGTACCCGTCGGGGGGCCGCGACGCGCCGGAGGTGCTCGCGGAGATGTGCGCCGAGGGCCGCCTGGCCATGGCAGGCGGATTCGACGGGGTCATGACCAGCGAGCATCACGGCGGAGTGGGGGGCTACCTACCCAACCCCCTGCAGCTGGCCGGCTTCCTGCTCGACGAGACGGACACGGGCTGGGCGGCTCCGTGCCCGCTCCTCCTGCCCCTCCGCCCGACTGCTCTGGTGGCCGAGGAAGTGGCCTGGTTGGCGGCCCGCCATCCCGGTCGGGTCGGGCTGGGAGTGGGTTCTGGCGCGCTGCCGCTGGATTTCGAGGTCATGGGGCTCGACGTGGCCCAGGCCGCATCGGTGTTCAAGGGTCGGTTGCCGCGCCTGGTCGAGATGCTCAAAGGGCAGGCCCTCGGAGGGCTGGAGGGGGACCTCGCCCTGGCCCGCTGCCGGGACCACCCCGTCACCGTCCTGAGCGCCGCCATCTCCTCCGTCGCCGCCCGCCGGGCCGCGGTTTGCGGGGCCGGGTTGATCCTGGAGGGGATGTCCGACGTGGCCCGGCTGTCTCGGCTACGGGGCGTCTACCGCGACGCCGGCGGGTCACTGCCGGTGGTGGTGGTCAGGCGAGTGTGGCTCGGGAGCCGCCAGACGTCTCAGATCGAGGGGCAGCGGGGTTTCTATCAGGCCATCCAGGGTTCCGATCGGCCCTTGCCGTCGGATCAGACCGTTCACACCGACGATGCCGCTGAGATGGTTGAGCGGCTCGCCGAAGTCGTCCGGGTCAGCGGCGCCGACGCCCTGAATCTCCGGGTCCACCTCCCCGGGTTCGCCTCGCCGGCCATCCGGGACCAGATCGGGCGGCTGGCCGCCGAGGTGCTTCCCGAGTTGCGACGGCGCTTGGCCTCCGGGGTCGGGCGCGACCCGAGCGAGACCGACGCCCGGTGATCCGTTCCGGAGAGGATCGCCGCGAGCGTGTGCCAAGAATGGCGAACCAGCCCTTCTCCGACTCTGCCGAGGCGCCAATCCCACTATCCAGAGGTTTGGAGCGGGCCGCCGGGTTCGAGGGTTCGGCCGCCGAGCGGTCGACCGAGGCCGCGACGGGCCCGGGGGCGCGGCAATGTCCCCTCAGGCCGCCGGCGGGGTCCAGCCGGGGATGGAACCCATGAACTTGGAGCTGCCGAAGGCGAACACGCCGCCGTCGTTGGCGACCAGCCAGTAGCCCTGTGAGTCGGGGCTGGCGATGATGCCGGTGGCCGGCCCGTTCAGCTGGATCCGGGAGAGCGAGCCGTAGAAGTGGGCGTCGCCGAAGGCGAACACCCCGCCGTCGGTGCCGACCAGCCAGTAGCCCTGCCCGTCGTTGGTGGCGGCGATCCCGGTGACGGGGCCGGCCAGGTGGATGTTGGCGGCCGAGCCGTAGAAGTGGGCGTCGCCGAAGGCGAACACGCCGCCGTCGGTGCCGACCAGCCAGTAGCCGTGGGCGTCGGGGGTGACGGCCAGGCTCTCCACCGTCCCGTGCTTGGCCAGGCCGACGGCCGAGCCGTAGAAGCCGGCGTCACCGAAGGCGAACACGCCGCCGTCGGCGCCGACCAGCCAGTAGCCCTTGCCGTCGGGGGTGGGGGTCAGCCCGAGGATGGAGCCGCCCAGGTGGGTTCCCACGGCCGAGCCGTAGAAGTGGGCGTCGCCGAGGGCGAACACGCCGCCGTCGGCGCCGACCAGCCAGTAGCCCTGCCCGTCGTTGGTGGCGGCGATGCCCTTGATCGGAGCGGCCAGCGGGGTGGAGGCCATGGAGCCGTAGGACTTGGCGTCACCGAAGGGGACCACCGCGCCGTTGGGGTTGGCGACCCAGTAGCCCTTGGCGTCGGGGGTGGCGGCGATGGGCCGGGTGTTGAGGTCGGACGGCTGTACGGTCACCGTTACCGTCTGTAGGGCGGTCTGGCCGTTGACGTCGGTGACCTCGACGGTGAAGGTGTAGGTACCGGGGCTGGTCGAGGTCCCGGTGAAGGTGCCGTCAGGGTTCAACGTGACGCCGGGCGGGAGGGTCCCCGATGAAAGGGTCCAGCTGAACGGGCCGGTTCCGCCCTGGGGGACCAGCTGTTGGGTGACCGGCATGCCGGCGGGGGTGGCGTTCACGGGGACGGCCGGCACGGTGGTGGCCGGGTTGACCACCAGAGTGAGCTGCCGGGTGTCGGTCTGGCCGTTGACGTCTGTGACCTGCACCGTGACCGGATAGCTTCCAGCCGTGGTCGGCGTCCCGGTTACGTGGCCGTCGGTGCCGAGGCCGAGACCCGGGGGCAGGGTGCCGGTGCCGAGCTGCCAGGTGTAGGGACCGACTCCGCCGGTGACGGCGAGGGCCCGGTCGTAGACGGCACCGATGTCACCTGCCGTAACTGACGTGGTGGTGATCGAAGGGCTCATGGGGACGGCCGCCGGCGACGCCAGGCTCGAAGCGCTGCCGATGACGTTCGTGGCGGTGACGGTGAAGGTGTAGGGGTGCCCGTCGGTCAGGGGGGAGATGACGCACGACGTGGCGTTCCCCGGAGCGGTGCAGGTACCGGCGACGTTCCCATGGGAGTCGTAGGCGGTCGCGGTGTAGCCGGTGATGGGGGAATAGCCGTCCGAAGAAGGCGGCGTCCACGACACCGTGGCGGCCCCGTCACCGGCTGACGCGGTTGGGCTGCTGGGCGTGCTCGGGGATGTCGCGGTGGTGACGGATGTGCCGCCCTGCACGCACGAGGGGTCATAGGAGCCGGTCCAGGTGACCTGGATCTGGACCGAGCCGAGTGACCCCGTGGTCCCGGTGAGTGTCACCAGGAACTGTGGTAGCGGCACCGTAGATGACAAATTTAGGTCGGTGAGGCTGGTGGTGCCCGTGGCGTCGAGGGTGTGGGTGGCGACGCCGGAGATGGGATTGCCGTCGGCGTCATCGAAGGCGACCGTGCCGCTGGTGTAGGAGCTGGGCGACGGGCTGAGCACCGACAGCGAGGTCCAGGAGGCAGGGACGCAGACCTGGTTGGTGGCCACGACGCTCGACGCGGTGAGCCGCAGCGGGGCGTTGGCGCAGGTGCCCCCGGTGTAGGCGTCGAAGTTCTGGATCTGGCTGGTACCGCCGTTGGCGTTGACCCACAGGCAGGTGGGCCGGCTGGGGTCGGGGTTGATGGTGTAGAGGAGGCTCAGGTTGCTGATGGCCAGAGGGAAGTTGGTGCAAGAGGCGCCGGTCGAGTAGTCGTAGCACTCGGCGGCGTTGGTGTTGCCGTTGGGGAAGTAGATGCGGGCCCCGATGACGGTGGCCGGGCCGTTCCAGTTGGCGTTGCCGGTGAGGGCCGACAGCCCGGCCGGCGCGGCCAGCGTGGCACCGGTCATGTCCCAGCACTGAGGCGCCGACGTCGGCAGGCACACGCCGGCGTAGGCCCCGGTGGAGGTGAGCACCGGCAGGGGGGCGCCGGCCGTGCCGCCGGTAACGGCCACCGGCCACGACCCGGCGCACGATGAGTTGGTGGTGGTGTCGAAGCAGGCCAGGAACCCGCCCGGGATCTGCAGGACGATCTTGGTGCCGAGGGCGGCGATGCTGTCGTTGGGAGAGGCCGAGGTGACCGATCCACCGCCGAAGTCCACCGGGTAGGGCTGGCTGGCGCAGGCCGCGTCGGTGGACACGTCGAAGCACATGAGGGTGTTCTCGCTGCCCGAGGCGGGCCCAACCACGTCGTTGAACGCGTACCAGTGGCTGCCCACCATCACCGGGTCGCTGATACCGCTGAAGCCCGAGTAGGGAGCCTGGTTGAGGGCCGAGAGGGTGGTGAAGCCGCAGAAGGGGTTGGCCGCCGCCGACTGGGTATCGATGCAGACGACCCCGGCGGTGCTGTCGCTGGTACGGGTGGCCCACACGTAGAGATAGTGGTTGGTCTGGTCGAGGTAGAGGCCCGGTTGGCCAGAGGTGCTGAACCCGTTGCCCGAGGTGTCGGTGACGGTCTTGTAGCTGCCCCAGCAGGCCGAGGCGTCGGACTGGTTGTGGCACATGACCATGAGGGTGGTCTGGTGGTGGAAGACGTTGAATATCTGGGTGGACGAAAGGGCTACCGCCCAGCCGTCGCCGCCGGCGCCGGCCCCGGCGAAGCTCGACGAGGGAGGAGCCGGGATGGTAACTGTGGCATTATAAGTGACAGATGTGGTCGCAGCGCGGGCGGCGGGGGCGAAGCCGGCCAAGCCGGCGACGATGGTCACCAGGACGGCCATCATGGCTATCAGGCGGGTCGTGATAGTCGATGCGCCAGGCACCTGATGACGTTCTTTCATTCGGGAACCACTTTCGGTTGCACCTGCTGGGACACCAGGTTGTCGGGACGGGAAGGGACCGGCTGTACCGGAGTTGCGGTATCGGGGCCGGAAAAGGGCCGAAGGTCCCGGGTCTCAACGTCTGGTCGAGGGTTTCAACCCGTAGCTCTGCTAGCGCGTTGGCGCTGGTGGTGGTGTCGACGCGCTGGTTCGGCTCCTGCACTGGCGCCACGGCCACTTTCGTATTCCGGCTGAAGGCGCCCCGGCCCGACTTCGCCCCGGAAATGACCGACGCCGAACGGGAGATCATGGGCCGCCACGCGAGCTACTGGCAGCCGCTGGTCGACGAGGGCCGGACGGTGGTCTTCGGACCGGTGCTCGACAGCACCGGTTCCTGGGGGCTGGGTGTGGTGGAGCCTATAGTTCGTCGGGCTCTGGGGATCGGGGATCGGGATCGGGGGTCGGCGGTGTGGGCGATGGTGACCAAGGAGTTCCGGCAGCTCAGGCGGGACCGACGGACGCTCGCCATGATGATCATCCTGCCGGTGCTGCTGCTGGTGGTCTTCGGCTTCGCCGCCAACTTCGAGGTACACGACATTCCGACCGTCGTGGTCGGCCCGGACGCAGCCGAGGCGGCATCGACGCTGCCCGCCCCGTTCCACGTGGTCGGCATCGACGTGGTCGGAAGCCGAGCGACGGCCGAGGCGCGGCTTCGAGACGGGGATGCAGCCGTGGCGATGGTTACCAGCCCGGCCGGGACGTCGGTGCTCATGGACGGCACCCAGCTGTTCTCGGTCCAGACGGCCCGGACGGCGCTCAGCCGTCTCGAGGCGGGCGTACCCGGCGGAGGGGCCCGTGCCCTGCCGCTGCGCATCCTCTACAACCCTCAGCTCAAGACCTCCTGGGTCATGATCCCCGGGCTGGCGGGCTTGATCCTGGTGTTCATAGGCACGCTCATAACGAGCCTGGGCGTGGTCCGGGAGCGCCAGGCCGGCACGCTGGAGCAGCTCGCCGTCATGCCGTTCCGGGCGTTCGAGGTCATCGTGGGTAAGGTGGCGCCCTACCTGGTGGTCGCGGCCGCCGACCTGGCCCTGGTCCTGGCCGTCGGGATGGGCCTCTTCCACGTGCCCTTCGTCGGCAACGTGGCGACCTTCGTGTTGGGCTCGGCGCTGTTCTTGGTGGTGACCCTCGGCATGGGCGTTCTCGTGTCGACCGTCTCACAGAACCAGGGACAGGCCATTCAGCTGGCCTTCATGCTCCTGCTGCCCCAGGTCCTCCTGTCGGGCCTGATCTTCCCGGTGGAGTCGATGGCGGCCGGGGTCCGCTGGATCTCCTACGTCCTCCCGCTCACCTATTTCATCGAGATCAGCCGGGGAGTGATGCTCAAGGCGGCGCCCTTCGGGACCCTGGTCCAGCCCATCGTCCTCCTCGCCGTTCTGGCCGCGGCGGTGTTCGGTCTGGCCGTCGTCAGGTTCCGCCGCGACCTGGCGCCGGGCCCCGCCCGAACTACGAGACAGAGCCCCGGGGCCGAAGGAGCGGCGGGATGACCGGCGACGACTCCCCAGACGGGGGCCGGTCGGTGGCCGGGGGCCAGTCGGGCGTCGGGGGCCAGTCGGGCGTCGGGTTCGGGCTCGATGGCGTGACCGTCTCCTACGGGCGGCGGATCGGGCTGTACGACGTGAGCCTGGACGTGCTGGCCGGGCGGGTGAGCGTGGTGGTCGGTGGGGACGGCGCGGGCAAGACCTCGTGCCTGTCGGCCCTCGTGGGGTTGGTGACCCCGACGCGTGGAGCGGTGCGCCGCCCGGCCAAGCACCTGATCGGCTACGTCCCGGCGACCGCCGGTCTGTACGGTGACCTGACCGTCGAGGAGAACCTCAGGTTCACGGCCGAGGCTTTCCACCTGGCAGTTCCCGAACGGGAGGCCCGGATTGGTCGACTGCTCGACCGGACCGGGCTGGTGGGGGCCCGGCGGCGGCTCGGCGGTCACCTCTCGGGTGGCATGCAGCGCAAGCTGGCCGTGGCCATGGCGCTGGTCCACGCCCCGCAGCTCCTGGTCCTCGACGAGCCGACCACCGGCGTCGACCCGCTCAGCCGGGTCGACCTGTGGAGGCTCATCTCGCATGCCGCCTCCGAGGGGGTGGCCGTGGCACTGTCCACGACCTATGTGAACGAGGCGGCCCGCGCCTCGTCGGTGGTGCTGCTTTCAGCCGGGAGGGCCCTGGTGGGTGGCTCCCCCGAGGAGATTCTGGCGTCGGTGCCGGGTGCGGTCGGCTCGGTCGCGGCCTCGTCGCGACCGACCGAACGCTCCTGGCGGCGAGGGGCCCGCTGGCGGGTGTGGGCGCCCGACGGTGTTCTGCCCGACGGCGTCGAGACCGTCGTCGCTGACTTCGAGGATGCCGTGATGGTGGCCGAGATGATGTCCGAGATGGCGATGGCCTCGGCTCGTGATGCCCGTCCCTGGTGAGGAGCCCACCTGCGCCGACCCCCCCGCCGGCCGGGTAGGCCCGGGTGGCGACGACGCGTTCGGGAGCGACGGGAACTCCCTGGTGCAAGCCCGGCGCCTGACCCGGAGCTTCGGTTCGTTCACGGCGGTGGCATCTGTCGACATGCGGGTGGCGGCGGGCGAGGTGGTCGGCCTTCTCGGCGCCAACGGAGCCGGCAAGACCACTCTCATCCGCTTGGTTCTGGGGCTGCTCCGGCCCTCGGGCGGAAGCGTGCGGCTCTTCGGGGCCCCGCCGTCTCGGCGGACCCGGACCCGGGTGGGCTACGTCCCCCAGTCCCTCGGTCTGTACGACGATTTGAGTGTCGGGGAGAACTGGCGGTTCGCGGCGGGCGCCTTTCACCTGGCGGATACCCGGCTGCCCGAGGAGCTGTCGCCGTGGCGGGACGTCCCCGTCGGTGACCTTCCCCTGGGACTGGCTCGCCAGGTCGCCTTCGCTGTCGCCTTGGCCCACCGACCCGAGCTGCTGGTGCTCGACGAACCGACCTCGGGTGTGGGGCCGCTGGGCGGAGCCCGCCTGTGGGAGCAGATCCGCGCCAGCGCGGAGACCGGGGCGGGCGTGCTGGTGACCACCCACAACATGGAGGAGGCTGAACAGTGCGATCGTCTGGTGGTCATGGTGGATGGGAGAGTGGCGGCCCGGGGGACGGTGCAGGAGCTCATCGGTGATCGGACCGTCACCGAAGTGCGCCCCAGCCGGTGGCCGCAGGCCTTCTCCTGGCTCGAGGAACACCGATGCTCCGTGGCGTTGCACGGGACGGCGCTGAGGGTCGACCGGCCCGCCGACGAGGTGGCGGCTCTCCTGTCGGCACACGATCCGAGGGCCGAGGTCCGCGAGGTGGCGGCCAACCTGGAGGAGGCCTTCGTCGCCATCGTCAGAGCCGGAAGCCCCCCTGTGAAGCCCTAAAGGGGGCACCTTCCCGCGACTGGACCCCGGGCCAGTCCGAGGAGCGAAGCGATGAGGTGACCACCGACGGCCCACCCGACGGCCAGGTAGAACGAAGCCAGCCCCGCGGGGCCGCCGACAGCCGGTGGGCGCACCACCTGCGTCTGGAGTGACCCCCCGGAATGAGCGCCGACCGAGCGGTCAGCCCACGACCCCCCGGCGTTGAGTGGCGAGGAGAATGCTGAACACGGCGACGGGCACCAGAGCGGAGGCGGCCATGGCCCGGTAGCCGAGCGCCGAGGCCGTCACCCCCAGGACGGCGGGGGTGACGGCGGCGGCCAGGCTGGTCACGGCGAACAAGCCGGCGTTGGCGGCGGCGAGCTGCTCCGGTTCGGCCGAGGACGCGACGAGCGACAGCGCCAGAGGGAAGATGGCCCCGTGGGGCAGGCCGAGCAGGGCCATGGCCACGAAGAAGGCCACGGTCGGCCCCCCCGAGGCGAGCAGGGCCAGGCCGGTCGCGGTGAGGACTGTGCAGCCGGCGAAGACGGCCAGCTTGGACGCGATGGGCGAGCGTCTCACCAGGACCACCCGACTGGCGAAGGACATGACGAAGAAAGTGGTGAAACCCAACTGGCTGTGCGCCGGGTCGAGGCCGAACTCGCTGCGGGCCAGTAGAGCTCCGAAGACCGTGACGGTGGCAAAAGGGACGCTGTAGAGCAGCTGGATGATCAGCGCCACTCGGCCCCCCGGTGTTCCGATCAGCACCGCCGGTCCGGGACTCGGGCGCCGCCGCCGGGCCGACCGGGGTGGCGGGGGCACTTTCGGTGGGGTCCCGGCCGGCGGCGGGGCGTGGGGGGTCGGCGCCGACAGTCCGGCCACCAGGGCGGTGCCGTCGTCGGCTTCGAGGGCCCAGGCCATGGCGCGCAGGGCCTCGGGGTTAGATATCTCCGGGCGCGCCCCCTCGGGGGGCGGCTCAGTCCGGGGCGGCGGCGATCCGGTGGCAGTTGGAGCGGCCCCGGGTCGCGGCCCCGGTCGCATCCCGAGGCCCACCGCCAAGAGGGGCAGGGCGGCGAAGAGGAAGAAGGGCAGCCGCACGTTCTGGTGGGCCAGGGCGAGGATGGCCGTCTCGAGCAGCGGTCCCCCGGCCAGGCTGGCGCTGAGCACCGTCGCATACAGAGCGAGGAGCCTCTCCCGGCCCTCGCCGGGAGCCGCCCCGATGGCGGTGGCCAGGCTCGGGGGGGTCAGGCCGCCGGACAGCCCGATCAGGGCCACGCCGACGTAGAGCTGAACCAGCGAACCGGCGGAGCCGGCGAGGAGCAGGCCGGCGACGAGCAGCAGTGACCCGACGGCCGCGGCGGCCATGGCGGCGCGGGTGGTCAGCCGGGCGGCGAGCACGACGGCGGCCAGGACCGTCGACGCCCCGGACACGGTGCCGAGAGCTCCGACCGCGCCGGCCCCCGCCCCGAGCGGACCGCGGGCGAGCAGCGAGAAGGTCGTCTGGCCGGTGTTCTGCGAGGATCGGAACAAGGCGGCGACCACCAGGAGGCCGCCCGCCGTCCAGATCGGGGGCCACACTCCGATGCCAAAGGAACGGCGCCGCGCCTGCGGCGGGGAGACCACGCTCAGGGGAGAACCGTCAGAGCGACCATCGTTGGCGGCTGGCCGCCGCATCACCCTCGTTGAGGGGGGAGACGGGCGCACCCCGACGGAACAGCTTCCCTCCGGTGGGGCCGCCGAGGGCCACCCGGTCCCCGTCGACCTCCAGCCAGGCACCTTCTCTCAGGCACACCACTTCCGAGTCGTTCTCCTCCAGGAACTCGGCCAGGCGCTCGTCGCGGGTTTCTCCCATGAACACCCGCGGCCCGGTGGGCGGATCCTGGTAGTGGCAGTTCAGGTGGAAACCGAGGAACCCGAGGGCCTGCAGGGACGCCGGCTCGACGATGGGCATGTCGTTGGTGGTGCGGATGCTCGGCCCGGCGATCACGCTTCCGGCACTGGCGCCCATGTACGGCACTCCGCCGCCCACCAGGCGGCGGATCACCTCCACCAGGCCCTCTCGCTGCAGTCGGTCGAGGAGCCGGAAGGTATTGCCGCCGCCGACGTAGATGGCCCGGGCCCGCTCCAACTCGTCGCGGCTCATCCGGTGCACGCCGGTCACCTGGCAGACGTCGGCCAGGGCGCAGCCGACGTGGTCGGTGTAGGCGTCCCAGTCGTGCAGCGCGTAGGGAACGAACACGAGCCGGTCACCGCCTCCCAGCGTCGCCGCCACCGCCTCCCGGGCGTGTCCGAGCGTCTCCGCCCCGGCGTTGGTCGAGTTGCTGAGCAGCAGAGCTCTCATCTTTGTCCGTGTCCCTCCTCATCGTCGGGGCTGGGGCGTCCCCGGGCGACCAGCACCGTGGTGGCGCGGGTGGCGGCGTTCACGTCATCGGGCCGGTAGAGCATGGCGATGCGTCCGTGGTCGGCCCAGGGGCCGAGCTGATCGGCGAAGTGGGGGCTGCGGGGGTCGCCCGAAGCGCCACCGGGAATGACCCACTCGGCGGCCGGCGGGTCGGCCAGGTCGACCACCTGGCGGTAGACCGACAGCCCGGTGACATGGAACGGCGTCCGGCGCCGCCACCCGTAAGAGGCGGCCTGGACGGTGTCACCGTCCCCGCCCATCTGCACCGCACCGGCCTGCATCTCCACCGGCCACGCTATTGCGAGCGAGCTGAGCGGATGGCTCGGCACGAGACGGTGGTGCTCCCCCCACCGCCACGACCGGGGGTCGGGACCGGCCATGGCGCAGGCGTCGGCCCACGCCTCGCGCAGGGCGGCCCGAAGGACCTCGGGGATTTCGCCCCCGGCTCCGCCCGGTGCCGACCCCTCCGCCCGGGCCGTCCCCTCCGGCGGGGTCGGCCCGCCCAGGTACTCCCACAGCTCTCGTCCCGACGACCTGCGGATCACCACTCCTGTCGCCGGGACGGCCTCGGAGAGCATCCACTCCCAGGTGGCCGGCCCCGCCGCCGGGCGGTACAGCTGCTCGACGAGGACCCGCCGGAAGCAGCCGTACAGCAGCGCCTCGGGGGAGTCCCGGCGCAGCTCGCCGTCCCAGCCCGCCAGCATGGTCCGGGCCGCCTCGGCGGGATCATCGGCGGGGAAGGGCTCGTGGCCGGCGACGGTGGCCGCGGTCCAGGTCGCGGCCACCGAGGTCACGTCCCCCTGCAGGTCGGCGAGGTCGTCGCGGTCCAGCCGGCCGGGGCGGGCCAGCCGCTGGCGGATGCGCTCGGCCCGGAACGGGTCGGCGAAGCTGTAGGAGATGTAGGGCTCGTCACCGTCGCAGATCACGTTGTTGGCCGTGAGCAGGTAGCCGACGTGGGGGTCCACGACCCGCGGCATCTGCTCGAAGGGCACCATCGCCGTCCACTCGTCGGCCCCCGTCCAGCCCGGTACCGGGAGACGGCGATGCGACGGCGACGAACGGACCGGCAGCCGCCCCCGGGCCTGGTAGGCGATCCGGCCCTCGACGTCGGCGGCCAGGAGATTGTTGACCGGGTCCACCCAGTCGCGCTGGGCCTCGATCAGCTCCGAGACCCCCCGGGCGGCGAGCATGGCGGGCAGCGCCTCGAAACCCCGCCCCGGCCCGTCGGTGGCCGTGTATCTCAGGGCCAGGGCCAGGCCCCGGCGGGGATCGCCGTGCACGACCGGCCCGTGACGGGTCCGCCACACCTCGATCTCGACCGGGTCCGCCCCCCGCACAGATATCGACTCGGAGCGGCGTTCGGCTGACGCCCAGCCGTCGGGGGTTCGGTAACGACCGGGCTGAGCGGTGTCGAACCACTCGACGTAGAGGTCCTGGGTGTCGGCGGTGGCGTGGGTGATGGCCCACGCCACGCGGCCGTTGTGACCGAAGTGGGGGAAGCCCGGGAGGCCGGGGAAGGTAGCCCCGATCACATCGAACTCGTCGCAGGTGACGTGGCACTGCCAGTAGACGTTCGGGGTGTCGAGGGCGCGGTGGGAGTCGTTGCAGATCACCGCCGCGCCGTGGGGGGTGCGGTGACCGGCGACGGCCCAGGCGTTGGATCCGGGCTCCGCCTCGGCGAGGAAGCCGAGATACGGCTCGACGGCGGAGATCTCGTCGGCTGCTTCGGCCACCAGACGGCTCAGCCGCTCCCCGGACGGCGCGGTGAGGGCGGCGCCGAGCGGCACCCGGGTGTCGAGGCGCAGCAGGGCGTCACGACCGCTGCGGGCCAGGATCATGGCTTGGGCCAGCTTGTGCTGCCACAGGCCCATGAGGACGTGGCGCACCTTGAACGCCGCCACCGAGTGCCAGGGCTCCCACGGTTCGGGTTGGTAGCCGAGCACCGAGCACTCGAGCGGCACCGGCCCCGAGGCGATGACGGCGTTGACGCCGGCCGCGTAGTGCCCGAAGGCCGCCCGGACCTCGTCCGACATGACCTCGAGGTCGGCGCGCGCCGCGGCCATGAGGGACAGCCGGCGGGCCAGCACGTCGGCCGGCAGGGCCCGTTGGCCGGCGATCTCGGCCCAGCGGCCGGTGGCCCGACGCCGGTCGTAGTCCATCTGGAACAGCCGGTCCTGGGCGCTGGCGAAGCCCATGGCGAACCAGGCGTCGGCGGTCGCGGCCGCCCGGATGTGGGGGATCCCGTAGCGGTCCCGGGCGATGGTGGCCGTGCCCTCCAGCCCGTCCACCTCGAGGCGGTCGGTCACGCCGCCGGGTGACCGGGTCCGGCCAGGTGGCAGGCCACGAAGTGGCCCGGCTCGACCTGACGCCACTCCGGTCGCCGCTGCCGGCACTCCTCCTCGGCCAGGGGGCAGCGGGCCTGGAAGGGGCAGCCCTGTGAGGTGGTCGGGTCGCGTTCGGCCTCACCGCCGAGGGGGCGCCGCGCCCGGCTGCGCCGCTCCAGCGGGTCGCTCACCGGTACCGACGCCAGCAGGGCCCGGGTGTAGGGGTGGGCGGGGGCGTCGAAGAGGGCGTCGCGGCTGGCCAGTTCCATCAGCTGCCCCAGGTACATGACCGCCACTGTGTCGCAGAGCAGCCGGACGATGCCCAGGTCGTGGGAGATGAACAGGTAGGTGAGCGAGAACTCCGCCTGCAGGCGCCGCAGCAGGTTGATGATCTGCGACTGGACCGACACGTCGAGAGCCGACAGGGGCTCGTCGCAGACGATGAGGCGGGGTTGCAGGGCGATGGCCCGGGCGATCACGATCCGCTGTCGCTGACCGCCGGAGAACTCGTGGGGGTACCGGTCGAGGCTGTCCGCGGGCAGGCCCACCAGGTCCACCAGTTCCTCGGTTTGACGCCGGATCTGGGCTTTGGGGACGGTCCGGTGGACGATGAACGGCTCGGCGAGTATCTCTGACACCCGCATGCGCCCGTTGAGCGCTGAGTAGGGGTCCTGAGCGACGGGCTGCATCTGCCGTCGCAACCGGCGAAGGTCCCCGCCCGACATCGAGGCCAGGTCCTGGCCGGCGAAGACCACCCGGCCGGAGGTGGGTCGCTCGAGCCCGAGGACCAGGCGTCCGGTGGTGGACTTGCCCGAACCGGTCTCGCCGACCAGGCCCATGACCGACCCGGCGGTGACGGTGAAGGACACGCCGTCCACAGCCCGCATCGACCGCCGGCCGAGCAGCGAGGCGGCCGTCTGGTAGGTCTTGACCACCTCGGTGCACTCCACGAGGACCTCGGGGCGGGCGCCGGCCGGTGGCGAGGGAGACAGCTCCGGCGGAGGGGCCGAGGTCATGTCTCGCTCCTCGCCGGCGCCGGGAGGCGGTCCTGCTCCAGCGGGTACCAGCAGGCCGCCAGGTGGGCGGGGCCGGCGGCGAGCAGGCCCGGTTCCTCCTGCAGGCAGCGCGTCTGGGCCCGCTCACAGCGCGGGGCGAACGGGCAGCCGGCGGTGATCTCACCCAGCGCCGGTACCCGCCCGGGAATGGTCGGCAGGTCCTCGGCGCGCCCCCGGTCGGCGTTGCGGGCCGGGATGCTGGCCAGGAGCCCCGCCGTGTAGGGGTGGGCCGGCCGGTGGAAGATCTCCGACACCGGAGCCGATTCGACGACCCGGCCGGCGTACATCACCGTGACCCGGTCGGCGACCTCGGCGATGACGCCCATGTCGTGGGTGACCAGCAGGACCGAAGTGCCGAGTCGGTCCCTGATGTCGAGGAAGATCTGCAGGATCTGGCTCTGCACCGTCGGGTCGAGGGCGGTGGTCGGCTCGTCGGCGATGAGCAGCGATGGCTCGGCGGCCAGGGCCATGGCGATCATGACCCGCTGACGCATCCCCCCCGACAGCTGGTGAGGGTACTGCCGGTAGCGGGCTTCGGGATCGGCCAGCCCCACCTCCCGGAAGAGGGCCAGGGTCCGCTCCTTGCGGGCCGGGCGGCTGAGCAGCGAATGCACCGACAGGACCTCGGTGACCTGGCGGCCGGCCCGCATCAGCGGGTTGAGGGCGACCATGGGCTCCTGGAAGACCATGGACATCCGCCGGCCCCGCAGGTCTCGCCGCTGCCGCCCGTTGAGCGAGCCGAGATCGACGCCCTCGAGGACCACCCGGCCGCCGGTCACGGTGGCGTTGTGGGGGAGCAGCCCCATCACCGACAGGGCCGTCAGGCTCTTGCCGCAGCCGCTCTCGCCCACGACCCCGACGATCTCGGCCCGCCCGACGGTCACCGACACCTGCGAGAGGGCCTTCAGTTGCCGCCCGGCCTCGAAGCACACCGAGAGGTCCTCGACGGCCAGTACCGGGTCCTGGCCGGCCGGCACCTGGTCGTCGGTCACACCCTGGCTCACAGGTCGGCTCGCCGCCCGGCTCACAGCTCGGTCGTCCCCGAGCCGTCGCTCTCCTGGTAGCGGCCCCGGTGGTGGTCGGCCACCTCGGCCGCGGTGGCCCACCACATCCCGTCGTGGTCACCGGCCCGGCGCAGCATCTCCTCGAAGGCCACGAGCCGGCCCGCCCGCCCCGACAGCCACGGGTGCACGGTGAGCATGGCCAGACCCCCGAACCGGCCGATGGCGTCGACCTCCCGGACCCAGTCGTCCATGACCACCGACGCCGGTACCGGCGCCCGGGTGGAGCCGTGCACGTACCGGTAGAAGATGGCGTCGTCGAGCTGCCACTGGACCGGTACCTCGACGAGGCCGTCCAGCCAGTAGGGGTGGTCGTGGCCCATCAGGGAGCTGTCGTAGCGGACGCCGGCCGTGCGGAGCTTCTCCCAGGCCCCCGGGGTCATCTCCCACGACGGGGAGCGGTAGCCGAACGGCGGGGCGGCACCGGCGGCGGCCAGGGCCTGCATCGAGCGGTCCAGGATGTCGCCGACCTCGTCGGGGGTCAGGTCGTCGAGGCGCTCGTGCAGGTAGCCGTGCATGGCGATCTCGTGGCCGCCGGCGACGATGGTGCGCACCGCCGCGGGGTGGGCCTCGGCGATGGCTCCGGGGACGTAGAACGTGGCGGGGATCTGGAGCCGCTCCAACAGGGCCAGGATCCGCCACACCCCCTGGCGGGGACCGAACCGTCGCTGCTCGAGCTCGCCCATGAGCTGCTTCGGGCTGTTGCGCGAGGCCCACAGGTACGGGGTGGGCCCGTCGAAGTCGACGCTCACCACGGCCGCCGCCGACTTTCCCGCCGGCCACTCGTAGGCGGGGGGTGCCCCGTCGGGATGGCCGGGCCGGGCCTCGGAGGTCACAGCCCGGCCCCGGCCACCCGGCCCCCGTCGACGTGGAACAGGGCGCCGGTTATGAACGAGGCGGCGCTCGAGGCCAGGTAGAGGACCATGGACGCGGCATCGCCGGGACCCGAGGTCCGACCCAGAGGGATGCGGCTCAGCATCCGCTCGATGTAGGCGTCGTCGAGCTCGCTGACCTCGCTGCCGGGGGCGAAGCCCGGCCCCACCGCGTTGACCCGGATCCGGTGGGGGGCCAGCTCCAGGGCGGCGCCCCTGGTGAACATGGCCAGAGCTGCTTTGGAGACCGAGTAGGCCACCCCGCCGGGGGCCACTGTGACCGCCGCCCCCGAGGCAATGTTGACGACGGACCCCTCCACGCCCTCGCTGATCATGAGCCGGGCCGTGTCGCGGGTGATCACGAACGGCGCGGTGAGATTGATGTCGAGCACCTCCTGCCAATCCTCGGTGGCGAGGTCGAGGAGGGGTCCGTGGGGGTAGATACCGGCGTTGTTGACCACGATGTCGGGGGCGCCGAAGGTGTCGCCGATGCGGTCCACCAGACCCGACAGCGATGCCGTGTCGGTGAGGTCGCAGCCGTGGACGTCGACCTGTGAGGCGTCGCTCCAGCGCCCCGACCCGACGAGGGCCGTCAGTCGGTCGTGGCGGGCGTCAGAGAGGAGCAGCCGGCTGCCGCAGCCGGCGAAAGCGTCGGCGATCCACCCCCCGATCACCCCGACGGCACCTGTCACGACCACCCGTTTGGTGGCCAAGTCGGCGGCCAGGTCGGGGAAAGGCGTGCTGCGGGTGTTCATCGGGGGCTCCTCTGGCGGGGGTCGAGCCGGTCCCTGAGCAGGTCGCCGAGGCGGTTGACCGAGACGACTATGACGAACAGGGCCAGGCCCGGGAAGGTGGCGATCCACCAGGCCGTGGACACGTACTGCTGGCCCTCCGACAGCATGGCGCCCCAGCTGGGGGTCGGGGGTTGGGCGCCCAGACCGATGAACGACAGGGCCGCCTCGTAGATGATCATCAGGCCCACCTCGAGGGTGGCCACCACGATCAGGGAGGGGAGCACCTCGGGCAGGATGTGGCGCCGGAACAGCCGCCACGGGCCCACCCCGACGGCCACCGAGGCTTTGACGAACTCTCGGCTGTGGGCCTCGAGGGTCTGACCGAAAGCCACCCGGGCGTACCTCGGCCAACGCACCGTGGCGAGCACGATCACCGTGTTGACCAGGCTGGGGCCGAGTATGGCCACCACCAGGATGGCGAGGAGGAAGAACGGTATGGACAGGACCATGTCGGCGAAACGCATGATGACCCCGCCGAGGACCTTGCGGCGGGAGCCGGCGAGGATACCCAGCAGGCTGCCGACCACGCCGCCGGCGACGACCGCGATCACCGCCACCGTCATCGATATGCGGGTGCCCCAGATGACCCGGCTGAGCACGTCACGCCCGAGGGAGTCGGTGCCGAGCAGGTAGCTCGTGCCGTGCACGGTGGTGCCCGGCCCTTTGAGCCGGCCCACCAGGTCGGTGGCGTCGGGGAGGTTCGGGGCGAGGACGAAGGGGAACGCCGCGGCGAAGGCGGCGACGGCCAGCACGGCCAGCGGCCACCACCGCAGAACCCGCCGGTAGGAGCGCCGCCCCGGCTCGGCTCCGACCGCCGCCGGGACCTCCGCCGGCCCGAGGGGGGCAGCGACCTCGGCGGGTATCACGGCGCCGCCCCGGTGAGGCGCAGACGCGGGTCGACCACCCCGTAGAGCAGGTCGACCAGCAGGTTGACCGCCACGTAGACGATGGCCGCTAGGAGGACCACGGCCTGCACCACCGGGAAGTCCCGGCTGTTGACCGATTGCACGGTGAGCTGTCCGACCCCCGGCCAGGCGAAGATCACCTCGGTCAGCACGGCCCCGCCGAGCAGGTTGGCGGCCTCCAGGCCGGTGATGGTGAGCACCGGCAGCAGGGCGTTGCGCAGCACGTGGCCGAACATGACCCTCATCCCGGAGGCGCCCTTGGCTCGCGCCGTGCGGACGTAATCCCGGTCGAGCTGCTCGAGGAACGAGCCTCTAGCCATGCGGGCGATGGTGGCCAGCGACAGAGAACCGAGGGTGATGGCCGGCAGGACCAGCGCCCGCAGCCCGCCCTGCCCCGAGGAGGGGAACAGGTGGAACCGGACGCTGAACACCAGGATCAGGAGGATCCCGCTCCAGAAGGCCGGCATGCTCTGGCCGACCAGTATGAGAGGCATGAGGGTCCGCTCGGGCCAGCGACCCCGGTAGACCGCCGAGAGGATCCCCGCCGGTATGCCGATCCCGAGCGCCACCACCAGGGCCCCTACGGCCAGCTCGACGGTGTTCGGGAAGCGGCTGAGCACGATGTGCATCGCCGGCTGGTCCTGCACGTACGAGTAGCCGAAGTTGCCGCGCAGCGCCTGGGAGAGGAAATGCACGTACTGGCTCCACAGCGACGTGTCGAGACCCAGCTGGTGGCGGATCCGGGCGATGTCGGTGGCCGTTGCGTTCTGGGGCGCCAGCAAACGGGCCGGGTCACCCGAGAGCCGCACGAGGAAGAAGATGATCGTGACGACCCCGAGCAGGGTGACCACGGCCTGGAGGAGGCGTCCGGCTATGTAGCGGGCCATGTCAGACGCCTCCTTTCAGGTCCGTGTCAGGCGTGTCCGTATGCTTGCCCGTATCTACCCGACCCACTTGATCTGGGGGATGAAGAAGGTCTCCTGAGGTCCGGGGGTCCACGAGATGTGCTTGTTGGCCCCGTCAATGGCGTAGTACTGCCACAGTCCGATACCGGGGAGGTCCTGCTGCAAGATGTTGAGCGCCGTGGCGTAGTCGGACAGGCGCTGGGTGCTGTCCAGACTCGTGCGGGCCGCCTGGACGGCGGTGTCGAACGCCGGGTTGGAGTAGCTGCTCCAGATCGACCCGGTGTGGAACAGCGGGTAGATGACACCGTCGGCGTCGAGGCACGAGCACGACCAGATGCCGTAGCGGATGCTGCCCCAGTCATGCGCCGGGCTCTGCACCTTCTTCAGGTAGGTCGCCTGGTCGGTGGTGGAGATGGTCACGGTGAAGCCGACCGCCTGCAGCTCGGCCTGGATGGCCTGGACCAGCGAGGACGGGTAGGCGGGTGAGGTGGCGAACACCAGGGTGGGGTGACCCAGGCCGCTCTGCGCCAGGAACTGCTTGGCCTTGGTCGGGTCGTAGGTGTAGCCCGACAGGCTGGCGTCGTAGCCGAACACGTTGGGTGACAGCACCTCCTTGACCGGCTGGGCGTAGCCCTGCTCCAGGCTGCTGATCAGACCCTGGTAGTCGATGCCGTAGGCGATGGCCTTGCGTACGTCGAGCGAGCTGGTCGGGGTGGACCCGAGGACGTTGAGGCCGAGGTACGCCACCCGCTCGGTGGGCTGGGCGATGACCTGGGAGCTGCTGTTGCCCTTGAGCTGGGTGGCGTTGTCCGGTGTCAGCTCGAGGGCGATGTCGGCCGCCCCCGACTCCACGTCGGCGACGCGGGTGGCGGCGGTGGGCACGGTCCGGAAGTCCACCGTCTGGTACGGGGGCTTGCCGCCCCAGTAGGTGGGGTTGGCCTTCAGGGTCACCTGGCTTCCCTGGACCCAGCTCGACAGCTCGTAGGGACCGGAGCCGATGGGGTGCAGGTCGAACTGCTGGTTGCCGACCTGGGTCACGTACTGCTGCGGGACGATGCTCAGCGTGGTCAGGTAGGACAGCAGGGTGGGCGAGGGGGCGGTGGTGGTGATGGTGACGCTGCTCGTCGTGCCCGTCGCCCCGGTGATGACGCTGAAGTTGGCGTACTGCGGGCTGTTGAGGGTCTTGTCGAGGATCCGGTTGATGCTGAAGGCGACGTCGTTGCCGGTCAGGGGAGTGCCGTTGGTGAAAGTGATGCCGGGACGAATCTGGAAGACCCAGGTGGTGGGCGTCGGGTTGGTCCACGACGACGCCACCCACGGAACGATCTCGAGCGTCTTCTGATCGCGGCGGACCAGCTGATCGAAGATGTTCCGGTAGACCACGTAGCTGTCGGTGTCGTACTGCAGGCCCGGGTCGAGGGTGGCCGGGGAGTTGGCCTGGTCCACCGTCAAGGTGGCCGGCCCGGCCGCCGCTGCGGCGCTGGTCGGGGAGCTCGACGCTCCCGACGCCGTGGTCGTGGCCGACGCCCCCTTGGAACCGGAGCCCGACGAGCTGCAGCCGGCCGCGACGAGGACGGCCATCGAGGCGGCTACGAGCTGAGCTTTGTGCCCCCGCCGCTTGGGGCCGGTCGAGTCTGCCGCTGCCGGCGAGGTGAGATGGAGCACGGGTGACGTCCCTTCTGAATGATGCTGGTGATGACGGTTGGCTCGGGGGCCGAGCGGCTAGCTGGGATATGAACCGGTCACCCGAGTCTCGGGCCGGTTGCCTGTAGGACATCTGTCGGGATGCGAAGGCCTCGGCCCGCGACGGTCAGGCACGGGGTGATCCGCCGGCCTCGGGTCCTGCGACCATGGCTGGTGTGACGACGTCACCAATCGACAGGACGGGGGCGTGCACTTTCACCTGATCGGAGTATTTGATGCCGCTCCCGGTGTTCAGTATCACGACGTTCTCGTCCTCGCCTATCCATCCGGACTTCTGGAGTACTCCCAGAGCGTGGACGGCGGCCGCGCCTTCGGGACAGACGAAGCAGCCCTCGATCTGCGAGAGCCTTCGCTGGGCCACCACGAGGTCATCGTCGCTCACCGCCACCGCGGTGCCGTCGGATTCGGCCAGGGCCTGCAGGATCAAAGCCCCGCCCAGCGGGTTGGGAACGGTGATCCCGAAAGCCACCGTGTGGGCGTCGGGCCACGGCTCGGCGCGGTCGAGGCCGGCCTCGAAGGCTTTGACGATGGGCGCGCAACCCTCGGCCTGCACGGCCACGAGGCGGGGCAGACGACCTTTCACCCAGCCGAGCTCGACCAGCTCGGAGAAGGCCTTGTGCATGCCGATCAGGCCGACTCCTCCGCCGGTGGGGTAGAGGATCACATCGGGGAAGCGCCACCCGAACTGCTCGGCCAGCTCCAAACCCATGGTCTTCTTGCCCTCGAGGCGGTAGGGCTCCTTCAGGGTGGACACGTCGAAGTAGGAGTCCTCGCCGGGGGCCAGGAGGGGCCGGAGGGCGGCGCCGGCATCGCCGATCAGCCCGTCCATGAGGAATAGCTCCGCACCGGTGATGTCACACTCAGCTCTGGTCACCAAGGGCGCGTCGATGGGCATCGACACCGCCGCTCTGATGCCGGCTCGGGCGGCGTAGGTCGCCCAGGCGGCGCCGGCGTTGCCGTTGGTCGGCATGCAGATGCGCCTGACCCCGAGCTCCTTGGCCCGTGAGATGCCCACCGCCGCGCCGCGGGCTTTGAACGAAGCGGTGGGCAGCAGGCCCTCGTCCTTCATGGTCACCCGGTTGAGACCGAACTCCGAGCCGAGCCGGTCGAGGGGGATCAGGGGGGTCATGCCCTCACCGAGGGACACCACGTGATCGGGGGACCGTACCGGGAGCAGCTCGTGGTAGCGCCATAGATCCGGGGACCGTCCGGCGATGAGGTCGGGCCCCGGGGCGTCGGCGGCCAGCGCCGCCAGGTCGTAGCCCGCCAGCAGCGGGGCGCCACACCGGCAGAGACCCTGGACGGCGTCGGGGTCGTAGGTCTCGTCGCAGGCGCTGCAGCGCAAACCGTTGAAATAGCTGAATCTGGTCTGGATCAATTGAGCTCTCTTCGCGGCGATGGGTCGGCCAGCAGCGCTTCGATCCGCCACCGGTCTCGCTTGGTCAGGCGCATGGACTGGCCGGCGTTGGCCAGAACCGACTTGAGATGGTCCCTGCTGGCTTCGGCGGCGGTCTCGGGGTCGCGGTTCATCACGGCGTCGGCCATGGCGATGTGGTGGGTGAGCCAGAGCTTGGGGAGCTCGGTCTCGGCCCAGGCGTGATCGCGCACCTCGCGCCACAACCGGCCCTCGGTCTGGGAGATCAGCCGGTCGGCGGTCTCGACCAGGACGGGATTGCGACAGGCGCGGATCAGGGCCCGGTGCAACCCGAGATCGCTGCTGTGATCGTGGCGTTCGTCGGCCAGGGAGACCTGCATGCCTTCGAGCATCCGCTCCGCCGTGCGCAGGGTGGCCGGCAGGGGGTCCATGGCCCCCTGGCGGATCACTTCCGGTTCGACGAGGAGCCTGGCCTCGATCACGTCGATCAGATCGGACGGACGCCGGATCCCGGCGTCGACGATGGGGCTCTGGCCGATGGCGGTGGTCGAGATGACGACCGTTCCCGAGCCCCGCGCCGTCTCGACGTAGCCGCTGAACTGAAGTGAGCTCAACGCCTCCCGCACCGACGCCCGGCTCACACCGAACTGGGCGGCCAGTTCGGACTCGCTCGGCAGGCGCTCCCCTACGGCCACCTCTCCGGATCGGATGGCCGTGACCAGTTGGTTGGCGATCTGCGTGGCGACAGAGACGCCCTTGTCCACCGCTTTGAACGAGGGTTCAGTTCTGCCTTTACTCGAAGCGGTGACGATTCCTCCCCTCGGTTGCTGCACGAGTGGCAATGAGCACTCTGCGGTCGACGCCTGTTTCTAGCAGTTGTCAGGCAACTAGTCAACCAGGTAAACCGACATGGACAGGCGAGACCCAGGAGTGGTTGGGCTCGCTGGCCCGGGGGCGGAGTCAGCAGGTGGTCAGGCCGCGCCCGTGCGTCAGCAGGCGGTCAGGCCGCGCCGGGCGTCAGCAGGCGGTCAGCGCGGCGTGGCCTGGTTGGCCTGGTTGACCTGGTGGGGGGGCGCGGGCCGGCCGAGGAGGAAGCCCTGGACCAGTCGGACGTCGAGCGCCTCGACGTGGGCCAGTTGGGAGGCCGTCTCGACCCCCTCGACGATCACGTCCAGGCCGAGGGTGGAGCACAGGCCGACCATGCTCTCGAGCAGGGCCGCGGTGCGCTCCACCGTCTCGAGGTCGCGGACGAAGCAGCGGTCGATCTTGACGAAGTCGAACGGCAGATGGGCCAACTGCGACAGCGACGACCAGCCCGTCCCGAAGTCGTCGAGGCCCAGGTGCACGCCCAGGGCCCGCAGCGCCTCGAGGGCGGCCCGGGCAGTGTCGAGATCGGTGATCAGGGCGCTCTCGGTGACCTCCAGGTAGATGTCGCCGGCCCGGGCCCCGCTGTCGGCTATCGCCGCGGCCACCTCGCCGGCGATGTCGGAGCCGGTCAGCTGCCGGGCCGAGACGTTGATGGTGACTTTGGCCGGGCGCCCCTGGCGGCTCCATTCGGCTGACTGGGCGCAAGCGGTGCGCAGCACCCACCTCCCGAGCGGCAGGATCAGGTCGGAGTTCTCGGCGTAGCCGATGAACTGCCCCGGCAGCAGCAATCCCGACGTCGGGTGCTCCCAGCGCAGAAGGGCCTCGTGGGCCATCGGGGTGACCGAGGTGAGGTCGTATATGGGCTGGTAGAAGAGCCGGAACTCACCGGCCTCGATGCCCCGGCGGATGCCCGAAACGGCGTCCAGGTGGTCGGTGGTGCGGCGGCGCAGCTCGGGGGCGAACTGGGCCACGGCGTTCTTGCCGGCCCGCTTGGCCTCGTACATGGCCATGTCGGCGTCGGCCAGCAGGCTGTCGGGCGAGGTGTCGGCGTCGGTGGTCGAGGCGTAGCCGATGCTCGCCGTCACCGTGATGCTCCTTTGGGCCACGACCAGCGGGGCCGAGACGACCCGGCGGACCCGGTCGGCCAACTCCCGCACGGCGGCGGGGTGGTCGCTCTCGCTCACGATCACGAACTCGTCTCCACCGAAGCGGGCGACGGTGTCGGGCAAGCGGACCGCGGCGCGCAGGCGACGGGCGACGGAAGCCACGACGGCGTCGCCGAGGGAGTGGCCCAGGCTGTCGTTGATGAGCTTGAAGTTGTCCAGGTCGACGAACAGCACGGCCACCTGTCCGCCCCGGCGGCTGAGGCGCGACAGAGCCGTGCGCAGCCGGTCCATGAGCAGGGCCCGGTTGGGCAGCTCGGTGAGACGGTCGTGGACAGCCTGGCGGCGCAGCTCCTCCTCCACGCCGTGGCGGGTGAGGGCGGCGGCCACGATGCTCGCCACCGTCTCTAGGAAGGCGATGTCGTTGGGCCCGAGACCGTCCGGGTCGTCGCTGTAGACGGCCAGGACCCCGGCCGCACCGGTGGCTGGGGTGACCGGTACGGCGGCGCCCCCGCAGTCCCCGCCGCAGTCCCCGCCGTTGGGAGTGGCCCGGGAAGGGTGGCCCTCGCCGCGCTTCCAGACCACCGGGACCCGCTGTTCGAGGGCCTCGTTGCACAGCCGGCGGGCGCATTCGCCGAAGAGCCGGTCGTCGAGGTCGTTCGACGCCACCACGGTGCGGGTCCCGTCGTGTTCGAACCGGACCAGCAGGCACCCCGGGACGGCCAGGGCCTCGGTCACGGTGGCCGGTATCCGCTCGAGCAGCTCGGCTGCCGGCCCGCCCCGCAGGGCGGCCTGGCCGAGCTCGGCGACGGCCCGCTGCTGGCGCACCCGCAGGCGTCGCTGGGTCACGTCGCGGCTGGTCACCACGATCGATGCCACCGCTGGATCGTCGAGTCGGCTCTCGCCGATGGACTCCAGCCACCGCCACCGGCCGTCACGGTGGCGCACCCGGTACTCGATGGTGACCGACTCCGAGCCGCCGGCGACCATGGCCCCGAAGGCCTCGGCGACGATCGGGCGATCGTCGGGGTGGATGATCTCCGCCGGGCTGGTGCCGATGAGGTCCTCAGGCTGGTAGCCGAGCTGGGTGGCGGCCGGGCTGCAGAATACGTATCGCCCGGCGGCGTCGTGCAGGGAGATCATGTCCCACGAGTTGGCGACGAGGGTCCGGAAGCGCCGTTCCCCCACCTCGAGGCGACGCTGGTACTCGGCCTGTTCGGTCACGTCGCGCAGGTTGAGCACCAGGGCCGAGATGGTCGGGTCGTCGAAGAGGCTGGTGCCGACCACTTCGAACTCCCGCCAGGTGCCGTCGCGGTGGCGTATCCGGTAGCCGGATTGGGAGGCGGGGCCGGTGGCGGCGCTCTGGCGGGCGAAGAAGTTCCGGGCCCGCTCCTGGTCGTCGGTGTGGATGAAACCGATGGCGGGGTGGCCCTCCAGTCTCTCGGGGGCGTAACCGAGCACCCGTTCGGCGGCGGCCGAGGCGTACCGGATGCGGCCCGACCGGTCGAGGAGCAGGATCACGTCCGAGGCGTGGGTCACCAGCTTGCGGAAGCGCTGCTCGGAGCCCGAGACGATCTCCTGCATCTCGGCCAGGGCGGTGACGTCGACGATCTGGCTGAACAGCGCGGTAGGGGCGCCGTTGGCGTCGCGCAGCACCGTCGTGGTCCGCACCACCGACACGGTCGATCCGTCGGAACGCTCGTAGCGCTTGTGGGCCTGGTCGGTCTTGGCCCGGCCCGACAGCAGGCGGGCGATCACGGCATGCGAGCGGGGGCGGTCCTCGGGGTGGGTCACCTCGACCGTGCTGCGGCCGATCAGCTCTTCGGCGCGGTAGCCGAGGAGCCGGCACAGGGCCGGGTTCACCGCCTCGAAGCGGCCGTGGAGCCCCACGATGGCCATGCCCGTGACGGCGTCGTCGAAGAGCGACGCCAGATCCACGCCGCGCTCAGCGTGGAGCATCAGATTTTCCGCCGCGGTAATCGCCTTCATGTATTCGGGTCTCCCGGCCGCCTGGCCCCTGCACGTGTCTGCAGTATCTCGGCCGCCAGGCTTGCGGCCTTAGGGCCAAAGGTCCCGAATTCCCGCTTTGCGAGAAGGCGGGACGCTATCCGCCCCGTAGCGGCCGGCCGGCTGGGTCGCTGGGCCGGGTCGCTGGGCCGGGTCGGTGGGCTGCCGTCGCGCTGTCGGTGGGCCGGGTCGGTGGGCCGGGTGGGCGGCCATGGAAAGCAGTTGGCCCGGGGCCGCCCGGGGGCACGAGACTGTTGGGGTGAGAGCCAACGAAGCGGAGATCTGTGGGCAGTGCGGGTTCGACTCCCGGAGGTGGCGTCGGCGCGACGCCGCCGACCTGTTCGACAGCCTCGGCTGGTGGTGGGCCCAGGCGACCGCCGGCGTCGACCCCGCGGCGCTCGACCGTCGACCGGCGCCGGCGGTGTGGTCGGTGCTCGAGTACGGCCTGCACAGCGCCCTGGCGGCGGCTGTCATCCGCACGTCGGTGGAGCAGATTCTCGAGGTCGACGGCGCCGTCGTGACCGAGGATTTCGATATCGGTGAGGCCACCGTGGATAATTGGGCCGGGCTCGACCTGGGCGCCACCCTCGCCGACCTGACCAGGGAGGGTTCGGCCCTGGCCGCCCTGGCCCGGCGGCCCGGCGAAGCCTGGTCCAACATCGGGACTCTCGAAGGGTCGACGGTGGGGGCCGAGGCCTATCTGATCCACGACGTCCACGACCTCAGCCACCACTTCTGGGATGTGGCCCGCGCCCTGGCCCCTCTGGCGCCGGGCCTGCTCGGCGACTCGGGGACGGAGGGCCGCGTGGCCCGGGTCAACGTCTCCGACGGCGGGGTGCCCAAGGCTGCCGTCGCCGAGGTGACCGTCGCCCACGACGGACTCGCCGGCGACCGCCAGCGGGACCGCAAGCACCACGGGCGGCCCTTCCAGGCCGTCTGCCTGTGGTCGAGCGAGGTGATCGACGAGTTGGCCTCCTTCGGTCACCCCATCGGGCCGGGCTGCGCCGGGGAGAACCTCACCCTGGCCGGGCTCGACTGGTCGAAGCTGCGACCCGGCACCCTGCTTCGGCTCGGAGAAGCCCTGATCGAGCTGTCGTTCCCGGCGGTGCCGTGCCGCCACCAGGCCCAGTGGTTCGCCGACGGGGACTTCTCGCGCATCGCTTTCGAGGTGAACCCCCGCTGGGTGCGCTGGTACGGCTGGGTGCGCCAGCCGGGCCGGGTGTCAGCCGGGGCCCCCGTGACCGTCGGCGCCTGAGCCCAGGCCTGTCGGGGTTGGCCCGGAGCGACGTTGAGCTCCCCAACGATCTCTGGGCAACGTTGGGCCGGCCCACCGGTTGCGGTTCGTTGCTGGCACCAACGGTTAGGATCGGCGCACCATGGACGAGCCGTGCGGTGGCGACAGGTGGCAGCCTCCGGCCCGCCTGCGGCGACTGGCGGGTTGGCAGGCCAACAAGGTCTCGGTGCTAGGCGCCCGGATCACGTCGCGGTACATGCCGCTACGCACCCGATCCGACTTCGCCGTGCTGGCCGCCCTCGAGGAGTACGGGGCGTTGAGCCAGGCCGATCTCGGTCGGCGCCTCGGTGTCGACCGCAACGAGATCAGCGGTATCGTCACCCGCCTCGAGAGCGACCGCCACTTGGACCGCCAGCCCGACCCCGCCGACCGCCGCCGCAACGTCGTCAGGCTCACGGCGTCAGGCCGGAGCTATCTCGAGCGGATCCAGGACCACGCCGACGCCGCCCAGGAAGAGCTGCTGGCTGCCCTGGATCCCGCCGAGCGCCTCCGGCTCAGCCGGCTGCTCACCAAACTGCTGGCCGGCCACCGGGACCACCCCGCCTAGATCGAAGCTGACCGCCAGCCAGACCAGTCCGGAAGCGCCGGGCGGGTCAGTCCGGGGTGGGGGCGTCGTCGAGCGAGGCCAGCAGGTCCTGGTACTTGGGCGGCATCGACACTGTCGAACGCATGGCCACCGGTATGGGGAAGCGCACCCCGCCCCGATGGGTCGCTTCGAGACCGGCGACGATCTCTTCGGCGCGCTCGGCGGGGAAAGCGAAGGCCATCTCGGTGTCCTGGGCCATCCCGAAGACCCGGTCCCCGTTGCAGGGCAGGACCACCTTGGGCTCGCCCGTGCGCATGGTCTGGATGACCAGTTCGGCGCAGTCGAGCCGGCCGCCGGTGGAGCTCTCGATCCGTCCACCGCGGGCGTGGAGAGCGGCATTCACCAGACGCATGACCTGGGCGCTGTTGCCGTACACGGCGATCACGTGCGGCTCGAAGCTGAGCTTGGCGAGGGGGGCGACGCAGAGGCGTTCGTACTCGCCGGTCTCGAAACGCCAGGTCGCCCCCTCCAGCGCCTCCGCCGCGGCGGGATCGCTGCAGTACATGCCGAGGGCGGCGTCACCGGAGTCGTAGCGGGCATTGGGGGGCCGGAAGCCGAACGACACCGACGCCAGCGGGCAGATGACGTCCTCGCGTCCTACTGCGATGGACCAGCCGTAGCGGCGGGCTATGCCGATGGACTGGCAGATGATCCACTGCTCGCCGACGTCGCGGCTCGGGATGCGCAGGCCCTCGGGAACCGCCTCGCCCGGGCGGAGCATGCGGATCCCGAGGGGGAACGTGTCGGTCCTGACGTAGCTGCTGAGGGCGTGGTCGAGGGCCCGCACGGCGTCGGCGGAAGCGGTCATGGGTCTCCCACGATAGGCGGGGGATTCCCGCGACGACGGCCGCGGCGGGGCGGAGTGGTGTCGGCGGTCAGCCGGGCAGCGCCGAACAGCTGGTCGAGCACAGACCGATCACCTTGAAGGTCATCGGTCGGAAGGCCACGACCGGGGTCCCGACGTCGAGTTGGATGACCGACTGCGAGGTGAGGGGGATGTCGCGGGGGTTGCCGGTGAACTGCTTGCCGTTATCGAAGGCCACCACCGGCCCGTGGGCGGGGCCGACCTGATCGGGCCCGAGCGGCTGTCCCCAGATGTCGAAGAACTGGCCGAGGACGAAATTCTCCTTCTGGGGGGCCTCGACGTGGATGATGCCGTCGTCGGCGTGGACGTGCAGCCAGTAGAGGCAGTCGCTGCTGCCGGCGTCGACGAAGGTGCCACCGGGGACCTGGACCGACGCCCGCGGGGGGACGATGCCGGCACCGGCGGGAAGCCGCTCTTCTTGGCCGTTGACGAAGATGCTGACGTGCACGTGGACGTGGTAGGGGTCGGTGGCCGCCATGTCCCGCCGGCAGGTCAGGCCGTCCACCGGGGTCCCCGGCAGGGTGGTGTCGGCCGAGGCCAGGTCGGGCACGTTCTGGACGGGGACCCCCTCGGGGCCGCTGGCGGCGGCCGCTGAGCCTCCGCTCAGACCGAGACCCAGCCCCACGCCGAGGCCGACGAGCACCACGACGGCGGCGACGAGAGCGGCCAGTTTGCGGCGCGACCGTCCCCCCGGGCCGTCGCTGTCGTAGTCGTCGTCGCCCTCGTATTCGCCGTCCTCGTAGTCCGAGCCGGCGTCGTCATCGCCCGGCCCGTCCCCGTCCGAGTGGCCCTTCTGCTCGCTCACGACGGCCAGCCTAGGGGCCGGACACGGGCTGTTCGGAGGCGCCCCGGGAGCCTTGCGTCACAGCTGTCGTCGGCCCGTCGGGCGGGTGGTGGCCGGCGGACGTCGCGGGGATGAACGAGCAGCGAAGTGAGAGCCATGGCCGCCGTCCGTGACAGGGCGTCGACCAGCACGGGACCTGAGTCCCCGCTCACAACGCCAGGTACCCACCGTCGACGACGATCGAACTGCCCGTCACGTAGGAGCTGGCGTCACTGGCCAGCCACAGCAGGGCGCCGTCGAGCTCCCCGTCGGCGCCGCCGCGGCCCAGCGCCGTGCGCCGGTCGATCCACCGCAACCCCTCCTCGGTGGCGAACATCTGGTCGGTCATCTCGGTCCGGAACCAGCCCGGGCACAGCGCGTTGACCCGCACCCCCCTCCGGCCCCACTGGGCGGCCAGCTCACGCGACAGGTTCACCAGGGCGCTCTTGCTGGCCGCGTATCCCGGCTGGGGAATGGGACTGCCGCTGACGAATCCCAGAACCGACGCCACGTTGATGATGGAGCCCGAACCCCGCTCGAGCATGTGCCGGCCCACCACCTGCGAGGCGTGGTAGGCGCCGATCAGGTTGACCTCGATGGTGCGCACGAATTCCTCGAGAGGTTGGGTCTCGGCCGGGCTGACATCTCCGGTGCCGGCGTTGTTCACCAGCACGTCGACTCGGCCGAGCTGGTCGAGGGTCTCGTCCACCATGCGGATCACATCCGCGGGGACCGAGATGTCGGCGACCACGGCCACCGATCCGGGCAGCTCCGCGGCCAGTTTCTTCAGGCGCTCGGCCCGCCGGGCGACCAGTGCCACCCGGGCTCCGGCGGCGGTGAGGACGGCGGCGAAGCGGGCGCCGAGTCCGCTCGACGCGCCGGTCACGAGCGCCGTCCGCCCGTCGAGTCGGAACGACGACAGCGGGTCCAGATATTGCGTCACTTGGTCGTCGTCCCCGGTGTGAGTGGTCGAGGGCCAGCTGAGCAGCCGACCTCCCCCCGAGTGGCCATGCACGCCATCGGCGCCGCCCACGCTAACTGGTCGCGCCGGCCCGTCGGACGTCGGACGTCGGACGTCGGACGTCGGAAGCCTCTGGCGGTGCAACGGCAGAGAAGGAGCGGTCACCGGCTGAGGCGGATGGCGAGGGGGAGAATCGCCGGGGACCGACCCGAAGGTGGGCGACAACCGCGGCGATGGCGACGTCCGTGGGCTTCCGGGAGCGGCCGGCACCGTCACCGTCACCTACACCGTCACCGCAGCCAACGGTGTCGGTCGCGCTTCGCCGCGGATCATCATCAGGGCCGTGGCCCCCCGGCGGGGTCCTGACGACTGGGACCTGACCGGCCTCCTGGTCGAGCGCTGACCCCGGGGGCGGCCGCCCCGACGGGCGACCCCGGCACGCTTACCCTGGCCCGGAGGTCGCGCAACGGCGCGACCCCTCCGCTGGCGCGTGGTGGGTCCCGATCAGGCGGAGGTAGGAAACTGCTCGTTCGGAAACGTCGAGGTCCAGAACCGGGCGACCGTCGCGAATGGGCCCCTTGAGCCCGACCGTATCTACTGTTACGGTGCTTTCATCGTCGGCGCTGATGTCGGCGAGGCAGTGGGAACACTGCTGAGGGTCAACAGGGGGAAGATCGCATGCCGCTCGGGCTGTCCAACATGGAGTCTGTGACCGCTGACATCCAGGAGCAGGAAATGGAATGGGTCGAGGTTTCGCCCGGCTCCTACTTCAAGGCCCTCACCATCCACGTTCCGACCAACACCGTGGCCTACGCCTTCAAGATGGACAAGGGCGCGCCGGACTTCCCATCGCACTTCCACATCTGCCGGGCCATGTCGTTCACCGTGGAGGGCGAGTTCGGCTACCGGGAGGGCGAGAACATGGTGCAGCAGGGCATGTTCTCCTACGAGGCGACGGGAAGCTTCCACACCCCCTACAGCGTCTCCGGGTTCCAGTCGAGGGGCATCTTCGAGAGCGACAGCAACGTCCTGCTCGAGAACCACGAGGGGCCCGACCCGGCCAGCGACGTCATCTCGCAGCTGACCGTCCAGGACTTCATCGACATCGCCGGCCCCCTGACCCACATCGTCCACGCCGACGGCACCGTCAGCGGGGACTCCTTCAAGTACGACTTCTCGGGTTCGCTCGCCGCCGACCTGTTCAAGTCGCGGGTCGGCTAGCCGGCCCGAGGAGCGGCGCATGTCCGCCACCTCCGAGGTGGAGGCCGGCCCGGTCGACCACCCGTGGGTCGTGACCCGCGACGACGCGGTAACGGTGATCCGCTTCGAGGGAGGACAGCGGCGGACCATGGGTATCTCGGGCGCGGCCCAGCTCGCGTCGCTGATCGACGAGCGGTCGACTCGTGCGGAGCCACCGGTGCTGGTCCTCGACGTGTCGATCTTGCACGCCGAGCTGAGCGAGGTGCTCGAGATGGCCGCCGGGCGTCCCATCGCCGACTGGGCCCCCTGGCTGGCCGCCATCAGCGGCCTGGAGTGCTACCCCTCGGCGACCATCGTCGCCGTCGACGACCAGGCGTCGTGCGGCGGGCTCGAGCTGACCCTGGCCGCCGACATCCGGATCGTGGCCCCCCAGGCCCGACTCGGGGTCATGGAGGCGCAGATGGGTCTCATACCGGGCGCCGGTGGGACCCAGCGGCTGCCCGCCCTGGTCGGACATGGCTGGGCCAGCCTCCTGTGCTTCTCGGGGGAGACCATCTCCGGCGCCGAAGCCCACCGCATAGGCCTGGCCCAGCTGCTCTCCGACGCCCCGCAGCAGAGCGCGCTGGACCTCGCCGAGCGGCTCGCCGGGCGCGGCCCGGCGGTTCTGGCCGCGGCCAAACAGGCCCTCCTCGCCGCCCGGCGCACCACCTCCGAGGGCTTCCGGGTCGAGGGCCGCAACTTCCTCGCCGCAGTGGCTCTGCCGACCACGGCCGACACCATGCGCCGCTGGCTGGCCCGCCAGGCCGAGGGAGACCCACCCGCCAAGGACCCGAGCCCGCTGCCTTGACAGCCCGCCGGCCGGTGCTGAGCGGCCGTGGTCGGCAGAGCCACCCGCCCATCCGAGTATCGCTCATCGACCCGATCGGGGTAACCCATGCCTGACGTCGTACTTTTTCCCTCCGGTCGGCCGTCCCCTGCCGCCCCCGCCGCCCCCGCCGTCGTCGAGGCCCCCGCCGTCGTCGAGGCCCCCGCCGTCGTCGAGGCCCCCGCTGGCGTCGAGGCCCCCGCTGGCGTCGAGGCCCCCGCTGGCGTCGAGGCCGCGGCGCGCCCGGGGAGGTCCAACCCCGCGGCGGTGGACCTGTTCGCTCCCGAGGTCGTCGCCGACCCCCACCCGCTGCTGGCCCGTCTGCGCCGCGAGGACCCGGTCCACTGGAGTGAACGGCACCGGGCGTGGCTGATCACCCGCTACGACGACGTCCTGGCCGGATTCAAGGATCCCCGGATGTCAGCCGAGCGGGTCACACCGGCCAGGGCCCACCTCGACGACGACGGCCCGGTCGACCCCGTAGCCGAAGTGCTGGCCAAGTGGATGGTCTTCAAGGACCCGCCCGACCATCCCCGGCTGCGTCGGCTGGTGTCCACCGCGTTCCGCCCCCGGGCCATCGCTCGGCTCGAACCGGTCATCGAGGCCACCGTCGAAGGGCTCCTCGACGACCTCGGCGCCCACGCCCGGTCCGGCCAGGCGGTGGATCTCACCTCCAGTTTCGCCGGGCCGTTGCCGGCCATCGTCATCGCCCACATGCTCGGGGTCCCCGAAGGCGACCAGGAGCAGTTCCGGCACTGGTCCGACGAGCTCACCGACCTGGTGTTCGGGGCCACCGAGGTGGTCGACCGCCGGGAGCGGGGCCAGAAGGCCCTGCGGGCCCTCGCCGACTACTGCCGGGACCTGATCGAGGCGGCCCGCCGCCAGCCCGCCGATAACGTCCTCGGCTCTTTGGTCCAGGCCCACGACGAGGGCGACCGACTGAGCACCGAGGAGCTGATCTCCACCTGCACGCTGCTGCTCTTCGGTGGCCACGAGACCACCCGGACGCTGATCGCCAACGGTCTGGCCGCCGCCCTGGCCGCCTCGTGGGATCTGGCCGAGGTGATGACCGGCCCCGCCGCCGCCGGTGCGGTGGAGGAGATGCTGCGCTTCGAGGGCCCGGCCAAAGTGGAGGTCCGTCACGCCGCGGCGCCCCTGGAGTGGCGGGGCCGGCGCATCGAAGCAGGCCAGCGGGTCTTCCTGGCGGTGATCGCCGCCAACCGCGACCCCGAACAGTTCGAGTCCCCCGACGTCCTCGACCTGCGGCGGGACCCCAACCCTCACCTGGGGTTCGGTTTCGGTGCCCACTTCTGTCTGGGAGCCACCCTCGCCCGGGTGGAGACCCGCATCGCCCTCCGGGGCCTGCTCCGCCGCTACCCCGAGATTTCCCTGGCCCAGCCCTATGACAGCCTGCCCTGGCGGCCGGCCCTCATCAGCCGGAGCCTGCTCGAGTTGCCGGTCATCCTCGGGTCAGCCGGCCCCGATCGCGATCGGGCCCTCGGGCCAGTCGCGGGAGGCGCCACCCGATGGACGTGAGAACCCTGATGCGCCGGGCCGCCGGCTTCTACCGCAACGCCGAAGCGGTCTATTCCGAGGGGCGCAGCCTGACCTACGTCGAGGCGTGGAGCCGGGGTCTGCGCATGGCCAACGCCCTATTGGAGTTGGGTCTGTCTCCCGGTGAGCGGGTCGGGGTTCTGGAGGACAACTGCATCGGCGCCCAGGACGTGTTCGCCGGCGCCGCCGCGGCCGGCCTGGTCCGGGTGCCTCTCTACGCCCGTAACTCGCCCGAAGCCCACCGCCACATGCTCGAGCACACCGGGTGCCGGGCGCTGGTGGTGAGCGAGGCCCACTTTGCCGCCGTGCGGGGCATCGAGAAGGAAGTGCCCGCCCTGGAGCGGGTGATCGTCAGGGACGCGAGCTACGAGAAGTGGTTGGCCTCGTTCCCCGACGACGACCCCGATCCGGCGGTGGATGCCGACGACTACTTCATCATCCGCCACTCGGGGGGCACCACCGGCCGCCCCAAGGGGGTTGCCTACACCCATCGGGCCTGGCTGGCTGCCGGTCGGGACTGGTTCTACAACTTCCCGCCGGTCGTACCCGGCGACGCCTGCGTCCACCTCGGGCCCATCTCCCACGGCTCGGGCTACCTCTATACCCCGATGTGGCTGTCGGGCGGGCGCAACGTGCTGCTCGAGGAGTTCGACCCCGACCGGGCCCTCGAGGTGATGGAGCAGCAGCGGGCGGCCTACGTGTTCATGGTCCCCACCATGCTCAACCTCCTGGTCCGCCGGCCGGGGGCGGCCGGGCGGGACTGGTCGAGCCTCAAGGTGATCCAGCTGGGCGGGGCGCCGGTCGCCCGCGACACGGTGCTGCTGGCCCGCGACCTCTTCGGTGACGTCCTCTACCAGGGCTACGGCCAGACCGAGGCCCTGCCCATCTGCATGATGGGGCCATCCGAATGGTTCTCCACAGTCCCCGGCTCGGACCCCCTGGCGTCGGCCGGGCGGCCCCTCCCCTTCGCCGACCTGGAGATACGCGACGCTGAGAACCGGGCCGTCGGAGTCGGGGAGGAGGGCGAGATCGCCGTCCGCTGCGAGGGGCAGATGGCCGGCTTCTGGGACGACCCGGCCCTGACCGCGTCCCGGCTGCTAGACGGGTGGGTGCTGACCGGCGACATCGGGAAGGTCGACGGCAACGGCTTCGTGTACGTCCTCGACCGCAAGGACGACATGATCATCTCCGGGGGTTTCAACATCTGGCCGGCGGAGCTGGAGAACGTGATCCTCGACCTGGCGGGGGTGATCGAGGTGGCCGTGTTCGGGGTGCCAGACAGCCGCTGGGGCGAGACCCCCCTGGCGGTGTGCGTGCTCGAAGCGGGCGCCGAGGTGAGCGCCGAGGCCGTCGTCGAGCAGTGCCGGACCCGGCTCGGCTCCTACAAGAAGCCAGGTCGGGTGGAGTTCCGCACCGAGCCGCTGCCCAAGAGCCCGGTCGGCAAACTGCAGCGCAAGGTCCTGCGCGAGCCCTACTGGGAGGGTAGCGACCGCCGGGTCGCCGGCAGCTGACGGTCGCCGCCCCCGCCGGCAGCTGGTGGTCGCCGCCCCCGCCGGCAGCTGACGGTCGGCCGGTCGCCGGCGGGGTTCAGGCCCGTTCGAGGACGGTGACCACTGAGGCGTTGCCGTCCACCCCGGCGGCCCCGCCGCCCATGGTCTCCACCAGGCCGCGCCGGGCCCCCCGGACCTGGCGGGGTCCGCTGCGACCCTGCAGCTGCCACACGATCTCGGCGATCTGGGCCAGGCCGGTGGCGCCCAGCGGGTGCCCTCTCGACAGCAGGCCCCCGCTGGTGTTGACCGGTTGGGCGCCTTCGATCGATGACCGCCCAGAGGCGGCCAGCTGGGCCCCCTGGCCGGGGGCGGCCACCCCGAGAGCCTCCAGGGTGGACACCTCGCCGATGGTGAAGGCGTCGTGGACCTCCAGGACGTCGATGTCGGAGGGGGCCAGCCCGGCCGCGTCGAAGGCCGCCGCCGCCGCCCGCGCCACGCAGCTCTCGCCCCACAGCTCGTCGCTGTCGTGGTCCCACGCCACGCCCGAGGTGAGCGCCGATGAGCGCACGGCCACGTCCCCTTCGACCGAGATCACCGCCGCCGCCGCCCCGTCGCCGAGCGGGCAGCACTGCAGGAAGGTGAGCGGGTCGGCGATGGGGCGCGACCCCAGGACCTCCTCGAGGCTCGGTGCCTGGTGCAGCTGGGCCCGGGGGTTGCGAGCCCCGTGGGCCTTGTTCTTGACCGCGACCTGGGCCACCTCGGCCATGCTCACAGACGGATGGGCCCACAGGTAGCGGTTGGCCTGCAGGGCGTACAGCGCCGGCAGGGCCAGCCCGGCGGCCCCCTCGGGGTCGGTGAGGTCGGGCACGATGGGACCGTCGAAGGCGGTGGAGAGCTGCTCCACCCCGAGGGCCAGGACCCGGCGGTAGCGGCGGGAGCCGACGGCGTGGACCGCCTCGTGGTAGGCGGTGGTGCCGCTGGCGCAGGCGTTCTCCACCCGGATGACCGGTACCGCCCCGATACCGAGGCCGCGCAGGATGCGGGGGGTCACCGCGCCGGGTGCGAACACCGAGCCGACCCACACCGCCTCGATCTCCGCCGGGGCCAGCGAGGCCGCTTCGAGGGCCTCGGTGACGGCCTGCCAGGCCAGTTCCTCGAGGGGCTGACCCGGGAAGCGCCCGAACATGGAGGTGCCCACCCCCTGCACGAAGACCCCGGCGCCGATCTCGGCCGTGGGCGGCGCCAGTGCTCGTCCCCCGCCTCGTCCCCCGGCCCGACCACCCGGCCAGTCGCGGGCCCGGTCGACCGGGGCCACCAGCACGTCGCCTCGCTCTGTGGTGCCGACCACCTCCACCCACGACAGGGGAGGGACAGGTTCGGGCTCGACCAGGTGAGCCAGCATCCGGGGCCCGTCGAGCAGGTCGACTACGGCCAGGCCGTAGGGGGCCACCCGGTCGGCGACCCCGATCCGGACCACGGTGGAGGACCACACCCGTCCCTGCGGGCCGAACCGCTCGGCGTCGGTGGGACCGCCGCAGCGGGCGCAGCGAGGGGGTCCCGACAGGGCCGGATACCGGCAGACCCGGCAGCGCAGACCGGCTACCAGGCCACCCTCTACGACCGGTCGGGGGTCGGCGGGCTGAGCCATAACCGAACTATAGGTCGGCTACCCCGTGGCCGTTCGGCGTGGCTGGCCGCCGAATCGGGCCCTATAGTCAACGGAAGGTCGCCTACGGCGGCGACCGCTGGGAGGATGCGAAGGTGCCACGTCCAAGTCGGTGGGACGATGTCGTGGCTGCCGCGGCCAAGGTGTTCCGGGCAAGGGGGTTCGCCGCCGCCTCCCTCGACGAGATCGCCGGCAACCTCGGGATGTCCAAGGGGAGCCTCTACAACTACGTCTCGTCCAAGGAGGAGCTCCTCGAAGCGGTGGTCGGCCCCCCCGCCGAGGAGCTCCTGAGCACCCTCCGGGGGTTGGCGGCCATGGACCTGCCAGCCAGCGAGAAGGTCCGCCGGGTGACCAGGATCCACGTGTCGGTGCTCGAACGGACCTACGACTTCGCCGCCGTGTACCTGCACGAGGTGGCCGGCCGGGGCCTGGGCGAGGAATGGGCGGCCAAGGACCACGCCTACGTCTCGCTCATCGAGGAAGTCATCGCCTCGGGAGTGGCCGAAGGCCTGTTCGCACCCGACACCGACGTGCTCGTATCGGCCATGGCCCTGATCGGCGCCCTCAACTGGCTGACCCGCTGGTGGCACGTCGAGGGGGCCATATCGGCATCGACCATCGCCGAGCGGATCAGCGACGTCTTCCTGGCCGGCCTGTTGGTCAGGAGCGCGGCCAAGGAGCCGCCGGCCCCGGCCGGCTGACGGGCTCTGAGCGGCCGGCCGACCCTCCCCGCCTCCTCGCGCTCGGCCGCCCCGCCTCCTCGACGGCGGCCCCGAGGGTCTACAAGCCCCGGCGGACGGTGCGCTCCAGTATCCCGAGGGTGGCCCGCAGGGCCGACTCGGGAACGATCGGGAAGCGTTCCTTGATGTCGCCGGTCACCTTGGACCAGTCGTAGTAAGAGGTCACGTTGGTGACGCCGTCGTCTCCGGGTTCGAGCCGGTAGCCGTAGAAGTGGGGGTAGGGGATGTCGGGTCCGAGGTTCCAGGCGATCTCCCGGTCGGGCTCGAAGGTGATGATGTGCACGGTGACGTCGTAGCGGCCCAGGGGGACGTCGTTGAGTGACTCGCGGTCCATGTGGATGACGAAGGTGTCGCCCACCTGGTCGGCCGGCTCTCCGGTGAAGTCCTGCAGCATCCCCGAGGCGTCGATGGCCACGTGCCCGGCCGGGCTGCGCAGCAGCTCGAAGATGGCCGGAGCGGGCGCTGGGATGGGCCGGGTCACCTCGATGCGATCGGTGAGGAAGTTGGTGTCGGGCATGCGCGGGCTCCTCGTAAATGTGGGCGGTGAAAGGTTCGCGGCCCCTTCGGGCCTCGCTCTTCGAGCCTGTCACACTGTCGGTTGGCGTGTCGGACACCGGAAACGAGACGGTCATCTCCGGCCCCAGGAAAGGTGACGGTCACCTCCGGCCCCAGGCAAGGTGACGGTCACGTCCGGCCCCAGGCAAGGTGACGGTCACGTCCGGCCCAGCGGCCCCGGCAACGCGACGGCCACATTCGCTCCACGGTGTCGTCCACCTATGTGGCGCCGGCCAGTGGCTATCGTCGGGCCATGGCCAGAGGAGGGCTGGGCGGCCCGGCCGCCACTCGGACGCGAGCTTCCAGAGATCTGGAGGTGGTGCTGGCTCACGAGCGGGGCGGCATCGACCAGGTCGTGACCGAGGCCCTCCTCGAGCGCCGGCTGGCTGCCGATCCGAAGGTGGCCGCGGCCGCCGACCGGCTGCTCGGTCAGGGGGCCCCGTGGGCCCTGGACCTGCTGGGGGCGGCCCGAGAGGCCGTCGAGGCCGCCGGTGACGAGCGTCACCAGCGGGTGTTCGCGGCGTGGTCGCTGTGCCCGGCCCGGGCGTCGCAGACCCAAATGGCCAAGGCCGAAGGAGTGTCACCCCAAAGGATTGGCCAGATGGCCCAGGCGGCCGGGCGGAGGGTGCGAGACCGGGTGGCGGCCCGCCCCGGAGGGCTGCGCTGGGCGGCCGGTGCCGTTCGGGGCCGTCTCGGGGCGGTCACCGCCGAGGACCGAGCGGCGCGCCTCCTGGCGGCCCTGGGAGCGTCCGATGAGATGGCGGTCGGATTGCTCCTGTGGCTGGCCGGACCGTACCGGGCGGTGCCCGAGCGTCCTGGTTGGCTGGCCGTAGAGCCCGCCGCGGCGAGGCGCGCCACCGCGGTCTGCTTGGACACCGATGGCGGGGTACGGCCCCTCGACGAGGTGCGGGCCGAGCTGTCCGACACCGGGATCGGATCCGGCCAGCTCGAGGAGTGGCTTGCCGCCAGCGGGGCCGTCGTGGTGCACGACTTGGCCGTGTCGGTCGCCCGAGGGGCGCTACGAGATGCTCTGGAGCGACTGCTCGACGCCCACGCCGAGCCCTGCTCACCCGCTCTGCTAGCCGGCGATCTGAACCGCGGCGGACGTCCGGAGGGGGCGATCTCAGTTGCCGCGGCCCTGCGCCACCGGCGCTTCAGGGCCGACGGCGACGGGCTGTTCGGGCTGGCCGAATGGGGCCCGAGCCAGCCCCCGGCGGCGCCGGGACCCAGCGCGAGCGTGAGCCGACGGTCACCGGCCCGCCCGGAGCCGGCCCGAACTCCTCCGAACCGGGCCCTTGCCGCCGACCGGCAGTGGCTGGCCGTGGAGATCGACCGGGACGCGCTGCGCGGCGCTGCATCCGAGGTGACGGCGGCGCTGGCCGAGGGGCTCGGGATGCGACCACCGCAGAGGCGGACCTTCTCGAGCCGGTGGGGACCGGTGTCGTTGGCCTACGAATCACAAGCGGTGACCAGAGGTTCGGTTCGCGCCGTCGCCCTGGCCGCCGGAGCGCGTCTCGGCGACACGCTGTTGCTGGGCTTTTCGACCGACGGGGATCTGGCTGTGAAGGTGCAAGCAGCCGGGTCCCAGAGCGGCCGGGCCGACAGGGAGTCGGCCGGGACGGTGCCCTTTCCACCTGAACTGGTAAGCGGAGGTATGTCATGAACAACCCGGCCAGCAGCCTCGAGCGGGCCCTGCAGGACGTCGAGAGCGACGCCGATGGGCTGATCAAGGCTCTCACGGCGGTGCTCAAGGCGGCCAAGAAGGCCAAGTCGGCGGCCGCCTCGGGCCAGGTCCGCGACCTCGAGGCGGCTCTGGAGGCCGGGGCGACACTGGCCGCCCAGGCGTCGGAGAGGGCCGAGCAGCTCAGAGGCGACTGGGGTTTCGACGTCGGGGCCTGGTTCGGCTCGGGGGGCTACACCAAGGAACTGTTGGCCACCGCCGCCGAGGCGGGGGTGCAGGCGTTCGAGTCCGACGAGCGGGTCCTCTGCTACCCGGCCATCGTCTCCCTGTCCGGTTCGGACGCGACGATCAGCATCGACAAGGTCAAGGACCGCCGGATCCGTCCGTCGGTGGTGGTCAACCAACTGGCCGCGCTCCAGCAGCGCCCGCCCAAGTTCAAGCCGGAGCCGTTCATCGAGAGCCTGGCGTCGGCCTACGACCTGGTGGTCGCAGCCAAAGGGCTGAGGCCGGGGAGCCCGGCCAAGCTCGTCGATGTCCACCGGGTCCTGACGCTGCTGCCCGGGGCGGGGCGTGACTACACCCGCCAGGAGCTCGCCCGCGACATGTACCTGCTCGACCAGACCGGTGTGGTCACCACCCGCGACGCCCGGACCATGAGCCTGCCGGCCAGTGCGATGACCCGCGGTACCGGGGTGCTGACCACCGTGACCCGGGCCGGTCAGACCAAGGTCTACGCCGGCGTGGCCTTCACCGGTGCCGAGAAGTGATTGCCGCCGACCGCTTCGTGGAGCTCCTCGACCACGAGTACCTGCGCGGTTTCGTCGACGGCGGTGGGGCGGCGGTCAAGTTCGTGGTGCCAACCGACGAGACGAGCGCCACCTCGTTCCTGGACCGCTTCCAGGCGACCGCCGACTCGGCTGGCTACACGACCGTCCACGTCGACGCAGCATCCACCCGTGTGCAGCTGCTCGACCAGGTGTTCTTCCAGGTCGCTCGACAGATCGACTGGGAGGAGCTGGCTGCGATCGCCGTGAGCAAGGCCGTGACGGCCGCCGGCTACCCGCCCCCGCCCGACGGTACGGTCACCCTCGAGCGGCTGGCGTCGCACCACCAGGTCGACCCCCGTGAGCTGAAACGTGACCTGGACCGTCAGCTCCAGCACCAGGTGCAACAGGACTACGCCATGGTCCAGGAGTTCCGAACGGCCATGCTGCGCCTGTGCCAGGCGCAGCTGCGCAGCGGCCAGGTCGCCGATGCCGAATACGACGCCGTCATGGAGTGGCTGAGGGGGGACCTGCGCCAGATGTCCGCTCTCAAGTCGGCTCTCATCTTTCGGCGCATCGGGCGCCACAACGCCCGGCACCTGCTGTTCTCCCTGGCCCACTGGCTGACCGTCAACGACCGCACCGGGATGGCATTCGTCCTCGACATCCGCCGGCTCGGTTTCTCCCGGCGTCCGGCCCCCGAGGAGCGGCACGGTCACTACTACACCAAAGCTGCCCTACTAGACGCCTACGAGGTGTTGCGGCAGCTGATCGACAACACCGACGAGATGGCCAACTGCATCGTGGTCGTGGTGGCCTCGCCGGCGTTCCTGTCCGACCCGTCCCGCGGCGTCGACGCCTATCAGGCGCTCAAGCTGCGCATCTTCGACGAGGTGCGCGACGTCCGACGGGAGAACCCTCTGTCCTCGCTGGTCCGGCTGGGGGCAGCGTGAGCGACCCGATCACCGTCGACCGCCGCCGGGCCATCGAGGCGCTGCGGGCGGGTGTCCCCAACCGGGACGCCGTGAGCGTGCTCGGATCCATGCAGCAGGGAGTGGAGGACCGCTTCAGCGAGCTGCTCGACGCGGTGCAGGCCCTGCCCGACGGATCGGCGCCCGGCGGCATGCTGATAGGAGGCGGGTTCGGGACGGGCAAGAGCCACGTCCTCGAGCACCTGACGCATGTCGCCTTGTCCCGGGGCTTCGTGGTCTCGAAGGTGGTGATCTCCAAGGAGACGCCCCTCCACGACCCGGTCAAGGTCTACCGGGCGGCCATCGAGGCGGCCAGGGTGCCCGGTCGTCCCGGCTCGGCCATCGACGAGATCACCGCCGGGCTGCAGCTCGACTCGCCCGAATACGCCGAGCTGTACCGCTGGGTGCACCAGGAACGAACGCCGGTCGACAGCCGCTTCGCGGCCAGCCTGTTCCTCTTCGAGCACGCCCGTGGAGACGAGGAGTTCGCCGAGCGGATATCCCGATTCTGGGCTGGGGATCCGCTCCCGGTGGCCGATCTGCGTCGGCGGCTCAAGGAGGCCGGCGCGGCGGCCGGGTACCGCTTGGGCTCCGTGAAGGAGCGGGACCTGTCACGTCAGAGGTTCCGGTTCGTGGGCCGCCTCATCCAAGCGGCCGGTCACGCCGGCTGGGTCGTGCTGCTCGACGAGGTGGAGCTGATCGGCCGCTACAGCGCTCTGCAGAGGGCCAGGTCCTATGCCGAGCTCGCCCGGTGGGTTAGAGGAGATCGCGACGATCCGGGGGTGCCGATCGTCGCCGTCGGGACCACCGTCGACGACTTCGAGACCCAGGTGCTGGTCGGAAAGAACGATGTGGAGCTGATACCGAAGCGACTCAGGGCCAAAGGCGGCGTAGAGGACGAGCTGCTGGCCGGGCAGGCCGAGATCGGGATGCGCATCATCGAGCGGGAGCAGCTGCGGCTGCAGCCCCCCGGGCAGGACGAGCTGGACCGTACCTACCGCCAGCTGAAGGAGATCCACGGCCAGGCCTACGGTTGGCAGCCACCTGAGGTGGCCGGCATCGAGCGGCTCCCCTCGAACCGGATGCGTCAGTACGTGCGGGCGTGGATCAACGAGTGGGACCTGCGCCGCTTGGACCCCGACTACCAGCCGCAGATCCTGGTGGCGGGAGTGGACCTCGATCTGAGCACCGAGGTCGAGCTCGAAGGGCCGAGCGAGGAGCTCTGACCGGTGCTGGCCGACGACATCGCCGGCGTCCTGGCCGGAGGCGATGCGACGGCCGCCGAAGTGGCCGAGCTGTTGGGTGAGTCCGAGCGCCGGGTCTCCTACACGCTGCTGTCCACTCACGGACGGTTCCGGCGCGACCGGGCCACGCCGGCCCGCTGGAGCCTGGTCGTACCCGCGACCGCGACCCCCGGCACCCGGCCGGCCGTAGGAACTCGATCGGTCCGAGCTGGAGCCGGCACGGGACCTTCCGGTCGGTCCCCGATGGGCCCGGAGCCAGCCGGATCGGCCCCCCTCGCGTCGGGGCCGATCGCCGCTGCGCCAGCCGGCTTGTACCGCTGGCAGCGCGACGCGCTGGAGGCCTGGCGCAGACGGGGCCGGCGCGGGGTGGTGGAGGCAGTGACCGGTACGGGCAAGACGATGCTCGGCGTGGCCGCCACCGCCGAGCAGCTGCAGCGGAGGGGTCAGGCCCTGGTCCTGGTGCCCACCGTCGAGTTGGCGCACCAGTGGACCGCCGCCCTGAGCCGCGTCGTACCGGCCGGGCGCCGCATCGGCCGGCTCGGCGCGGGCCGGACCGACACCCTGGCCGGAAGCGACGTGTTGGTGGCGGTCGTCAACAGCGCCCGCAGTATCGACGTGCGCCCCATTCGCCCCTCGGGCCTGCTCGTCGCCGACGAGTGCCACCGCTACGGCTCCGCCGTCAACCGGCTGGCCCTCGACCACCGCTTCACCCGCCGACTGGGGCTGAGCGCCACCTACGCCCGCGACGACGACGGGAACCTGTCCTGGCTGGATCCCTACTTCGGGGGAACGTGCTTCGAGATGGGCTACCGCCGGGCCATCGACGAAGGGGTGACGGCGCACTTCGCCGTGACCCTGGTCGGGGTGGTCTTCGAGGCCGACGAGCAGGCTCGCTACGACGAGCTGAGCGATGTGCTGGGCCGGCTGCAGGGCCGCCTGGTCGGCGGGTTCGGGCTGCCCGGAGAGCCGCTCGAGGCGTTCCTCAAAGCGGTGACCGTTCTGGCCGACACCGACGGCGAGGGCAGCAGCGTCGCCCGGGCCTACCTGCACGCCATGAGGGAACGGCGTCAGCTGCTGGCCGACACCCCGGCCAAGCAGGCCGGGCTGGCCGGCCTGTTCCCGGCGATGGTGATCGCGGAGCGGACCATCGTGTTCACCCAGAGCATCGCCGCCGCCGAGCGGGCCGCCGCCGTGTGCAGTCGGGGGGGCCTGCCGGCCGGAGTCATCCACTCGGGGCTCGGGGCGCCCGAGCGACGCCGGGCCCTCGACGCCTTCGCCGCGGGTCGGACCCGGATGCTGGCTGCGCCCCGCATTCTGGACGAGGGCATCGACGTACCGGAGGCTGACCTGGCGGTCATAGTCGGGGCGAGCCGGTCCCGGCGCCAGATGGTGCAGAGGATGGGGCGGGTACTGCGCAAGAAGCCCGACGGCCGTCGGGCTCGCTTCGCGGTGCTGTTCGTGGAGGGAACCGTCGAGGACCCGCGCCGGGGCGCCCACGATGGCTTCCTGGACCAGATCGTCGATGTCGCCGATCACGTTCGCTTCTTCGGCGCGGCAGCCGTGACCGCCCGGCCAGGCGAGGTGATCGAATCCATCAGCCCGTCGGTACCCTGAGCCGCTTCTCCTCGGATCCGGCTGGTGGGCGGCCAGCCCGTGAGGTACGGCCGGTGGCGTGAGGGATGGCGCGTCGGTGGGGTGGGGCGAGGTCTGCTCGGACGGGTGACGTGACAGTCTGAGCGGGTGTTCGTCACCAGCCATGTGCTCGTCGGGGCGTTGATCGGACGGGTCCTGGCCCGCCATCCGGTCGGGGCATTCGCGGCGGGCGTGGTGTCGCACTTCGCCATGGACGCCTGCCCCCACTACGGGGTGCCAGGCCAGTCGGCGGACTCGCCGGACTTCCTGCGGGTGGCCCGCTGCGACGGTTGCGCCGGTCTTGGGGCCATGGCCCTCGCCGCTGGCATCTCGCCCCGGAGGTCCCGCCGGGCGGTGGTGGCCGGGATGGTCGGAGGGGCCGTCGTGGACAGCGACAAGCCGATGGAGTACTTCTTCGGTTGGAACCCCTGGCCGTCGTGGTGGCAGCGGTTGCACAGGCAGATCCAGAACGAGAAGCCCAGCAGGCTGCCCGCCGAAGTGGCCGTGGCGGCCGGTCTGCTCGCCGTCGTGTGGCTGCTCGTGCCCGAGCGGAGCTGAGCGCGCCTTGCCGGCCTCCCGGCGGGGCTCAGGCCATCACGGAGTGCCAGTTCCACGCCGAGGCGACGATGTCGTCCAGGCCGTAGCGGGCCTGCCAGCCGAGAAGCTCCCGGGCCCGGGTGCCGTCGGCCCACAGCGCGACGGGATCCCCGGGTCGCCGGGGGGCATCCTGGGAGGGAACGGGGCGCCCCGCGGCCTTCTCGGCCGCGGTGAGGACCTCACGGACCGACGAGCCGATCCCCGTGCCGAGGTTGACCGCCGTGGTCGCGCCGCCCCCGGCCAGGTGATCCAGCGCTTTGAGGTGGGCGTCGGCGAGGTCGTCGACGTGGATGTAGTCGCGGATGGCGGTGCCGTCTGGAGTCGGGTAGTCGGTGCCGAACACCCGCAGCGGCGGGGCCGCCCCGAGCAGCGCTTTCATGGCCACCGGCACCAGATTGGTGGTCTGCGACCAATCCTCGCCCAAGGAGCCGTCCATGGCCGCCCCCGCGGCGTTGAAGTAGCGCAGGCTCACTGAGCGCAGCCGGTGGCAGGTGTCGTACCAGTGGAGCATGCGTTCCACCAGGGCCTTGCTCTCGCCGTAGGGGCTCTCGGGACGGACCGGGGCGTCCTCGCTGACGGGGGTGGTGGCGGGCGTGCCGTACACCGCGCAGGTGGAGGAGAAGACCAAGCGGCGCACGCCCGAGCGGTGGGCCGCCTCGATCAGGCGGGCGCTGCCGGCCACATTGTTGGAGAAATAGCGGCCGGGATTCTCGAACGATTCCCCGGCGGCTTTGTAGGCGGCGAAATGGACCACGGCGTCGATGTGGTGCTGGGAGATGGTGTCGGCGACCAGATCGGCATCGGCGACGTCACCTATCACCAGGGGGGTGTCAGCGATGGCGTCACGGTGGCCGAGCTCCAAGGTGTCGAGCACCACGACGTGCTCGCCGCGCTGGCGCAGCTGTCGGACGGTGTGCGAGCCGATGTAGCCGGCGCCGCCGGTGACCAGTACGGGCATGACCGTCGAGTCTGGCATCAACCGGCCAAATCCCTGGGCGCGGCCCCCGGTGCCGGGGGCGGGGTGATCGCAGATGCCACTCCCCTCGGCCCTATTGTCCCTTTGTGGGTGATCGACGGCGGGCGCAGCGACGGGTCGGCGGAGTGATCCTTCCCGGGGCCGGAGGGTGAGCGACCTGGGTCGTCGCCGGATGTTCGTCATCCTCGTGGCGGTGGCCGTGGCCTTCTCGGTCATCGGGTTGCGCCTGGCTGATGTCCAGGTGTTCGCCGCCTCCCGGTACAACACCTACAGCCGCCGCCAGGACACCCGGATCACCCCGTTCCCCGGCCTTCGAGGCTCGCTGCTCGACCGCAACGGTCGGCCGCTCGCCATCAGCGACGAGCAGCCGAGCGTCATCGCCGACCCCCTCCTGATATCCGATCCCAGTCACGAAGCGTCCGTGCTGGCGCCGCTGCTCCATCTGCCGGTATCACAGCTGGGGATGCAACTGCGCCTCCGTAGCGGCTACGTCGTGCTGGCCGAGCAGACCAGTTCGGCCGCCGCCACCTCGGTCCGGAAGCTGTCCCTACCCGGCATCACCATCGAGATGAACCCGAGGCGGAGCTATCCGGCCGGTCAGCTGGGCGCGCCGCTCATCGGCTCGGTGAACGCGGCGGGCAAGGGGGTCTCCGGCCTGGAGCTGGCCTACGACCACAGCCTCACGGGCCGCCCCGGGAGTATCGAGCAGGAGGTTGACCCCCGCGGCCAACCGGTGCCGGGCGGGACACTGGCCTACCAGGCCCCGCAGCTCGGCGACGACGTGCAGCTCACCATCGACGAGCCGTTGCAGTACCAGACCGAGCAGGCGCTCGGGCAGGCTCTGGTGACCAGCCGCGCCAAGTCCGGCGTGGCCTTGGTCATGGACACCCGCACCGGAGCCCTGCTGGCCGTCGCCGACCTGACCATGCCGACGGCCGGGAGCCACCAGCCTCCCGCTCTGCCGGTCGGCGTCACAGCCCAGGGGAAGATCGTCTCCTCGCCTTCGGCAGCCAACACGGCCCAGCCGGTGGAGGCGCCCTCGGCGTCGGCGTTCACCCAGGTCTACGAGCCCGGCTCGGTGGAGAAGTTGGTGACCGTATCGGCGGCGCTGTCCACCGGCGCCATCCAACCCGGCCAGACCTTCAGCATTCCGAACGCCTACGACGTGGCCGGGACGCTCCTCCACGACGCCGAGAACCACGGCACCGAGAGCCTGTCGGTGACCGGCATCTTGGCCCAGTCGTCCAACATCGGCGCCATACAGATCGTCCAGCGTCTCGGCGCCCCGGCCCTCTACCGCTACCTCGCCGCATACGGGATCGGTTCGCTCACCCCGGTCGACTTTCCCGGCGAGTCTGCCGGCCTCATCCCCAGCCAACGGGGGCTCGGGCCGGTCACCTTGGCCACCATGGGCTACGGGGAGGGGATGGCGGTGACCGCCGCTCAGATGGTTGCCGCCTACAACACCGTCGCCAATCACGGGGTCTACGTGGCACCTCACCTGGTGTCGGCGGTGATCGGCCCTCGCGGCGACCGCCACCCAGTCGCGGTGCCCGCGCCACACCGGGTGGTCTCCACCGAGGTGGCGTCCGAAATGACCGGCATGCTCGAACAGGTCGTCTCGGCCGGGACCGGGACCGCGGCGGCGGTCGCCCCCTACGCCGTGGCCGGCAAGACCGGCACCGCCCAGTACCGCGGCCCCAACGGCTACGTCGCCGGGCGGACCGTCTCCAGCTTCGCCGGCTACGCCCCTGCGCAGAACCCGGCGGTGACGGTGCTGGTGGTCGTCGACGACACCCCCGACTACGGCGCCCAGGCCGCCGCCCCGGCCTTCTCGGTCATCACGCGCGACGCCCTCGAGGACCTGAAAGTGGCGCCTGCGGGGCCGCAGCCGTCGGCCTCCCCGTCGGCTCTGCCCCTGAGCGGGGCCTCCGGGCCCACCCCGACCCAGGCCGCCCGCGCGGCGGTGTCGGGTCGGCCGGAGCCGCAGTTGGCGACCTCGGACGCGGCCGTCGTTCTCGCCGGGGTTCGTTCCCGGGTGTTCGGCGGCCCGGTCTTGTCGCCTGCGGCCTGGTGGACCGCCCCCGGCCGATCCTGCACCTGCCGGTCCGGCCGGCGCGGGTGGGCTCAGGGGGCGGCTCGCTCGCCTCCGGGTCGGTGCCGGGTGCGCTCATACGCGCCGTACGGGCAGGGCTGTGCCAGACTCACGTGAAGGGAGGCTGAAATGGACACGTGGGGCAGGTACGACGCCGAGCGCAAGGCCCTTGCCGAGGATCTGGGCGGGCTACAGCCCGCCCAGTGGGACGTCCAGTCGCTCTGCGCCGAGTGGAAGATCCGCCACGTGGTCGCCCACCTGGCCTACAGCAGCAGCGTCGGGGTGGGGCGCTTCCTGGTCGGTCTGGTGAAGAGCGGCTTCAGCTTCGACCGCTACATGGCCGAAGACGCCCGGGTGACCGGTTCGGCGCCCCCGGAGTCCCTTCTGGCCGCGCTGCGGGCGTCCATCGGAGTGCACAAGGCTCCGCCTATCGCCAAGCCGGTCAACATGCTCATAGATACGGTCTGCCATTCGGCCGACATACGCCGCCCGCTCGGGGTGCAAAGAGCGCTGCCTGAGGAGACCCTGGTGGAGGTGGCCGACGCCCTGCACAAGGTGGGCTTCCCCCTGGAAACCAAGCGGCGGGTGGCGGGGGTCCGGCTCGTCGCCGGGGACGCGAAGTGGACCGCCGGGGACGGGCCCGTCGCGCAAGGGCCTCTCGAGTCGCTCGTGCTGGTGATGTCGGGACGTCGAGCCGGCCTGGTAGACCTCTCCGGTGATGGAGTGGGAGTGCTCGAGACCCGCATGTGAGCCGCCGGGCGCCCGGTGCCGGCCCGGCGGGATGCGAGGGTAGGGGAGTGCCACCCGACCATTTCGGCGAGGAAGTAGCCGCGGCCTACGACCACTCGGCGCAGGGCATGTTCTCCGATGATGTGCTCGGGCCGACCGTGGACCTGCTGGTCTCCCTGGCCGGCGACGGGGCGGCCCTGGAGTTGGCCGTCGGCACCGGTCGGGTGGCGCTGCCGCTAGCCGCCCGAGGGGTGCCGGTGTCGGGCGTGGAGCTGTCGGCGGCCATGGTCGCGCGGCTGCGGGCCAAGCCCGGCGGGGACCTCATGGACGTGACCATCGGCGACATGGCCTCCACCCGGGTCGCCGGGTCGTTCCGGCTGGTCTACCTCGTCTACAACACCATCGGGAACCTCACCACCCAGGACGAGCAGGTCGCCTGCTTCGCCAACGCCGCCGAGCACCTCGAGGCCGGCGGGGCGTTCGTGGTGGAGGTCGGGGTGCCCGACCTGCGCCGCCTGCCTCCCGGGCAGGACACGTTGGTCTTCGCCCACGGGGCCGACCATGTCGGCTATGACCACTATGTAGATCTGGTGTCCCAGAACGCCGTTTCCCACCACATCGAGCCCGACGGCGGATCGCTGCGCCGCACCACCACCCCCTACCGCTACGTCTGGCCCTCCGAGCTCGACCTCATGGCCCGGCTGGCCGGCCTGACCTTGCTGCACCGTTGGGCCGACTTCACCGGAGCGCCCTTCACCGGCGACAGCCGCTCCCACGTCTCGGTGTGGCAGAAGCCGGGGTAGCCCGGGGCGGCCGCAGCGGTCGAGCGGCAGTGTCGTCAGGCGGCTCGCTCGTCGCCGAGCAGGCGGAGGTCGCCTCTCGCGTCCAGGCGTTGCCCCTGAGCGTTAGGGGGTCCTTGGAAGCATCGCACCAGGTCGCCGATGGTCAAGGCGTAGAGCACTCCTCCGACGCCGGTGACGACCGAGGCCACGGCGTCGGAAGGGCGGCTGGCACCGACGATTCCCCACCCGCCGTCGCCGAAGCCCACCAGCAGGGCACCTGCTGCGGTGACGTAGAGAGCGTGCACCATGACCCGGGCGCTCCTGCGGCGCTCGGCCTCGGCCAGAAGCACGATCCCCGAACCCGATACCAGCACGCCTAGCAGAGCGGACCCGTCGAAGAGGGGATGGCGGACCGGCATGGCCGCGCTGAGGAGACAGACCATCAGACCGATGACAGCCGTCAAGCGGGGACGTACCCGCCTGGGCGTGGCGGCAACCGGATCAGAGCTGACCAGATACGGGCAACCGCCGCGATACACCTCCACCCCGGGCAGGATGGCGGGCAGCCCGGCGATGAGGCCGAAGCCAACCAGCGGCCAGGCGATGTCCTGGGGCAGCGACGCGTTGACCAATCCGTACAGAGCGGTGCCGAGTCCGACCAGTGTGGCTCCGATGAGCGGTAGGAGACCGTGGCGACGGAGGTGACGGCACGCATCCCGGGCGTAACGGCGAAGCGGGTCGGGTCGGGTGGCGCAGTCGAGCTCGCGCAGAGCGAAGTCCACCATCTGTTCGTACTGGCCGCGTGGGCAGAGGAGCGTCTCGATCCACGCGAGCGCCCGGACCGCCAGTTCGACCCCCCGAGTTCCCAATGGCACCCCGACCCGCAAGGCTTCACCCCAGGCTCGCCTAAGTCTCTAGGCCGTGAGCATATCTCGACCCGGGCAGGGGAAGCGGCCCGCCTCCCGATGCCGGGGGGATCCGCGCGGCCATGGGCAGCCGGTCGTCGTCGGCGGGTTCGCCTACCGCTTCGAGAGGGAACAGCACCCACAACGGGGTTGCCCGCCGGCGCAGCCGGACCAGCTCCCGGGCCGAGCGCAGCCCCGAATCGGTGAAGCGGAAGTAGAGCCGGGGTTTGCTCGAGAGGGGGTTGGCCGGATCGCGGGTCTCCCACGAGGCCGCCAGCCATCCCATCGTGACCAACCGCCGGAGGGCTCGGTTGACGGTGGAGTCGTTCATCGATGAACCCGGTTCGATGCGGGCCAGTCCCGACTGGATGTCCTTGGCCCAAAAGCGCGGGTCGGCCGACCCGACCTCAGCGATCCACTCGTTGTGGATGCCGAGAGCCGAGACTGCGATTCGCTGCTCGTTCTCTACCAGTTCACCTTGCCGTCGACGGGCCACTCCTCTCAGAGCTTAGCGGTGACCATCTCGATGGACGCACTAAGCAGCAACAGCGCGTCAAGCCGGGAGTAGATGATAAATCGATCAAGAAGTCGAATAACTTGTATGTGCAAGGATCATGCGGGTAGCGTCGAGGAGGCATGGCTTGCAGGGGCGGGTGAGGGGTATGGCTGGCAGCAGCGGTCGGGCAGTTCGACAGGGGACGGAAATGGGGCAACTCCGGTGCGGTGGCCAAGGCAGGTCACCGCGTCAGGCGGCGGCCGCCTTCCGGCGTGAGCTGTTTGGTCCGCTTTCGGTGGCTGTCGAGGGTCGGGGTGGTCGGACCGGAGCTGATTCCCGTACAAATCCGTACGCAGAGCCGGCTGTGTCGGGCTATCCCGGACAGGGCGGCTTTGGTTACAGTCCGCTGGTCCTTGACGGTGGGGCTGCGACAAGGGGCTAGATGGCAGGAAGTCATGCTGACCCGGCGCGGGTCTACAGCCGAGACGATCTGGCGCGGGAGCTGACGATGCTGCGTTCGCAGAGCGAGCTCACCGTGCGAGACGTGGCGCGCCAGGTCGGTTCCCCGACTGCGACCATCGGTGACTACTTTGCCGGGCGCCACCTGCCCGGCCCCCGTCAGCTGCCGCTGTTCCGGTCCGTACTCGAAGCGTGCGGCGTCAGCGACGCCATCGAGGTGGAGTCGTGGATGGAGGCGCTGGTCCGGGTCCGCACGTCCTCCGATGGCCGGGTCCCCAAGCAGATCTCTCCCTACCGGGGGCTCGAGCCCTACCGGGAGGTCGACGCCGACCGGTTCTTCGGCCGGACGCGATCTCTCGAAGAGCTGCTGCAGTGCGTGTCGAGCCTGACTACCGGCGTCTCACCGGGCGGCCTGGCCGTGCTCATAGGGCCGTCGGGCTCGGGCAAATCATCGCTGGTTTCGGCAGGTCTGCTCCCCGCCGTGGCCGCCGGTTCCCTCGACACGGCAGCGAGGTCCTGGAGGGCCGTGGTCATCGGCCACGACCGGCTGGGCGAGCCGATCCCGTCCGATTCCGGCGCAGCCACGCTCCTGGTCGTCGATCAATTCGAGGAAGTGCTCTCGGCCGACCACGACTATCGATTGCGGGCTTTGAATCGCCTCGGCGCCCGGATCGAACAGACCACGGTCTTGGTGGTCCTGCGGTCGGACTTCTATGAAGCGGCGGCGGGCGAGCCGTTGCTCCTGTCGGCTCTGCGCCAACACCAGGTGCTCCTCGGTCCTATGACTCCCGACGAGGTCAGGGAAGCCATCGTCGGCCCGGCCCGGCGGGTCGGGGCGGTGATAGAGGACGGCCTCGTCGAGCTGGTGCTCGCCGACCTCGCCCCGCAGCAGCGGCCGGGTGCCGCGCACGGCCCCGGAGCCCTGCCGCTCATGTCCTACGCCCTCATGGCGACCTGGCAGCGGGCCGACCGCAACCAGCTCACAGTCGGCGACTACTTGGAGGTGGGAGGTCTGCGTGGTGCCGTGCTGCGGGCCGCCGAGGAGCTCTACCAGCAGCTCGATCCGCGCGAGCAGGACATCGCCCGGCGGGTGTTCGGTCGCCTGGTCCGCGTCGATGCCGAGAGCCCGCCGACGAGCCGAAGGGCCTCTCGGGGCGATCTGGTCGACACCGGTGACCCCGAGCTCGACGCCGTCACCGCGAGGGTCCTGGAGCGGTTCATCGCCGCCCGCCTGCTGGCCAGCGACACCAAGACGGTGCAGGTGAGCCACGAGGCCCTGCTCGGCGCCTGGCCGCGCCTGGCCGACTGGATCGAGTCCGACCGCGAGTGGCTCAGCCTCCACCAGCAACTACACGAGGCCGCCCAGGCCTGGGATCACGGTGGGCGGGACGTCTCCCTGCTGTGGCGGGGGGTACGTCTCGAGGCGGCCGAAAGAGCCATCGGCGAGGGCCGGGAGCCGAACCGCCTCGAAAGCGGTTTCGTGGCCGAGTCGGTGGCCTGGTCCGACCAGGAGCGTCGCCTCGAGCGTCGTCGTAGCCGGCGCATGCAGCAGCTCCTGGTGCTCGTCGCCGTGCTGGCCGCCTCCGCCTTCGTCCTCGCCGGGGTGGCCGTCGCGTCCCGAGGGGATGCCGTCCGGGCCAGGGACGAGGCCCTGTCGCGTCAGGTCGCCATCGAGTCCCGCCAACTCCAAACGCGCGCCCCATCAGTCGCCGCCCAGCTGGCCGTGGCCGCCTACCGGATCGCGCCCACCGTCCAGGCCCGCAGCGCTCTCGTCGACGCCACTGCCGGTGACGTCCCCTACCGGATCCTCGGCCCGGCCGGGCCCCTCTTCGCCTCGCTGTCGTCGTCGGGCCGGCTCCTCGCCGTCGCCCAGTCAGGGGGCGACACGGTGGCCCTCTACGACCTGAAGGCGCCCGGCGCGACCCGGCTGGCGGACTTCCCGGTCGGGCCGAGCGCCGAGCAGGACTTTGCCGTGGCCCTCTCCCCGGACGGGACCGTGCTGGCCGTGGGGGGTACCGCCGGGCAGGTGACCCTGTGGGACACCGCCGATCCCGCTCGCCCGGTGAAGGTGGCGACGGTCGGCCGGGCCGGATCGACGGTGTACTCGTTGGCGTTCTCGGCCGACGGGCGGAGCCTCGCCGAGGGCGCTTCGGACGGAACCTTGCAGATCTGGTCCATGGGAGCCAACCACCACCCTGTCCTGGCTGAGAGCTGGCGGTCCCCTGGCGGAGCGGCGCTCAAGGCGGTCGCCTTCACCCCCTCCGGTGCGGTGGCAGCCGCTGGTTCGGGCGGGACGGTGATCATGTGGAACACCGCCCAGCCCGCACCGGTCGCCCTGGAGGGAACGGGCACGACCGGCTACCAGACGGTGTCAGTGAGCGCCGACGGGAGATATCTCGCCGCCGGAGCCACCGACGACACGACCCACGTCTGGTACCTGACCGGAGCCCAGAGCCTCCAGCCGGCCCACGCTCCGTTGGGTGAGGGCACCGCTGAGGTCGACAGCACCGCGTTCGACGCCAGCGGCACTATCCTGGCGACGGGCACCGCCGACGGTCAGATCAAGATGTTCGATACCAGCACATGGGAACCGGCCGGCACTCTCGAGCAGAGCAACCCGGTCACCGCGGTCGCCTTCACCCCCGACGGCAAGACCCTCGTCTCGGCCGACTCGGCTGGCAGCACCCGGCTGTGGTCGCTCCCGCTCGAGTCGACGCTCACCGAACCGGGCAATGTCTACTATCTCGGCTACGCCCACACCGGTCGATACCTCTTCGCGGTGAGTGACAGCACCCACAGTGATGTCACCGTGTGGGACACCACCGACGCGCTGCAGCCCAAGCGGTTGGCCTCCATCGGACTCCCCGCCGGTCTGGGCCCGGTGGCGGGCGCCGGCGCCGTCAGCCCCGACGGCAAGCTGCTGGCCGCCGCCAGCAAGGGGGCCCTGGTCCAGCTCTTCGACGTGTCGAGGCCGGAGGCTGCGGTTCCCATCGGGTCCCCGCTCCACGGCGCCAGGCCGACCATCGAGCAGCTGGGGTTCACCCCCAACAGCAAAGTGCTGGTCGCGGTCGACGACAGCGGGGCCCTACTCATGTGGGACGTGAGCCACCCGGCTACGCCCCGCCTTCTGTCGGAGCGGACAGACACCAAGGGAGAGGTGCTCGGCTTCTCGGTCAGTCCCGACGGCAAGCTGCTGGCCGATGCCGCAACCGACGACAAGGTCCGTATCTACGACATCGCCGATCCGGCCAAGCCCGTACTGCTGTCCACTGTGGGCGGGTTCAGCAACTATGCCTACACCACGGCGTTCACTCCCGATGGCCGCACCCTGATCGCCGGCAGCGCCGATGGCACGGTGCGACTCTGGAACGTCAGCGATCCGAGCCGCCCCGAACCGCTGGGGCCACCGCTGTCGGGGCCGTCCGGCTACGTGTTCTCCGTTGCGGTGAGCCCCGACGGTCGGACCCTGGCGGCAGCGTCCACGGACCACTCGGTGTGGGTGTGGGACATCGCCGACATCCGTCACCCTGTGCACCTCGACACCCTGACCGCCCCCCAGAACACTGCGTTGGTGGTGAGCTTCGCACCCGGTGACCAGGTGCTCGCCTCCAGTGGGGGCGACGACCTCCTCCACCTGTGGGACTATCAGCCTTCCGCGGCGATAACCAGACTGTGCACGGAGTCTGGCCAGCCCATCACCAGGGCCGAGTGGGCCAATTACGTCCCGGGCGTTCCGTACCGGCCGCCTTGCGGCTGACTCATCAGCCCGAAGTCGGGTGAGGTGCTCGATGGATCAATCGAGCACCTCACCCGCGCTAGTCCTAAGGGATGGAACGAGCCCCTGGAGCCCTAGCCTGGCCGGTAGAGTTGGAGGTCCTCCGGACATCAGTAGCCGCCGAGCATTCGGGGAATAGCACCGAGTGGCTAATCCGGCTTCTACTTGAAGAAGCCGCACGTGATTCTCGCAACTTCGGACAGGTTCGTACGCTTGGATCTCGGTAGAGGCTGTCCGGATATGAGGATGTACTGCAGATATCCGGACGGTGTACTGCGCAACGCGTCGGTGAATCGACGGCAATCCGCAGCACGTCTGGCGAGGGGAACCGGGCGTAAACAAGATAGAACTCGCTCAACGTTGTCCGAGGTTATCGTCGTTATGTATCCGGTAATCGGGTTCGTTCGGCGACTGAATGATCTCTAGAGGGCCTTCAAAAGCGCCTCTATACTCCGGCCCGGAGCAGCGGGACTGCTCGGGCTGGGATATCGAAGAAGGGGAGAGAGATGCGTCGACGACGGCCTCATTATCGGCTGGTAGCCGCCATCGTGGGCTTCTTGGTGGTCAGCTTCGGGTTGATAACCGCGCCCAGTAGGGCATCGGCGGCCGCCGCGACCCAACTGGTCCTCAGCGGTTACCCCCCATCGGTCACGGCCGGGCAGAGCTTCACCGTCACGGTCACCGCCGAAGACGGCACCGGGACCACCGACACGGGATACGCCGGAACCGTCAAATTCTCCTCCACTGACACCAACGCAGCCGTATCACTGCCCACCAACTACACCTTCACTGCTGGTAACGCCGGGGTTCATACCTTCAACGTGACCCTCGCCACGGCAGCTTCGCCACAGACCGTCACGGTCACCGACACGGCCACTGCGTCGATCACTGGAACGACGACGCCGATCACCGTGTCGCCGGGACCCACCACCAAACTGGCCGTCACAGCGCCCAGCTCGACGGCGCCGAACACCGCGTTCGGGGTGACGGTGACGGCCATGGACGCTTACGCCAACCTCACTCCCGCCTACGCCGGTAGGATCCACTTCACCTCCTCGGACACGGCCGCTTCGGTGGTCCTACCCCCTGACTACCAGTTCGTGGCTGGCGACAATGGGAGCCACGCATTCACCGGCGTGAAGCTGCAGACCACCGGCAACCAGACCGTCACGGCGACCGACACCGTAACCAGCTCGATCGCTGGCAGCGCCACGGTGAACGTATCCACCGCGGACCCGACACAGCTGGTGTTCGTCGCGCCGCCTGCGACCGCCACCGCCGGGACGACCTTTCCATTGGAACTGAAGGCTGAGTACGCCGACGGCACAGTGGACGTCAACTACGCCGGAACGGTCACCTTCGGCTCGTCTGACGCCAAGGCGGTGTTCCCGTCAGCGGCCTACACCTTCACCAGCACCGACAAGGGCGACGCCCACCTCAGCGGTTTCGCTCTCGAGACCGCCGGGCTCCAGCACGTCACGGCTACCGACTCCACCCTGAGCCTCACCGGCAACACAGGTCCCATCACGGTCGCTGCGGCGGCCACGGCGGGCTTCAGCTTCGCGCCGAGTCCCGTCCCCGCCGAGGTGGCCGGGAACGCCTTCTCCCTCACCCTCGCCGCCGTGGACGCCTACGGGAACGTGACTCCGAACTACACCGGAACCGTCCATTTCACCTCCACTTCGACCCCCACCCAACTACCGGCTGACTTCGCCTTCACCGCGGCTGACGGCGGGAGCCACGTCTTCACACCTGGCACCGCCCCCGGCGGGTTCACCCTCTACCAGACCGGCTCGACGATCACCGCCACCGACACCGCCACCCCGGCGATCTCGACCTCGACCGCCCCCATCACGCTGACCACGCCGAGCGCGCTGCTCAGCCCACCGGCGACGCCGGTGCAGATCGCCAGAGGGGGCAGCATCGTCGATTTCAGCGTCGCAGCCACGGCGTCGGGCAGTCCGCTCACCATTCCGAGCGACCCCGTCACCCAGTCGCCCACCACCTATGGCATTGGCGCCTACAGCCTGTCGTGCCCGTCGTATCTGACCTGTACCCTGCAGACCACCACCCTGTCGGGTACGTCCCCGTTCGCCCTGGCGGTCAAGGTGGTTCAGAACACCGACGGATACTTCGACCCAGGGCCGCTCGTGTCGCTCAGCCTCGGCTCACCGACCACCGGCGACGTGGCCCTACCCGCAGCGGCCGCCGCAACCGCTGACATCGTGAGCGAGGTCAGCCCGCCGCCGGGCCTCGACATCACAGTGGGCAGCCCGAACTCGGTCGTGCTCCCAGCCGGCGGCACCATGAACTTCCCTCTCACTCTGACCGACGCCTCGAGCAACCCGGTGGTCGCCGGGGCTCCCATCCAGGTGAACTACACGGTGAGCTGTCCCCTCCCGTCCCCCGTGATCACCTGCAGCCCGAACGGATCGGTGACCATACCGGCCGGGCAATCGGTGGCGAGCATCCCGGTGGCCGTCTCGTCGGTCATCCGCAACGCCTACTTCCCGGCTTTGCCGGTCACGGTGCAGCTCACCAGCCCGGTCGGTCCGTACGGCACGCAGATATCGGTAGCCGGGACGGGCCAGGTCAGCGGCAGCATAACGACGACTGTCGCTCCGCCGGTCGTCACGCTGGTCGAGCCGTCGGGCAGTGGAGACAATGCGATAGTCGTCCCGGCCGAGGCGGGGAGCCACGGTTACGTGGTGGAGCTGAGCCCGGCCCCCGGTAACTCCGGACCGGTGCAAGTCGCCGTTCCGCTGACAGTCACTTACACCGCAGGAGGCCAACCGGGGTTCACCAGCTGCGCAGAGCCCAACGTGGACTTCTCTCTCACGGTCGGCACCATCGGTGGGAGCAGCTGCTCCAGCGAGACATCACAGGTGACCATCCAGCCCTCGAACGGTATCGATCCGACTTCGGCACCGATCACCGTCGACTTCTTGACCCGCAGCACCCACAGCACGCTGCGGTACTTCCAGCTCGCCCTCACGGGAGTAGACCACGGCACCCTCGGGGCGCCTGCCACCGCCGATACCGTGATCAGCGACAATCTCACTGACGGCTACTGGCTGGTAGGGACTGACGGTGGTGTGTTCACCGAAGGAGCAGCCACCTTCCACGGCTCGGCCGCCGGCACACCTCTGGCATCTCCCGTCCTGGCCATCGCACCGACCCCAACGGGCCGGGGCTACTGGCTGGTCACCGCCGATGGCGGCGTCTTCTCCTACGGAGATGCCGGATTCTACGGATCCGCCTTCGGCTACCCGCTCGACAGCAAGATCGTCGGCATAGCCGCCTCGCCGAGTGGTCGGGGCTACTGGCTGGTGAGCAGCGACGGCGGCGTGTTCGCCTTCGGCGACGCCAGGTTCTACGGGTCACTCGCCGGAATCAAGCTGGTCGGCCCGATCGTCGGCATCGATGCCACCCGCGACGGTGGCGGCTACTACATGGTCGGGTCCGACGGTGGCGTGTTCACCTTCGGCGACGCCCAGTTCCACGGCTCCCTCCCCGTCTACTGCGGAGTCTGTGCCGCCACGTCGCCGGTGCTCGGTATCTCCATAGACCTATCGGGCAACGGATACTGGGTCATCGCCCAGAATGGAGGCGTGTTCGCCTTCGGCGACGCCAAGTTCTACGGCAGCGCCTTCGAGCCCGGCGGGACCAAGAGCTGGGAGGCCATCACCTCGACCCTCGACGGCGGGGGCTACTGGCTCCTGGCCAGGGACGGCACGGTGCAGGCGTACGGTGACGCCACCTACCGGGGCAGCGTCAGCGTCTCGCCGAACGCGCCCCTGGAGAACATGGCCGGCGACTGAGCCGGTGCGCCGCCCGGCCTGTCCTCTCGTCCGGGCCGGGCGGCACCCATTGGATTCCCCCGACCTGCGCCTATCGGATCCAGACAGTCGAGTGACATGAGCAATCAGGCCGACACCTCTCCCAGAGTCGAGTTGCCCATCGAGGGCATAAGTGGCGCAGTGGCGGTGGGGCGCGGGTCGTTCGGGGTCGTCTACCGGGCGGTGCAGTCGGCCTACCGGCGCGATGTCGCGGTGAAGGTGCTCAACGAGCCCCTGCTCGACGAGGATGCCCGCCGCCGCTTCGACCGGGAATGCCAGGCTCTCGGATCCCTTTCGGCACACCCCAACATCGTGACGTTGCACAGTGCCGGAATCACTCCTGACGGTCGCCCCTACCTGATCATGGACTATCTCCCGGGAGGCACCCTCGCCGACCGGATCGCCAGAGACGGCCGAATCGGTTGGCAGGAGGCGATCGACATCGGGATCAAGCTGTGCGGGGCCCTGGCCGAAGCGCACTCGATCGAAATCCTCCACCGCGACGTCAAACCGGAGAACGTGCTGATCTCCCGCTACGGCGAACCACAGCTCGCCGACTTCGGTGTGGCCCGCGTGGGGGGTGGAACGGCGACGGCCACCGCGTCGGGCAGCATTACCGGCAGCCTGGCCCACGCCGCTCCCGAGGCCGTTTCGGGCGCCCCGGCGACGGCGGTGACCGACGTGTGGGCGCTGGCGTCGACCATCTCGACCCTCATCGCCGGCAAGTCGCCGTTCCATCGCGACGGCGACGAGACCCTTCTGCCCCTCCTCAACCGCATCCTCACCACCGAGCCAAGGGACCTGCTTCCGTTCGCAGCACCGGAGGAGCTGTGCCGGGTGCTGACCGACGGGATGGCCAAGGAACCCGAGCACCGGCCCCAGTCGGCCGAGCAGCTCGGAGCCCGCCTGCAGGAGGTGCAGCGCCACGTCGGACGTCCCGTCACCAACATGACGGCCAGGACCCTGATCGACGTTCCCGGAACCCCGGTGGCATCGAGCGCTCCGCCGGCAACACCGGACGTCGAGCAGAAGGGGGGCGGGGCGTCGAGGGGCGAGGAGGCAAGCGGCCCGCCGATCGACGAGTCGGTGACGGTTCGGCGCGGACAGCTGCCCATCGGCGCCGAGCAACTGATCGCCGACGTCCCGCTCTTCCGGGCGCGTCCGGGCGACGCCTATGCGGCTGGGCTCCACCGGGCGGACGGGCTGCCTGGGCCACCTCTGACCGTCGAGCCTGCATCCGCTGAAACCGAGACCGCCGAAGCGACCGGGCTTGCCTCCGCCGAAGCCGAGGCGGCGAGGAACGGGACCACCGGGAACTCCGAGGAAGAAGACCGTTCGGGCCCGGTGACGGGGCCGGTGGCGGCGATCACCGGCGAACTGGTTGAGCCCGGCGCGACCTTGCGGCGCATGGCTATGCCCCTGGCAGAGGAGCCGACGGTGAGGACGTCGCCGTCGGTCGAGCCAGAATCCGATGTCGAGGAGGGCACCCTCCGTCGGAACCGTCTGCGCGGTGCGCCCGAAGCGGCCGGGGAGCAACCGACCCTGCACCCACCGGCGCCCCAGTCACCGACTCCGGCGCCCCAGCCATCGACGTCGCAGCCTTCCTCGATGTTCGGAGTGGCACGGTCGGACGTGGCAGCACCAGATGCTCCGGCCGGTCCCTTCCTCGCCCGACCCGAGCAGCGGGACCTGTATGAAGCGGACCCGGCCGCCGGTGCGGACCGCGATATGGGAGAGACCCTGCGCCGCCGGGACGTGCCGACGGCGAAGCCGCCAGCCAAGGCGGGGGCCCTGGTACTCGACCCCAACCAGGACGGGGTGACTCTTTTAGGTGACGCCGGCGCGGCCGCAGACAGCTACGCCCCGACCCAGGAGGTCCCTGCCACCGACCATGGATCGCGACGTCGCTTGCTGGCCATTGCCGGCTCGGTCGGTGTACTGGCCGTGATCGCGGCCGCCGTCCTGGCGGTCACCTCTTCGGGGCATTCCGCCACCGTCCACACCTCCCAGACCCTGCCGGCACCCGCCGCCACTTCACCCGCGACCACCGTCGCGCTCACGACGGTTCCGCCGACGACGGTTCGGCCGACGACGGTTCCGCCGACGACAGTCCCGGCCACGACGGTTCCGCCCACGACAGTTCCGCCCACCACGGCGCCCTCTCCCGCCCCGGCCACCGTCTACGTGCCGCCCACCGTCTACGTGCCGCCCAGCGTCTACGTGCCACCCGTCACGGCGGCGCCGGTCACCGCGCCTCCGCCTCCTCCCGTCACCAGCCCACCGGGTGGCTGTGACCCCCGTCTGCCGTGCAGCGGATGACCTCCCAGCGCGTCGCTGGCACCGGTCGGCCCGAGCCCTCGAGGCTCGAGCCGTCGAGGGTCCGTCGAGGGCTCATCCCCGGGCCCGACGGGCGGAGCCGACGATGATCTCCAAGTGGGGGGCGGCCAGCAACCGGGGCCTGGTCCGGGCGGTCAACGAGGACAGTTTCTTTGCTGTACCACCGGTGTTCGTGGTAGCCGACGGGATGGGCGGCCATGCCGCCGGCGATGTCGCCAGCCGGCTCGCCGTCGAGCGCTTCGAGCACCTGACCGGCTCGTTGACGCTGAATGTCAACGACTCCTCCGACGCGCTGGTGGAAGCCAACGAGGCCATTCTGCGGATGGTAGAGGGCCACCCGGACATGGCCGGGATGGGCACCACCATCGCCGGATTGGTGGTGATCAGCGCCGGGGGCGCCGAACACTGGCAGGTGTTCAACGTAGGGGACTGCCGCGTGTACCGCCTGGCCGAGGGCCGACTGGCCCAGCTGACCGTCGACCACTCCGAGGCCGAGGAGATGGTGCTCGCTGGCCGGATCTCCCGCCTGGAGGCGAGGAGCTACCCGCGCCGCAACGTGGTGACCCGTTCCCTCGGTACCCTCCCACCGCCTCAGGTCGACTCCTGGGTGTTTCCTCCGAGCCCTCCCGAAAGGTTCCTCGTCTGCTCCGACGGGTTGACCACCGAGCTCGAGGACCACGAAATCGAAGCTGCGCTCGTAGCCGAGTCCGAGCCTCAGGCCGCCGCCGACCGCCTCGTCGCCTCGGCCGTCGAAGCCGGCGGCCGGGACAATGTCACCACCGTGGTCGTGGACGGCCTACCCACACCGAACGGTGGCGAGGCCGACGAGGACACCGTGCCCCGGGAGGTCCTGCGTGCCTGACCCCGCCGCCCGTTCGGCGGCCTACTACCCCGGTGCCCACGTCGGTATCGCCGGCCGGACGGCCTGCTTTCTCGGCACCCTCCCCTCTTCGTCGTCGACGGTCTCCCTACTGTGGGAGCTGCTCCGAGACCAACCCGATCCGGCGGGAGTCGAGGACCTCATACGCCACAGCGGTCCGGGTGACTTCGCCGCCGTGGTGGAGACCGCCCACGAGACGGTGGTGATCCTGGCCGGCCAGGCCCGCGTCGGGCTCGACACAGCCGGGCCGACCTCGGAGCTGACCTGCCCCGAGGGGGTGGGGCAGGCCGTCTACCGGCTGGCGGTGGCCCCCGATCGGGCCTCCTTGCGGGTCGACCGGGGGGACTTGGCGGCGGTCTCACCGCTCCCCCTGGCCGGTGGTGTGGTGTCGGCCGGCGCTCTGGTCGTGACCAACGGGGCGCTAGGAGCACCTCCTTCCTCCCAGGTGTCCCCAGCCTCCGAGGTGTCCCAGGCCACCGATCCAGCCCCCGAGGTGTCCCCTCCCGCCGATCCCTCGGAGGGGCCTACCGACACAACCGGGCAAGATACCGCCCAGGGCGAGATGGCCTTGACCGGCGCCGCGCCGCAGCCGCCCACAGCGGTCTCCGAGGGTCGTGCCGTCGTGCCGTCGGACCCGGTCGGCCTGCCTCCCCGGACCGTTGCCTTGTTGGCGAGGGTCACCTCGGCCGAGGAGACCCTGGTGGCCACCGACGACACGCGTGGAGGGTCCACGGTCGAGGCCGGCGGGGGGCACCGCGTCGCATCTGCGCCCGGTCCGCTACCGGCTCCCGGTCCGCTACCGGCTCCCGGCCGGCCGACCGGGGAACCGAGCGAGGACCGCGGCGTCCAGGCGGCCGCTGCGGCCGTGGCCCCGTCAGCGCCTGACGACAGCGACGACAGCGGCGGTTACGACCACCTCTTCGGGCTCACTGTCAACAGGACCGTGGAAGAGGCGGCCATCCGGACCGCCGAACTGCCGCTCGATTCGCTGATCGAGTCGCTGCCACCGAGCGGCTCGTCGCCGTCGCCGTCGCCGAGCGCGGGAGCGCCGATGGTTCCGCCCCCGCTGATCCTGCTTCCCACCCCGCCCGCACCCTCGCAGCCGGCCGCGCCGATCACCGCCCCGAGAGCCGGGATGATCGATTCGGTGCCATGGGCTCAATCGGCTCCGTCGGCGGGGGTGGCTGTCGACGAGATCGGCGCCCCGGATCACGATTTCACGGTCCAGCGCAACGCCGCCAGCTCCCTCGTCCAGCACTCGGCCGCCCCCAGCGCCGACTCTCTGTCGGGACCGGCGGTCCACGCCGTGCAGTGCATGTCGGGCCACCTAAACCCGGCCCACCAGACCAGTTGCCGGGTGTGCGGGGCAGCCGTCCCCGAGCAGTCACCGGTAACCGTGCCGCGCCCCGTCCTCGGGGTGCTGAAGATGTCGAGCGGCGACGAGATAGTGCTGGATCGCTCCGTGCTTCTCGGACGCAGCCCCTCGGTCGGCCATCTCATAGACGGCCAGCGGCCCCACATAGTGAAGCTGCCCAGCGTGGCCAACGACATATCCCGCAACCACGCCGAAGTGCGCGTCGACGGCTGGCACGTGCTGGTGGCTGACCTCAACTCCACCAACGGCACGGTCGTCACCAGACCGGGTCAGCCGCCGGAGCGCCTGCGACCCAACGACGCCGTCACCATCGAGCCGGGAACCGTCGTCAGTATCGCTGACGAGATCACTTTCACCTTCGTGGCGACATGAGCGGTGCGACATGGCTGACGTGACCGCTGAAACGGCACCTGACCTACCCGGACTGACCTTCGTCAAAGGGCTGGGCCGCGGCGGGTTCGCCGACGTCTACCTTTACGAGCAGGCCCGGCCCCGGATGCGGGTGGCGGTCAAGGCCCTGCGCAGCGACGGGTTGAGCGATGCCGTGAGGGAGCGCTTCGCGGCCGAGGCCAACGCCATGGCCGAACTGGCCGACCACCCCTTCATCGTCCAGGTGTTCCGCAGCGACGTGACCGACGGGGGACGCCCGTACATGGTCATGAAGTACTACCCGCAACGCAACCTGGCGGTACGGGCCCGGGCCGAGCGCATCCCGGTGCCGGACGTGCTGCAGATAGGGGTGCGTATCGCCTCGGCCGTCGAGACGGCCCACCGAGCGGGAATCCTCCACCGCGACATCAAACCGGCCAACATCTTGACCAGTCAGTACGGAGAGCCGGGACTGACGGACTTCGGGATCGCCACCACTGTCGGCCAGGAGGGTCCCGAAGAAGCCGACGGCATGTCGATCCCGTGGTCGCCGCCGGAAATCCTCTTCGGTCGCAGTCAGGGGGATCATCTCGCCGACGTCTACTCGCTCGGGGCCACCCTATGGCACCTCCTGGCCGGGCGGTCGCCGTTCGAGCAGCCCGACGGTGACAACACCACGGTGGCCCTGCTGCGGCGGATCAAGGAGCAGGCACCTCCCCGCACCGGACGCGGCGACGTCCCCCCCTCCCTCGAGCGGGTCCTGGCCAACGCCATGGCCAAGGACCCGGCTGAACGACCGGCGAGCGCCTTGGAACTGGCCCGCTCACTGCAGGCTGTCGAGCGGGAACTGCTGCTGGCTCCGACGCCGCTGGTCCTACTCGACGACGACCAAGCGCTCCCCGAGCCGGAGGTCGATGGGGACCAGAACCCGGCGACGCAACGCAGACGTCCTCAGCGGGTCTCCCCCCAGGTCCCGGCCGACGACCCGGCCACCGGGGCCAGGGGAGTGCAGCAGGTGGCGCCCCAGGCCGGGGAAGGGTCGGAGCGGACCCGCCAGAGGGTGCAGCAGCCGGGCGCGTCCAAGCCACCACGAACCGGCCAGGGACTGCCGGCCGAGAGCGAGGCGGTCGGTACGGTCCGCCGGGCGGTGCCGGTCCCCGCCCATTCCGTGGATGCGCCCCCGGCCCGGGCCCCGGCGGGGAGAAGGAGCTGGGTGCTCTTCGGGGCTGCGGTGGTCGCGGTCGCGGCTGTGGTCGGCGTCGGTTTGGTCCTGGCCAACGGCTCCACGCGAGGATCGTCTACCACCAGCTCCACGATTTCAGGGCCGGCACCCACCGCCGCGGCCCCGATCGCCAACACGCCGGTGGTGACCGCCAAGCGGGTCGACACCGGCCACCTCGACTACTCCTGGACCGACCCGGGGGCGGAGCCGGGCGACACGTTCGTCGTGTCGGTGTCCAACGGCCCCTACCAGGACCAAGGCACCAGCAAGAGCCTGGTCCTCGCCGTCCCAGCCGGGAGCCAGGAGTGCGTGTCGGTGGAGATCGTCCGGTCCGGAGCATCGGGCCCCCCCGGAAGCAACTGCTGAGGCGACCGAAATGGGACTGACCATCGACTTCTGCGGCGAAGTGCACCGCCTCGAGCCCGACGAGGAGATGACCATCGGGCGCGAAGGCGACCTGGTTATCGATGACAACCCTTACCTACACCGGCGGTTCCTCCGGCTATTCCGCGAAAGCGCGATGTGGTGGATCGCCAACGTGGGGCGCCAGCTGGCCGCCACGCTCAGCGACCACGACGGCGTGGTGCAGGCCTGGTTGGCGCCGGGTGCTCGCCTGCCACTGGTGTTCGACCGGTGCTCGGTTTGGTTCACCGCCGGTCCCACCACCTACCAGTTCGAGATCGAGGTCGATGAAGCCCCGTTCGCGGTCGTGGCGCCCGAGCCTTCCCTCGAAGTAGCCGGCGGCACCACCTACGGGCGCACCACCCTGACCCCCGACCAACGCCTCCTGCTGGTGGTGCTGGCCGAGCCCCTGCTGCGCCGCCGGGGGTCCGGCGCGGTCAGCACCCCGTCGTCGGCCGAAGCGGCCGCCCGGCTGGGCTGGCCGATCACCAAGTTCAACCGGAAGCTTGACAATGTATGCCAGAAGATGGCCCGTCTCGGGGTGCGCGGCCTGCACGGAGGGCCCGACCGCCTGGCCACCGACCGTAGGGCCCGGCTGGTGGAGTACGCCCTGTCGGCCCGGCTGGTTTCAGCCGAGGACCTCGCCTTGCTCGACCCGCAGCCGACCGAGCCGGTCCCTGCCGCAGCAGCGCCGTCGATGTCGGCGGGTGGTGGAAACAGTGCCGGCTGAGGAGATCGTGACCCGGGGCAGAGGGGGGATCTCCACCTTGCCGTCGACCCCGCCGACGGGGACCATGCCCGGGCTGCGAGCGGCGGGTAGTGGCAGTCATGGCGACAGCGGGTCGCGGGAACGAGGACGGAAGGGGCAGACTTGCGACTCGGCCGCCTGACCGGCCTGCTCCGCAGCCGGAGCACCTCGGCCACCATGCTGGCCGCGGTCACCGCGGCGGTGGTGGTCATGGCGGTGACGGCGACGGGTGTGCCCGTCGATCACGTGTCGGCCAACGACGGAAGCGTGTGGGTGGTCAATGACCAGGTGCCCGGCCAATTCGGGCAGTTCAACGTCCCCATCGAACAGCTCACCGCGCTGGTGGCCGCCAACGCCACCACCCAGACGGCCTACCAGCTCGACGTGCGCCAGGAAGGGACCACGGTCCTCGCTATCGACTCGCTGAGCCGCAAGGTCTTCCCCATCGACGTGGCCACCGGCGCCGCCGACCCGGCCCGCGGAGTGGCCTACGGGCCAGGCGGTCAGGTCGCCCTGGGCGGAGGGGTCGCGGCCCTGCTCCAACCGCAGGCGGGCAAGCCGGCGGGAATCTGGGCGGAACCGGTGGGCGGCGCCCAAGTGGCCGACATCACCGGGCTCAACCCGGTAACGACCAAACCCATAGGGACCCTGGCGGGGGCAGAAGCTGTGGCGGTCGACACCGTCGGAGACGTCTTCGCGGCCTCTGCGAGCGCGCTGGTCGAGATACCCGACCTGAGCGGCCGGTTCGGAACCCCGAAAGTGGTCGCCTACCCCGATGGTCCGCTGACCGGCGGAGCAATCGCCCTCACGACGGTCGGAACCGTCCCGGTGGTCATGGACACCACGGCGTCCAAGCCAGTGGTGATAGTGCCCCTCGCCGGGCGGACGACCGCCCTCGACCCGCTCAGCGCGTCGGGGAGCCGCTCGCCCTTCGCCCTTCAGCAGTCGGGTCCAGCATCGGCTTCAGTGCTGGTTGCCTCACCCAATGAGCTCCTCGCCGTCCCCCTCGGCGGGGGCGCCCCGCTGGCCCTGGTCACGGTCCCGGGGACCGGCCGGGCTCCGGCCCAGCCGGTCGAGCTGGCCGGGTGCGGTTACGGGGCGTGGAGCGGCGCCCCCGGTTACCAGTCGAGCACCTGCCCCGGCGGACCAACGATCCTCGACCCGCTCCATGCCGCCCACAATCAAGACACCGTGGTGACCAACCCGGTGTACCGGGTCAACAACGGGCAGATCCTGCTCAACGACGCTGCGAGCGGAGCTGCGTGGACGGTGAAGGGATCGGCAGCCCAGGTCCTGCAGAGCAAGGACTGGCAACGGGTGCTGCAGGGCCTCACCGCCCAGGCGTCGAACAACTCGGCCAATCATGCGGCGGCCAGCCAGACCCCCCACCGGGATCCCCCCGAGCTGCACAACCCTCTCCTGTATGCCCGCTCGGGGGTGCAGTCCAAGCTCCACGTCCTCGACCAGGACGTGGACCCGGGAGGGAGCATCCTGTCGGTACTGAACGTGACTGCCTCGGGCCCCGGCTTCAGCGCGGCAGTATCCCCTGACAATCAGAGTGTCATCCTGACCTTGGCGCCGGCTGCCAGCGCGCCCGTAACGTTCACCTACGAGGTGATCGACGGTTTCGGCCTGACCAAATCCGGTCCCGTCACGGTGCAACCAACCCGCGACGAGCACGCCCCAGTGCCCCCGGCGGCGCCGGCCCCGGTCCGCCATGTGGTGGCCGGGGACACCGTGAGCCTGCAGCTCCTGGGGGACTGGCGCGACCCCGAGAACGACGCCCTAACCGTCAGCTCGGCCAGCGTCCCCTCTGGCGACGGGACCGTCTCGTGGACCAGCGACGGCCTGCTCACCTACAGCGCACCGGGGGATAACGCGGCCGACCGCCCGGTGGACATCACGTACGAGGTCACCGACGGCCGCAGCCCGGCGGTGAGCGCCCAGCAGCCACTGGTCGTCCTCGGTCGGGGCGACCTCACCCCTTACCCCCCGACGGCCGTCCCCGACGCCGTAAAGGTCAGCGTCGGCCGGCCATCCAGCTTCGCCCCGCTCGCCAACGACATCTTCGGCGCCGACCCCATCCACCCGGGTGCGACCCTCGCTCTGGCCGGTCCGGTCGCGGGAGCCGCCGGCCTGTCCGTGGCGACCAACACCAGCACCGGGATGCTCACCCTCACCGCCTCCGATGCCGGCACCTATTCGCTCGACTACCAGGCCTCCTACGGATCGGGGGTCTCGCCGGCCACCCAGATCCTGGTCGAGGCGGTGGCCCCGCCGACGCAGACCCTCCCGCCGGTCACCACTCCGGTCTCGATGCTCATCCACGGCCAGTACCCGGCGACAGTCGACGTGCTGAGCGGCGACTACGACCCTTCCGGCGGCCTCCTGTCGGTCGTCGGCGTCGATGCCCCGAGCTACCTGCAGGCCACCGTCGTCGACGGCCAGTACCTCCGGGTGGTGGCGACCACACCGAGCCCGCCAGCCACGGGCATCGTCGCCTATCAGGTGAGCAACGGCGTCTCGGGGGCGGTCACCGGCCAGGTGACCGTCTACTGGGCGCCCCCCATCCTGCCCGCACCACCCCCTGTCGTACCGGCCGTCTACGCCACGGTCCGGGCTGGAGACGAGATCGACATCCCGGTCCTGGCCTCGGCCAGCGACCCCGACGGCGAATCGGTGCACCTCGTCGGCGGCGGCACTCCCGCAGCGGTGACCCTCAGCCAGACCAACACCGGCGGGGCCTACCCGACCGGTCTCGGTTCGGCGTCGATCAGCGGCGCCTACGTCCGCTACGCCGCCCCGGCCGATGGTGTCGCCCCCAAAGCGCTGAGCGGGCCCGAGCAGGTGACCCTGGCCTACGTGGTCGAGTCCGACAGGGGGGCCCGGGTGACCGGGCAGGCCTACATGACGATCAACCCTACGACGGCGAGCCTCGACACGCCCCCCGCCCCCGCCGAGGTCGACGCCCGCACCGAATCAGGCGGGACCCTGACCATCGACATACCGACGACTGGGGTGTCCCCCGATGGTGACAGTGGGACCGTCACCGGGATCGAGACACCGCCCCACCTGGGCCGGGTCATGTCGTTCACCGCCAACAGCATCACCTACCAGGCCTACCCGACCGTGGCCGGCTCGACCGCTTTCGCCGGCGGCACCGACAGCCTCACCTACGACATGGTCGGCCCCTCGGGTCTGAGCGCCCAGGGCGTGGTGCGCATCAGCGTCACCCCTCCCACCCAGGTGCAGGCCCCGGTGGCCGTCGACCATGACGTCACCGCTGCCCCCGGCGAAACCGTCGACGTGGACCTGCTGGCCGGCGACATCGTCGCACCAGGCGACCAGCTCATCGTCGAGCCGCTGAGTGCCACCAACTCGTCTGTCCCGTCCACAACACAGCTGGTCGGTGCCGACCACTCCACCCTCCAGATCGTGGCTCCATCCGGTGCCACACCGCTCAGCATCGCCTACGGCATCACCGACGGCACCGCCGCGCCGTCGGTCGCCCACGTGGTCGTAGGAGACGAGCCGGGCTTCGCTCTCACCCCGATCGCCAGCGACTACTACCCGACCCCTCCCGCAGCGGGGGCCCAGACGGTCAAGGTGGACGTATTGGCCAAGGACAGCGACCCCTCCGGTGGTCACGTCGTCCTGGTCGGCTCACCCGACGCGACGATCGATCCGACCTCCCCCTCCAGCCTGGTCATCCCGGTGAGCAGCAACCCACGGTCGGTCCCCTACGAGATCGAGAGCACCAGCACCAAGGCCACCGCCGTCGGCGTGGTCCATCTCCCCGGCGCAGCCTCCGGCCCGCGGCTGAAGCCCGGCCAGCTGATAAGAGTGCCCTCGGGGGGGACCACCGTGGTCCACGTACCCGACTACATCACCGATCCTCTCCACCCCATCCGGTTGACCACCGTCGACGCCCAGCTGGCGTCACCGAGCGGTGGGCTGTCGTTGCAGGTGGACAGCAACACCGACCTGACATTGAAGGCCGCGCCCGGTTACTCCGGGCCGGGTTCGCTCACTGTCCAGGTGATCGACGCCCAGAGCCTGTCGGCACCCGGCGCCCACACCGCAGCATTCTCCATACCCGTTCAGGTTGGCAACCCGAGCCCGATCGTCCGCTGCCCGAGCGACCCGCTGGTGGTGGTCGAGAGCGGCCTTCCCGTCGACGCCAACATCGCCGGCATCTGCGAAGTCTGGACGCCGACGGGGGCCAGCCCCAACACTTTGACCTACAGTGAGAGCTGGGCCAAAGCGGTGAGCGGCGTGAGCCTCGGATGGGCCCCCGGCCAGACCGGGAAGGTGGTGAGGGTCACCGCCGCGTCCAGTGCCGTTGGCGGGTCGGTCGGCACGATCACCGTCGGGGTGCAGGGCTCGTCGCCGACCGGGTTCTCGACCCTCGAGGTGCAAGCCGTCGAAGCCGGCCCGGCTTCGATGTCGGCGATCGACGTGCCAGGGGTGCAGACCGGCTCCACGGCTACCATCGATGTGGCCCAGTACGTGACCACGCCGCTGTCGAGCCCGGACATCATGGTGATCGGGGTCGGGGCGCCCAGCCAGGGAAGTGCCCAGGTCACCCACAGCGGCTCGCAGATCCAGATCACCCCCGACAAGGGGGTGCACGGTGTCGTCACCTTCCCTGTGGTGGTGAGCGACCAGGGACCGCAACGCCAGGACCGCTTCGTCAACGGGCAGATCACGCTCCAGGTGCTCGACAATCCCGGTCCCCCGAGCGGGCTCACCGGCGTGCCCGGAGACAAGACGGTCGATCTGTCGTGGACCCCGGCGGCGGATAACGGGTCGCCGATCGAGTACTACACCGTGGCCATGAACGGCGTCACCGTGCAGACGCCCGGAACCTCCTACTCGTGGACGTCGGGGCTGCAGAACGGTCAGACCTACCAGTTCACCGTGACCGCAGTCAACCGGGTCGGTCCCGGTAGCCAGTCGGTGTCGGGCTCGTTCGAGCCCAACTCCATTCCCGACGCGCCGACCGCGGTGGTCGCCAAAGCGGGGAACGGCCAGGCCACTGTCAACTGGACTGCACCGTTCGACGGCGGCAAACCAATAGACAAGTACATCGTCAGCGTGAGCCCTTCGACGGGAACGACCACGCAGTACGTTCCAGGATCGGCGACCTCGTTCGATTGGACCGGGCTCAGTGACACCGTCGGGCCCTACAGCTTCACCGTCGTCGCCCACAACGCGGACGGGGCCGGGCCGTCGTCGTCGCCGTCGAACAGCACCTACGCCCACGGCGCCCCCCCCACACCAGGAGCTCCGACCGCGTCGGGGAAGGTGTCGCCCGACCAGACCACCACCACAGTGACTGTCACTTGGCCGGTCATCACCAACTGCGACGACGCCCAGAGCTGTGCCAGCTATACCGTCACCGAGATCGAAGCCGGCGCCGTGGCCGGGACCGAGACCGTTGCGGCGGGCCAGTGCAGCGGGTCGGCGTGCACGGCCACGTTCGGCCCGATCAACGACAACGGCGCCGGCTACACCTACCATGTGTCGGCCACCAACCAAGAGGGCGACCTGTCGGCGACCAGCCCCGCCTCGTCGCCGGTGGTCTATGCCGTCGGATACCCGAACCAGATCACCGACCTCTCGGTCAGCCCGGGCAACACCAGCGTCACGGCCACCTTCACCCTGCCCGCCTCTCATGGAGCTTCGATCTCCATGGTGGACTATTTCATCAACGGCTCGGGGTCACCGAGCGGCTCGTGGTCCACCAGCAGCCAGCCCGGGCAGACGGTCACCGAGCCCATCAGCGGGCTCGCCAACGGCACCAACTACTCGATCCAGGTGGCGGCCTGCAGCCAGTCCGCCGGCGGAACGTCGGGGGGATGCGCCGGGCCGTCGAACGCGTCGGCCGCCATCCCCTACGGACCTCCCTACGCACCGTCGGTATCGGCGTCGCAGAGCGGCAACAGCATCGTCTACGACTGGAGCGGCGGCGGTAACAACGGTCGACCGGTCGCCACTTACCATGTCTGCTTCGACAGCAGCTGCTCCAACTACGGAACGGGTGGATCCAACACCATTGGCTATACCTGCGCCACCAGCCACACCATCACCGCCTACGTGGTCGACTCCGCCGGCCAGCAGAGCCCCACGGCCAGCGCCAGCGCCTCCACCGCCGCCTGTCCCCAGCCGACTACTTGGGCGGAGACCACCGGGTCGACTGGCGCGCCCACCTTCGCCAATGCAGCCAACGAGTCTGGGCCTGGAACGAGGGTCAACGGAACGGTTCAGGTGTCGTGCGTATTGACGGGTCTCGTCGTGGCGAGCCTCAACAACGACCCCTGGTACTACCGGGTCGCCAGCTCCCCTTGGAGCAACGCTTATTACTCGCCCGCCGACGACTACTACAACAACGGCCAGACCTCGGGCTCGCTCGCCAACGGTGTTCTGGTCGATCCCAACGTCCCGCTGTGCTGAAGGAGCCGACATGTCATCAATGACCCCAGAGCAGGCCGGCTGGTTCGCCGACACCTTCGCTCGTTTGGTCGCCAACGTCGAGCAGGCGGTGGTGGGCAAGACCCATGTGATCCGTCTGGCGTTCACCTGCATGCTCTCCGAGGGGCATCTCCTGCTCGAGGACTATCCCGGTACGGGGAAGACGTCGCTGGCCAAGTCGATTGCCAACACGGTGCAGGGAACCAGCACCCGGGTGCAGTTCACCCCGGACCTGCTGCCGAGTGACGTGACCGGAGTGACCATCTACGACCAGCGGGTCGGGAAGTTCGAATTCCACCCCGGACCGATATTCGCGACGGTAGTGCTCGCTGACGAGATCAACCGGGCCTCGCCCAAGACCCAGTCGGCTCTTCTCGAAGTGATGGAGGAGGGGAGGGTGACCGTCGACGGGGTATCGCACCCGGTCGGGCAGCCGTTCATGGTGGTGGCCACCCAGAACCCCATCGAGCAGGCCGGCACCTATCGCCTACCCGAGGCCCAGCTCGACCGCTTCTTGATGAAGACCAGCCTCGGCTACCCCGACCACGAGTCGACGGTGAAGCTGCTCGCCGATGCCGGCACCCGCAACCGCTCCGACGCGGTCACCCCGCTCATCACAGCCAAGGCGGCCGCCGATATGGCCCGCCTGGCCGACCAGGTCCACGTCGATGACTCGGTGCTGCGATACGTCAGCCGTCTGGCCGAGGAGTCGAGGCGGGCCCGCCACGTCCGCCTCGGGGTGTCGGTTCGGGGCTGCCTGGCTTTCATCCGGACGGCCAAGACGTGGGCGGCCGCCGACGGGCGCCACTATGTTATCCCGGATGACATCAAGGAGCTGGCCGGGCCGGTGTTGTGCCACCGGCTGCTTCTGGACGCCGAAGCGGAGTTCAACGGGGTAGACGTCAACGACGTCATCTCGGGGATCCTCTCCGACGTGAAGCCACCTACTGAGCGGGCAGCCTGACCGAGATGACGGCTGCCGTCACCGATCGGATCCGATCTCTCAGCCCCCGGGTCGAGGGCTGGAGGGAGAGCGCGTCCGGCACGGCCCGCATGGCCCAGCTGGTGGTGTCGCGGGTCGCCCGGATCGCCTCGACGGTGAGCCCGCTCGGCCGCACGGTGGTGGCGATCGGAATTCTGGCCTGGGTCGGCGGCTGGAGGCTCGGTTGGAACGAGCTCATGGTCCTGGCCGGGGCGTGTCTGCTGCTGTTGATCTTCGCCGGACTGTTCGTTGTGGGCAGGTCGTCGGTGTCCATAGACGTCCGGCTGGAGCCGCCCCGGGTGGTGGCCGGCGACTCGTCGGCGGGGCAGGTGACCGTGCGCAACTCGACCGGGCGGCGCAGCCTGCCCTGCCAGGTCGAACTGCCCGTCGGGCGGGCCACGGCCCTCTTCGACGTGGTCACGCTGGGGCCGGGCGAGGAGACCGAGGAGCTGTTCATCGTGCCGACCGAGCGCCGCGGGGTCATACCGGTCGGCCCGGCGACGTCCCTCCGGGGGGACCCGCTCGGCCTGTATCACCGCAAAGCCGCTAGCAGCCCACCTACCGAGCTGATCGTGCACCCCCGCACCATTGCGTTGAGTCCCTTCGGCAGCGGACTGTTGCGGGACCTGGAGGGCCGCACCACCGCTGATATCTCGCCGAGCGATCTGGCTTTTCACGCCCTGCGCGAGTACAGCCCCGGCGACGACCGCCGTCACGTCCACTGGCGGAGCAGCGCCCGGGTCGGTCGACTCCTCGTCCGTCAATTCCTCGACACCCGGCGTTCCACCCTGTGCGCCGTGGTCGATTGCCGCCCGACCGCCTACGGCGACGACGCCGAGTTCGAGTTGGCGCTCGAGGTGGCCGGTTCGATCGCGTTGCGGGCCTGCCGCGACGGATTGTCGTCGGTGGTCGCGGCCGGCGAGCAGGCGGCGGTCGGTGTTCTGCCGCACACCCTGCTCGATGCGCTGTCCCGGGCCTCTTTGAACCGCAGGGCGGCCGACCTGCCGACAGTGGTCGGACGGGCCACCGCTCAAGGAGCGGATATCAGTTACGCCCTCCTGGTTTCGGGCTCGGCCAGCACCGACCCCGAACTGCAGCGCGCCGCCGCCCGGTTCCCGATCGACGTCAGGGTGATCGCCATCCGGGTGCAACCCGGCCAGCGGGCTGGCATCGTCGGCAGGGGAAGGGCCGCGGTGCTGCACCTCGGAGACCTGACCGATCTTCCCCCTCTGCTGCGCATGGAGATGCCGGTATGACGGCCGTCGCTGCCGCTCGCGCGGCGGGCCGGCGGACCACGATCTGGAGCCGACCGCAACCGGCGGCGGTCGATGCCGCCTTTGTGATGGTGCTGAGCGGTCTCGGCTTGATCGGCTTCGCTCCGGTCTACGGCGGTGATGCCTACCTGGTCGCGGGCGGGGCGGGGGTGCTGCTGGGCGTGGCCATCACCGAGTTGGCCGGGAGGTTGCGCCAACCGGTCCTGACCGAGGCCGCGGTCACCGTCTTGGCCTTCCTGCTTCTCGGCGGGGCCACCAACACCGTGGGGGCCCTGATCCCCTCCGCTCACAGCATCACCACTCTCGGTCATGTCGGTGTCTACGGCTGGAAGGAGTTGCTCACCACCGCCCCGCCGGTGGGCAGCGCCTCTGACCTACTGGCCATCCCCTACATCGCCGGGCTGGTAGGGGGGGTCGCCGGCCAGAGTCTGGCCCGGCGTACCAGAGCGGTGGCGGCGCCGCTGCTCGGCCCAGGCATGGTCCTGGCCCTCGGTATCCTCTTCGGGGCTCGCCAACCCGAATCCCTGCTTCTGCAGGGCTCTCTGTTCGGTGTTCTGGCCCTGGTGTGGACGGTGTTGCGCTACCAGCGCACTCGGGTGATGCTGGCGGGGCGCCGGTTCAACCGGGACCGCTTCGTTCTGTCCGGCGGGGTTCTCGCCGTCGTCGGTCTGCTGGCCGGGATAGTCGGGCCGCACCTGCCGGGGGCGGGTAGCCATCCACGGGTGGTGCTCTCCACGTACGTATCGCCGCCTTTCCTGGCCAACCAGGAGCCGAGCCCCCTCGCGGGGTTCCGCCAGTACGTGCGGCAGAGCCCGCTCTACGACCAGACCCTCTTCACCGTGAGCGGACTGGCGCCGGGTAGCGAGGTCCGTATCGCCACCATGGACGCCTACAACGGGCTGGCGTGGGGCTTCGGGGCCGACACCGGTTCGGCCAGGACCTCCGGCGACGTGTTCCGCCGCTACGGCACCACCATACAGACAGCCGCCGCCGGCCGGCCTGTGCACGCCAAGGTGGTGGTCGGCCGCCTCGACGGCACGTGGCTTCCCGAGGTCGGCGAGCTGTCCCACATCTCCTTCTCCGGACCCGCCTCGGCCCGCCTGGCCGCCTCGTTCCGCTATGACACCGACACCGAGACGGCAGCCGTCCCCCTTGGGCTGTCGGCCGGCGACACCTACAGCTTGACCGCGTCCGTTCCCAGTCCGGTCAGCTCGACCCAGGTCCTCGACGGCGCCGCGCCCGGGACAGCACAGATTCCGGTGGAGAACGCCCCTTCTGTGGTTCAGGCTGACGCCAGCACCTGGGCGGCCGACGCCAAGGGCCCCTACGCCCGGGTGATGGCCATCGCCACCCATCTGCGCACCACCGGCTACTTCAGCGACGGTCTCGAGAACCCTCCGCTGTCGGTTGCCGGCCACAGCAACGGGCGACTAGCGCGGTTCCTGCAGGGCGGCGGCCTGGTGGGCTCCGAGATAGTCGGGGACGGGGAGCAGTACGCCGCCACCCTTGCCCTCATGGCCAACTCCGTTGGCGTCCCCGCCAGGGTCGTGCTCGGGGCCACGGTAGGGGCCGGCGGGGTGGTGAGGGGTGCCGATGTCCAGCCCTGGGTCGAGGTCGACTTGTCGGGCCTCGGGTGGCAGCCCATCTACGTCTCGTCGTTCATGAACCCGTCCCGCAAGGCCCACCAGACGCCCCCCAAGCCGGCTCCCAACCAGCCCAGCGCCGCCCCTGTCCAGCCGCCCGTTGCGTCCGCCCTCCATTCCCCGCTGCAAGGGGGGCTACCGGGAGCGGCCAGCGGATCGTCCTCGCACTTCGCCCCGCCGGTGGTGCACCGCAGCCACATTCCGGCGTGGGTGGTGACCACGGCCACCGTAGTGGGAGCGGTGCTCGCCGCCGTCGTGGCCTTCACCGCTTTGATGGTCGGTATGAAGGCCCGGCGACGTCGCCGCCGCCGTCGAGCCCCGACCCCGGCCGGACGGGTGGCGGGAGCCTGGAGCGAGCTGATGGACCGCTGTCGGGACCTCGGAGTGGCCGTGCCCGGCGACCGGACCCGGGCCGAGCAGGCGTCCAGCGTGGAAGTCGTCGACCTGTTGGATCTGGCCCGTCGGGGTGATGCCTCGATATTCGGCCCGGGTGATCCTTCCGAATCCGAGGTAGCCGACTATTGGTCGTCCATCGAACAGGCGGCCCGCCAGGTGGGATCCGGCTCGAGCCTCAGGAGGCGTTGGCAGGCGAGGGTAAGCCTTCGTTCATTCGTCGCAGGGATGGGAGTGGCATGAGACTGAAGCTCCGCCTCGAACGGCTGGTCGGCAACCTGGACCTGCTCGTGGACGCCGACGCGTCGACGACAGTCGGCGCGCTGGCCCATCGAATATCGTTCGTCGGCGACGACGGCGCGCATCGGCTCGAAGGTCAGGCAACAGTCACGGTGCAGCCCGGACGCGAAATCGGCCCTGAGACGTTGCTCGTCGACAGTGGGATTTGCTCAGGATCAGCCATTCGGCTGACAGCAGCCCATCCTCGTTCGAACGCCCCTTCAGCAGCAGAGGCAGTCGCCGTCGTCAAGGTGGTCGAAGGTCCAGATGTGGGAAAGGAGTTCCCTCTGGCTGCGGGGACCAGCTCGATCGGTCGAGACCGAAATTGCCAGGTACGGCTCACTGACCCGATGGTCTCGCGCTACCACGCTCGCATCCACGTCGGCAGCTCCATAGAAATGATCGATCTGGGATCGGCCAACGGGCTACTGATCGGCGACGAAGCCAGCGACAAGGTAGTGGTGAGCGGAACTGATCGGGTTCGCCTGGGCGACACTGTACTCACCGTCGCTCAGCTGATATCAGTCAAAGGCTTCTCTGAGCCGACGGTAATGGCCTTCAACCGATCACCCCGAGTCGAGCTCTCCGACTCTGACAGAGCCTTCACCGCGCCCCAGCCACCTGAGCCCCAGAAGGGTCAGCGGTTCCCGATCGTCCCGCTCTTCATGCCCCTGATCATGGGCATTGTGCTCTACCTCTCAACACACAACGTAGCCTCGCTCACCTTCATCGCACTCAGCCCCTTGATGATGGTGGCCAACTCAATCGAGAACCGGTCGGTAGGCAAGCGCAGCTACGAAGCTGCACTCAGTCAGTTCCGGGAGGACCTGCAGGCCCTCTCGGAGGACATACGCAATGCCCAAGCAGACGAGGTATCCAGCCGCCGGCGGGACCATCCAGCGACCGACGAGTGCGTGATGGCCGCCCACCAACGACTTCCCTTGCTCTGGAGCCGCTGGTCAGACTTGCCGCGCATGTTCGAACTGCGACTCGGCCTGGGATGCCAACCCTCGCGTGTCACCATCGACACCAAGATCGGGGGTGCTCACAACAACCGGCTGCTGTGGCGGGAGATGGAGGACGTCCTGCGCTCCTTCGCCGAGGTGGATGGGGTTCCCGTAGTGGCTTCGCTGCGAGAATCCGCTATTGGAGTCGCCGGACCCCGACCGCAGGCATTGGGAATCGCTCGCGCCCTGGTGGTCCAGGCTGTCTGCTTGCACTCTCCGGCCGACCTCAGCATTGCCAGCTGCGCCTCGGGACGTTCGGCGGTCAGCTGGGAATGGCTCAAGTGGCTGCCTCACTGCCTGGCTGCCCAGGCCCCAACCGGAGCGTTTCCGCTGTCGTCGAGCCAGGAGGGTTGCGCCGTCCTACTCGCCGATCTGGATCGGCTGATCGAGGAGAGGATGGCGGCGCGGAGTGATCACACTGCGAATGCTGTGCCGGCGGTGCTCCTAGTCATCGAAGACGACGCCCCTGTGGACCGCAGCCGCGCCGTCAGCGTTGCCGACCGAGGAGCGGCGGTAGGGGTTCACGTCTTGTGGTTGTCGTCGGCTGTTAGCGAGTTGCCGGCTGCGTGCCGGACCTTTGTAGAGATCCAGATCGATGCAGAGGCGAGCCGGGCGGGCTTCGTTCGAGGTGGTTCGACCATTGAACCGCTTCAAGTGGAGACCTTGACCGAAGAGACGGCCTTCAGCGTGGCCTGCTCTCTCTCTCCGGTGACTGACGCGTCGGCATCTGACGACGCCCAGGGGGATCTGCCGCGGTCGGTCTCCCTGCTGACGCTGTCCGGGTCGGACCTGGCCACCCTCCCCGAAGCTGTGCTCGATAAGTGGAAGCAGAGCAACTCCATCCTCACGGGACCTTACGCAGCCGGTTCGGTAATCCGTCGACCTGGGACCCTGAGAGCGGTGGTAGGCGCCTCCGTCGCCGGACCCCACGTACTGGACCTTCGTGCCAATGGGCCACACGCCCTGGTGGGAGGCACCACCGGATCGGGTAAGAGCGAGCTTCTCCAGTCCTGGATCCTCGGAATGGCAGTGGCCAACAGTCCGCAGCGAGTTACGTTCCTTCTTGTCGACTACAAGGGAGGCTCGGCCTTCAGCGATTGCGTTCATCTTCCGCACACCGTTGGACTGGTAACCGACCTCAGTCCCCATCTGGTGCGCCGGGCACTCACATCGCTAAAAGCTGAGCTCCGTCACCGAGAGCAGATACTCCATCGCAAGCGGGCCAAGGACCTCTTGGAGCTAGAGCGTCTGAGCGACCCCGAGGCGCCTCCTAGTCTCATCATCGTCGTAGACGAGTTCGCAGCCCTCGTTGGCGAAGTTCCCGAGTTCGTCGACGGTGTGGTCGACGTGGCGCAGCGGGGTCGGTCTCTTGGGCTCCACCTGATCCTGGCCACGCAGCGCCCCGCTGGAGTCATCAAGGACAATCTGCGGGCGAACACCAACCTGAGGTTGGCCCTCAGAATGGCCGATGAGGGCGACAGCACCGATGTTCTCGGTAGCGCAGAAGCGGCGGCGTTCGATCCGGGGGTGCCAGGCCGGGCCGTGTCCCGCACCGGGCCCTCCAAGCTGATCCCCTTCCAGTCGGCCTACGTCGGAGGTTGGACCAGCGACCGTGAGCCCCTGCCGCGCTTGGAGGTGTCCACCTTCGGATTCTCTCCAGCTCGGACCATCGAGCCACCTCCGTCGGTCGCCAATGACGTCTCCGATGACCTCGGCCCTACGGACATCCAGCGCATCGTGGCCAACATTTGCGAAGCACACCGGGCCGCAGAGATAGATGATCCCCGAATCCCATGGCTCAACGAACTGGCAGCTGTGTACGACCTGGCCAGGCTGCCATCACCTCGTCGAGATGATGTGCTCGTGTTCGGGGTGCGTGACGACCCGGAGAACCAAGCTCAGCCGACGGTGGCCTTCTACCCCGATCAGGACGGGAACATGGCCGTCCTCGGAACCGGGGGGGCGGGAAAGAGCACGTTTCTCCGCACGCTGGCCATAGCTGCCGGCTTCACCGTGCGGGGTGGCCCGTGTGCTGTTTACGGTATCGACTTCGGTGCTCGCGGGCTACAGATGCTGGACGGCCTCCCTCACGTCGGCAGCATCATCTCGGGATCCGACACGGAGAGGATCACCCGCCTGCTGCAGATGCTGCGGACGACCATCGACCAACGGGCGGCTCTCTACTCCCAGGCGAATGCTGGCACGATCACCGATTACCGTCGCCTGACAGGTGTCCATGACGAGGCCCGCATCCTCGTACTGGTCGACGGCATGGGAGCGATGCGATCGGCCTTCGAGGCAACAGAGCACAACCGGCTCCTAGAGGCGTTCATCGGTATCGCCGCCGACGGGCGGCCGGTCGGAGTGCATGTGATTTTGACCGCCGACCGGATGGGGGCCATGCCCACTACCCTGGCCACTCAGGTGCAGCGGCGGGTGGTGCTGCGTCTGGCTGATCCCTCTGACTACGTACTGGCCGGCCTCCCACCCGACGTACTCGATGCCAAGAGTCCCCCCGGGCGCGGATTGCTCAGTGAATCCGAAATCCAGGTGGCAGTTCTCGGAGGTAAGGCCGATGTCGTGAATCAGGCGAAGGCTGTCGAGCGTTTCGCGGAGTCGATGCGCGAAGCAGGAATAGGACCCGCCCGTCGCATCGAGCGTTTGGCTGAGCAGGTGAAGCTCGCAGATCTGCCGACCGAGGTAGGGGGAATGCCGGTGGTCGGACTGTCAGGAGCGACTCTGGCTGCGGTGCCGTTCGAGGCGGCAGGCACCTTCGTCGTCGCCGGGCCGCCTCTCAGCGGGCGCTCGGAGACGCTACTGACGTTGGCGGTCTCGCTGCGCAGGTGGCACAGCGGTGTTCGCATGTTTTACATGGGACAGACAGCTTCGGATCTCCCCGACTGGCAGGGATGGGAGGAGAAAGCCCAGACCGATGATCAAATCATGGCTTTGGCCAACCGGCTGCCTGACCTCCTGGGTCGGTCCGGGTCCGGAAGCAGCCCGAGGAGTGTTGCTGCCGTGTTCATAGAGGCGGTTCCCGAACTGCTGGGTGGAACTGCTGACTTCGCCCTCCAGGAAATGGTGAAGAAGCTTGTCTCCGGAGGACACCTGGTAATCGCTGAGGGTGAGACAAGTACCATGAGCTCGACTTTCCCGCTGATAATGGCCGTTCGAAGCGGGAGGTCAGGGCTGATATTGCAGCCCGAACAGCTCGACGGGGCCATCTTGCGAGCCCAGTTCCCCAGGTCGCGGCGTTCCGATTTCTCGGCGGGCAGAGGGCTCTTGGTTAGCCGCAGTGGTCGCTGCGAGGTTGTGCAGGTCGCATTGGCGGACGGATCCTCGGGTGGGGACTTCTCCCCGTTGTCGAAAGGGGGAATCGACCCTACATTCTGATCAGCCGCAAAACAGTCCACGTACATGAGAAAATTGGAACCAGGGTTAGGAGAACAAGAGAATGTCATTCCTGGGAATGGATCCCGGCGAGGTAACCAGCCTCGCTCACCAGTTCAACTCGGCTGCCAGCCAAATCAACAGCATCATCCAGACCATCACGTCGGCCCTGAGCACCACCCAGTGGGTCGGCCCTGACCAGCAGCAGTTCTCCGGTGAGTGGAATGGAACCCACGTGGCGTCGCTGCGGGGAGTCGCTCAGGTCCTCGAACAGGAGCAGCAGTACCTGATGCAGAAGGTACAGCAGCAGGAGCAAGCTTCGTCGGCTGGAGGTTCGTCAGTCTGAGGCACCGGATGGGACCTCCGGCGGAGCGGCAGAGCCGACTGGTCGAGCCGGCGGCACCTGCGTTCGACAGCGGGTGCCGCTGGCGGATCTCTACCTGTGAACGAAAGCTGAGGTAAGCAACTTGTCCTCCTTCATCGGTGCTGATCCCACCGAGCTCGATGCTCTGGCCCAACGGTTCGTCGTGTCGAGCCAGAGCCTGCAAAACGTCCGGGTCGGTATCACTCGTACCCTCCTCGCAGCCCAGTGGCACGGTCCGGAGGCCGACCGCTTTCGCTCCGACTGGAGCAACCAGTGGGCTCCGTCAATAGCCAGGGCGGCCAGCTCCCTCGACGCGTGTTCCTCCTACCTCAGGGCCAAAGCTGCTCAGCAGGTCAAGGCCAGCTCGGCGGCCTCACTGACCGGTCTTGTATCGATTGGCCAGGGCATGGTCGGCTCGGGATTTGGGCCGACTGCGGGAATGATGCTGGGCTTGCTCAGCCTGGCGAGCCCTATCCTGGCCGCCGATCAGAAGCTCGTACAGAGCCAAATGGGTAAAAGCCCGGCAGAGCAAGCCGCTTGGTGGAGTTCCTTGTCTCCCACAGAGCAGAGCCAGCTCGAGGCGCTGGCACCGGCGTCTTTGCTTGCGCTTCGAGGGCTGCCTTCATCGGCCCGCAAGCAGGTCAGTGCGGCGATGGCCCGTGAGATGGACAGTAGTATCCCGGTCAAGCGCTCCACGATGTCGGTTTCGGCCCAGGCCGGTGAAGTCGTAGTCGGGGGAGGCAACTTGAAGTTCGTCCAGACGACCAACGCCGACGGATCAGTCTCGGTACAAGTTGGTGGCAAGGTGTATGGAGGTGTGGGAGTGCAGTGGGATGGAACGGCTGCCGGAGCCTCGGCTTCCGCCACCGCGGGAGTCGGTGACGCGGCAACGTACACGTTTGCCAATATGGCTCAGGCCAAGGCCTTCGAGAGGGGCCTGCTCCACGCGGCTACGCCTCAGCTGGGCTGGCAGGATATCGGCTATCTTCCCGTCTTTGGGACTGGTCCCGCCGCTGTGCTGTCGACACAGGTGGCTCAATATCTCGGTGGCTACAAGGGCGATCTGACGTCGAATGTGGTCAGCGGCACGCTGAGCGATAAGGCCAGTGTGTCGGTTGGCCCCGGGTACGGGGCTATGGACGGGGCCACGGCGAGCATTCAGGCCGGAGCCTCGATCTCCCATGACACGGTGCAGGACACCACTACCGCGACTGTGTCGGCGTCGGGCAGTGGCTATGCCGGAATGGGGCCTTTTGCTGGAGCAGCGTCTGGCGATGTGTCGGCGGCAGTCACCTGGGGACCCGACAACCAGATGTCCAACTTTACCCTGTCGGGCAAATTCACCGCCGAGGGGACCGTAACTGACCTTCCTGGCGTGGTCAGCCAGCTGGCTCCTCCCCCCGACCTGCAGGGTGCTGCCGGAAGCTTCAAGATGACCGTCGACCTGAGCAACCCGCAGAATGCGGCTGCGGCGGCGAGGCTTGTCGAGGACCTGCAGACGGGCAACTCCGCTGGGGCTACTCAGGCGTATCACCAGCTTTACGACGCGTCGACCGTGGTCGTCGAGAAGGGGACGTCGAGCGGCCACCAAGCCGGTGTCGGTTTCGGGGTCGGTTCGGTCAGCGTCTCGGATACCAACGTCAGCTACAACAGCATCTACGTCAAGCCACCCAACGGTGATTACGTGGCGGTGCAACCGCAGTGAGCGGAGTCGACGAGATCATCTTGGAATTGCCGGCTGAGTTCGCATCGCTGGGCGACGACGACGGCGGCAGACGGCGGTGGATGGCACCCGACGGTACGTACGTCATGGCCCAGGCAGTGTTGCCTCCCGAGGAGGCAGAGGGATGCGCAGAGGCGGCCGATCTGGTCATGGCGACCAACCTCGGCACTCTCAGCGTCGAGCGCGGTGCCGACGTAGCGATCATGGGAGCGGTTCCCATCGTCGGAGCTAACGAGGCGAGAGCTGCTCGCGTCAAGTTCCAGACGGTGACCGGCGAATTGGTGGACGCGGTGGTGGTTGTCATGGCAAGAGCCGGTGAGGTGGTCCTCGTCCACATCATCTGGCCCGCTGACGACTCCGAGGACCGGGCCTCCATGGCCGTGGGAATTTGTGAGAGTTTGCGATTCGGCTCGTGACGCACGCTGGGGTATGACCTTTCGGCCAACCCCTCGCTCGACGGGAGCCCTTAGCGGGTAGTTTCGAGAGGTGGGAAGGCGTGACCCGAGGGGGCGCCGCTTGGGCTGGGTGGCCGGACTGGCGCTTCTGGTCGCCTCGGGCTGCTCGGCGTCGAAGCCTGCCAAGTCGGCTGATGGTAGCTCCAGCCCTACGAGCCCCGGTGGTGCGAGTGCGATCGGTGGGGCGACGACCACGACAACTTCACTGCGGGCGACGACCACCACTACCCTTCCTCTGCTCGGGGCCGGCCAGGAGGCCGGACCGGGCGCCATCCCCTGGTTGGAAGTCGGGCCAGGATGGATCCTGGCCCTCTGGTCCACCAGCGGGCCGGCGACCTCTGTCACGACCACCACCACGCCGGCTGCTTCCACCGATGTCGGCCTGGCTCCCACGTTGTTCCTCATCGACCCGGCCGGCGGCCGTTACCGGGTGATGAGCGGAGGCGACCTCGGCTCGGGATACCTCGCCGCCTGGTCAGGTGATGGCCGACGGGCGCTGCTGCAGGTGCCGAAGATCACCGTTCCAGGGACCAACGACTACGAGCTGCTGGACCTGGAGAAGGGGTCGATCAGCCCCCTGGCCCTGCCCGCCGGCGACGGTGAGGTCGACTTCACCCGACCCTCCGGTCTGGCCATCCTCGACGGATCGCCAGCCACGCCCGGCACGCCCCCATCCTCGCCCGTCGCGGTCAGTCGCTTCGACCTGTCCGGCGCCATGCAACTCAGCTACCCGGTCAGCTACCCCGGCGCCGGATCGACGACCGGTGGCTACCTGGACTCCCCTGACGGCAGCGCCGTGCTCCTCACCACCTCGGGCGGCTTCGAGCTGGTCGCCAATGACGGCACGCCGACCCGGGCCATCCCGGTCCCGCCGGCTGCCGGGTCGTGTCATCCGACCCGGTGGTGGACCGCAACCGTCGCCCTGGCCTCCTGCTCGGGCGACGGCCTACCCCGGCTGTGGCTGGTCCCGACCGACGGCGGTACGCCCACGGCGCTTACCACCTCGGCCGCCGGGATCTCCAACGGGGACGATGGCGACCTCGACGCCTGGAACCTGCCCACGGGTACCTATGTGCAGGACGAGCTCGGGTGCGGTGTGCTGGGTGTCGCCAAGCTGGCCCCGGGTGAGACTACGACCACACCGGTCGCCGTCCCCGGTCTGGACCGATCCGACTCGATCTACGTGATCGGCTCCTATGGTGACCGTCTCGCCCTGACCGGCTCCTACCCGTGTGCCGGGGGGCCGGTTCTGGCCTGGTACGACACCGAGAGGGATTCCACCACCTTGCTGCTCGGCGGTCCGGTGAACGCTGGGAGCGTAGGGTCTGCGCTCCTGTTCGGTCAGGACCCGGCGGGTCGGTAGGGCGTCGGGACGCGAATCACCTCTCAGGGTCCGAGCTCCAGGTCGTGCTGGCGTCGCCTCTAACCGCCCTGGCTTTGGTGACGGGCCGAGCTCGCAGAATCTCCCAGGCCCTCTGGTCCTCCATGCGGAGGCCGCCGGTTCAGAGGATGCGCCGGCGGCGAATGAGGAGCAGGACGACGGCCCCGGCGACAAGCCCCGCCGCGACGATGGCGAGCCACCACTGCGATGATCCGCCATGGGGGATCGGATGGAGGGGTCCGGAGGCACTGTGCTGGGGGGCCCCGCCGCCGAAGTGGGTGACTCCTCCCGGCGAGGTCGGCTTGGGGGAGGTGGTCGGCGGGGAAAGGCTTGAAGGTGCGGAGGTGAACGCAGTGACCGGGCCCAGGGCTCCCGAGCCGGCCGCCGGGATGGTCGGCGAGGAGCCCGCCGGGCCCGAGGTCGGCGTCGGAGGGGTGGTCGTCGTCGGCTGGGTAGCCGTCGGAGGCGCAGTGGTCGGGGGTGCAGTGGTCGGGGGCGCATTGGTCGGGGGGGCAGTGGTCGTGGTCACCGGTGCGGCTTCGAGCGCCACGGCGAGGGGGGCCACCACCAGGTTTGGTTGGCCGTCGGTCCCGAGCCCGGCGGCGTTGAGGGTGTGGGGGCCCGGAGCGGTGCCGGCCGGCAGGACGAAGGACGTGTTGAAGGTGCCCGACCCGGTGGCCGTCGTAGTGCCGAGGATGACTCCGTCGAGCACCAAGTCGACGTTGGAGCCCGGCGCGAACCCGTCGCCGGCGAAGTTGAACGGGTTGCCCGGGATGGGGGTACCTTGCGGCGCCAGCCCGCTCTCCGGGGTGACGACCACGTCGACCACCGACGTCGAAGACTGCGCGTCGGTGTCCTCGACGGTGCAGACCACCGGGGTGGTCCCGTAGGGGAAGGAAGCGTCGGGCGAAGGGTTGCAGCCGATCGTTGTGGGCAGCCCGCTCGGACTGGAGCCGTCGGGCAGCGCGTAGGGGACCGGGACACCCCCGCTCCCCAGGCTGGCGGCCTCACCACGACTCGAGGGGACCTCGGCGTGGACGTGGATTTGGTGCGGGGCCGTCAGGGTGGGCGGCTCACCGCCCTGGGTGCGATCGACGTCGTAGGGGCCGAGAGGCCCGACCGTCACGCAGTTACCGACGGCATCACACACCGGGTGGGAATCGGTCACCGCCGCGCTGTCTGCCTTGCCGGCGCCCACCGAGGTCTCCAGCGTGAAGGAGGCGTCTGCCGGGAATTCCAGGCCGGAACCGCCCTGGTCGGTGGCCGTGCAGGTGACGACCACCTCACCGTGGTGTACCCCCGGCGACGGGTTGACGCAGGTTACCAGCGGAGTCTGGTCATCGATCTGAGCGGGGGCCAGCGCTGGTGTCTCGGTGCAGTTGCCGACGGTGTCGCAGACCTGACGTTGGGGCATCGGCACCGACGACGAGGCGGAGCCGGCCGCGACGGTGGCCGTGAGGGTGAAGGCGGCGTCGGCGGGATTGGCGAGACCCGACCCGCCGTCGGTGGCGGTGCAGGTGACGGACGCCGTGGCTTCCTGCCAGGCGGTGGGTGTCGGCTGGCAGGAGACCTGAGGTCCGTGGTCGTCGAGCTGGACGGGGTAGGGGCCGGCCGTGGCGCAGTTGCCGACGGCGTCGCAGATCTGCCGCGTGCCGGTGGAGGTGGAGCCCTCCGTCCCGGGGGTGATGTTGGCCGTCAGGTCGAAACTGGCCGGGGTGCCCGGGGCCAGGCCGGACCCGGCGTCGCTGGCCGTGCACGGCACGGTGGCGGTGTTGCCCTTGATCCAGCCCGTCGGGGCGGTGCAGGTGATGTGCGGGGGCTCGCGATCGACCTCGATCGGCCCGATGGGTCCGACGGTGGTGCAGTTGCCCGCCAGGTCACACACCTGATGGGTGCCACTGGTGGCGTTGGCGGTCTGCACCCCTTGGGGGACGTCGTCGCTGAGGGTGAAGGAGGCGTCGGCCGACTTCTCGAGTCCGGACCCGGCGTCGCTGGCCGTGCAGGTCAGCACCACCCCCGAGTGCCAGCCCGGGGGAGGCGGATCGCAGTGGACGACCGGGGCGGCCATGTCGATCCGGGCTGCTGGGGGCGTCGGAACCGCGGTGCAGTTGCCGGCATTGTCGCAGACGGGGCCGTGGGTATCGAAAGCGACCGAGGAGCTCTCGGTGCCTGGCGCAATGGACGCCGTGAGCGTGAAGGTGGCGTCGGCCGGAGCGGCCAGGCCCGAGCCGTTCGGCCCGTCGGTGGCATCACACTCGACGTTGACCGGGCCGGCTGACCAGGTGGTCGGCACCGACGAGCAAGTCACGGTCGGGGCGGCCCGGTCGATCTCCACGGTGTAGGGGCCGGCCAGGGCGCAGTTGCCGGCCTTGTCGCAGACGGTCACGGAATTGGTGGAGGCGGTCGCCGAGGCGGCGCCGACAGGCAGCGAGGTGATCAGGTCGAATGCCGCTTGCGAGGGGTCGGCCAGCCCCGACCCGCTGTCGGACGCCGTGCAGGGCACCGACACATTGGCCGAGTGCCAGCCCGTCGCGGGCGTGCAGGTCACCGTGGGGGCCACGGTGTCGGGCCCGGTGAGGCCCGACTCGTCGGCCGAGATGTCGAAGTAGGACTGGTCCCCTGACACTTGCAGCAGATAGGTGACGCCCGATTGCGGCGCGACCGTCACGGTGGTCGTCGCTGTGGCCGGCGTGCCGACCGGCGCCAGTGTGTTGACCGCCGAGCCGGTGAAGGCGGCGATCTGGAGATGGGCCCCGGCGGTCGTCGGGGCCACCGTGAAGGTGACCGAACCCCCACCGACCTGGGCCGTCCAGTCGTACCAGACCGAGTGGGTCGGGTTACCCGGCTCCCCGGCCTGGCCCGTGGCCCCTTCGGTGCTCCCCGAGCCGACCGGATTGGTGCCGGTGCCGGCGATGCGGGCGTTGACGGCCTGCTCGAGCGAGGTCGGGTTGGAGAAGTCGTCGTTGAGCGGCGCCCCGCTGTCGGGCTGGAGCAGGTCGAAGGAGAAGGCCCCGGCCTCGCCGGCCGGTGCGTCGACCTGGATCCGGTAGGTCGTACCGGACAGGGCGTCGATCGATGCTGTTCCGGTGCTGGTGCCCTGGGTGTCCACCTCGGTCAGCGAGGCGAGGCCGCTGCCCGTGTAGACCCGCACCTTGGGCAGGGGGGCCGATCCCCCGGGGACGAAGTAGGCGGTGCCGGGAGCGCCAGGGGTCCAGGAGTACCAGACGGTCTGGTCGCCGGTGGCCACGTTCGGCTCACCCACCTCGGTGGTGGCGCCGGTGGTGTCGCCGCTGAAGGAGGCGGTCGCGCCGATCGGGCTGGCCGAGGTGAAGGCGTCATTGGCCGGTGGGGTGGGGTTGGACGCCAGCGACAGGTCGCGCAGCACCCGGGGCATGGTGCCCGTGGCACCGAGGACCGACGCGGTAAGGGCGACGACGGCCGCCGGGGCAACCACCCAGCGGGTCAGAGGCCGGTGCAGGAAGCGGAAGAGGGTGTGAGCAGTCATGTCAGTGAGGAAGGTTGGGTGAAATAGATACCGGTGTCGTCGGCGCAGACTTCCACGGTGGTGTTCACGACGGTGCCGCTGGCGCACGCCTGGCTGCTCCCGTCCGACGCGACCGTGCCGCTGATTGTCGCACCGACGCTGGCGCAGGTGCTTCCGAGGAGGTAGCTGACGCAGCCCTGGGCCGTGCCTTTGCCCTGGGCTGACAGGGTCACCCCCGAGTTCTCGTTGACGTCGAGGCTCCACGACCAGTTGGCGCTGACCTCGGCGCTGAAGGGGCCGGCCGCGCCGGGCAGGTCGAAGCTGCCCGGGTTCTGCGAGCCGATCGAGACGTCCCAGCCCTCCCCGGCGGCGCTGCCGGTGGCCGTTACCCCGGCATAGGTGAAGGACAGCCCGATGCTGCCCGGATCGCCCGACTGCGGGTCGGGTGAGCAGTAGCTGGCAGTGCCACTAACGGATCCGACCGAGGCAGTCCCGCTGGCGCAGAAGTCGCCGTAGGTGTCGAAGCTGGCCGCGGCCACGAACGAGATGTCGCTGTCCCAGTTGCCGTTGAGGCTCACGGTGGCCGAGACACCACCGGAGGGATTGACGTCGGAGATCTCCACCTGCCCGCCGACGTTGACCCCGGCGATTGACGCGCTGCCCGAACCCGCCACGTCGAAGACGTCCTGGCCGCTTGCGTCGGTGTAGAACCATCCCTTGAAGTTGGCCGACGCGATCGGTCCCAGGTTGAAGCTGCCGGCGATGTCGAGCTGTCCCTGCGTGGCGTTGGACAAGGTAAGTGAGGCGCTCACCACGTCGTAGCCGCCGATCCCTACGATGTCGCCGTTGGCGCTCAGCGAGTACTGCAAGCTCCCGCTGTCATCGGAGAAGTTGCCGCCGATAGAGGCGTAGGCACCCGCGGCTGTGACGTCGCCCTGACCCGAGGCGAAGATCTCGCTGCCCAGGTGGCCGACGTTGACGTTCACGAACACGGCGATGCCGGCCACCGACAGCTGGGACGAGCCGGTGAGGTCGAAATCGCCCTGCTGGACCTGGACCGACTGGCCACTCGGGTCGACGACCTTGACGCCGCCCAGGCCCGTACCGAAATAGAGATGCCCGGACACCGCAACGGTGGCGTCGATGTCATCGGAGGGAGAGCCGAGGGTGACCGAGGCGTTGGTCAGGGTCAGGCCGGTGTTGTCGACGGTGCCGTCGAAGGTGGCCACGATTCCGTTGGCGCTGGCCGTGCCGTCGAGGGTGACGGTGAGCGGGTTGGACGACAGCGGGTCGAAGGCGGCTCCCACGCAGGGACCGGGGAAGTCGAGCAGGGCGATGCTGGTGCAACCCGGTCCGGAGATGGTCGCTCCTCCGGGCCCGAAGGTGATTGGGCCCGGGTTGGCGTAGAGCGATGCCCCGGTCACGCCGAGGCCAGGCGTCAAGTCGATGCCGCCGGACAGGGCGAGGGTGTGCTGGAGCACCGTCGCCTGGCCGGATGCCTCGAGCTGCAGCTGGGGGACCGGCGTGCTGGCCGACCCGAGCTGCCCCGACGCCGTGAGGTTGAACTGATTGATGGTCAGAGCGGAGCCGAAGTTCAGGTTGGCGGCCGAAGCGGTCAGGCTGAAGGATGGGAGCTGGCCCGAGGCGATACCGCTCGGCGAGACGCTGGCCGATGCGGTGGCGGTGAGGGTGCCATCGCCGCCCAGGTTGAGCCCACCCGTGAAACTCAGGTCGATCCCGTCGGTCGGGTCAGCCTTGAAATCGAACTCGGTGGAGTCGAGGGTGACGATCCCGAGGTTGGCCGTGCCGACCTGGACCTTGGCCGTGACGCTGGCGGCCAGGGGGTCCACGGCGGCCTGCACGGCGACCTTGGTGCCCATGACCTGGCCGTCGAAGCGGAGGCTGAAGCCGATCGGGTAGATGTAGTTGCCGATCTGGCCGCCGAGCGGGGCGATGACCAGGCTGGCGTCGTCGACGGTGAGGGCCGAGCCGAACTGCAGGACCGGGTTGTTGTTGGGGACTCCGATCTGCAGGGCGAAGACGGGCGCCTTCTCGGAGATGTTGACGGCGATGGCCATCGGCTCGGCGTTGGCATCGAAGATGGGAGTCCCGCCCGAGCCGGTGCAGCCGTCCTCGTGGTCACCGATCGTCGCCGCCCACGAGCATGGGATGGTCTGGATGGTGGCGGCGAAGCCTATGCTCGGCGTCGGCGGAGCGGGTGGAGGGTTGAAGACGATCCCACCCTGGATAGCCAGGTTGCCGAGCGTCAGCCCGGTTATCCCGAAGGCGTTGACCAGGTTCCCGGTGGTGTAGAAGGAAGCTGTGATCGACTGGGCCACCAGGTCGATGGTGACTTCGGCCGTGAGGTCGATGGTGCTCGACGCCGTGGGGTCGGACCCCGGGGTCGGAAGCGTTATGGCCGCGGTGGCACCGAGGCCGAACGCCCCGGCCAGCGAGAGCTGGAGGTTGACCGACGCCAGGGCCAGTCTGGTCGGGTTGCACCCCGCCGCGCCGGGGGCGCAGGACTGGAAGATGGTGTAGCCGTTGGCCCCGAAGGCCAGCTTGCCCGTGATGACGGGAATCCCGCTGGCGTCGAGGTCGACCGACAGGGTGAGGTCAGACGGGGCCGGCAGGTTGGCGCTTTGGAGCACGCTGGTCAACGAGGTGGGGATCTGGAAGTCGGCCATGGCCAGGAGGCCGTCCTGGGCCACCTCGAGCCCGCTCAGGGCGGCCGCGCTCACCCCGAGGGCGGCGGGCAGGCCGGCCACCGTCGACAGGTCGGCGACGGTGGCTGTGGAGAAGATGACCGCGCCGGCCGGAAGGGGTACCCCCAGGCCGGACAGGTTCGGTATCGACACGCCGATCAGGACGCCGCCCCCCGGGAGTAACGAGAGGACGGCGTTGCCCTGCACCCCCTTGACCGACGCGGTAGCGCCCACCGTGAACGACACGTTGCCGTTGGCGTACTGGAGGTTGAGCGAGGCGCCGTCGAGGGTGACGGGGACGTTGGGTATGGGGGCCCAGTGGGCGAAGTTGGCCGTGGAGACCAGGCTGAAGGTGTCGGAGCCGGGGGCGGCGCAGGCCTCGGTGGTGAAGGTGGCGGGCGGTGCCCCCGATACCGGGATCTGTACCGTCGCGCTACCGCCGACGGCCAGCCACACCCCGCTCAGGCTGCTGCACTGGGCCGGCGGCGGGCCGTTGGACAGCTCGGCGGTCAGGTTGGTGACGTCGATGAGCTGGGTGGAGCCACTGACCGTGGGCCCGATACCCCAGGACCCGACCAGGTTGGCCCTGATGTCGAAGGTGATCGTACCCCCGGCGTCGGTGACCGACCCGGCCGCCGTGCTGGCCCCCGAGACCGAGACGTTGGGCAACCACGAGGGCAGGCTGAGGTGGGCCAGGGTGACGGTGAGTGACCAGTCGCTGGAGTCGGTGTAGGCGCCCGCCAGGTTCACCTGGGCGATGCCGCCGTGGGAACCGTCGGTCCCGCCGATCCACGCCGACGCCGCGACGGTGAGCCCCGATGGCGACCAGGTGAGCGTGGCTCCGGCGGAGGTCAGGTAGACGTCACCGGCGAGTACGACGGGCTGGGTGGTGCTGAGCGAGAGCGCCACTTGGCCGGTGACCCCGGCCGAGCCGACCGTGAGGGTTCCGGTGCCGCTGCCATTCAGTCCCAGGGCCTGGGCGCCGGTGACGGTGACGGTGACGGTGAACCCGGTACCCGCCATGGGAACGGTGGCCTTGAGGGTGGCCGCCCCGCCGGCGACGGTCGCCTTGGCGGCCAGGTTGAGGACCTCGGCGCCGCTCAGACTGAGGGTGGCGGATGGGTTGGAGATGAACCCTCCCGAGCCGAGCCACGGGAAGCCGGAGGTCCAGGTGAACCCCCCGGTGACGGTGGCGGCGGCCAGGTTGATATCGATAGGGGTGCTGACCGTGGCCGTGCCGAGTCCCCAGGCGGCGGGCGCGGTCAGGCTGCCGCTGGCGACGGTGAGATCGGTCGTGGTGACCGTCACCTTGGCGTTGGCCAGGGTGAAGGGCCCGAGGGCGGCCTTGCCGGCGTCGAAGGTGAGACTGGTGACGCCGGTCCCGCAGCTTCCCGCCGCCGGGCTGGTCTCGGCCAGGCCGAGATCGAAGGTGAAGCCGGCGACCGAGACGGTCGGGTCCTTTCCGCCGCTGAGGGCGGCGATGGCCTGGGTCAAAAGGCCCGTGGCGGCACAGCCCGAGCCGCTGGAGGACGGGGGCGTCCCGACCGTCACGGGGACGGTGGCGCTGGTCGACTCCCCGGCTGCGTCGCTCACCGAGACCGACAGCTCCGTCAGGCCCGAGGCGGAGCCCGCCGTGTAGGTGAAGCTGTTGCCCGAGTTGGTCAGGCTGCCCCCACCCCCGCTGACCGATCCGCTGTAGGTGTAGCTGGAGGAGCGCCCGCCCGCGGCTGTCACCGTGAAGCTGACCGTCCCGCCGCCGCCCACCTGCAGCGTGGCGCCGTTGACGGTGAGGGAGAGGGGTGTCGCGGCGACCAGGGCCACGGTCACGGTGGCCAGCGCCGCGGTGGCGCCCGGACCGGTGCCGCGCAGGCCCGTTACCTGGAAGGTGACGGTGGCGGCTTGGCTGGTCGGGGCGGGGGCGGTGAAGGAGAAAGCGGTGCCCGACGAGGTCGCTGCGGTGACTGACGGGCCGGCCGTCTGGGTCCAAGTGAGGGCGGTCGTCTGCGCTCCGACGCTGGCGTTGGCCAGGTTGGCCGTGAGATTCACGGTAGAGCCGGCCGCGACCGGCCCAGGGGGCGGGCTGACCGAGATCGACAGGGCGGGGGGCGCCGTTCCCAGACTCACCGGATCGGCGACGATCTCCTGGTGGCCCTGCCCATCGAGCTGCCCGTTGGTCACCGCCGCCGTCATGGTCATCTGGGCCAGGCCGGCCGGCCAGACGATCACGTGGTAGTCGCCGCCAGCGCCGAAGTAGCTCCCCTGCAGCAGGTTGAGCCCGGCGGGATCGCTCACCGACCAGGTGTAGAGCAGAGCGTGGTTGGCGGCGTCCCTGGTCGGGGTGGTGGTATCGGCCGGCCCGACGACGAGGACGGCGTCGGGCGCAGGAACCGTACCGGGGGCCAGGCAGGCCGTCGAGGCGAGGGTGGCGCCGCCCGTGGGCAAGGGCCGGAAGCACAGGGCGGGAGGCGTGGGCGGAGGCGACGGTGGGGGCAGGACCGTTACGGTCGTGGTGGCGGTCTTGATCTCGGACCCGTCGGTGGTGAGAAGCTCGAAGGTGAGCGCCTGGGTGGTGTTCTGTTTGGCGAGGGGGAGGGTGAAGGTCGGCTGGGCCCCGTAGGCCCCGATCCCGGCGATGAGGGGGGCTTCGGGGGTGCCGGACGGGTACGACGGGAGGCTGCTCCCGGTGCCGGGCGCACTACCCGGGGCCGACGCCGCCCAGGTG
>JAKCDU010000044.1 GCA_021838445.1 Actinomycetes bacterium | reverse complement strand
TGGTACCATAGTTGATGTGACCTCCCGAGCTGATCCCCGTGCTTCGTTCGCCTTGACGCATCAGTTCAAGGCCCGGGAGGCCCGCGACCACTTCAAGGAGCTGATGGACAGGGCGGAGAGCGGCGGGGTGGCGGTACTGCGCCGGAACTCCACCATGGTCCTCGTCGAACGCGATGTTCTCGACGCAGCGCTCGCCGTCCAGCATCCGTTCGACGTGAACGTCAGCTTCTCCGACGGTCAAACCTCGATGTGGATCGACGGCGTCCCAGTGCACGGCGTCGGCGACTCCTACGACGAAGCCGAAGAGGACTTCCTTGACGCCCTGGTCGACTATGCGGAGGCGTGGGTGTCCGAACTGCGTCTCGCTCCTAACCACAAGGCCAACGCGGGCCTGGTCGAACGGGTCTTGATGTTCGCCGGTGAGCGTGACGAGCTGCGCCGGGTTGTCTTCGGCGAAGAGTGAGGCCTCTCACCCACTCGGCCCATCGCAAGTTTGTCGAGACCGAAGGCTGGACCAAGAAAGGCACGGCCAGAGGGTCCGGCAAGACCGGTGACCATCACCGCTACAACCTGACCCTGCCCACCGGGGACGTTCTGACCAGTCGGGTGTCCCACGGGTCCGGGCAGATCAACGACCCCAAGCTGGTCGCTGCCATCTTCCGGGATCAGCTCGCTGTCAGCGAGGAGGACTTCTGGGCTTGCGTGGAGGACGGAGTCTTGCCGCCTCGACCGCAGCCGCCGGCTCGCACCCCGGAAGGCGAGGTCCTCGACGCGAAGCTCGTGCGGAACCTCATACGCAAAGTCGGACTCAGCGAGAACGAGATAGCCGTGCTGACGAAAGCAGAGGCAGTGCAACGGTGGGAGGAGTACCTCGCCGGCGGAGGGAGCTGAACCTCATCCAGCATTCCTCACGCAGCGCCCATCCTCATCCAGACCGAGCAGCCGGTGGTACGCGACGTCAGCGACGCCGAGCTGGCCGCCCTGGCCCAAAAACAGCGCTGAACACTGGGCTTTCCGGCCCGGCCGGCGCCGCTATACCGCATTTCAGGCTCAGCGTGACCTACGCCGGTATGCAACCGGATGGCATGGGGTTCGGGGGTCGGCTTGTCACCCTTGTCACCGGGTTACAAGGTGGTCCGCGTCAGAACGGCTGCAAAACGGCCTCCGCGTCGCACGTGTGTTCGAAACCTAGGGGCGATAGCGGGCCGGCCCGCCCCGACCCGCGAAGCGGGCCCAGGAAGTCCGCCCCGGGGGGGGGTGGCCTACCAACGGCCCTGGACCTCCGGGCGCCGGGATGGTAGGCACCTGCAGGGAGGTGGTGACGATGACCCGAGCCGCACAGGAGATCGAGCACTTCGACGTGGTGATCGTGGGCGCCGGGATTTCGGGGGTGGGGTCCGCGTACCACCTGTCGCAGCAGTGCCCGGGGAAGACCTTCGTGGTCCTCGAGGGGCTGGAGAGCTTCGGGGGCACCTGGCTCGTCCACCGGTACCCGGGGATCAGGTCCGACAGCGACCTCTACACCTTCGGGTACCGGTTCAAGCCCTGGACAGGACCTCCGATAGCCACCGCCGAGAAGATCCTCGAGTACATGGGAGAGGTCGTCGAGGAGAACGACCTGGGCCGCTGCATCCGCTACCAGCACCGCATCACCGCCGCCCACTGGTCGAGTGACGACGCCCGGTGGACCGTTGAGGGGACCAGAGGTGATGACGCCGAGCCGTTCCGGGTCAGCGCCGGTTTCCTGTGGATGTGCCAGGGCTACTACCGCCACGCCGAGGGTTTCACCCCGGACTGGCCGGGCATGGAGGACTATCAGGGCCGGATCGTCCATCCCCAGACCTGGCCCGAGGACCTCGACTACCGGGACAAGGAGGTCGTGGTCATCGGCTCGGGCGCGACGACCGCCACCATCGTCCCGGCCATGGCCGGAGACTGCTCGCACATCACGGTCCTGCAACGCTCCCCCACCTACTTCTTCCCCGGCTCCAACCGCAACGAGCTGGCCGACACGCTCCGGGAGATCGACATCCCCGAGGAGTGGATCCACACCATCGTGAGGAAGAAGATCCTCCACGACCAGGAGATGCTCACCCGCCTGTCGGTAGAGCAACCCGAGCTGGTCAAAGCCGAGTTGATCAACGGCGTCCGCCAGCTGCTGCCCGAAGGCTTCGACGTGGACACCCATTTCACGCCCCGCTACCGGCCTTGGCAGCAGCGGCTGGCCTTCGTTCCCGACGGCGATCTCTTCAAGGGCATCTCCAACGGCAAGGCGTCGGTGGTGACCGACCAGATCGTGCGCTTCACCGAAAAGGGGGTGCTGCTCGAGTCCGGTGACGAGCTGGTGGCCGACATCATCGTCACCGCCACGGGGTTCAACCTCAGCATCTTGGGCGACATCGCCTTCAGCATCGACGGGGAGGCGCTCGACCTGGCCGAGACGGTCACCTGGCGGGGAGCCATGTTCACCGGGGTCCCCAACCTGGCATGGATATTCGGCTACTTCCGGGCCAGCTGGACCCTCCGCTCGGATCTCATCGGCGACCTGGTGTGCCGGATCCTCCACCACATGGACGAGATGGGGGCCCGGCGGGTCACGCCACAGCTCCGACCGGACGAACGCGACGCGCCCCGCCTGGCGTGGATGGACCCGGACAACTTCAACCCCAACTACCTCATGCGCAGCGTGCACCTGCTCCCCAAACGACTCGACCGGCCGGAGTGGCAGCACAGCCAGGACTACTGGGCCGAGAAGGATGTCCTGCCGGAGGTCGACCTCGACGACGGCTGTCTCATCTTCGAGTAGACCCGGTCACCATCAGGCCGCTCGCAGGCTCCGGCGGATCCGCTAGACCGTTGCGGTGATGGTTGATCGTTGGCTCGTCTGCGACTACGGACAGGTCCTGTCCACCGCCCCACCCGATACGGAGTGGGACGCCCTGCGCCGCCTGGCCGAAGGCCGGACGGACGACGAGTTCCACCAGCTGTACTGGGAGCACCGCCCGCCCTACGACCGGGGGGACATCACCGCCGCCGATTTCTGGGCCTCGGTGCTCCCCGGGGGCCAGCCGAGCCCCGGGCAGCTGGCCGAGCTCGTGAGCGTCGACTGCGCCATGTGGCTCCACCCCCACCGGCCGAGCGTGGTCGCCGCCACCGCCGCCGCCGCCCGGGGTTTCCGGCTGGCGCTGTTCTCCAACGCCCCGCGGGAGGTGGGCGCGGCGATCGATGGCCTGGAATGGCTCGGTCCGTTCCGCCCCCGCTTCTTCAGCTGGAAGCTCCGCTCGGTGAAACCGGAGGCGACCGCTTACCAGGCGGTTCTGACGTCGCTCGGCGCCGACCCTGCAGACGTGGTGTTCGTCGACGATCGACCCGCCAACGTGGAAGCGGCCCGGCGGGTAGGCATCGACGGTCGCCTCTACGAGGGACCGGAGACCTTCTCCGACCTCTGAGCCGGGCCTACCCCGCGCCGCGGGGCCTTCGGCCGGGCCCGCGGAGTGGGCGCCACCGGAGCATCACAGTTCGGTCAGCACCTCGGCGCCGTCCTCGGTGACCACCAGCGTGTGCTCGAACTGGGCGGTGCGCCGACCGTCGCTGGTGACCGCCGTCCAGCCGTTATCCCACATCTTCTCCCGCCACGAACCGAGGGTGATCATCGGCTCCACGGTGAAGGTCATTCCCGGCTTCATCATGGTCGACGCCGACTCGGTGAAATAGTGCGGGACGTTCGGCGGCAGGTGGAACTGCTCGCCGATCCCGTGGCCCACGAAGGTGCGCACCACCCCGTAGCCGTGCACTTCGGCGTGACCCTGAATGGCCCGGCCGATGTCGGACAGCGGCCTTCCGGGCTTCACCGCGGCGATGCCCAGGTCCCGGCACTCACGGGTCACCTCCACCAGGCGGCGCGACTCGGGGTCTACCTCACCAACCAGGAAAGTGGCGTTGCAGTCGCCGTGGACCCCCCCGATGTAGGCGGTGACGTCGATGTTGACGATGTCACCGTCCTCGAGAGGCCGGTCGTCGGGGATGCCGTGGCAGATCACCTCGTTGACCGAGGTGCAGATCGACTTCGGGTAACCGTGGTAGTTGAGCGTCGAGGGGTAGGCGCCCCGGTCGATGTAGGCCTGGTGGGAGATGCGGTCGAGGTCGTCGGTGGTGATCCCGGGCGCCACCGCCTCGCCGGTCACGGCCAGCACCTCGGCGGCGATACGGCAAGCCCGGCGCATCGCCTCGATGATCTCCGGGGACTTGACCATCGGCTCGTCCCGGCGAGCCGGGCGGCCGGTCAGGTAGTAGTCGGTGGGGACGATCCCGTCGGGGACGGTGAGCATCGGCGAGACCCGGCCCGGCCGCACCCGGCCCTCGCTGCCCTTGTGGCACCGCTTGTACTTGCGCCCGCTGCCGCACCAGCACTGGTCATTGGATTTGAGGTTGGCCGGGGCCGTCCGGGTCACTGCCGGGTCACTCCTCAACCAGTTCGATGAGGGTGCCGAAGGCCGTCTTCGGGTGCAGGAAGGCCACGGTAGTGCCTCGCGACCCGGGGCGGGGTTGGGCGTCGATGGCTCGGGCGCCGGCCTCCACCGCCTGGTTCAGGGCCCGGGCGCAGTCCTCGACCCGGTAGCCGACGTGGTGGATACCCTCGCCCTTGGTGGCGATGAACTTGGCCACCGTCGAGTCCTCCCGGATCGGGGTGAGCAGCTGGATGTAGGAGTCGGCCACCGCCAGCAGGGCCTCCTCCACGCCGTCGCGCTCTATGACCTCCCGGTGGGCCACGCTGGCTCCGAAGGTCTCGGCATACCAGGCGATGGCCGCTTCCAAATCCTTTACGGCTATCGCCACGTGGTCAACCTCGGTCAGTGCCATATGTGACCAAGGTACCGCCGGCCGCCGGGTTGACCACGGCACGCTTCGGGGGCCTCGTGACAGCCGACGGGAGCGGTAAGAATGGGATCAACATCCAGCAACTAGGAGTCCTCATGCCCGGATCCGTGATCGTCGCCGGCGCTCGCACGCCGATCGGGAAACTGTCGGGGGCCTTGTCGGCCTTCACGGCCGCCCAGCTCGGCGGTTTCGCCATCCGCGCGGCCCTGCAGCGCAGCGGTGTCACCCCCTCTGACGTCGACTACGTGGTCATGGGGCAGGTGATCATGGCCGGCGCCGGTCAGGTCCCGGCCCGCCAGGCGGCAGTGGCGGCCGGTATCCCGATGTCGGTGCCGGCGACCGTGGTCAACAAGGTCTGCCTGTCGGGCCTGAACGCCATCTACCAGGCCGATCTCATGATCTCCGCGGGTGATGCCGACATCGTGGTGGCCGGCGGTATGGAGTCGATGACCAGCGCCCCCCACCTCCTCCTCGGAGCCCGGGCCGGCTACCGCATGGGCTCCGGGCGTCTCGAGGACGCCCTCATGTACGACGGTCTCGAGGACGCCACCAGCCACGAGGCCATGGGCAAGGACAGCGAGCGCTACATGCCCGACTTCCCGGCGGTGACCCGGGCCCGCCAGGACGAGTACGCCGCCGAGTCGCACGAAAGGGCGGCGCGGGCCACCAAGGACGGGCTCTTCGCCGAGGAGATAGTGCCCGTGGATGTCCCCCAGCGAAAGGGTGACCCGGTGGTGGTCAGCGTCGATGAGGGGATCCGACCCGGGACCACAGCCGCGTCCCTGGCTCCTCTGCGGCCGGCTTTCGCCGAGGGCGGCTCGCTGACCGCCGGTAACGCCTCGCAGATCAGCGACGGGGCGTCCGCGGTGGTGGTGATGTCGCCGGCTGCGGCCGCCCGGCTCGGTGTGGAACCACTCGGTACGGTCGTGAGCTACGGGATGGTCGCCGGGCCGGAGAACACCTGCCTGATGACCCAGCCCTCCAGCTCCACCCGTAAGGCGTTGACCAAGGCCGGTCTGGCGGTGAGCGACGTGAACCTCTTCGAGTTCAACGAGGCTTTCGCGGCGGTGGCCCTGGCGTCCATCGACGACCTGGGGATCTCCGCCGACGTGGTCAATGTCAACGGCGGAGCGGTGGCTCTCGGCCACCCCGTCGGAGCCTCGGGCAACCGGATCGCTCTCACCCTGCTCCACGAGCTGCGTCGCCGCGGCGGTGGCCTCGGGGTGGCCGCCCTCTGCGGGGGTGGCGGTCAGGGCGACGCCCTCGTCGTGCGCTCGGGCGCCTGACCATTTGCGCGTCGCTGTCATCGGCGCCGGAGGCACCGCGCCGTACCAATCCACCCACCAAGGCCGACCTCGGCGGCCGCACTGCGCCGAACCCTCAGCCGGCGACGGCGTCGTCGGTGAGCCGATAACCTCACCTCGCATGGACGACGAGGGCGGTCGGGGGACCGCCAAGCGGGTGCTGATCACAGGGGGAGCGTCGGGGATAGGCGCTGCCACCGCCCGGCACCTGGAGTCCGCCGGTTGGGACGTCCTGCTCGCCGACCGGCAGGCCGACGCCGGTGTCCACCCGCTCGAGGTCACCGACGAAGCGGCGTGGGAGGCCGTCCTCGACGATCTGTGGCCCCTCGACGGGCTGGTGCACTGCGCAGGGATCCGGCGCCGGAGCCCGCTGGCGCGCATGGATGTCGCTGAGTTCGACGAGACCGTCGCTATCCACGTCCGTGGCCTCTTCCTCGCTCTGCGGGGCATCGCCCAGCGAGTAGAGGCCCGGCCCCGGGAGGTGTCGGTGGTGACCATCGCCTCGACCGTGGCCAGCCACGCCGTGGCCGGTCAGATCGGCTACGTCGCGGCCAAGGGCGCGGTGGCCGCCATGACCAGGGCCGCCGCAGTCGAGCTGGCCCCGGCGTCGGTGCGGGTCAACGCCATCGTTCCCGGCCTGATTCGCACCCCCATGACCGCCGACCGCTTCGACGATCCAGCGCAGTTGGCGTGGTTCAACGCCCGGGTGCCTCTCGGGCGCGCCGGCGGCCCCGACGAGGTCGCCCCAGTGATCGCCTTCCTGCTCTCCCCGGCCGCCTCCTACGTCACCGGCGCGGTGTACGCCGTCGACGGCGGCTATACCGCCTGCTGATGCTCCCGGTCGTGGGGATGTCGGTCATCGTCACCGGCGGCGGTTCGGGGATCGGGGCGGCAACTGCTGCGCATTTCGTCGGTCGCGGCGCCCGGGTCACCATCTGCGGCCGGCGGGAGGACCGGGTCCGGCAGGTCGCAGAAGAGCTCGGGGCAGCATGCACGTGGGTCCGAGCCGACGTCAGTGTCCCCGAGGACCGTGCCGCCCTGGTCCGAGCGGCTGTCGAGCACGGGGGAGGCATCGACGTGCTGGTGCACGGCGCCGCCGACATGTACCGCGGGCCCCTGGCCGAGCTCGAGGAGGATCGCCTGATCAGGCTGCTGCACGGCAATGTCGTCGGGCCGATGATGCTGACCGGAGCGGCGCTGCCCCACCTCGTCGAGCGGCGCGGCTGCGTGATCCTCTTCGGCTCGGTGCACGTCAAACGGGCGTTCCCCGGAGCGTCGCCATATGCAGCCAGCAAAGGGGCGTTGGAGACCCTCACCGGGGTACTGGCCGCCGAGCTCGGGCCCCAGGGCGTCCGGGTCAGCTGCGTGCGGCCCGGCGCGGTACTCACCGAGATCAATCAGCGGGCCGGGCTGTTCGACGACGAAACCGCCGCACGGCGCATCGCGGACCTCGGGCCGGCTCACGCTCTCGGCCGCCCGGGGTCGGTGCAGGAGATCGCCGAGGCCATCGAGTACCTGGCGCGCGCCGAGTGGACCACCGGCGCGGTGATGGTCGTCGATGGTGGCCTCGGTCTCGGCACCACCAACGCGTAGAGCAGTCAGTCCAGCAGGTCGAACAGGTCGGGATCGCTGCGGCGCAGCCGTCGCATGTTGGCGTCCCAGATTTGCTCCCTGAAGCCGCTGCGCAGGTACGCCTCCCGGTACGGGCCGGCGATGCGGGGATCGAGCGGCTTGCCCCCGATGGCCATCGCCGCCACCTGGTACCGGCAGCACAGCTCGAAGATGATGGCCTCGGCCGTGACCTGCTCGAGCGTCGCTCCGGCATGCACCGATCCGTGATGGCTCATCAGTACCACCCGCCCGCCGCCGAGCGACTCCACGATGGCGTCGCCCTCGTCGTCGGGCGTCCGTCCCGGGTCGTCGGCGAAGTACCCGACATCTCCGTGGAACAGCGACGCGTACGTGTAGAACAGATCAAACGGCGCACCCGTGGTCGACAGCACCGACATGTTGAATGCATGGGTGTGGATCACGCAGTTGACGTCGGGGCGGGCCTGGTACACCGACGAGTGGAAGTTGATCCCCGGCGATGCGGGGAGGGTCCCCGGTTCGAGCACGGTGAGATCGAAACCGACCTTGCTCACGTGCTCGGGGAGAGTCTCGTCGAAATACTGGAAGGGCGTCACCCAGTAGGCATCCTCACCGAGCACTCGCAGGCTGACATGTCCGCCCACTTGACTGTCGAGTCCCTCACGGTGCAACATCCGCCGGGCTGCGGCGATGCGCCACAGCGGGTCGGTGACCGCGCTCATGCGCCCGCTCCCTTGAAGACCACCGGGTAGCGCGACCAGTACGGGCGCGCCGTCCGGCTGTCGATTTCCGGGCGGGCGTCCGGATCCCGATCGACGCCCCGGGCGAAGGCCGACCGCACCGCAACGGTGGCCAGCCCCCACTGCAGCGCGGCGGTTCCGTCGCCGCCACTGGCGGGCACCCCCGCCGCCAACTCCTGGCCGATACAGGCGTGGGCGCCATGACCGAAGCTCAACCCGTGAAGGGGAACATCCGCGCCCAGCGCACGATCCGGGTTGAACGACGCGGCGTCGGCGCCGAACACATCGGTGTCGGTGTTGATGGCCACCAAGTCGATTATCACCTCGGTGCCTGCAGGGATCCGCCGGCCGTCGCGCAACTCGACGTCGGCCAGCGTGCGGCGCATGCCGATCGGGCTGGAGGGCGCCAGGCGCACCGTCTCGTACACACACCGCTGGACCCACCCGGCGTCGGTCGCGGCGCGCCCGCGGTCATCGGGATGCGACTCGATCCAGGTCAGGACATTATCGATGGTGCGGGTGAACGCCGTTGCCGAGGTGTGCGCACCGGCGAGGAGGTAAAAGGCGATCTCCCTGCGCACCAGATCGTGGGGCAGGTCGAGGTTGTCCTGGTTGCGCAGAAGGATGCTGAGGACGTCCTGGGGCACCGAAGAGCCATCCCCGCCGGCCTCGACGTCCGCCGCGATAGCCTCCCGCCGGCGCTGGATGGACGGTGAGAGGAACTCTTCGTCGAACGCCTCCAGGGCCAGGCGCACCCCCTCGCCTTCCTCCCCCCAGTCGCCGACGTGGTGCTTGGCGGTCGCTGCCTCGATGAACCTCATCATGTAGCCGTAGAGGCGGTGGGTCTCCTCCCCGGTGTGCTGCGTACGGTCGATCCCGGCGTTGATGGCAGCCAGGTTCATCATCAGTTCGTGGCTGAGCGACACCAGCTCGGCGTGTCCCGCCGCCACGTACGGAGCGAAGGTCTCCTCCAGCACGGCGGGGAACAGGTCCCGTTCGTAGTGCAGGAAGGTCTCCCGACGGAAGAGTCGGTTTTCGAGGCGGCGCCGGGCCCGGTGCTCGTCACCGTGCAGGTTGACCAGCACCCCGCTCATCACCACCTCGCCGGTGTCGTACAGCGCCTGGCGCATGTCCCGGGAGCGGTAGACCTCCTTGGCCTCGGCCAGGCTGCGTATCGTGACGACGCTGTCTTGATCGACGCTCATGGTGCGCTACCTCGCCCTTCGGTGATGGATGACCCCCCAGCGGCCGCCATGGCGGCTCGCCGTGACGCCAGGTCGACATACGATGTCCCAACTGACCGCGCCGGATCCGGCCAGACGGATCCGAGCCATCGCCCACACCGCGCTGCGAACCGTCACGGACCCCACACCCCCGTGGCGGCCCACCGGCCGCCTCTGCGGACGATCGCCTGCTGGGTCGCCGGCTCGTACCCCCGCCGGTCATGGCCGAGGGCGTCGTAGACGACCCGGGCGTCCCCGTAGGTGTGACGCCAGACCAGCGGATGATCGACGCCATCGTGGTGCACGCCGGCCACCCCCGACACGCCCGGTTCGAGGGCCAAGGCACGGTACGTCTCGTCGACGGTGTCGAAGCCGTCCAGCCCGGCCACAAGGGGGTCATCGCCGCAACTGACGTCGATGTGGTACGCCCCGAGCGGCGGGTGGTACGAGGCGTCCCAGTCCCAGCGGCCGCCGAGGATCCGGCCCCACTCGGGCCAGTCATCGAAGCAGATGGACGCCGTGTGCAGGGCGAGCACCCCACCTCCCCGACCGACATGGGCGAGCATGCCTTGACGGGCTGGCTCGAGCAGTTCGAACGCCCACTCGTCGCGCTGGGCGGCGTAACGCTCGAGCCGCATGCGCCAACGCAGGGCCGTCACCGTCACCAGATCCGGGCCGCCGTGGCGTAGCTCGGCCATCGCCGCACCCACCTCGTCCGTGATCTCCGAGGTGATTCCCACCTCGGAGAGGAGGTCGGCGACCGGTCCGGCGGTCTCCTCACACGGGTGGCCGACGCCTCCGCAGAGGATGAGGTTGGTGGTGGTCATCCGCCATCACCGCTCGGCACCCCGGCTGGGCGTGGCAGGATGCCCATGAGGGCCGTCGAGAGGCCGCCGTCAACGTAGATCACCTGCCCGTTGACGTAGCCCGCCTCGTCAGAGGCGAGCCAGGCGACGACGTTGGCGATGTCGTCGCCGTCGCCGAGGCGGCGGAGGGGCACCGCGGCCGCCCGGCCCCGGACTACCTCGGGGTCGTGATACATCCCGGCGGCGTCGGTCTGGATCACTCCGGGCCCGACGGCGTTGGTGCGGACGCGGCGCGGCCCCCACTCGTAGGCGGTCTGACGGGTGAGGGCCACCAGTGCGGCCTTGGACGACGAGTAGGCCCCGACGTAAGGACTTTGGTGGTTGGCGGCCACGGAGACGACGTTGACGATGGCCCCTCCCCGGTCGAGCATCAAACGCCCGAAGATCTGGGTCAGGTGGAATGGGCCCAGCAGGTTGACCTGCAGGACTCGCTCGAAGTCGCGAGGGTCGACGTCCTCGAGCGGGGCGAAGCGCCAGATCGCCGCGTTGTTGACCAGCAACTCCACCGGCCCTACCGCCTCGCCGAGCGCCTCGACCGCGGACCGCTCCGCCACGTCACAGCCGATGATGCCGTCACCGTCGGCGAGGTCCACGCCAACGACATCCCAGCCGTCGGCGGCGAGGCGCTGGGCGATGGAGCTCCCGATGGCCCCCGCCGCACCAGTGACCAGGGCGCGCGCCACGGTCAGCGAATCCCAACGCCGTCGACCGAGGCGGGCCGAGGCAGACCGGCGATGACGCTCATGGTGACGCCGCCGTCGACGAGGAGATTCTGCCCGGACACATACGACGACTCCGGGGACAGGAGCCAGGCGACCGCAGCGGAGATGTCCTCGGCGGTCCCGAGCCGGCCGAGTGGGATTTTCGAGCGGCGCGCCTCCCGGAACGCAGGATCCGAAAGGATCGGCGCGTTCATGCCGGCGTCGACGACGCCCGGTGCCACGGCGTTGACTCGGATGCCGTGAGCCCCCCACTCCAGCGCCATCTGCTGCGTCAGCAGTGCCACCCCCGCTTTGGTCGGGCCGTAGGCGCCGCCGTTGGGTCCGGGGGCGACGCCATTCATCGACGTGATGTTGACGATCGCTCCGCCAGTGCGGGCCGAGACCATGCGCCTCGCCGCAGCCCGCCCGACGGTGAACGTGCCCACCAGGTTGACCTCGGTCACCGCTCGGAAGTCGCTCTGCGCGATGTCGAGCAGCGGGCCGAAGCGCACGATGCCGGCGTTGCATACCACCGCAGCCACTGGTCCGGCCCACTGCTCGAGCCGGTCGAGCGCGGCGTCGACGGCGGACTCATCGAGGATGTCAGCGGGCAGGATCAGGCCCCGGTCGCCGAGGGCGCTCGCGACGGAGTGGATGGCCTCGGCGTCCCGGTCGAGCAGGCCCACCGCCCAGCCGTCGGCGGCCAGGCGCGTGGCGATGGCAGCACCGAGTCCCCTGCCGGCGCCGGTCACGAGGGCGGCGGCCACTAAGGATGCACCAGGTCCCAGGTGAGGGGGACCGCCGACCACGACGAGGGCTTCTCGCCGGCGAGGGGACGGCGCTCCGGCCACGGCCGGGACAGGGCGATCGATCGGCCGCGTGCCCACAGGTATCGGAAGCGGCGCCGATCGCCGAGGATCGAGATGTCCGAGCTGGGATCGCCTTCGAGCACCAAGATGTCCGCCCGCCGGCCGGCCTCGATGGTCCCCACCTCGCCGACCTCGTCCATGGCGATAGCGCCGTTCTTGGTGCCGGTCGTGATGGCCTCGAGCGGGCTGAGCCCGAGGTGCTCGACGAAGATCTCCATCTCCCGGTAGTGCCAGTGGCCGTAGGGCGTCAGCGAGAAACCGCTCTCACTGCCGGCTAGCAACGGCACACCCTCGTCGTACGCCTTGCGAATCATGCGGCCGGTCTGTTCCATCTCGGAACGGAAGATGTCCTGGGCGCTACTCGTCGCCCCGACCTTCGGTCCGTGCTCAGCGAGGTTGGCGAGGAAGGTGAACACGGGGCAGAGGGCCGCTCCCGAGGCGTGGATCGCCTCCAGTGCCGCCTCGTCCATGTACGACGCGTGGAAGATGATGTCGACGCCGGCGAGGGCGGAGTCGCGGGTGGCGTCCGCACCGCGACAGTGGGCGACGACGCGCACGCCGAGGTCGTGGGCGGTGTCGCACACCACCCGCAGCTCCTCGAGCGTCCACACCTGCAGCTCGCCCGGCCGGCCGGGGATGCTGCCCGTGACGTGGATCTTGATGACGTCGGCCCCGTTCTTGATCTGACGCCTGGTGGCGAGCACCATCTCGTCGCGGGTGCGGACCACTTCGGCGTAGCCGGCCGTCCCCCCGTCAGGGATCATCCGCCCGGCGGTGCCGCCGACTGCGGTCATCAACGCCCAAGCGCCGGCCCGCATCGTCGGCCCCTCGACCATGCCGGCGGCGATGGCGTCGCGCAGGGCCGGACCGATGTTGTAGAGGCCATCGGGGTCGAGGAAGCTGGTGACACCGGCCCGTAGCAGCTTCTGCACGTTGAATGCGGCGATCAGCGCGGCGCTCGCCGGCTCCCGGTGGTAGAAGAGCTCGTCGTTGGAGGCCGGCTCGCCGAGGGTCACGTGGCAGTGGGAGTCGATAATGCCGGGCATCACCGTCAGGCCGGCCACGTCGACCACCGCGGGCGCTTCGTGCTCGCCCGCGGTCGTTGCCGCGACGGCCGACTCGCCGACCGCCACGATCCGGTCACCGTCGATCAACACCGGGGTGCCGGGCCTCGGCGCCGCGCCGGTCCCATCGATGACTTCTCCACCCTGCAGAAGGGTCCTGGTCATGTCACTCAACCCCACGGTCCGCACTACGTCGTCAGACGCCTGACGACTCCCACACTATAGAGTCCGAGACGCATTGCCAGCCGGGGGTCGGTCGCAATAGGACTGGGAGTCAGCAGTGATCAGTGGGCAGGGCGTACAGCCGGCGCGGATGTCTTTCGGCCTGGGCCTCTACACCGGCCAGGGCGGTGACGCCGGCGGCTGGTACCGCGACCTGGCACCCCTGGCCGCGGCGGCGGAGTCGGCCGGGTTCGGCACCTTCTGGGTCAGCGAGCACCACGGTTGGGACGACGGCTACTTGCCGTCAGCGCTGGTGGCCCTCGCCGCGGCCGCCCAGGCAACCTCTTCGATACAGCTCGGCACTGCGGTGGTCCTCCCCGCTTTGACCCACCCGCTGCGGCTGGCCGAAGATGCCGCGGTCGTCGACCAGCTCAGCGGCGGGCGCCTCGTCCTGGGCCTCGGCGCCGGCTACGTGCCCGCCGAGCTCGCCGCCTTCGGCGTGCCGATGCGCAACCGGGGCCGCCGGCTCACCGAGACGGTCGAGATTCTCCGGCTGGCCTGGACGGCCCGGCCGTTCTCCTACCCAGGGCGGGTCTGGCCCATCGATGCCGCGCGCGTGACACCGCCACCGGCGCACCGGATACCGATCTGGCTCGGCGGGTACGCCGACGCGGCGTTGGAGCGCGCCGCCCGCCTCGCCGACGGGCACCTGGTCGGCCGGGGCTCGCCGGAACTGATCGAGCGGGCTGACGGCCACCTCGCCGCCGGGCGCAACAACGATGACTCGTTCACCTTCGGGGTCATGGTCAGCCTGGTGGGCGACGATCCGGCCGCCGGCCGCGAGTCGGCGCGGGCTGCCTACAGCAGCCAGCAACTCGGCTACGAACGGGTGCAGGCCCACGCCGACGCCTACGCCGGCCAGGTGAACCGCCCCGCAGGTAGAGGCTTGGACCTGGGTGCCATCGACGCCTACATCCAAGTCGCCGGGGACACCGCCGCCCTGGTCGACGGCCTCGTCAGGATCGCGGAGCGCCTGTCGCATTGGAGGCGGGTCCACCTGGCCATCCGGGCCGTCTTCCCCCGCGAGCCCGTGCAGGTCGTGCTCGACCGAATCGGCTACCTCGGGTTGCACGTGCTGCCGGCGGTCCGAACCCGGCTGGCATCCGAGCAGGGCCGCCGCTGACCACGCCCCGCTGCCTCGACCAGCACCGCACATGCTTCTCCGGGGCGTGATGGATCACCCTGGCTGGCGGTCCATCCTCGGCACCAACCGGTGCCGTCTGTTCAGCCGGCCAGAGGGCTGAGCAGGACCGGGAAGCGGCCGTAGTGCTTGCGGACCGTCTGAACGTCGAGAGCGGGCGGGTCGTTCGGATCGAGGCGTGCGCCGTGCTCCAGCAGCACGCTGGCCATGGTGGCGATGGAGCCCCGCAGAACCGCTCCGTCGGCCCGCCCGGCTTCGCCCGCCAGGCCGCTGGCGAGCTCCTGGCCGAGGCAGGCGTGGAAGCCACTGCCGAAGGCGAGTCCCCATGGGCTGACGCCTTCGGGCAGGTCGCGGTGGGGGTCGAAGTCGTCCGCGGTCGAGCCGAACACCTCGGGATCGCGGTTGGCCGCAACGACGTCGATGGTGACCGGCGTGCCCGCAGGGATAATGCGGCCGCTGCCGAGGGTGACGTCGGCCAGCGAGTGGCGCAGCGCTTCGGGGCTCGGAGGATGCAGCCGTAGGGACTCGTGCGAGAAGCGCTGCACCAACTCTGGATCCGACTCCAGCGCCGAGCGGTCCTCGGGGTGCTGGTCCAGCCACGCGAAGATGTGCTCCATGGTGTGAGCAAGGGCGTTGGAGGTCGAGTGGGATCCGACCCACGGGAAGTAGGCGACCTCCCGGAGCACGGTGTCGCGGGGCAGGTCGAGCCGGTCCTGGTTGAGCAGCAGGGTGGCCAAGACGTCCGGGCATCTCGCCAGCAGGTCGACGCCCTCGTCGGCGAGCAGCTTCTGCCGCCGCTCGAGGGACGGGGTGAAGAAGCGCTCGTCGAACTGAGCGAGGGCGGCCAGGCCGTCGCTTTTGATGGCCTGCTTGTCGCCCGTGGCGTGGATCACGATAGAGGCTCGGCTGAGCCGGGTCATCACCTCGTAGAGGGCGTCGAACTCCTCGTCGGTCCCCTCGGGGCGGTCGACTCCAGCGATGGCGGCGGCGATGGTCATCATCGCCCTCCGGGAGAGGGGGACCAGGTCGGCGCGACCGGCGGCGACGAAGGGGCGCAGCGCGTCCCGGATGGCTGCGGGCACGACCTCTCGCTCCCAACGCACGAATACGTCCCGCCGGAACAGCCGGTTCTCCAGGCGCCGACGGGCCCGGTGGGCGTCGCCATGGAGGTTGACGATGACGTCGCTCATCAAAGTGGCTCCGTCGTCGTAGAGCGCCTGTCGCAGGCCCATGCTGCGGTAGCCGTCCCGGCAGTCCTCGTAGGAGGTCAGCCGCACACCCGTACCGGTGACCGTCAACCGGGTACCTCGGCGAGCCAGGTTTGGGCGGTCGCGGTGGGATCGGGCAACCGGTACAGGTCGCTGGCGGTGCGCCAGGTCAGCTTCTCGATGGTTGGATCCGGCAGCCACCCGAGCTGTTCGTGGAGGTAACGCTGGGTGTCGGGCCACGTCGAGTCGGCGTGGGGGTAGTCGCACTCGACCATGACGCGGTCGGCCCCAACACGGTCCAGTTGCTCGAAGCCGGATTTGTCGTCCAGGGCGCAGAACCAGAAGTTGCGGGCCAGCACTTCGAGAGGGTGGAGGTCCTCGCCGATCCAGCCACCGGTGAACTCCTTGTAGCGGAAGCAGTGCTCGACGCGGTCCTGAAGGGCCGGCACCCAGCCAACGCCGCCCTCGGACAGGGCGATGCGCAGTCCCGGGAAGCGGACGCCGACTTTGGAGAACAGCCAGTCGGCCGTGGTGATGATCGACCCGACGAAAAACAGCGAGACCGCCACATCGCCAGGGGCGTCGCTGGAGCCTCCGACGATGGAGGAAGCGGATCCCACGTGCAGGCACAGGACCGTCCCGGTCTCCTCGCACGCCCTCAGGATGGGATCCCAATGGCCGCTGTGCGGGCTGGGCAGGCCGAGCTTCTCGGGCATCTCAGGGAACGACAGAGCACGGAAGCCGCGCGCCGCATTGCGCCTGACCTCCTCGGCACCGATCTGTGGGTCGCCGAGCCACGTGAGGCCCAGGGGGATGAACCGGTCCGGGTAGGCGCCGGCCCAGGCCTCGGCGTGCCAGTCGTTCCACGCCCGGAGGCAGGCCAGGCCCAGCTCCTGATCGGAGCACTCCCAGAACCGTGCGCCGCCGAAACCGGCCACCATCGATGGGAAACACAGTGACGACCACACGCCGGCGAGGTCCATGTCGCGGACCCGGGCGTGGACGTCCCAGGCGCCGCGGCGCATGTGATCGTAGCGGACCGGCTCGGTCGTGTACTCAGACGGCGGCCGGCCGGCGACGGCGTTGCCGCCGGCCATGGGGATGGCCCGGCCGTCGAACATCCACACCTGGTCGCCGTTGGGCCGCTCGACGACCCTGGGGGCCCGCTCGGCGAACTTGACGGGGACGCGACCCTCGAACAGCTCGGGAGGTTCCATCAGGTGATCGTCCACCGACACGATCGTGTACCGCCGAGGGCGCGGCTCGGGATCGGGCAGAAAGGTGACCGTCCCGCTCTTGGACCGGGTGTTCATCGAGAGGTTCTCCAGGGTGGCCACGAGGGCTCCTTTCTCCTGCTTTCTCCTGCCGCGGCTCTGCCGCTCAGTCTGGGGGTGGACCGTCGCCGGCCGCTGCGCCCCGATCCGCCACGCTAACGGTTCCGGGCATGTCCTGGTCCAGAACCCCTCGGCGCCGGCGGATGGCGATGCGGCGGTTGTTGATCTCGATTACCCGACCCAGCCCGACGGCGACGATCAGCGCGGCGCCGAAGAAGAGCTGGTTGAGCCACGCGTAGCTGTGCAGGGCCAGGGTCACACCCTCGACGCCTGAGGCGAGCACCCACACGCCGGCGAGGGTACCGAGGACATTGAAGCGCTGCTTGAACTGCGTGGCGCCGAGGAAGGCGGCGGCGAAGGCAGTGAGGAGGTAGGGGTCGCCCAGGTTGGACTCGCCCGCACCGATGACTGCGGTCTCGACGCACCCGGCGAATGCGGCGACCAGCCCAGAGACCATGAGGCTGATGAAGATGTAGCGCTTGGTCGGGATCCCGGAGAGGCGGGCGGCATCCTCGTTCTCCCCGGTGGCCTGAAGATAGCGGCCTGGAGCGGTGTGCTCGGTGGCGTACCAGATGACCAGGGCGATCACCGCGACGTAGAGGACCTGGTACTGCACGCCGCCGATCAGGTTGCCGCTGCCGAACTTGGCGAAGCCGGATTTGAAGCCGGTGACTTGGATGTTGCCCGACAGGCTCACAGCCAGTGCCTCGAGGATGGCGCTGGACGCCAGGGTGGCGATAAACGAGTCGATGCCGACCACGGCCACGAGGATCCCGTTGATAGCGCCCACCAGCATGCCGATGGCGAGCACGATCAAGATGGCGAGCCAGGCGGCCACGTGGCTGTAGATCATGAGCGACGCCAGAACCACGCTCGACAGGTCCACGGTGCCACTGATGGACAGGTCGAACACCCCCGCCAGCAGCGGGACCATCAGGCCCACCGCGAGTATCGCCGGCACCGCGAAGGAAATGTTGAGAATCGACTTCTGCGCCACCCCGCTGAGCCACAGGTGCGGTACCCAGACGGTGAAGAGGATAAAGCCGGCTACATACATGTAGACGAGCGAGATGTTGCCTGGCTTCATGGCATGCCACCGTGACCGGCTGCCGACGATCCGATGCTCGGTCTCTGCGTCGCCGCCGGCGGCGCGCACCTCAGACGTTGTCACCCTTCGACCTCCATGACGATGCGTTCGGACGTCCGCTGCGCGCCCCTTAGCTCTGCACCGATACGCCCGTTGCGCAGCACGAGCACTCGGTCGGCGGCCTCCTCGAGCTCGATTGAATCGGAGGAGATCAACAAGATGGCCGACCCGGCGGCCGCCGCTTCCCTGACTATGCGGTAGATGGCCGTCTTCGCCGCGACGTCGACGCCCTGCATCGGGTCGTCGAGGATCATCACCCGCGGCGAGCAACGCAACCATCGGGCCAGGACCACCTTCTGCTGGTTGCCCCCGCTCAGCAGCGAGACCTTCCGGTGCCGGTCGGGGGGCTCGAGGTGCACGCGCCGGATCCAGCTGTCCACCTCCCGGTTCGCGGCCCTGGAGTCGAGCCAGGCCCCGCCGAGGCGGGCCGGCTCGCGGTTGACGGTCATGTTCTGCGCCACCGACATAGAGGCGAAGATGCCCTGGCGCTTGCGGTCAGCGGGCACCACACCGATCCCGGCCCGGGTGGCCTGGCGGGTGGAGGGCCCAACTTCCCGACCGTCCACCAGGATCTGGCCACTCGCCCTGGGCAGAGCGCCGACGACGAGCGGCCCGAGCTCCTCCCGACCCGATCCGACCAGCCCGGCGATGCCGAGCACCTCGCCGGCGGCGATCTCGAATGACAGCGACTCGATGACACGGCCCCGGAGGCGCCGCACCGCCAGCACCGCGGGTTCGCCGGGCACGAGCACCGGGCCATCGGGGCTGTCGGCGGTCACCAGCTCCGAGCCATCGGGCCGCCCGGTGAGCATCGCCGCCAGCTTGGCCTTGTCGAGGCCGGCGGTCGGCTGCTCGGCGACAGTCCTCCCGTCGCGCAGCACGGTAAGGGCGTCGCAGTGGGCGAGGACCTCCTCGAGGCGGTGGGTGACCACCACCACAGCGGCGCCGGCGGAGGTCAGTTCGCGAAAGGCGCCGAACACCCGGTCGACCTCCCGGGAGCCGAGGGCGGCGGTTGGCTCGTCGGCGAAGATGATCGAGCCGTCGATCTGGCCGAGGGAGCGGATGGCGCGTGCCAGCCCGACGATCACCTGCGCGGAGGGCTCCAGGGAGCCCACCGGCGCTGACGGATCGACGTGCAGTCCGATGCGGCGGCAGGCGTCCCTCGCCTCCTCCCGCTGCCGGCCCCACTGGATTCGGCCCGTCCGCGAGGTGCGAAACGATGCGCCGAGGCCCATGTTCTCGGCCACGCTCATCCCCCTGATCAGGGCCAGATCCTGGTGCAGCACCGCGACGCGCCCCGGGTGGGACGAGCGGACCTGGTGGGCCGGCGTTTCCACGCCGAAGGCGTGGACGACGCCTCCCTCGTCCTCACGGTGGTAGCCCGAGATCACCTTGATCAGGGTCGACTTGCCCGAACCGTTGAGCCCCAGCAGGGCGTGAAGCTGCCCTCGACGGACGTGCAGTGACGCACCGTCGAGGGCGACCTGTCCCGGGAAGGTCTTGCTGAGAGACTCGATCTCTAGGAGGATCTCGGAGGCCGGGGCGGTGGTGGTCACGAGATCAGCTGAGCCCCCACAGCTTCTTGAACTGCGCCTGGAAGCCGGGGATGGGAGTGAACCCGTCCGAGCCCGTCGGCACGTCCGCGGCGGTGATGATCTGCGTCGGCAGGCCGGAGACGAGGATGTCGGGGTGGCCCGGGATGTTCGTGTTGGCCGGGGCGGTGAACTTCGGGATGGACTGGCCGCTCAGGGCCAGCAAGCCGTCGTTGACCGCCAACCAGCCGAGGTACGCGGTGGGCAGGCCGATGTCAGCAACATCGAGCTGGTGGTTGGCGATCATCTGAAAGTTGGACTGTGTGCCGGCCTGCTCGATGGCCTTGAGCGAGCCGAACCCGGCTGCGCTCACCGCACTGGCCACCTGCGGGGTCACGAGACCGCCGAAGGCCGCCGCCATCCAGGTGATCCCCGGGGTCTTCTGCAGGGCCGAGACCGTGGCCGCCACATTGTCGCCGGCCCCGAGCTGCTGGACGCTGAAGTCGAGCGAGGTAACGCTGCACTTGGGGCAGGCCTGGCTGATCTCATAGTTGAAGCCCGACGCTTCCGACGCCAGCACCGGGTACTGGGGGACACCTTCAAAGAGGATCTTGGCGTTGCCCTGGCTCTGCACGGCGATGTAGTCGGCCTCGAGCACCCCGTCGAAGAAGTAGTCGTCGTTGGTAATCAGGTTGGCGGTGAAAGGGGAGGTCTCGTACCCGGTCGGAATCGACCAGGCCACCAAAGGGATCTTCTTGGCAGTGAGCGTCGCCGCCTGTGAGGCGAACCATTGCTCCGGGTCCCCGGAGGTCAGGACCATGCTCGGGTTGGCGGCGAGGGCGTTGTCGAACGCCGAGCTCACCGTGCTCGCGGTGTCCTGGTGGTGCTCAGCGACGAAGCTGGCGCCGATGGCCGTCGCCGCCTGCTGGATGCCCTGGGCGATGCTGGCGCAGACCACCTGGGCGCACCACGTGTAGGCGATGGTGAGGCCCTTCTTCGGCGCGGCGCTGAGCGATGTCGTGACCGGCAGGTTGGAAGACGGGGGCTGCAGGAACTCGGCCACCCGTGCTTGGGCGAGGGCGTAGCCGGAGCTACCCCCGGCTGCAGTGGTGGCGCTGGTGCCGGAGCCGGCGGAGGCGGTGGTCGACGAGCCGGTCGAGCCGCTCCCGGTCTTGGCCGAGCTACTGCAGGCCGCGGTAGCGAGGGCCAGGCCGAGGACCGGCGCGAGCATCCGTGCTTTGCGAGTTGCACCCATGATCAAATCTCCCCTCCCGAAGGTCATCACCGTGACCGGCGCAGCGTTTGCTGCGGACCGGTTTGAAGCTCCTGGCCCGATCGCTGCCGGACCGAGGCGTCGCCGCCTGCGGTACCTGCGTCTCCAGGATCTCCTGGTATCGACCGTGTTAGTGGTAAGAAACGTAGCGACGCTTTCCCGTCGGAGTCAAGCGACCTACACTGCCGTAGCGTGGGATGGTCTGTGGTGGTGGACAAGGAGCTCTGCGTAAGCTCCGGCCGATGCGTTGCCGACATCCCGGAGGTCTTCGAGTTCGACGACGAGGAGCTCGCCCGGGCAACCGGCGATCCACCAACCGTCGACATAGCCCGTCTTCGGGCCGTGGCGAGGAACTGCCCGGGCCAGGCCATTACGGTGGAGACCGAACCACGGCCGTCCTGACATGCTCGCCCTGGCCGCCGCGACGTTGGCTCCCGGCACGGATCTGCGCCGAATAGTTGAGGTCGCGGCGAATGTCGGCTTTGACGCGGTCGGCCTTCGCCCCGGTCCAGGCGACGCCGCGCTCGCGGTAGCGGACTCGATCCGGGCCGCCGGGATCGAAGTCCTGGACGTCGAGGTGGTGCGCCTGGGCGTCACGCCTGACGCCGAAGCCTACCGTCTCGTCGACTGGGCCGCCGCAGTCGAGGCGCGCTACCTCCTTGTGGTCAGCCACCTGGAGGAGCGAGCCGCCACCGCTCACGGGCTTCATCGGCTGGCGGAGCGTGCTGCAGGAAGCGGCGTACGCCCGGTCCTCGAGTTCATGCGCTTCACTGCCGTTGCCGATCTGGCCGAGGCGGAGGCCGTAGCGGACCTGGTCGGAGACGGCGCGGTGTCTGTCCTGGTCGACGCCCTCCACCTGGCTCGCTCGGGGGGTCCGGTAGAGAAGGAGGGCTTCGCCGACACCGAACGCTTCCCCTACCTCCAACTCTGCGACGCGCCCGCCGCCGGGCCAGCCAGCCCCGAAGCCCTGGCTGACGAAGCCCGTCACCGCCGGCTCCTGCCTGGCCAGGGCGAATTGCCGCTCGGCCCGCTGGCGGAGGCCTTCCACGGCCGGCCGATCAGCATCGAGGTCCAATCAGATGCGGCCTGGGCGACCATGACCGACTTCGAATGGGCGGGGAGGGCTCGGCGCAGCGCCGAGGACGTGGTGCGCGGCACACTGCCGCCGGGCTAGGCGATCGCGTCGGCGACCGACGCCGCCACGGTGCGCAGCAGCGCCGGGTCGAAATGGGTCTGGAAGTAGAGCACGATATGGTCGGCGCCGGCCGCGGCCAAGGCCCGGGCCTCCCTGGCGGCGGGGCCGGGGTCGGATGGGTCGAAGAGGTGTACGGAGACCTCGATGGCCTCCGGAGGCCGGCCCACGGCATCGCAGTGCCCGTAGAGGACCTCCAGCTTATGGGCGAGATCCTCCGGTGTACGACCGGGAAAGTTCCACTGGTCGGCCCACTTGGCGGCGATGTGGAGCATCCTGCGTTCGCCCTGGCCACCGAGCACGAACGGGGGGCGAGGGGACTGCACTGGTTTGGGTTCGCACCTGGCGTCAACCAGCCGGTACTCCTTGCCCTCGAACGATGCGAGCGGCTGGGTCAGCAGCAGGTCGAGCACCTCGCACGCTTCGTCGAGCATGTCCATACGCTGGCCGACCGGGGGGAAGTCGATGCCGTACGCCCGGTGCTCGTCTTCGTTCCACGCTGCGCCGAGGCCGATTTCGAGCCTGCCCCCGGTGGCCACGTCGAGGGTGGCGCACATGTTGGCCAGCACGGCGGGGTGCCGGTAGGTGACGCCGCTGACGATCAGCCCGAAGCGGAGCCGCTCGGTCTGCGCCGCCAGGCAGGCCAGCGCAGTCCACCCCTCGAAGCACGGGCCGGCGACATCCGCCCCGTTGATGGGGTAGAAGTGGTCGAACAGCCACGCCGCATCCACCTCCGGGGTCTCCTCAGCAGCCATCCACATGCGCCGCAATGTGTCCCATTCGCAGTGCTGCGGCTGAAGCTTCACCGAGATCCTCATCGGTCCCCCTATTGTCAGCGGTCACCTGCGGCGTTAGTCTGCCAACGCCGAACCGTAGTCGCTCTCAGGCTGCGGAGAACTCTCGGGGGGTTCCGAAGCCATGAGCCGCAGCATACGGGTGCCCAAGAGTCGCAACCCGATTCTTGGCGCGCCGAGCCGCCTGAAGCTCGCGGTCTTCGCCGTCAACTGCAGCGGCGGGTCAAGCATGTCCGATGTTCCCGGAGTGATCGAAGTGGAGTGGGCGGAGCAGCTGGCCATCGCCCGCGAGGCCGAAGCGGCCGGGTTCGATGCACTGGTCCCCGTGGCGCGCTGGAAGGGGATGGGCGGTCAGGTCAACTTCAACCACCGCAGCTTCGAGGCGTTGACCTGGGCGGCAGGCCTCTCCGCGGCCACGAGCCGGATCGGGCTGTTCGCCACCTCGCACGTCCCCACGATCCACCCGGTGCGCCTGGCCAAGACCGCAGCAACGATCGATCACATCTCGGGCGGCCGCTTCACCCTCAACATCGTGGCCGGTTGGAACTCCCACGAGATCGGCATGTTCGGGCTCGAGCAGCTGCCCCACGACGAGCGCTACGACATGGCCGACGAGTGGATCAGCCTCACCAAGGCGCTCTGGGAGCGCGAGGAAGAGTTCGATTGGGACGGCAAGTACTTCCAGGCGCCCGGCGCGTACAGCCAGCCCAAGCCCCTGCAGGACCCAGGGCCGGCATTGATGAGCGCCGGGAGCAGCCCCCGCGGCCAGGAATTCGCAGCCAAGCACACCGACGTCATCTTCGTGGCCACCGCCGACGTGGAGTCGTCGGCGGTGATGTCCGAGACGGTCAAGACCATGGCGAGAGATCGCTTTGACCGGAGGGTCTCGGTCTTCGGGCAGGTGTTCATCATCTGCGACGACGACGGCGACCTGGCCCGGGCCCGCTTCCACGAGCTCGTCCACGAGAAGGGCGACTGGGAGGGCGTACAGAACCTGCTCGACATCCTGGTCCCGAACTCCCGCAGTGCGGACTGGCAGGCGCTGGCCGCCAACCTGATCGGCGGCTACGGGGCCATGGCGCTGATCGGCACGCCGGACGAGGTCGTGAAGGGGATGGAGGAGCTCGCCGACGCCGGGTTGGACGGTCTGACGGTGAGCTGGCCCGACTACCGGGCCGGGATAGAGCAGTACCACAAGTTTCTGCTGCCGCTGCTCGTCGCCAAGGGGCTGCGGGCCGGCTGATCGTCAGCCTTTGGACCCGGCCAGGATGCGCCACACCTTCTCCGGCTTGACCGGCAGGTGTCCCCGCCGGGCGGCCCAGGCCCACTGTCGTGGACGGTGAGTTGCCCCTGCGGCGCACGATGAAGCTCACCAGCGCGTTCGACCACCTGGTCTGCCAAGGCGCCGGGGTCAGTGCCTTCCTCGGGGTTACCGCAGCAGGCGTGGAGCAACCGGCGTCCTGCTCGTGGACCACTGAGCGGCCAGGCGGCGCTAGCTACCTAGCGCCGCCGCGGCTATCGTTGGAGCAGCTGCCGGGGGGTGGCCCGGGCAACCGCCCGGCGAGGGAGGAGAACACGGAATGACAACAGCACCGACGCTGAGGGGGCTCGAGAACAAGGTGGTCCTCATCACCGGCGCCGGCCGGGGTCAGGGCGCCAACCACGCCCGGGCGTTCGCCGAAGCGGGCTGCAACATCGCCGCGCTCGACATATGCGCGCCCATCCCCGATCTCTACGACACCGCCACGCCCGAGGACATGGCCCAGACCGTCAAGGAGGTGGAGGCGGCCGGGCAGCGTTGCGTCAGCCTCATCGCCGACGTCCGCGATGAGAGCGCAGTAGCCGCCGCCGTTGCGTCGGCGATCGAGCAACTCGGCCGCATCGACATCCTGATCAACAATGCGGGGATGGCGGCGCTCGACAGCATCGGCGACATGCGTGCCTCGACGCTGAACGCCGTGATCGACACCAACCTCAAAGGGCCGATGTGGATGGCCAAGCACGTTGTGCCGCACATGGTCGGGCGGGGCACGGGCAACATCATCAACATCTCGTCGGCGGTGACCGGCAACGGCAACGCCATGCTCTCGCACTACGTTGCGTCCAAGTACGGGGTGATCGGCCTGACGAGGTCGTGGGCCTATGAGCTGGCCGAGTCGGGCATCAACGTCAATGCCGTGTGCCCGGCGACGATCCGCCCGGGCGAGGGCCACGGGTCCGGCATGGTGCGTGGCCTCGCCGCCTTCATGGACATGGACCCGATCGAGGCCTACGACATGTGGAACAAGGTCGGTAACTTCCCAGGCCCCAAGTGGGCTGCGGAGATGCAGGACATCACCGACGCCTGCCTGTACCTCGCGTCAGACAACGCCCGGATGGTGACCGGGCACGTGCTCTACGTCGACGCCGGGCAGGCTGCGAAGTAGGCAGCCCTCATCCGGGGCGCCGGCGCGACGGGGGCTTGGCCGGCAGTCCCGGTGCGCCGCGCCCGTGCTGCAGGCGGACCAGCGCTTGATCGACGTGCCAGAACTCGTCGGTGGCCTCGCTGCCGATGCGCTCGACGAGGACCTGCATGGCGATGTCATGGCGGACGTACTCGGCGGCCACGAGGACCACGGCCGGGTCGTCGGACCACATAGCCCACATGTCCCCGTCGAGCGACCCGCCTATCAGCACGTTGCGGCGATCGGGGCAGATCACGAACAGCCGCACACCGGTGCGCTCGAGGACCACGTCCTTCGCCGAGAACTGGTGCTCATAGGTGTAGCCTATGCTGCGACCGAGGGAACCGAAGGCCATGACGAAGACCTCGACCCCCCGCTGGGCGGCGCGTTCCATGCCGTCGAGCAAACCCTCGGCGTCTTCGGGCCAGATGGAGACGAACAGGTCCTCCGTGGCGGCGTCGATGAGACCTTGGGCTCGCTCCAAGACGTTGGCCCGGCCGCGGATGTTGTACACCAGGCTGGCGTCGACGGGGGCCACGACCTCGGGGAGCGACACAGTCAGAGCGGAGATGCGGGCCTCGAACTCGCTGCGCAGGCGCTTGAGGAGAGATTCGGCGGGTAACGCCAGGTAGGCGGTACCCCCGTTGCTGGATCCGTCTCGGACCTCGAACGCGGCGCCGCGGACCACCAGCTTGGAGAGGGTCTCGTACACGGTGCTGCGGGGGACGCCGGAGCGCTTGGCCACCTCGTAGCCGTTGACCGGGTGGCCGGCCTGCAGGAGCGCGACATACGCCTTGGCCTCGTAGCCGGACATGCCGGCGTCCTTGAGTTGGCTGACCACGTCCTCCATGCCAGCCCCCTTTACCCTCGCCAGTCGACACCTACCTCGTGCAGTGAGGGGAAGTGTAGCCAAGCCCCTCCGAACCACCCACAGTCAGGCGGGCGCCCGCCTCCGCCGACCGGCGCCGACGGCGGGCGCGGGTCGGGGGGCAGCAGCGACGGCTGACGCCGCAGCCGCGGTGACGCCCCGTATCCAATCCTGAGCTCAGTCGTCCCCATCCTGCTCGGCGCCATCGACGGGGGACGCAGCCGGGGAGTCGAAGGGCGCCAGTCCGATCACTGGATGCCGCGGCATCCCGCCGCCGGGACAACCGGTCCGCTACGTACCACAGCGTTGTAATCTCGCCTCGGGATGTATGCCGCGGCCGTTCAGGATCTGATCGACGAGTTGGGGAGGCTGCCCGGTATCGGCCCCAAGTCGGCGCAGCGGATCGCATTCCACCTGCTGAAGCTGCCCCGCGACGACGCGCTTCGCCTGGCCCGGTCGATCACCACGGTCAAGGACAGGGTGTCGTGGTGCCGCCGCTGCTTCAACATCGCCGAAGGGGGCGCCGACCCCGAGGTCGAATGCGGCATCTGCACCGACGACCGGCGCGACGGGACCGTCGTGTGCGTGGTGGAAGAACCCCGTGACGTGGTGGCCATCGAGAAGACCAGGGAGTTCCGGGGCCGCTACCACGTCCTGCAGGGGGCTATAAGCCCCATCGACGGGATCGGCCCGGACAAGCTGCGCATCAGGGAGCTCCTCGGACGGCTCCAGACGGAGGGCATCGAGGAGCTCATCCTCTGCACCAACCCGAACATCGAGGGTGACGCCACCGCCATGTACCTGACGGCGCTGCTCAAGGACCTGCCGGTGAAGGTCAGCCAGTTGGCCAGCGGCCTACCCGTCGGAGGTGACCTCGAGTACGCCGACGAGATCACCCTGGGCCGGGCCCTCGAGGGCCGGCGGAGCGTGAGCGGCTAGCCCTCGTCCTCGGAGTCGGCCGGACCGGAAGCCAGGCCACCCAGGCCCGGCAGGCCCCCCATGCCCGGCAGGCCGCCCAGGCCGGGTAGACCCGAGCTGCCGAGAGCGCTCGTGGCCAGACGGCTGGCCTGTTCGAGCCCATCGCGGACCGCGGCCAGGATCAGGTCCTCGAGCAACTCCACGTCCTGGGGGTCGACCACCGCCGGGTCGATGCGGACCGAGAGGAACTCGAGCCCTCCCGACACCCGAACGGTGACCGCGCCGCCACCGCTGGTCCCCTCGACCTCCTGGGCGGCTGCTTCCTCCTGGGCCTGCTGGAGGTTCTGCTGCATCTGTCCCAGCTGGGACATGAGCGAATTGAAATCAAAGCCACCCATGTCGGGACCCTGGGCACTCACAGCTCCACCTCCTCGGCACCGGGGAACGCCTGCAACAGGCGTTGCTCGGGTGACGATACCGCCCCCGGGGCCTCCTCCAACTCCTCCCAGTCGTAGATTTCCTCCTCGGGACCACCCGACGACCAGTCGGCCCCTCCGGGGGGGACGACATCACCGACGGGGAGCCCTCCCGACGCCGCGTCCGCATCTGGGCGCCCCGCGTCCGGGCGGCCCGGACCGGCTCCCGACCCACCAACGGGAGCAGCATCGGGATCGAGAACCAGGCGCATGCGGATGGGGCGGCGGAAGTGCCCGGTCAAGGCCTCCTCCACCTCAGCCCGGTTGGCCTCGGCCCGGGTGAGAAGCCCCCGGTCGGGGACGGCGTAGACGGCGTGATCCCCTTCAGCAGCCAAGAAACGTCCGGTCGCCACATACACCTTCACGCCGGGTCGCAGGGAGGGCAGGATCTGGTCGCCCCAGGCCACCGTCAGCTCCTCGCGACTGGGTAGAGCCGACGATGCGTCCCCCAGGTGGCCGCCGCTCCCGGAGGGACCGCGACGTTCGGCGGCGCCCGGGGCCGGGGCGGGGGGAGCAGGCAGCCCCGACGCCGGTTGGACCCCCGACGGGGAGGTCGGATCGGGCCGGCGGACAGAGGAGGACGGCCCAGGCGACGCCTCCCGCGTCGGCGCCGAGGCCAGGGGTGACCCCTCGCTCTCGGCAATGGGCTCCGGGCGAGCGGCGGGCAGCCCGGCGGCGACGGCAGGGGGCCTGGGTGGGGCGGCCGAGGACGCGCCACGAGCGGCGGTGAGGGGCGGCGGCGACTCCGGCTGGGCCGCCGCACCGGTCGGGGCCGACCCGGGGGACGCAACTTGCGGAGGGGGCGGCGGCGACGGCGGCCGCCCCGGCATGGGGGGCGCCGCTCCGAGCGACGGGGGTGGGCCGCTCCCGCGGTTCGAGTCGGCGTTCCCGCCCCCGCCCCGCCCCGGTCGGGCCGGGGCGGCGGCCGGACGACCGGGGGGCCGGGTCGGGGGCACAGAACCGGTTTCAACCGTCGGGCTTGATGGACCGGGCGATTGGGATGGACGGGGCGTCGGTGAGGGGCGGGGCGACGGGAGCGCGCCGGCCGGGCCCGCTGGTGCGGGCGACTCCTCCCCGGGGGACGGGCGAGAAGCCGCAGGGGCCCCGGGCACCGCACCGGACGCCAGTGCTCGCTCCAGGCGTTCGATCCGCTCTACCAGGGCCGCTCGGCTGTCGTCCATGGTCGGGGCCGCCAACCTGATCAGTGCCACCTCCAGGGTGGTCCGGGCGTCGGCCGAATCACGCATGTCGATGAGTGCCCCGCCGATCAGATCCATGGCCCGAACCAACGCGGCGGGCCCCATCAGGTCGGCCTGTTGGCGTACCGCGTCCCGGGCCGAGTCGGAAAGAAGCACCAACTCGGGCGCCTGGGTGGCGAGGAACCCGTTCCGCAGGTACTCGAGTAGCTCGGTACCGAGGCGCCGGGGATCGAGTCCCGAAGTGGCCGCTTCGGCCACCTTGACCAGGACCGAACCGGCCTCCTGGCCGATGATGGCGTCTACCACGTCGGACATCAGGCCCGAGTCGTCCTCCACGGTCCCCGCGGCGGCCACCTGGTCGAGGGCCGACAGGGCGTCTCGTGCCGAGCCGTGGCCGCGCCGCACCACGACATCGAGGGCTTCAGACGACAATTCGATGTCGGCCCGGCCGGCGACCTGGGTCAGCAGATCAGCCAGGACCTCCGAGCCGAGCAGCCGGAACTCGAAGTGCTGGGTCCGGCTTCGGATGGTGTCGAGGACCTTCTGGGGGTCGGTGGTGGCCAGGACGAATATGACGTGGGCCGGCGGCTCCTCGAGGGTCTTCAGGAGGGCACTGGCCGCCGCCGAGGTGATCTGGTGCACCTCGTCGACGATGTAGACCTTCCACCGGCCGGGGGTTCCGAGAGCCACCCGGCTGAGCAGGTCGCGCATCTCGTCGATACCCCGGTTGGTAGCCGAGTCCAGTTCCTGCACATCGAGCGACGCGCCGGCGCGGATGGCCGAACACGAGCCACACCGGCCGCAGGGCTCCCCGTCCTCGGGCTGCTCGCAGTTGAGGGCCATGGCGAGGATGCGGGCGGTGCTGGTCTTACCCGTGCCCCGGGGGCCGCTGAAGAGGTAGGCATGGGCGACCTTGCCATCCCGCACCGCCGCCTGCAGGGCCCGGGTGACGTGCCCCTGGCCGAGGACCTCGGCGAAGCGTTGCGGCCGGAACCGGCGGTAGAGCGCCTGGTAGGGAACTTCGGTGTCCGCGACCACGCCGCCCACACTACGACCTGCCTGCGACGCGCCGGCAAGGACGGTCCGGGAGTCACCTGCGGGCCCACCGGGAGCGAATCCGAGGTGGTTCGGGAGCCGAGCCACAACCGTCATCTCCGGCTTGGTCACGGGCGCTCGAGAGGCTGCCATGCCCCTTTCACGGGGGGGCCTGGTACCCGGCGCGGTGGTCAGGCTGGTCTGCGGCACACAGAACAATCCGCTGAGAGCTGCTGCCGTCAGGCCCTGACTCGGTTCACGGTGCTCAGTTGCGCAGGACCCGACCACCGCGCCCGGTGCCAGGCCTTGCGAAACAAGATACCCTACTGACCTCACAAAGCAACCCGGAGGGGTGCGAGAGCGGCCGAATCGGCACGATTGGAAATCGTGTGTGGCGCAAGTCACCGTGGGTTCAAATCCCACCCTCTCCGCCA
>JAKCDU010000102.1 GCA_021838445.1 Actinomycetes bacterium | reverse complement strand
AGTGGTCGCAGCGGCCGCAGGGCTCGGAGCCGGTGTCGTCGAGGGCGTCACGTAGGAACTGCATCCGGCAGTGGCCGGCCCCGGCATAGTCGACCATGGCGGCCGCCTCGATGGCCCGCGCCTGGCGTACCCGGGCCACCCGATCATGGTCGTAGGACCACCGGTTGCCGGTGGCTGTCCACCCGCCGTCGGTGCGGGCCACGGCGCCTTCGACGTCGAGGACTTTGAGCATCGACTCGATCCGGCTTCGGCGCAGGTTCACCACCTGCTCGAGGGCCGGCACCGAGATCGGGCCGCGGGCCGCTACCGCGTCCAGAACCGCCTGGACCATCAGGGCGGGCGGGAACGCCGTCGAGTCGAACCACGCCCAGATATCGCGGTCCTGTGGGGCGGGGAGCAGCGTCACCGACGCGGTATCGATGGCCCGGCCGGCCCGGCCCACCTGCTGGTAGTAGGCGATCGGACTGTTCGGGGACCCGAGATGGATGACGAAGCAGATGTCGGCCTTGTCATAGCCCATGCCGAGCGCCGAGGTGGCGACCACCGCTTTGATCCGGTTGGCCCGCAGATCCTCCTCGACGCGCAGCCGGGAGGCGGGTTCGGAGTCGCCGCTGTAGGCGACCGCGGAGATCCCTTCACCGGCCAGGAAGTCGGCTACCCGGCCGACCTCAGCGACGGTCAGGCAGTAGACGATGCCCGAGCCGGGCGCCTCGGCGATCTCAGCTGCCGTCCACGCCAGGCGTTCGGCCGCGGAGGCCAGGTTGACTACGGCCAGGTTGAGGGAGTCGCGGCCCAGCTCACCTCGCAAGGTGAGCGTGTCGGCGCCGAGCTGGGCGGCCACATCAGCGCTGACGCGGGCGTTGGCGGTGGCAGTGGTGGCCAGCACCGCCACGCCGGGGCGGAGGCCGGCGATCAGCTCGCCAAGGCGACGGTAGTCGGGGCGGAAGTCGTGACCCCAATCGCTGATGCAGTGGGCCTCGTCGACGGCGAGCATCCCGATCCGGCCGGCCAGGTCGGGGAGGATGTCCCGGCGAAAGGTGGTGCTGTTGAGCCTCTCGGGAGAGATGAGCAGCACGTCGAGGTCGTCGGCGTCGAGGCGGGCGGCCACCGTCTGCCAATCGTCGATGTTGGTCGAGTTGATCGTCGCGGCGTGCAGGCCCATCCGGCCGGCCGCGGCGACCTGGTCGCGCATGAGGGCCAGGAGCGGGGAGACGACCAGGGTCGGCCCGAACCCGGCTCGGCGGCGCAGGGCGGTGGCGATCCAGTACACCGCGGACTTGCCCCACCCGGTGCGTTGCACGACCAGCACGGGCCGGTCGCCGCCCACCAGCGCGTCGATAGCTGCCGTCTGGTCGTCGCGGAGGCGGGCGTCGGGCCCGGCGAGGGCCCGCAGCAGCTCGGCGGCGGAGGTCTCGACAGCAGATGGCATGGTCTCTACGGTGGCAGATCCCTGTGACGCTGCACGCGGGCCGGCGCCGGATTCCACCGTGGCCCGGTAGGTCCTGGCGCCAGCTTCCCCCAGCCGGGTCGTCGGGGCCGCCGTCACCGCCCCCGAGGGGCCTCGACCAGGCGAGCCCGCAGGCCGCTGACCGTCGCCTCCACCACCCGGTCGTGACCCCAACGCAGCAGCGGGTAGGCCACCCGGGCGGCCACCCGCATCGGAAGCTGCATCATCTCCAGGGACCAGGCCACATCGAGCACGGTTCCATCGGAGGTCTGATTCAGGATCAGGTAGGCGTCCCCGACCAGGTCCCCCGACACCGACGCGTCGATCGACCGCTCGGGCTCGCACCTGTCCAACTCCACTGCCACCCGCATCCGGTAGGGCACGGGAGGGTCGACCGTCCCGCGCAGCACCGACCCGGTCTGCAGGCCCGGGCCATCCACCGCCAGCTCCCCGAGCCATCCCCACCTCCGTTCGAATTGATCGAACTGGCCGATGGCCGCCCACACCTCCGACGGCGGGACCGGAAACCAGAACCGTCCGGAGTAGTCCATCACGTAGGGGGATGCGACCACTCTGCGACTGTAGGCACCCTTCTGGGGGAAGGCGACCACGACGCCCGACGCCGATTACGCCGTGGGGTCAGCGCCGGCCGGGTGAGGCCACTTCGTCGGCCAGACCCCAGGTCACCGCTTGGGCGGCGGTGAGGAAAGTGCCGGTGCGGTGAGCCGACTCGAGGTGCTCGAAGGGACGGCCGGTCGCCTCGGCCAGGCGGTGCAGGTAGAGATGCCAGCGCCCGTCGAGAGCCTGGGCGTGGGTCTCGATCCGGCTGGCGAGCCCGCTGAGGCAGTCGGTCGGTTCACGCAGCTCGACCCGGGCCGAGGGTGTGATGCGCCGCTTCTGGCACACGGCCAGCACGCCGACCATGGTTCCGGCCACCATTCCCGTGGCGGTGGCCACGAAGCGCACACCCAGCGCGTCGATGGTGTCGATCAGGGTGAAGGCGGCCTCCATGGAGTCCGATGAGGCGTTGATCCGGCACTCGACGGGGTCGTCGCCGATGGCGTCCAGGGCCATCAGCGACGCGGCCGTCCGGGCCGCCTGTTCGGTGTCGACCGGTCCGCTGATGAGCACCACCCGCTGAACGAAGAGCATCTGCGCCACGACGTCGGCGGGGCCGGGCAGGTCACCGGGCACGGGGATCGTCCAGTCTCCAGTCCAGTACCTGGTCCACCGCCGCGGCGTAGCGCTCGAGGCTGGACATCCGCACATCCCCGGCACCTGACTCGAGGCGGGCCACCGCCGACTGCGACGTTCCCATCCGGGCCGCAACCTCCGTCTGGGACAGCCCGAGAGCCGTCCGCCGGGCGACGAGCGCCTCGGCCAGCTCCTGACGGCGTCGCCGAGCCATGTCGCCGAATCCCGGCAGGAAGCGGTCATGGCGGCGGCCCGACAGCTGCGGTGACGGCTCCGCAGACGGCCCCGAAGACGGGTCCGGCGGGGTGGGCGGGGGGACGTCCGCGGTCACAACCCCATAATACCGTTGTCGATATCTCATTCGTGAGATATCGTTGTTGACGTAGGACACACTGTCGACCTGATCGGAGAGACCCCTATGGCTCCTTCCCACTCCTTGATACCCACCGTTATCGACCGGGGCCTTCGGGGCGATCGGGCCTTCGACATCTACTCCCTGCTCCTGAAGGACCGCATCGTGTTCCTCGGCCAAGAGGTCGATGACCAGATCGCCAACCTGCTCATCGCCGAGATCCTCTACCTCGACGCCGAGGACCCCGGGGCCGACATCCACCTCTACATCAATTCGCCGGGCGGTCTGTCCTACGCCGGAATGGCCATCTACGACGTGATGCAGCACGTCAACTGCGACGTGTCCACCATCTGCGTCGGGATGGGCATGTCGGCGGCGGCCATGATCCTGGCCGGAGGGTCGCCCGGCAAGCGCTTCGCGCTGCCCAACTCCAAGATCATGATCCACCAGGGCTCGGCCGGGACCCGGGGCGCCCCGCGGGACATGGAGATCCAACTACGCGAGGTGCTGGCGACCACCCATCGGATGGCTGAGATCCTGGCTCACCACAGCGGCCAGCCCCTGTCCCGGGTGGAAGCCGATATCGACCGGGACTATTTCATGACCCCCGAAGAGGCCAAGGAATACGGCCTCATCGACGAGATAATCTCCCCCCGCCGCGGGGTGGCGATGGCACCGGCAGTGTCGGCCTCCTCGGCCGCGTAGCCCTCCCGTGGTCTCAGACCGCCCCGCCGTAGAGGTCGAGGGTGCGGGCCATCCCGCCGTCGGCCGAGATGGTCTCGCCGGTGACGAAGCGGGCCGCGTCCGAGGCGAGGAAGACGATGACGTCGGCGATGTCACCGGGGGTGGCCCAGCGCCGCAGCGGCGTCTGAGCTTCGATGGTCTCTCGGACCCCCTGGATCGCCTTGTTCCTGGCCCACAGGGCCGTGTCGACGACGCCCGGCGCCACCGAGTTGACCCGGATTCCGGAGGGTCCGAGCTCGATGGCCAACGACCGGGTCGCAGCGTCGAGGGCCCCCTTGGACGCGGCGTAGGCCGCCCGTCGGGGGGTTCCGACCAGCCCCGACACCGACGACAGGTTGATGATCGACGCCCCGCCCGCGGCGATCATCGATGGCACCAGAGCGGCGATCAGCAGCAGCGGAGCCCGTACGTTGACCGCCAGCATGGCGTCGATGACGGCGGCGTCGGTGTCCACCGTGTCGAGCCGGGCGGCGGCGGCCGCATTGTTCACCAGGACGTGCACCGTCCCGAGAGCGTCGAGGGCCTGCCGCGCAACCTGCGCCGGCGCGTCGACCCCGGCCAGGTCGCCGACGAGGACGACCGGATCGCGCTGGAGGCCGGCGGCGACCTCCCGGAGGCTCTCCTCGCTCCTCGCCACGAGTGCGACACGGGCCCCGGCCCGGTCCAGGGCTCGCGCCGTGGCCGCCCCGATCCCCCGTGACGCGCCCGTGACCAACGCCGTCCGGCCGTCGAGCGAGAAGATGGTGTCCACGCCCGGAGGCTAACTGGATCGGGCTAGCTGGATGGGGCTGTCGGGCGCGCTCCGCACAGGCGAGACAGGCGAGCCGTGCCAGACATGCGAGGGGCGGCTACCGGGGAGCCGGTCACCCGAGGACCGTCAGCGGTGCCAGATGGCCAGGTTCTCAACCGGCTGACTGGCCCCGATCATTTCGAACAGGCCATTCAGAGAGTTGGGCGTCAGTGCTTCGGGACCGGCCCAGGAGTCGGTCACGTAGAAGGTGGTCCCTTCGTCGGTCCCGTCGCTCTGGAGGCCGTTGACCACGACCGCGTGCTGCTCGTAGTTGATGCACACCCACAGCGGTCCGTAGTCCTGGAGCATCTGCCCCCACCCGTCGGACGGTCATGCACGATCCGGCGCTCTGGTTGAGCCCATAGGCGGCCGCGGCCTGGAAGATTTCGTCCCAGGTCTCGGGGGTGTTGGGGTCCCTCCCGACGGTGTTGCACACGTCGATGGGAGTGATATTGGAGCCGTCGCGGAAGTTGATGACCACTGCGAACGACGTAGCCCAGCACGTCACGGGCGTCGGCTGGCTCATACCAGCGACGTTGTAGAGGATGTTCCAGCTCTCGGGCACGCGCCGATGCTAAGTCCCGGCCGGGCTTGCCAGCATTAGGCCGACCACAGCTTTGTACGAAAGTACGACCCTCCGCCCCGTTTACTTGAATCATCGAAAAAATGCTCCACGGCCTCTTTGCTGGCCACCGCGGTCAGGGTCCGGCCGCCTTTCTCCCACCCAAACGTTCCTGCAGATGACCCGACCGCCCTCGTGGCCCCTCCGTAAGCGCGAGCCTGGGCCCATGACAACAGCCGGCGGGTTCTCCTCGACGCCTCTGCCCCAGAAGCTCGGCATCCGAGCCGGCACCCGGGTGGCCGTGCTCCACGCCCCCGAAGGCTTCGATCTGGCTGCCGGGACGCTCCCCGACGAGGCGTCGGTCCAGCACGGACTTCGCCGTAGCCAGCAGGTCGACCTGATACTCGGATTCGTCACCGAGAGGGATCACCTCGCCCGCAACATCGGTTGGCTGGTAGGGACTCTCCCACCCGATGGGGCCTTCTGGGTGGCCTGGCCCAAGCGGGCCTCCAAGATGCCCACCGACATGAGCGACGACGCCGTCAGGGCCATCGCCCTGCCCATCGGCTGGGTGGACGTCAAGGTCTGCGCCATCGACGACACCTGGTCGGCCCTGAAGCTGGTGCTGCGCAGAGAACTGCGCCCGTCCCAGAGCTGATCCGGCCGGTGTATCCGAGTCCCCCGGGCGTCGGTGACCTCTTCTTGGAGCTGGTCGGCGAGCTCGGGAGGCTCGACGCCGTCGTCCTCGTGGCCGGTATCAGCCGCCCCGCCAGCCTCGCCGCCGGGAGCGAGTCGATGACCTCATCGCTGGTAGCGCCACCGGTGGTACCGGACATGTATGGAGAAGACGACCCTGTACCTGCCGGAGGACCTGAAATCGGCGGCCAAGCGGGCCGCGGCGGAGCGCGGAGTGTCGGAAGCAGAGATCATCCGCGAGTCGATCCGTATGGCGGTGGGCGGCGCCCGGCCTCGTGCTCGTGGTGCTCTGTACTCGAGAAGTAGTTCGCCCCCAACATCGCCTCGACCGCAGGCGGCGAACCTTCAGGACCCGAACCCCCGGCCGTGGGCCTCCCGCTCGACCTCGGAGCATCAGCCATGGTCACCCTCCCCCTGAATCGGACGGCCAGCACGGCGGCTCGATCGCACTGACACATACCCTCGCGCCGGCGCGCTGCCCGCGCAATGGCCAGCCGGCACGGTAGCGGGGACAGTGGGCGGCCACACCCACTGTCGAACCGTGCTTCGGCAAGTTGCCACGACTGGGTCCTGCCGGCACCACACCACCGCAGCACCACAGCACCACAGCACCACAGCACCACAGCACCACTACTCCTTGACATACACAGCATGTGCTTGCTATAGTTAGCATGCCAGTCACCGGACCCTTACGGAGATCACAAAATGCCCCTCAGCGACACTCTCAGCAACATTCCCGATCAGCTGCTCGAAGCCATCGAGA
>JAKCDU010000043.1 GCA_021838445.1 Actinomycetes bacterium | reverse complement strand
TGCCCAACATCGGGTTCAACAAGGAGGACGGAACAGTGGAGTTGTCCAAGACCAGGAAGCGGGTGGCGGCCATAGCCGCACTCGCACTACCAATCTCGGGGCTGGCGGCGGCGGTACTTCCGTCCTCGTCGGCCCACGCCACGAACACCGGGACCGCCCGGCTGGAGATATGCAAGGACGTGAGCAACGGTTCCGTCGGGGGCACCTCCTTCAACTTCAGTGTCAGCGGGGTCGTCGGCAACGTCTCGGTCGCACCCAACACCTGTAAAGGCGTGACGGTGCCGGCCGGATCGGTAACTGTGAAGGAGATCCAGCAGGCCGGCTGGAAGCTCAGCTCTGCCTCCTATACCGGGGGCAAGAAGACCCGCAGCGGCAATTCCATCACCGTGTGGATCGACAAGGGCGCCGATCAGACCCTGACGATCCACAACACGGGAGTCTTCGGTTACTTGAAGATATGTAAGACCACCCCGTCCAACAGCGGCCTGGCCAACCATCCCTTCACCTTCACCGAGAACAACACGGGTACGCAGTACACCGCAACCGCCAACGGCGCCTGCTCAGCACAGACCAGGTGGCACGTCGGTTCGGTGGTCCCGATCGCTGAGCTCGTCAATCTCAACGATCCTCCCAACGTAGTGGACAGCATCACTTCCAACGGGATGATCAACTCGGTGAACACCGCAAGCCGGACTGTCAACGCAGTGATCCAGGGTGGTGTCACGGTCGTCACCTATGACGACATCCCGGCGCCGCCGTCGACCACCGGCTACATCGAGGTGTGCAAGAACGCCGCCGACACCTACGTCGACGGCCACACCTTCATGTTCAGCGTCGTCGGTAGCGGGGCCAACGCCACCGTTCCGGTGACGGCTCCCGGCTGCTCGCAGCAGATCGCCGTTCCCAACGCCGGCAGCCATGGTTCGGTCACCGTGACCGAGCAGGAGTACGCCCCGTTCGCGGTCCAGAGCATCACCGGTGCCAAGGTGGTCAGCACCAACACGGTCAACGCCTCTGCGGTGGTGGCTGTGACCGCTGGTGATCCCTCGACCGAGTCGATCGTCACCTTCACCAACAAGACCAACGACGGCCTCTTCAAGGTGTGCAAGGTCGCCGGAGCGGGTATCACCGCCGGCACCCCGTACAGCTTCTCCGTCATTGGGAGCGGGAACGAGAGTTGGCTCACGGTCCCGGCCGGTCAGTGCAGCCCGCTGCAGACCGCGCCTCTCGGTAGCAAGGTGAACGTCCAGGAGGTCAATCTCCCGGCCAACGTCGGCCTGACCGCCGTCGCCGTCTCGCCCGCCGCGAATGACCTCGGCAGCAGCGTGAGTGCGGGTGCCAACTTCACCGTTGGCTCCGGAGTCACCGAAGCCGACTTCACCAACACCGCCTTCGGCTCGCTGAAGATCTGCAAGGTCGCCGATGATCCCTACACCGTCGGCAACACCTTCAGCTTCACCACCTCGAGCGGTGGCTCCTACAACCTCACCCCGACCGGTTGGGGATCCACCGGCGCCGCCTGCACCTCGCTCATCGGCCTGCCGGTGGGTAACGTGACGGTGACCGAGGGCGCCAGCTCGCTGTTCCATTCGAACGGCGTCTGGGTGATCCAGGGCAGCACGAACACATCCCTCGGGAACGTCAGCGCCGCTACGGTGTCGATCACCCAGGGTGGCGTGACCGAGCTGAACTTCCACAACGCCGTCAACTACGTCCCCGTGGAGCTGTGCTTGAACAACTCGGCGATCCTGCAGTCGGCTGGCCAGAATGCCACCGTCGTCTGGAACGTCAGCGGCTTCAAGAGCGTGACTTTCTCGCCGGTGACCTCACCGTCGTGCACCGATGGGTTCGCCCTCGAGGTTCCCGCGATCGGTGTCGGTGGTGCAGCCATTGGCCTGGATGCTTCGGCCACGATCACCAGCAACGGTGCCCAGCCGGGTATCAACGTGGTGTTCGGCTCCTCGGACAGCCTCTCGGGAAGCCTCTCGGCGTCCGGTCCCTACAACGGAGGCGGCACCAAGTCGGCGTCGCAGTCGTTCACCGTCGGGCCCATGGGTGGCAACCTCACCTTCAACACGGTCAACGGGTAGCCCCCGCGACCACGCCTGACAGTCAGGCGGGGTAGGTAAGCAATCATGCAGATGCGGAAGGCCCCCCTCGATCGAGGGGGGCCTTCCCGCGTCGGTGGGCCCGCTGTCCATTCCCACAACCGGCCCGGATACCCTTGCACCACCGTGGGTGACGCCGAGCCGGACGAGCCGGGACTTCCGTCGGGTCCGGAAGGCCCTGAGATATCGCTCGACTACCCGGTGATACCGACCTCTGAGCGCTACGCCCGCCCGCCTTCACCCCGGCGTACCGCCAAGCAGTCCCGTCGCTCCCGCCGCAGGTGGTTCGAGTGGGGCTTCATCATCGGCTTGGCCGTGGTGGGCGCCATCCTCATCAAGATCTTCGTCTTCCAGTCCTACTTCATCCCCTCCACGTCCATGGTGCCGACGTTGAGGGTTGGTGACAAGGTCTACGTCAACAAACTGGACTACGACTTCCACTCGGTCCACCGGGGCGACATCGTGGTGTTCGGCAAGCCTCCGGGACTCACCGATCAGCCCGGCGTGGTCGATCTCATCAAGCGGGTCATCGGCCTCCCCGGAGAGACCATCTCGGCCCACAACGGCTCCGTGTACATCGACGGGCACCAGCTCATCGAGACCTGGCTGCCCAGAGGCGTCACCACCGGCGACTTCGGCCCTGTGACCATCCCGGCCGGTGACTACTTCGTGATGGGTGACAACCGGGGGGACTCGGCGGACTCCCGGGTCTTCGGGCCCATACCGCAGCGATTGATCGTGGGCCGGGCGTTCATGATCGTCTGGCCACCGTCGCGATGGCGTGGCCTCTGAAACAACTCTGTCCCAACGCCCCGCTGAAGCCGCGGTACACGCCATTAGGATAGTTCCGTGGAAGTGGACCCACGGCTGGACTCGTGGCTGTCGGTGCTGCACGCCGAGCAGGGGACGGACATCCTGCTCACGGTCGCGTCACCTCCACTGCTGCGGATAGACGGGCGCCTGGCGCCCCTGGCCGACACCGATCCGCTGACCGATGACGCCATCCGCCAGATAGCGACCACGCTGCTGGGCGAGGTCGGCAGCAAAGCTGATCTGGGACGTCGGGAGGTGGACCTGGCGTTCTCGTGGAACGGCACCGACCGTATCCGGGGAAACGTCTTTCGCCAGCGCGACTCCTGTGCCATCAGCCTGCGACGAATCCCCCTGGAAATCCCCTCCCCCGTCGACCTCGGACTACCCACCGCGCTGTCGCGCCTGCTGCGCAATCCGAGCGGGCTGATCCTCGTGACCGGTCCCACCGGGTCGGGCAAGAGCACATCGATGGCGTCCATGGTCGACGTCGTCAACCGGAGCCGGGCCTGCCACATCGTCACCATCGAGGATCCCATCGAGTACCTGCACCCCAACCGCCTCTCTGCGGTGAGCCAGCGCGAAGTGGGAGCCGACACCGATTCCTTCGCGTCTGGACTGCGGTCGGTGCTGCGCGAGGACCCCGACGTGGTCCTCATAGGGGAAATGCGGGATCTCGAGAGCATCTCGTCGGCGGTGAGCATCGCCGAGACCGGTCACATCGTGATCACCACACTCCACACCAATGACTCTGCTCAGGCCATCGACCGGATCATCGATGCCTATCCGGCCGATCGTCGCCACCAAATCCAGATGCAGCTGGCCAGCACCCTGCTCGCCGTCCTCTACCAGCGCCTGGTCCCCCGCCTCGGCGGCGGCCTGGTGGCCGCCTACGAGCTCATGGTCGGCACCCCCGCCATCCGTAACCTGATCCGGGAGGGCAAGACCCGCCAGCTCCGAAACGTCCTGACGACCCACCGAAGCGACGGCATGCAGACCCTGGAGCAGTCGCTGTCACAGCTCCTCGACGACGGGGTCATCTCCTACGAGTCGGCCCTCGACGCCAGCTTGTACCCCCAGGACATAGTTCGACCTGGACCAGCTGTCCCGGCGAACGCCCAGCGCAGCGCCGTCTGAGGTGGGCTGACCATGGGGCCCGCTCCCGTCCGGGCCCGATCGGCGCTCCCCTACCGGCTACTGATGGGGGTGGAGCCGGCTCCGGGAGGTTGGCTGGTCGTGCCCGGTCACCTGCAGGGAATAACACTCGCTCCCCAGCCCGCCTTCCTCCTTCAGACCCTGGCTGACGTCCTCGACTACCGGCCAGCGCCCGAGATCGTCGCCCTGCACTCCCCGGTCGGATTGTTCGCTCAACCTGGACAGATACGACCGTGTGACACTGCCGCTCGTCACAGGCTGGGACCTCGGGCCAATGCGGTGGTGCGGGCCCCCTCTCGGGCACTGCTCGAGGCGGCCTCTTACGAGCACGCCAAGGCCATCGACCCTTCCCTCGACGTCGTTGGGTGGGCGGCTCTGAAGAGGGCGGGGGAGGTCGCGCAGGAAGTGCAGTCGTGGCGCCAACAGGTGGTGTGGGAGGTGCACCCCGAACTCGCCTTCGCGGAGATGAACGGTGGCGTTCCAATCCCCTTCGCCAGACGCAGCGCCCACGGTCGGCGGACCCGGCAGGAGCTCCTGACCCAGAACCTCGCGGGCTGCGAGCGGGTGATCGAGGCCCGGCCCCGCTCGGTTCGCGAAACCAAGCTCCTCGACGCGCTGGCCGATCTGTGGACGGCCCGTCGCATCGTCGCACGGGCCATCACCCGGATGTCCGATCCCCCGATGTGGGACGACGAGGGAGTACGGATGGACATCGTGTGCTGAACCATCGGCCCAGCGGCCCCCAGCAGTCCCCTCCCCAGCCCTGATCGGTGCCCTCCGCCGGACCCGTCCCGAAATGCTCGGGACGTCTGCCCCTGGTCCGGCGTTGAGCCACCGATCGACTGATGCATCTGGTTGCCGCACTGCGGCCCGGATACCTCAGGTGCTGATGCTTCAATCATGTACCCGGTAAATCACCGGTCCGGCACGACCCGAACAACTCCGGGCCAACCGCCGCCGCTCGGTCCCTGCACCATCCCATCAACTCACGGCACTGCAGTCGGCGGCGCTATTGGTGGCATTGCTTGCCGGTATCTGAGAGCCACCGTCGGGCGTGTACACCGAGATGACGCCCTTACCGTCGTCGGATATGACGACGGCATAGTGGTTGGCGTTGACCGGTGCTTCCTTCAACCACGGCCCGTAGGTCATGTTCGGGAACGCTACGGTACCCATCAGCGCCTGATCACCGGCATCGAGGCCGCCTCTGCCGGTGACCGACTTGTCGGACACCGCGGGATTGGCCCCAGGATTCAGCTGGGCGGCTCCGGGATAGGCTCCGGTCTGGGCCCGGTAGAGCTCAGCTGCGCTCTCGACTGTGCGTACGTCGGACTGGCACGCCGATTGGGCACTCTGACCGCTGAGGTTCTGCACCGCGAAGACGACGATGGCGGCCAGGATTCCCAGGATCACGACCACGATCAGCAACTCGATGAGAGTGAAGCCGTCATCGTCAGGGTCCATCCGACCGGATCCGTCACTGCTGGAGCTGCACCGTTTGATCTCCATGTCCCACCCTCTCTGTGTAGCGAGCATTTCTGTGGGTAGCCTGACATCCGTATCTCATTGGTGTCCCTAGGATCAAACAACGGGCTGACAAATGGGTTGTCCTCTGCTCAACTGCCGGTGAAGTCCCACGATGTGATGGCAAGCGCGGTGCCACACTCAGCCGTGTGTCCCATCCCCCCTTGCCCGCATTGCGGACCATCGGTCACGGTCGCAATTGCGGTGAGGGACGGCACCGAGCAGTTCGCCCCCAGACAGGCTCCCACGGTGACCTGCCGCCCGGAGGGAACAGCGCGCTCGATGCAGTTCGCAGTTACCGGCTGGCCCTCGACGGGGAAGCTGAGGGTGGCACAGGCGGAGGGGTCGCTGGTATAGCGGACCTGATTCAGTTCGGTGGTGGCGGCCACTTCGAGGAGGTAGTCGTGGGTGCGCTGTGTCGCCACGCTCGCGGAACTGCGGATCGTGTCGGTGGTGATACCCGTGAGGCTGGCCGTCAACACGCTCACCCCGAGCAGGAGCACCATGACCAGAATGAGTGTGACCCCCGATTCAGCCGTCGCTCCTGCCGGGCGCCGGCGCTCATCCTGCGGCATGGTGAGCCATCTCTCTCGACGTACTGCCGCTTCCCGACGGCTTCTGGTCGGCGGGACCCGCCACCACGACGCGGAGTGTGGCGGTGGCGGACGGCGAGACGCCATTGTTTGCGGTGACACACAGCTCGTAAGCTCCGGGCGGAGTGCCGTCAGGGCCGCCCCGGGTGCTTATGGTGGCGGTGCCGTCGAGATTGTCAGTGGTGGTGATCCCGGCTCCGGTGGCGCCACATGGGGAGAAGGCGAAGGTAGGGGTGGGATAGCCACCGGCCCGGATGGTGGTGGAATCTCCGGCCAGCAGGACGATCGTGATCGTGGGTGAGGACAGGGTTGGCCTTTCGCCTTCCCTGTTGGCGACGGTGAAGGTCAGCGAATCGCGGACTCCTCCGGGGCTCCATCCCTCGATGGTGACGAGTTGCAGGCCGTTGGACGGGCAGCCGCCAGGTGGGTTTGGGACTGCTTGTACCCAGGGGTCGGTCGGGTTCGTGGTCGCGACATCTGTCCACCATTGGAGATCGGCTACCGCCACCCCGAACCCGGCCAGGTCGGGTGAAGCCGCGGCGCCCGAGCTGACCTCGAAGCTCTGGCGCTGGCTCAGCGGCGTGGCACCACTGGTGAATTCGAGCGAGTGAGGGCCGGTCGGGCCACGCACTCGGAAGGTCAGGGTGGCGTCGCCGTAGCTGTCCACCGGGAAGGTCGACCGAGCAGGTGGGATGGCGCCGGTCGTCGTATCTTCCACCGACACCGAGTCTCTGGGAGTCAGGCCGGTGATGAACACGGTGACGAGGGTCCCCGAGGGCCCCTGCGCCGGGTTGGGCGCGCTGACCACCTGGTAGGGCGAGCCGCCGGAGTCGGCGGTAGCGCAGTCATGAAACGTCGTCGAGGTTCCCATCTCGGCCTGCATCGACGCCGCGAAACCCCGCAGTACGGCGTCGAGGGCCGCGGTGTCCTTCGCCGTGGTCGATGCCGCGGCCGACCCGATCAGGGAGCCGGCGATGGCGGCGACGACGATGCCCAGCAAGGCCAGGGCCATCAGGATTTCGACCAGGGTGTCACCCCGCTCCTCGGTCATGTCCCGGGCCCCGATACCGGTCCGGTCGTGGTCACTGCCGCGAGGTCTACCTGCAGGTCGGAGCCCTGCCCCCCCGCCTGGTGCCCGGCGCTCAAGGACACTATCTGCCCCGGCACGGTCACAGTCCATCCCTGCGCTGGCGCCTCTCCGGCGACGGAGGCGTCCAGATAGGCCGACGCACCCCCGCCGAGGGGAGCCACCACGACGCCTTCGACGGTGGAGTAGTAGGTGTTCGATCGATCCGGGTCCCCGAAGACGTCGGGAGAAGAGACCCGGCAGGTGAGGCGCACGACCGCGGCCGAGCTCTGAGCCGCAGCCATGGGATCAAGCCAGTAGGTCACCACTGTCGAGGCGCCATTACCCGGGAGACCGAGCGAGAGCGCCGCAGTGGTGAGGGTGAAGCCCTCGACCGTGCTGCCCGCCTGCCCGCACGCGTCCGCCGGGTCGGTGGTGACGTAGGTGGCGCTGTTCACGTCGCGGTAGAAGTAGGAGCTCAGCACCTGGGCGGCCTGGGTGACCGATAGGCGGCCGGAGACGACGACGTCGTTGCGGACGGCGGTGATGATCACATCCGCGACGGCGCCGACCACCATGGGTAGCACGACCAGCACTACGAGCAGCTCCACCAGGGTGAAGCCCGCCTCCCGTGCCCGGGTATCTCGAAGCGCCGCGCCGCCCACGGTTCAGCCCGCCTTGACCTGCCGGAAGATGCCGTACATGGCCGAGATCAAGGCGATGGCCACGAACCCCACGATCAGGCCGACGGCCATGATCACCGCCGGCTCGATGAGGGTCGTGAACCGCTTGAGCTTGTAGTCCAGCTCCCGGTCGAAGTAGCTGGCCGCGGCCTGGAGTTGATCGTCGAGGCTCCCGGTGGTCTCCCCTACGGTGAACATCTGCCGGGCCGCCCCGGGGAAGAGGCCGGTCTCCCCGAGGGGGACGGCGAGGCCCTCACCGCGCAGCATGGCGGCCCGGGCCAGGGCCAGGCGCTCGCGGAACACCACGTTGTTCGTAGCCGCGGTCGTCACCGCGAGGGCCTCGGGCAGCGAGACCCCGGCGGCGGTCATGGAAGCCAGCAGTCGGCAGAACCGCTCCACGATCGAGGTGTAGATGAGATCTCCGATCACGGGTAGGCGCAGCAGCACCTGGTCGCGCCAGCCGCGCCCCCGGCTGGTGCGCAGCAGAAGGGCCCCGCCGAGGACGGCAACGACCAGCGTGGCGGCCAGCGGGGCTCCCCAATTTCCGATCCAGTTGGCGAAGGCCAACAGGATCCGGGTAGCGAGGGGCAGCTTGGCATTGAGTGTCTTGAAGAACCCTCTGAACTTGGGCAGGACGTACACCACGAGCGTGGCCGACACCGCTATGGCCAGCAGCACCACGATCGACGGGTAGGCCAGGGCCGAGCGGACCTTGTGCTCGGTCTCGAGCTCGCGCTCGAGGTAGTCCCCCAGCTGGTCGAGCACGTCGTCGAGCCGACCGGTCAGCTCGGCGGTCTGGAGGACCTCCACCGTGTAGCCCGGGAACAGCTCGGGGTGCTGCGCCGCCGCACCGGCAAATGTCGAGCCGCTCTCGAGGGCCACCCTGACCTCCCTCAGAGCCTTCCCCATCAGCCGGTCCGGGGACTCCTCCGACAGGATGTGGAGCGCCTCTATGAGCGACACCCCGGACCGGGCGAAGACGGCCAGCTGCCGGCAGAAGTGCATCAGGTAGCGCTTCTTCACCTTCTTCGGGGTGATCTCGAGGTCGAGGATGCTCTTCTTCGGCACGACGGTGAACGGCTGCAACTGGCGGGCCGCGAGCTGAGCGCGCGCCTCGGCCACACCCCTGGATCGCTCTACCCCGCTCACCAGCGATCCATCAGCTGCCACCGCACTGAACTTGTACCTGGGCATGCTCCCACCTTCGGGCTAGATCGAGTAGATGCTCCGCAGAACTTCGGAGATGGTCGTCACGTCCTGATGGACCAGGGCCAGGCCCTCGGTGCGCAAGGTCCGCATTCCCTGCTGGGTGGCCACCCGCCGCAGCTCCTCCTGGGTGGCCCAACCCACCAAGAGCCGGCGGATCTCGGGTGTCAGGTGCAGGAACTCGTACACCCCGATGCGGTACTGATAACCGGTGCCCGAGCAGAAATTGCAGCCCCTCCCCCGGTAGAAGGTCTCCTTGGGCGGGCCGCCGCCCTCGGAGTAGAAGGCCATCTCCTCCGCCGACGGCTGGTAGGGCGCGGCGCACGAGCGGCACATGCGCCGCACCAGTCTTTGGCCGACCACCCCGAGGACCGACGACGCCAGGAGGAAGGCCTCGATCCCCATGTCCAGGAACCGGTGCAGAGCGGCGACCGAGTCGGTGGCGTGCAGCGAGGACATGACGAAGTGGCCGGTAAGGGCGGCCTGTACGGCGATCCGTGCGGTGTCCTGGTCACGTATCTCCCCCACGAGGATCACGTCGGGGTCCTGGCGGAGTATCGATCGGAGTCCATCCGCGAAGGTGATGCCGGCCTGCTCGTTGGTCTGTATCTGATTGATGGACGGGAACACGTACTCGACTGGGTCCTCGATGGTCACCACGTTGCGGCTGCGCTCGTCGATCTCGGTCATCGTCGCATACAGGGTGGTGGTCTTGCCGCTCCCGGTTGGGCCGGCGCAGAGAACCATCCCGAACGGTGAGTGGACAATCCTCGAGTAGCTGACGTGGGTGTCCTCGGGCATGCCCAGCTGATCGAGGCGCAGGAGGGAGCGGGACTTGTCCAGAAGCCGGATGACGCACTTCTCGCCCCAGACCGTGGCCATGGTCGACACCCGCATGTCCACTTCCCGCCCGTCGATGTGGGCCGCGAACTGCCCGTCCTGGGCCCGCCGTCTCTCGACGATGTTCATACCCGCCAGGATCTTGATCCGGCTGACCAGTGGCGCGGCCATGTGCAGCGGGAGCTCCCTCACATCGTTGAGTGCGCCGTCGATGCGGACCCGTACCCGCAACATCTGGTCGCTGGGTTCGATGTGAAGGTCCGAAGCCCGGTCTCGAAGGGCCTGGGTCAGGAGCATGGTCACCACCTGGGCTACCGGTGACTCGCCTGTGAGCAGGCCGTCGCGGGTGCGTCCGCCCGCCGCCCGATGGGATTCGGTGGCGCCGAAGGCACTGACCATCCGGTCCACATCGCTCAGCAGCCGGAACGACCGGTCGATGGCCTGGCGGGCGGCGCTGGGCGGTACGGCCAGGAGCCGTACGGGCCCTCCTATCAATCCGGCGAGCTCCCCTTCGAGGCCCCGACGAATGTCGCCCACCACGATCTCGGTGACGCCCTCCACTCTCCTCAACGGGAGGGCACAGAGTCGGCGGGCGGTGGCCTCGTCGATCAGGCCGGTCATCTCGGGATCGGGCGCGATGCGGCTCAGGTCGACGACTCCCACCCCGAACTGTTGAGCGAGGGTGTCGGTGAGGCGCTCCTCGTCGATCGCCCCCATGTCGAGGAGCACTTCTCCGAGTCGGGCGCTCGAATCAGCCGCCCTCCCGAGCGACTCCTCCAATTGAGATGGGGAAATGGCCCCCCGTTCGACCAGCATCTCACCGAGGGGACGGGTCGGCACCGCTTTGATGAGCGCGTCTTCGCTCGGTGAGGCGGCCCCGGAGGCGTCGAGGCGGTTGAGCCCTCCGGCCCCGTCCCGGTGGTCGGCACGGACCGATGGTCCCTTACCGGACGTTCGCGATGCGCGCCGGTTCAATCGCATCGCCTACCAGCTCCCCAGCACCCAAACGACCCAGTGTCGGCACCTGCCCGGCTGGCCTCGATCGACCGGAACCGGAAATATGCGAACCTCGGCGAGTGCTTGATCATGGTTGGTCCTCCGTCGCTTCTGCGGCGCAGCCGGTCACTTTCTGTGCCGATCCCAGCGAGCAGCAATCAGTACGGCCTAGCCACTGTGAAGGTGATGGCACATTCGGTCCCCTAGCAGTGATCAATTCTGCGCCAACTCCACCCCCAATGGACCCAAAATAGAGTCGAACGGCCAGCCATTTCTATACCGTTCCTATGGATCTGCCCAGCCAAAGGGCCTACTCTCAGCCCGCACCGAGAGGAACTTTTTTTGATTCCGGGGGCGCTGGGGCCATGACAGTGGAAGCGGACGAGTATCTGGGGCTGGCTGCGAAGCAGGGTGACGCTAGAGCTCTGCGAGCGGGACCCCTCATCGCCGAAGCCCGCGGGGTGCTGACTGCTGTCGCCTGTGAACCCAGACCGCAGCGAAGGCTGGGCCTACCCAGCCTGGCCCGAGCCATCAGTGATCGGAAGTCCAGCCGCACCGGGATGACGCAGACAGTGGTGGTGCTCGCGCTGATCGTCCCCATCTGGTCGGCACTGGGTCTGACCGACGTGCTCGTCAGCGAGGCGCACGCGCGCTCGTCTTCCACGGCCGGGGTGGCCATACTCGCGGCGCTATCAGGCGAGTTGGCCCTGGGGGCGGCCGCTATCTCGGTGATCCGGGCGTGGGCCAACCGGGAGGTGACCTCCGCCCTGGCCGCCGCCGGCCTGGTCGAGTACGGAGTGTACAAACTGGTCTTGGTCAGCCGTTTCGGAAGCGAGGGTCCCACCTCGTCCCTCTCCGAAGCCGCCAACGTCAGCTTGGTACTGGCCTTCGGCTTCCTGCTGCTGTCAGTGGTCAACCGCAACCAGGACCGGCGGACGCAGTGGCCACTGAACGCAGGGGTCGGTGCCCTTCTACTCGCACTCATCGGATGGGGGATCGCCCGGCCTGCAGGAAACGGACTTCTCGGCAACTACAGCGCCAGCAGCGACACCGGAAACGTGCTTCTCCTGCTGGCCTGGGCGGCGCTGGGACTGACCGCCATCCACATAGGTCGGGCCGAACGGCAGCCACTGAAGATATGGATCGGTTTCACTGCGCTCTGCCTGGCCCAAGCCCGGCTGGGTTTGCTGGTCTTCGTCGATCCGGGGATCCGTACCCTGTCCAACGCCGTGCTGGGCACGGTGGCCATTTCCGTGACCCTTCTCGGGTGCATCCTCTCCCTGCAGGAGAGCATCACCACGGTCCGGGACCTGGCGGCCGACTCCCTCCAAGCCCTCGAGGGGAGTGAGGCCAGGCGATCCAGGGAGGCGACCGCCCACGAGGAGGCCATCCACAACCTCAAGTCCGCTCTCACCTCGATCACCATGGCGACCCATTTGCTCGTGACCGACGGGAGCAAGCCCCTCACTGAGGCCCAGAAGGCCGACCTGGGGGGCGCCTTGAAGTCCGAATTGGACCGGGCCAGCCGCCTGGTGAGTCGAGAGTGGGACGGGGGACGCCGCCCATTCGTCCTGGGTGACACCATCGCCCCCCTCGTCACTGCGCAACAGGCTCAGGGCACCTCCGTCTGCTGCGACGTGCCGGCGGACGTGGTGGTCCTGGCCAATCCCGAGAAGACCTACGAGGTGATCGCCACCCTCTTGGACAATGCCCGCCGCCACGCCCCGGGCAGCCCGGTGGAGATCGCCGCCGTCTACCGGGGCGGCGGGGTGGTCATCTCGGTCAGCGATCGGGGGCCCGGCCTGCCGCCCGCCTGCGTCGAGCGCATCTTCGACCGGGGATGGACGACGTCACCCCAGGGAGTGGGGATGGGAGTGGGGCTCTACCTGGCGAGGAGCCTGGCCGAGGAACAGGAAGGCTCACTGACGGCCACCGACCGGGTAGGAGGGGGCGCGACCTTCTCGCTCACCCTGCCGGCCGGGGTGCTGGGACGGCAGGCCGTCGACTTCTGACCGCTCTTAGCGGTCGACTCCTTGGTATTGGCACCGACCGACGCCAACGACGCTCACAGCTACCTCTCCGGGAACGCGGCACGGCCCCGGGCGGGGGGCAATCCGCCCAGAGCCGCACCAATTGTCGTTGCCGAGGGGCAACACGGCAACGACCAAGTGAATCGTAACCCACAGGTCAGTGCTCGGGGGGGAGTCGGCAGCGGAATCCGGCCGACATGACGGCCTTGCGGTTCCAGTCCGGTCGAGCGAGATGCTTTCTCGGCCCGACCATCGGGATCAGGGTCGTAACCCGGCAGCGCGCAAAAGGACCACGTTGCCAGGCGCGCCGCGCGTGAGCGACGGTTTGGTCAGGTCGACCACGACCACGGGCTCGGCCGCCGCCCTCCTGGTTGCTTCGCGGATCTTCGGGGGGAACCAGTTCGGGTCACTCCCGCTCAGTGCGACCCTCAACTCCTCAGCATCGCAGAGGGACAAGGTCTCAGCGAGGAGCGATTCCCGGCGCGGGTCGTGCACATGCTGCAGCAGGGAAATAAGCACCCACCTGGCGTGCCACGAGGAGCTCAGATTGACCAGCGCGACCAGTCCCAGCAGGCACGATTGGAGCAGCGGGAGGTCGTCTGTGTCGCTGACCCTCGTCAGGAAGTCGACAGCCGCACCCGGATCCAGTCCCGCCTCCAGCCATTCCCCCAGATCGCGTGTCCAGCAGGCGACGGATCGGCGCAGCAACTCAGGCTCGTGGCGGCACATCGCGGCTAGCTGCTCGGGGGTCAGCTGAGCCAAGACCTTCGCTACCTGAGCGGGGGTTTCCGGCTGTCCGCTCTTCGGGCTGCGGTGATCACCACCTGGGACCATGTGTCGGAGCAGACCGGCCACAAGGCTGGGATCGGAACCACCCTGGCGCACGGCCTCGAGCTCCCAGGATATGCCGTAGGCCGGTTCGTGGAACCCGTGGCCGCGTGACATCAGGTCCACGACCTGCTCTAGATCGTCCCGAAGCAGCTGGAGGATCTTATCTGCGGACAGCGCCGGCGATCTTCGGCCCAGGCGGGACTCCAGCCACACGAACGACTTGTCGAGGACGTCGCCACCGGCCCGGGCGTAACACCTCAAATCGCGGACCAGTCCCCTCAACTGCGAGACCAGCAGTCCCGCATCGATGGTGCTCTGCTGGGGGCGCAGATCTCCGATGCACCAAGCCGACGACGATGTCTGCACGATCGACTCGGCGCCCACCGAGAAGCCGATGCCTCCCCCGATGGACGTGAGGTGCAGGGCCCCGGTGGTGACCTGCCAAAGGATGTCGACAGCCGCCGCCGGCTCCGCCGGAGCGAAGCTCGAGACGCGGGCCAATCGGCCGACCGGCAGGGGGGTCACCACGAACGGTTGATCGTCATGGTCGATCCCGTAGTCCAAGACGGGAAGGACATGCGGGTGGGGAGCGCCACGCAGCAGCTGCAGGCGGGAGGCGAGAAGGACGGCGGCCTCCTCCGACTCCGGGTGGGGTAGGAAATGCAGGGCCACGGCGCTGCAGCGACAACCCGCCGATACGGCCGCCAGGTCCGTGGCCCGATTGAACAGCTGCGTCGAGTCGGGCAACCCTTCCAGCTCATAGCGGTTTCCCAGGCGCCTCCGAATGCTCAGCGTATGGGGTCGCCCGCGTGGTTGGCGGCTACTGCTGGCCCAGCGCCGCACCTTCTCTAGATCCCAGACCGGCCCCTGTGCCAGCTGCGCCTCGGGTCGCGGGAAGCTGGGCCTGCCCCGCATGGCGGCCACCCGCTGCTTGCTCATGCCCAGGGCTATGGCCACTTCGGTGACACCGCCCAACTCCATAACCTGCCCCTAACTGTCAGCCCGCACCGGATGGCGATTGCCCCGCGAACCCGGTACTCACACATCAGCTGTCTCCGTCGCCGACTATCCCAGGCGCCCGGTCCATTGTCAATCAAATCCGACAACACTTCGGCTGAACCGCAGACAATTGATGTGTTGATTGAAACGTGGGTTGATCACTCGGGCGGCCCGTCCTACGATCGAGCCACGCTCAATGGGCAGTGAGCAGACAGGGGCAGAAATCGGTATGGCTCGGATTTCCAGAGTCAGTGGCCAGTTGCGCCATGACCGGCAGTCGGTCCGTTGGACCGCCAGGGCAGCTGCCGTTTGCGGTTTGGGAGCCGTTGCGACGGGAGCGGTGACCACGGCCATGGCCTTGACATCCGCCCGAGCCAACGCCGGCAGTAGTCCGCTGGTCACCAGCGCCACCACGGTGGTGCCCTCAACTGCTGGTCCGGCTCCTGCTCTGCTGACTTCGTTCACCTACCAGGGTGGTCAGACCAGCTACACCTACGGCGTCCCCTCCAACGTCGATTCGGTGCGCGTCACCGTCGACGGAGCCGCCGGCAGTGGGGGTATTGGCCCGGGCCCGAGCTCCGGTGGCCTGGGCGGGGAGGTCACGGCCACGGTGGCGGTTACGCCCGGAGAGACCCTGATCGCCGTTCCTGGCGGCCCCGGAGCCAATACCGGCGTTGGGGGGTACGGAGGCGGTGGAGCCGGGGCCCAAGAGCCCGGGTCCACTGCTGGCGGTGGGGGCGGGGGCGGCGGCAGCTTCTTGTACGGCCGGGTCGGCGGGGCAGCCCCCGTACTGCTGGTGGCGGCCGGTGGCGGCGGGGGCGGGACCAGCGCGTCGGCTGGAGGAGCAGGAGGGGGACCCAACGGTCAGGCCGGCTCAGCGGCAAGCGGTGTCACCCCGGGTACGGGGGCGAACGCTTCGGGGCCGGGATCGACCGGCGGGACCGGGCCCACCGACGCGGTAAGTCCCGGCAACGGTGGCACGTCCTCGGGATACGGCGGAGGGGGTGGCGGCGGTTACTTCGGAGGGGGGGCCGGTTCTGGTGGGGGTGGCGGCGGCGGCGGGAGCGGCTGGTGGATCCTCGGCAGCAGCGGCCTGAAGGTGGGCACGAACTTCGCCAGCGCTGGACAGATCAGCATCAGCCCGGCCCCGTCGGTCATCGCTGTAGCTCCGAGCAAAGGCCCACTGGCGGGTGGACAGAGCGTGGTGATCACCGGAGCGGATTTCGAGAAGGGTGACACCGTCCGCTTCGGTACCCGGGCCGCCACCATGCGTTCCATCGCCGCCAGCGGTCAATCCATGACCGTGGACGCGCCGCCTGGGAGCCCCGGGTCCCCTGTGGACGTGACCGTCACCGCGCCGTGGGGAGGCGCGTCGATGATCTCGTCGGGCGACCAGTACAGCTACCTGGCGGTGCCCACGGTGACGTCCATCGTCCCAACCCATGGCTCCACCGACGGCGGTACCCCACTGCAGATCCAAGGCACCGGCCTGACCCCCGACTCGACGGTCACGGTCGGCGGCAAGCCCACTCCGGTCGTGAACGCCGGCGGCGACGGCACGTGGCTGCAGGTCGTCACTCCGACGGGCTTGGCCGGTCCCGCCCCGATAGTGGTTAGCAACCCGGGAGGGACGTCCACCGCCGGCCCGGCCAGCACCTTCTCCTACGACGGCCCGGCGGCATCGACCACGACCACGACCACCGACCCTGCCACCACCACCACGAGGCCCAACCCGACGACGACGGCGCCTCCGGCGAGTTCGACCACCTCCTCGACTCTGTGGGTGCCGCCTGTGCCGCCTCCGGATCCTTCCACCTCCACCACGACTGCTCCGGGGTGGATTGGCAGCACCTCGTCGGGCCTTGGGACCTCGGCGGGGGGCTCCACGTTCTATGACCCCTCCAGCAGCTACGGGGGTTACGGCTACACCAACGCCGTTGGGCCAGGACTCTCCTTCACGGGCGGCTCGACCACGGAGACGACCCTGGGAAGTGATCCGCAGGTCGTGCCCGCAGATGCTTCCTCGCCGACCACGGCAGCCACCCAAGGCATCCAGCCCGCCGCCATCATCGGAACCAGTGGCCATTCCCTTCTGACGACCATTCTGGCCATAGTCGCCCTAGGCGAGCTGCTGGTGATGCTGTTCCTCTGGAAGTTGGGGAAGAACCTGGCCCTCACCCGCAACTCCGGCTCGCAGCCAGACGGGCAGGGCGAATAGCCGATGAGACTGTCTGGACGGTCGGGATGAGCGCGGCGGCGTGGGACCACGACTCCGACGTAGGGGACTGGTGGGCGGCGGGAAGCCGAACGCCGGCCGAAGCCCGGGAGATCCGCCGGGTCCACCGGAGAAGGGCCCGGGCCGGCACGGCTGTCGCCTCCCATCCCGACGCCCTGGGCCCTACCGGACCCGAAACGTCTCTCGCCGAGGCCGGTTCGCCGGTCAGCGCGACACCGTCGCCCACCCACGCTCCGCCGGTCCCACTGCCACCGCACCCGTACATCAGCCCGGCGATCCCCGACCCGCCTCCAGCGCCGCGGCCGCAACCGGTTGAGCCCGTCGGGCCGGGCGGGCCCTTCGCGGCGTCCCCGGCGACGCCGGGTCAGCCGGAGTACGCAGCAGCTCGACGACGCCGCCTCGAGCAGATCGCCGGGCGGCACCTGGCAGAGACTCTCATGGGTGGTCGGCTCCGGAGCCGCCAGAGGTTGGCGGCCGGGCTCGCGGCCGCCGTGGTGGTGGCCACCACCACGGCGACTGCTTTGACCCTGGTGGCACCGAGCGGACCGCCTCACCTCACCGGGACCATCGAGTTCCCCGACTCGGTGCAGCTCGGTTTTGTCCGGGCCGGCCAGATCTCCGCCATATTCGTGCGACCCGGCGACCCGGTCTACCGGGGCCAGGCCCTGGCGACCGAGTCGGATCCTGCGGCGACCACGGCGTTGGCCGACGCGAAGCGGGTGCTCCTCGCCGACCAGGCCCTACTGGCGTCTCTGCAATCGATGGCCGGGGTGACCGGCGACCGCATCGCGTCGGCCGAGGCGACGCTGGCGACGGCCCAGGCCTCCTACGACCAGGCGCTGCTCGCCGTAGAAGCCTTGACCCTGACCTCACCGATCGCCGGGCGGGTAGCCATGGTCACCGGGGCGGTGGGATCGATGGTCGAAGTCCCCGCCGCGACCGCTACCGCGCTCCCGTTGCCAGGGTCGGGGGGACCTGCTCCGCTGGTCGCGCTCACCGCTGGACCCCCGGTGGCCGTGGCCGTGGTCCCCCAGGACGTGGCCATCCACCTCCGGTCGGGCATCCCGGCCCGTGTCACCATACCGGCCCTCGGCCGGACGACCAGCGGGACGGTCGTGCAGCTCGACACGGTACCGGTGAGCACCGGCGGGCCGGCCGCCTACAGGGTGGAGGTGGCGTTGGCGAGTTGGCCGGTGGGGGCTCTTCCGGGCATGACCATCGAGCTATCGACGTCATGAGAACGCACCGGGCGGCCCGCCAGGAGGGATGTCAATGAGCATCGACCGCCCCGCCGCCCCGCCCGAACAGGGGCTGGTGGTCACCGAGAAGGTGCGGGGCATGAACGCCTCGCTCACCCCGACGTCCGAGGTTCGGCCCCTGAGCGAACGGTCCCGGGGCCCGCTGAAGCTCGCCGAGAGGCGGGCGGTGATCGGGGCCGTGCTCGCCACCGCAGCGGTGGCCGCCGTCGGCCTGACGGTGAAATCCATGGGGGCCGCCAGCTCCTCCTACCCCGCCACCGTGACAGCGTCACAGGTGTACGACCTGAACTTCCCCTCCGCCGGCAAGGTGACCGAGGTGCTGGTGGCGGTGGGCCAGCCGGTGAAGAAAGGGCAGGTCCTGGCCCGCCAGGACCCCACCACCCTCCAGAGCGCCCTGACCGCGGCCGAGGGGGTACTGGCCGCCGACCAGGCCGAGTTGGCCCAGGCCCAGAGCCCCCAGCTGACGCCGGCGCAGTACGAGCAGTACCAGCTGCAGGTGGAGCAGGCCCAGACCGCCCTGAGCAATGCCGAAGCCAACCTCAACGCCGCCGTCAACTCCGGGCGGGCCAGCGTCGGGCAGGCCCAGGTAGCGGCGGCCCAGGCCCAGAACCAGGTAAACTCCGATCAGGCTCTGTCGGCTCAGGCCTGCCCGAACGGCCCGGTCCCGCCCGACCCGTCGGCCACGGGGAGCGTCTTACAGACCGAGCAGGCCCAGTTCACCCACTGCCAGGACCTCCAACTCCAGATGGAGAGGGACCAGTCGGCGGCAGCGCAGGCGGCCAGCCAGATATCGGTGGCCGAGGGTCAGGCCAACGACATGGTCACCCAGGACCAGGCCGCGGTGAACTCGGCGGCCGCCGCCCTGCGAGTCGCTCAGTACCAGGTCACCCTCCAGACCTCGTCGGCCAACCCCACCGCGGTGGCCCAGGCCGAAGCCGTGGTCAGCCAGGCCAAGGGCCAGGTCGCCCAGGCCCAGCAGGCGCTCACCGAGGCGACGCTGATGGCACCGGCCGATGCCACCGTCGCCGAGGTGTTCGGGGCCGTCGGCGAGTTCCTCGGCCCAGACGGGGTCCACCAGTACAGCGGGCCGGCCGCCCTGCCGAGCAGCGGCTCGTCCGGCTTCCAGCTGTTCCCCGCCGCCACGGTCCCGTCCAGCGGCAGCACCGCTTCGGCCAACCAACCCCTCCTGCAGCTGATCGGTGGCAACCAGCAGGTGACGGTACAAGTACCGGAAGGCTCGGTCGGGTCGCTCCACGCCGGTGGTCCGGCGACGGTGTCCATCGGGGCGCTGCACCAGACGGTCAACGCCGCGGTGACGAGCGTCATCCAGAACTCGGTACACACGTCCGGGCCGGTTACCTTCGACGCCGTCGTCACCCTGGACCACCCGGTGGGAGGGCTCCTGCCCGGCATGAGCGCCTCGGTGCGGTTCTGAGAGGTGGATACGGTAGGGGTCGACCCCCGAGGCGTACTGATACTGGCCCTCGACGGGCTGGTCCTCTTCGCCATCGTGGCGAGGAGCCTCTGGCGCAGCTACGACCACTCTGACCGGGGGAGGGGGTCCATCGTGGCGCTGGAAGCCCCGCTGCGTCCCAGCTACCGAAGGTGTGCCGCCTTCCTCCTCATCGCGCTAGTCGGCTCGGTCGCCCTGGTCGGGATGCGCTCACCCGACCCGACGGTCCTCTACGACCACCTGGTGGGCCGGCTCCTCCTGCTGGCCGTGCCCAGCCCTGCCGCGGTGGCCGGCTACACCGCGGTCCTGCTGCCGGTGATACCGGTCACCGGCACGGCGTTCTTCGTCTCCATGGCCGTCGTTCTCGACGCCAGCCTGGGGCGAAGGTTGACGATCCTGGCCGACGCGGTGGTCTTCCTCCTCCTGTCGAGCCTGGTCGACGCCGCCCTCGGAGTGTTCGTCGTGCGCTTCGGCGCCCCCCTCGGCCCCACCCCGCTGCTCAGCCTCCTCCTCCAGTACGCCGTAGCCGCGGTGATGCTCCTGGCCCTGCAGTTCCAGTCCTTCCAGCTACCCAACCTGACGCCCATTCCCCTGCGGAGGGGCCACGACTGGGGCGATTCGACGGTGGTCGGGTTGTGCACTCTCCTCGGGCTGGCGGCCGCCGGGGTGCTGATCGCGGTGGTAGTGAAGCGCTTCGCCGACCACCCCCTCCTCATCGCCGTCGTCGCGCTGTCCAGCCCACCGTTCGCGCTGGCGTCGAGCACCTTGTTCCTCGGGGTGTTCAGGGTGCTCACCCGTCGCCGTTGCGACCCCGGCCCGGACCGCCCGCCTATCGACGTCATCATCCCGGCCTACAACGAGGTCAGCGTGGTCGGCGCCCTGCTCCGGTCCATCGACGCCGCCGCCCAGCGCTACGGAGGGCCGGTCCATGTGATCCTCTGCGACGATGGGTCGACCGACTCGACCCGCCAGGTCGCTCTGGAGGCGATGGGCGATTTCCGCAACGCCCGCGGCGAAGTGATCGCCGGAGCGCACAGTGGCAAGTCGGCGGCGCTCAACCGGGCCCTGCTGCGCTGCAGCTCCGAAATCGTATTCCGTATAGACGCCGACTGTGTGGTCGACGTCGACTGCTTCGTCTACGCCGTGCCGTGGTTCCTCGCCCGACCCGATGTCGGTCTGGTGTCGTGCCTGATGCTGCCCAAGGAGCCGTACCTCACGTGGATCGACCGGATGCGGTTCTTCGAGAACATCGGCGTGTTCGGGTTCACCCGCCCGGCATCGGACGTAGTCGACGGGATCTTCTGTGTACAAGGCAACTTCACCGGGTTCAGGAGGGCTGCGGCCGTAGAGGTCGGCGGATTCATCGAAGGCATGTACGGCGAGGACGTCGAATTCACCTACGCCATCACCCGGTTGGGCTACCGGGTGGAGGCCGACACGCGGATCGTGTGCTACGAGGATGTTCCGAACACCGCCCGGCAGCTTCGGATACAGAGGACCCGCTGGTACCGGGGGGGTGTAATGGCCTACGCCCGGCACGTGCCGTTCGTTACCGGCCTGGCCGGACCCCGGATCTGGTTCTTCGCCACCCGGCAGGCGCTACGAAGGGCGCTGACGCCGTTCCGGCTGGCTCTGACGATGTACCTGGTCGCCCACTCCGTGCTCCATCCCGACGCCCGGATCAATCTGGGCCGTCTGCTAGCGGTCCTGGTCATCAGGTCCCTCCCGGCAGCCGTGCTGTCGTTCTACCTCGCGGCCTACTACGGCAAGCTGCGGGTGGTGCTGTGGATGCCGCTCCAGGCCTGGTTCGTGCTGGTGAAACACTGGTACGCCCTCGAAGGGTTCCTGAGCTTCAGCTGCCGTGCCGTGACGGCTCCTTTGCACACGGTGACCAGGGTGGGACGCAACCGGGCGGTCGCGCTCGTCGAAAGCGTCGATTGATGGTCGAAAGCATGGACTCTACGGCGCCAGCCCGGACGCCGGTCTCGGGCCTCGAGCGGGCGCTGGCGATCGCTGTCACCGCGGCCGCCACACTAGGGGTGGCCGCTTGCAGTTCGGCTGGCGGATCGAGGTCCGCCGGCGTCTCGGTGCCTGGGACGTCGGCTCCGGCCGCTTCGATCGCCACGCCGCGCCGGGAGAGCGGTCCGGGTCCGACGGGTTCCCAACCGGCACCTCCTGGGGCCGGCACCCCCCACGCGGCCGGCAACCCACCGGCGGTACCAGCGGCCGGCGCCTACCTCGGGGCGTGGGTCAACCCAGCCGGCCCGGCCGGTGTGGGCCCCTCCGGCGAACTGGCCCAGCTTCCGGCCTTCGAGCAGGCCATCGCGTCGCACCCCCCCATCATCGGTCTGTACGCTGGCTTTCAGACCCCGGCACCGATGGCGGCCCTGCAGGCCATCTCGGCGGCGGGCGCCATCCCCCTCCTGGCTTGGAGCTGCGCGCCAGTCGGTGCGGTGAGCTCGGGCGCCTACGACTCGACGGTGCGGAACTACGCCCTTTCACTCAAGAGCCTTGGCCATCCAATCTTCCTGCGGTGGTTCTGGGAGATGAACCTACCTACGCGAAGCTCGTCGTCGTGCCTCGGCGCCGACGGCGCTCCAGGGTTCATACAAGCCTGGATCCACATCTGGTCAATATTCCATGAGGTTGGAGCAACCAATGTGGCATTTGTATGGTGCCCGGGCGTCGGCGGGACCGCTCCCTACACCACATTCTTCCCGGGGACGGCCTACGTCGACTGGATCGGTGCCGACGGCTACGACCGCCATCATCTGGGGGTCGAGGGATTCGCAAGTGTCTTCGCCGCCTGGTACGACACCTACGCCACCTCCTCCAAGCCGTTGATGGTGGCTGAGACCGGCGCCACCGCCTCGGATCAGAGTCAGTACATCAGCGGCTTGGCCCAGACCCTGCCATCTTCGTTTCCGGCGGTCAAAGCCGTCGTCTACTTCGACGCGAACGGCCCCAACGGCAATTGGGCCCTGACGCCAGCTGGATTGGCGGCCTTCAAAATGATGGCGAGCGATCAATACTTTTCTAGTCAATAACTGGTTCTGGCCTGTGCTGAATTTATCTATTGCAACCAGTGGATCAATCGACGGGTTTCATATAGCATAGGGCTCCAAAGGAGCTGGGCAAAGCTTCGAACATGAGGGGCAGCAATGAGAACCTTGTTCGTCTCACTGGATACCTTGTGCGCGACCAGGCTGTCGTGCCTGGGTTCCACGACGGTACACACACCCAATCTCGACGCCTTCGCGTCGGATGCGGCAGTCTTCAGACACACCTTCGCGACCGACATCCCGACCCAGCCGTCCCACACCGCCCTGTTCACCGGTCGGAGCGGGATCAGTACCGGTATCGTTTCGCACTTCCATCCGCCGGCCTGCCTCGACGAGGATGTGTCCTGGATGCCCTCGGTGTTCCACCGCAGCGGCTACCGAACGGCCGCGGTCGACCACCTCTTCTCGATGAAACAGTGGTTCATCCGGGGCTACGACGACTACATGGTTCCCCCCGGCCGGTCGCGTTCCCCCGCCTCGGTCATACGGGGGATGGCCGAGCCCTGGCTGGACGCCCACCGCGACGAGGACTTCTTCCTGTTCCTGCACTTCTGGGACGCCCACATCCCCTATGTGCCGCCCGAGCCGTTCAAGTCCATCTACACCGGTCCCTTCATCGACCGCGTCGACGTCGGTATCAATGACAAGCTCTCGAGCCGCCCCTCCTACCTCCTGTTCAAGCGCAACCTGTACGACCACCTGGACCGGCTACCCAACCTCGACTACATCGAGGCCCTCCACCACGCCGAGATCGCCTACCTCGATCACGAGCTCGGCTGCCTGTTCAACCGGCTCGACGATCTCGGCATCCTCGATGACATGATGATCGTGGTGTTCGGCGACCACGGCGAGATCATGACCGACCACGACGCCTGGTTCGACCACGCCGGGCTCTACGATTCCGTCGTCCGGGTGCCGCTGATGATCAGAGCGCCCGGCGTGGTGCCCCCCATGTCGACCGACGCCCTGGTGGGCCTGGTCGACGTGGCCCCCACGATCTACGAGCTGCTCGGCCCGAACCTGGCCACCGGGGCAGGTCTCGAGGCTATGGACGGGAGGTCGCTGGTGCCGCTCATGGAGAGACTCACGGACCATCATCGAGAGGCGGTCTACTTGAGCGAGTGCACCTGGCAAGCCAAGCGGGGGGTACGGACCGCCGAGTGGAAGTACATCCGCTGCTGGGACCCGGGCATCTACCCGAGAAGCGAACCCGAGCTGTACCACCTGCCCACCGACCCCGACGAGCAGGTGAATCTGGCCACGCTACGCCCCGACGTCGTGTCGGCCCTCGACTCCCGCCTCGAGGGCTGGCTCGCCGCCGGTCTCGACGGACGTCCCGACCCGATGTTGGAAGTGGTCGGCTACGGCCTACCGGCCGTCTCCCGCCTCAGGGCGGTCGTCGACGAGGAACAGGCTCAGGGCGTGGCGCCGCTCATCGACCTGAGGAGCCGGGCCACCAGCCCTTCCCGCGGCGGGCGCCGCAGAATCCGCGTGCTCGGGGCGAGCACCGGCTGAAAGTGAACCGGCCGGGGTGAGCGGAGCCCCGAGGCCGGGCGGGCCGGGCGGAACGGGAAGCCCCGGCCGGCGGCCGTCTAGACGGCTTCTTCTTCCTCGGCCTCTTCCTGCTCTTCCTCGGCTGCTTCTTCCTGCTCGTCTACGGCCTCGTCCTCGGCGTCGTCCTCCCCTTCCTCCTCGTCGGCCTCCTCCTCGAGCTCGTCCTGGATATCGCCGGTGTCCTCGCCGGTGTCCTCGGTCTCGTCCTCGGCCACTTCCTCCTCCGCTTCCTCTTCCTCTTCCTCTTCCATGGTGTCGCCGGCGAGGCGCTGCACCGGCACCTCCGAGTCGAACTGGCCGCTCCTGATGGCCTGGCTCACCGCCGCGTTACCGGCCAGTCGCTGAAGGTCGAGCATGGGCGGGGTCGAGGCGCCCGACGGGGTGCGCTGAGTGGTGACGGGGCGGCCAGGAGCGCGCGACACGCCGTCCGGGCCCAGGTCATGGTCGAGATAGGTCAACTTTTTTCCTCCTCGGGTTACCCCAAGACGATCACCCACCGCGGCCGGTCCGTCAAGGGGCTGGGGGGTGGTTTGCCCTTAGGGGCAGGGCCGACGGGTGTCGCCCGTCAGGGACGCGCCACCCACGGCCGCACCCGCTGGACCGTGTGTGGCTTGGACCACCAGCGCCCCGAGAAGCGCCACGGCCCGGCTCCGGACCCGGGGTCGTCGGTCGTAAGGACGGGACCGGGCCACACCATCTCGACCGCGGCGAGGATGGCAGCCAGCTCTTCGGAGGAGGGTTGAGCGGCGGGACCGACGTGGCCCCGACCGGTCGGGGCGGCGGTCACAGCGGCACGTTCCCGTGCTTGCGCTTGGGCAGCTCCTCCCGCTTGGTGCGCAGCAGATCCAGGCTGCGTACCAGCACCCGCCGGGTCTCGGCCGGGTCGATCACGTCGTCCACGTACCCGCGCTCGGCGGCCAGGTAGGGGTTGGCGAAGCGCTCGGTGTACTCCTCGACCAGCTCGGCCCGCCGTCCCGCGGGATCGGCGGCGGTGGCCAGCTCCCGCTTGTAGACGATGTCGACCGCCCCCTGGGGGCCCATGACGGCCAGCTCGGCCGACGGCCAGGCGAAGGCCAGGTCGGCCCCGATGGACTTGGAGTTCATGACCACGTAGGCCCCCCCGTAGGCCTTACGGGTGATGATCTGGATGCGGGGCACCGTGGCCTCGCAGTAGGCGTAGAGCAGCTTGGCCCCGTGGCGGATGATGCCGCCGTACTCCTGGTCGGTGCCGGGCATGAAGCCGGGGACGTCGACGAAGGTCACCAGGGGGATGTTGAAGCTGTCACAGGTACGGACGAAGCGGGCGCCCTTCTCAGAGCTCTCGATGTCGAGCACCCCGGCCAGGTTCTGCGGCTGGTTGCCGACGATACCGACGACATGGCCGTCGATGCGGGCGAAGCCGCACACGAGGTTCATGGCCCACAGCGCGTGGTACTCCACGAAGTCCCCGTCGTCGACGATGGCGGAGATCACCTTCTTCATGTCGTAGGGCTGGTTGGGACTCGGCGGGATCAGCTGGCCCAGTTCGGGGCAGAGGCGCTCGGGGTCGTCGCCGGAGGCTTCCCGGGGCGGCTCCTCCATGTTGTTCGAGGGGAGGAAGCCGAGCAGGTACCTGACCTCGTCCAGGCAGCTCTTCTCGTCGGCGGTCACGAATGCCGCCACCCCCGATTTGGTGGCGTGGGTGAGGGCCCCGCCGAGCTGCTCGAGGGTGACCTCCTCGCCGGTGACGGTCTTCACCACGTCGGGACCGGTGATGAACATCTGCGAGGTGTCGCGCACCATGAAGATGAAGTCGGTCATGGCCGGGCTGTAGACCGCTCCCCCGGCGCACGAGCCCATGATCACGCTGATCTGGGGTATCACCCCCGAGGAGGAGACGTTGCGCTTGAAGATGCCCCCGAAGTAGTGCAGGCCGACGACACCCTCCTGGACCCGGGCCCCACCGCCGTCATTGATACCGACCATCGGGACCCCGAGCGAGGTGGCGAGGTCCATGATCTTGTGGACCTTCTCGCCGAAGACCTCACCGAGGGAACCGCCGTTGACGGTGAAGTCCTGGGAGAACACGCACACCTTGCGGCCGTCGATGGTCCCGAACCCGGTGATGACGCCGTCGGTGTAGGGCCGCTTGTCGTCGGGCAGGCCCGGGGCTCGGGTTCGGGCCAGCATGTCGAGCTCCTGGAAGGACCCCTCGTCGAGGAGGTAGTCGATCCGCTCCCGGGCGGTCATCTTCCCCTTGGCGTGCTGACGCTCGACGGCATGGGGAGGCCCGGCGTGGATGGCCGCCTCCCGACGGCGGAGGAGCTCGGCTATGCGTTCGGTCATCGGGTGCTCGGACATCGTCTGCCAGGCTAGTTGGAACCGTGCCCGGCGCTCCTGTCCACCAGCCGGGGAACCTACCGGACCCGGCCCACCGCACCAGCCCAGCGGATCCGCGAACCGGCGGGAAGCCGCCGCGTGGGCCATCTTGTAATGGTGGCTGACCGGCGTCGCTATCGCGCAGTTGAACCCCCCGCCACCCAGTGGGTCTTCCCGACCGAACCCCCGGGTCGGCGGGGCCGGGGGACGTCGACGCCCGCCGGTGGCGACCACGCCGGCGCCGACGAGTTGGTGGGAGTCGGGGCCGACCTCGAGCCGGGCACCGTGCTCGCCGCCTACCGGAGCGGGACCTTCCCGATGCCGGTCTCACGGTCGCAGATCGGCTGGTGGTCACCCGACCCGCGGGGGATCATCCCCCTCGACGGGTTGAAGGTGAGCCGGTCGCTGCGCCGATCGTGCCGACGCTACGACGTGCGGGTGGACACCGCCTTCGAGCAGGTCCTCGAGCACTGCGCCGACCGGCGCCGCCCGGGAGGCTGGATCAACCCCGGTATAAAGGCCGCCTACACCCGCCTGCACCACTTGGGGTGGGTCCACAGCGTGGAAGCCTGGGACGACCAAGGGCAGTTGGCCGGCGGCCTGTACGGAGTCGCCGTCGGCGGTCTCTTCGCCGGAGAGTCGATGTTCCACATCCAGCCCGACGCCTCGAAGGTGGCGCTGGTGGGCCTGGTCGAGCTCCTCGACGAGGCCGGTGGGGTGCTCCTCGACGTGCAGTGGGCCACCGATCATCTGAAGAGCCTCGGCGCAGTGGAGGTCAGCCGGGCCGAGTACCTGCGCCGCCTCAGCGACGCGGTGACCCGCCCCCAACCCGAGGTCTTCGGGGGCTGACGGGGCCACCGGCCCGGCCCTGCCGTCGTCAACCCTCCCGGCGGGCCGCGAGACGCTCAGCCCGGGCGGCCCGCGAGACGCTCAGCCCGGGCGGCCAGGGACGGCTGGTCGAACACCTTCTGGCACAGCTCGGCGAAGCCCGGCCGGGGGCCGGACCAGCGCAGGTCGGCCACCCCGCCGATCACCGGCGGATCGCGCCGCAGGGTCGCCAACTCCTTGAAGAGGGCCACCAGTCCGCGGTGGGCAGCCAACGTGGCGGCCAGCGCCGGCGCGCCCCTCACCTTGGCCTCCCAGCGGCCGGGGGCGTCAGGGATGTCCTCGATGTGGTCGTAGGTGGCCAGAACGGCCGACGCCGTCTTGGCCCCCCACCCCGGTAGGCCGGGGAACCCGTCGGCGGAATCCCCCACCAGGGCCAGCCAGTCGGGGATGGACCGGGGGCTGATGCCGTAGCGGGCCCGCACCGCGTCCTCGTCGATCACCTGCTTCTTGCGCCGGTCCACCTGGACGACGCGGGAGCCGTCCACGCACTGGGCCAGATCCTTGTCCGGGGTCCAGATGGAGACCTGCTCCACGGTCGGGTCAGCCGCGGCGATGGCGGCGGCCGAGGCGAGGGCGTCGTCGGCCTCTCGCTCCACCATGGGCCACAGAGCCACTCCGAGGGCGTCCAGGGCGTCCTCCAGCAGCCCGAACTGACCTTTGAGGACAGGGTCGACGCCCTCCCCGGTCTTGTAGCCGGGCCACAGGTCGTTGCGGAAGGACTCGATAACGTGGTCGGTGGCCACCCCGATGTGGGTGGCCCCGTCGTCGATCATGGCCACGACGGCCGACACCACACCGCGGGCCGCCGCCACCTCCTGGCCGGCCCCGTTGACGTGGCTCGGCGCCCCGTAGAACATCCGGAACAGCTCGTAGGTCCCGTCGACCAGGAAGACCTTCAACCCAGGCATCGACAAACTCCCAGGTCAGCCCGCTGCCCCGACCGGAGGCTGGGGAAATCGACACGGACAGCCGGACACGGGCCGGCGGGACCCAGGCGCCTGCAACCGCTCCGGCCGGGGGTGGGCCGACGGTCGGCTCCGGGAGACATGGCGGTGACGCTAGCGCCGGCCCGGCCTCCCCGACCGGGCGCAGCCACGACAGCGACGCCGGCGAGGATGGCACGGCGGTGCTGGCGCCGGCCGGGTTCGAGCAGGTCGTGCCCGGCAGCCTGGGCGTGACCCGACGCCGCAGCGTGGATCGCACACGGAATAGAGGTGCGGCCGCCGACGGGGACGGTGCAGCCGACAGGGACGGTGCGGGTGGCGGGACGGGAAGGCGATGACCGCCGGGCCGGCGTTCCGAGGCCACCGGCGACGACGACTTCACCGCGCAGCAGGCCGCGGGCGGCGACCCCCAGTAGGCCCGCGTCTGAACAGACCGGCCAGAACTGCCGGCTCGACGAGCTCCCTCCATCCACCGGCCCGCTCCAGCTCGCCGCCTCCGGCGTGTACTTCTCTCCATCCGTACGAACCCCTCCACGCCCGGTGTCGCGTTGTGCCTCCTGGGGCACAGCCATGCCTCAGGGAGGCGTGTGCCTCATGGAGCACACTCAGAGTTAAATGCGTGTTGTGCCTTCTGGGGCACAATCTAGGATACAGTGCGAATGTGCCTGTGGAGGCACAACGACGTGGAGGCGTTGGTATGCAGCAGTGGACCATTCGGTCAGCCGAGGACTTCGGTAGGAGTATCGCCGAGATCCGCCACGCCCGCGGCCTCACCCAGGGTGACCTGGCCGCCCAGGGGGGTATCTCCCGCCACTGGCTGGCCAAGCTGGAAGCGGGCCACTCCACCCCTGTGCTCGAGCACCTCCTGCGTCTCACCCGCCGGCTCGGCGCCACCATCACCATCAGCTTCGACGCCAGAACCCCGGAGGGCCGCTGATGGCCAAACGCCAACCTCTCGGCGTGTGGCTGTACGGGCTGCGCATAGCCGAGCTGACCACCAGCGGGCCGGGCGACGTCACCCTGGCCTACAGCCCCGAGGCGCTCGAGGCGTGGCCGGGGAACACACCGCTCCTGTCCTGCTCGCTTCCACTGGGGGCCAGGCGGCAGAGGGCCGGCGTGTACTTCAAAGGGATGCTGCCCGAAGGCCAGCACCTGCAGGCCCTCGCCGCCCAGGCCAAGGTCTCGACCGTCGACATATTCGGCCTGCTGGCCCGCTACGGCCGTGACGTCGCCGGCGCCGCCGTGATCGCTACGGCCGACCCGGGCGACCGACCCGGCCGGGTCGAGCTGTACGACGCCGACAGCCTGGCCGACGAGGTGGCCAACCTGGAAGACCATCCCCTCGGCGTCCACGACGACAGCGAGCTGTCCATCGCCGGCCTGCAGAACAAGCTGCTCCTCATCGCCGACGGTGACCGGTGGGGCCGGCCGGTCGGCGGCCGGCCTTCCACCCACATCCTCAAGGTCGAGGACCGCCGCTTCCCCGGGCTGGTCACCATGGAGGCCGCCTGCCTGCGCCTGGCCCGGGCCGTCGGCCTCACCACCGTCGAGGTGACCCTCGAGACCATCGCCGGGCTGCCCTGCATCATTGTCTCCCGCTTCGACCGGCGCATCCAGGCCGACGGGACAGTCGTGCGGATACATCAGGAGGACGCCTGCCAGGCCCTCGGCCGCGACCCCGAAGCCAACCGGGGCAAAGGGAAATACGAGGCGGCGGGCGGGCCGGCCCTGTCCGAGATCGCCGGTGTCCTCGACCGGTGGGCGGCCGAGCCCGTCGTCGAGCTGGAACGCCTCGCCGCCGCCGTCACCTTCAACGTGGTCATCGGCAACGCCGACGCGCACGGCAAGAACCTCAGCCTCAGGCACACGGCCCCGGGTGTGGTCTCCCTCGCCCCGCTCTACGACACGGTCCCGACCGTGATGTGGCCCAGGCTGCCCGACCGGGCCGCCATGCGCATCAACGCCAAAGCCGCCCTCTCAGCCGTCACCCTCGACGACATCGCAGCCGAAGCAGCCCGATGGCCCCTCCCAGAAGGCAGGGCACGCGAGATCGCGGCCGACACCACCAAGAACCTCCTCGACGCCCTCGACAGCCAAGACGTGCCCGAACGCCTCGGCGAGATCATCCGCGACCGCGCCCAGAGCCTCCTCAACCCGTAAGACCCGGCCAGGTGTTTCGGGCGCAACAGCTGCCTGCAGTTCCTGTGGTTTCGAGTGGTGGAGCGACAATCCCGTTCAGCAGCACCGGTGCGGGATCCGGGCGAAGCCCGGCCATGAAGTCGACCCGGCCGCTCACCCGGCTGCGCACCTCTGCGGTAGGTGTGACGCGTCCAGGCCACGGCGTGGACCTTAGAGACCACCCGGTTGCATCCGTGTCGCAACGCATCTGGGGTCCACTCTGCAGGTTCATTC
>JAKCDU010000101.1 GCA_021838445.1 Actinomycetes bacterium | reverse complement strand
TCCCCCTGGCCGTATATCTGGACCAGACGAGGCCCGAACACCGCCAGGGCGTCCTCGAGGTCGGCCAGATACATGGGGGCGCCCCCGTAGACGATGGTCTTGAGGTGGGCCAGAGGAGCCGCCGCGATGGAGGGGTCGGCGGCGAGGCGCTTGACCATGGTCGGGGCGGCGAAGAACGACATGCCCGGCCAGCGTTCGAGCAGAGCGGCTATCTCCTCTCCGTCGACGCCCCCCGAGCGCGGGATCACGCTGAGCGCCCCGCGGGCCACGTGCGGGAGGCCGTAGAGCCCGGCGCCGTGGGAGAGGGGCGCGGCGTGCAGGATGCAGTCCTCGGGCATGAGCTGGTCGATGTCGGCGAAGTAGCTGAGCGACGCCATCAGCAGGTTGCGGTTGGTGAGGGTCGCGCCCTTGGGCCGGCCGGTGGTGCCGCTGGTGTAGAACAGCCACGCCGGGTCCTCCGGTCGGCTATCGGAGACAGGGACCGGCGAGGCGCCGACCAGGTGGTCCCAGCGGTCACCTGGAGCCACCACGACGGCCTTCAGCGAGGGGATCGTGGCGAACAGAGGCTCGACCTCGGCCACGTGGTCCTCGTCGGTCACCACCGCAGCGGCGCCGCTGTGATCGAGGATGTAGGCGATCTCGTCGGGGTGGAGCCGGGCGTTGACGGGTACCGCCACCAGCCCGGCGTGCCACGCCCCGTAGAGAGCTTCCAGGTATTCGGGTCGGTTGCGCATGAGGATGGCGACACGGTCGCCGCCCTGCAGGCCCAGCTCGGAGCGCAACCCGCCGGCGACGCCAGCTACCCGCCCGGCCAGTTGGCGCCACGTCGCGTGGACCCGGTCGCCGTCGGCCAAGGCCGGCCGGTCGGGATGGGAAAGGGCGTTTCGTGCGACCCATACGGCCAGGTTCACCGCAACCTCCGTAGCTCATCGGCGGCCGAACGGTCGGTGGAACCGGGCCGGCCGCGTCGCCAATGTAGCCCCCGTTCCCGACGCCGGTAGCCTGGGCGCCGTGGCAGGCGGATGAGGCTCGAGCGTGGGGATGCCCTGGCCCGCCTGGAGGGTCATGACCACGCGGTGCTCGGCACGGTTCATCCCCGCCGGGGGGTGGACGCGGTGCCGGTGGCCTACGCCCTCGACCCCGACGGCTACGTGGCCGTACCCGTGGACCTGGTCAAGCCCAAGGCCGCCTGGCGTCTGCAGCGGGAGCGCAACCTCGAGGGCGATCCGAGGGCCACTTTGCTGGCCGAGCACTGGGACAGCCGGGACTGGTCGCGGCTGTGGTGGGTGCGGGCCGGCCTGCTGTGGCAGTCCGACGCCGAGCCCGACCGAGTCGCGGCCCTCTCCGCGGCTCTGGCGGCCCGTTACCCGCAGTACCGCCACGAGCCGTTCGCCCGCCTCATCATCCTGCGGGTGGTCGACGTGACCGGCTGGTCGGCCCAGGACCTCTGATCCCAACCGTGGCCGAGGCGAAGGGCGCCACCCCTCCGAGCCTGCGAGGCAGCCGGCCCGCTGCCGCCTCTCAGACCTTCAGGCTGGCCAGCACCTCGAGGGTCCTCGCCTGCTCGGCCGGCGAGCCGGTGGGACGCAGGCTGAGCGCCGTGGCACCCGCTTCCGCTAGCGAGCTGAGCGCCGACCGTACCGTCGCCTCGTCCCCGATGAGGGCGACGTCGCCCGGCCCTGCCGCTCCTTCCAGATCGAGTATGCGCCGGTAGGACGGCAGGTCCCCGTAGGCGGCGTAGGCCGCCGCCACCTCGGCGCGGGCCCGCCCGGCGTCAGAGGTGACGCACACCGGCAACCCGACCACCACCTCGGGCCGGCCCCGGCCCGCTCCCGCCGCGGCCTCGGTCAGGCGGGGAACGATGTGGGAGGCCAACGTCTTCGGCCCGACCATCCACAGAAGCGTTCCTTCGGCCAGGCGGCCGGCCACGTCCAGCATCTGCGGGCCGAGGGCGGCGACGAGGACCGACGGGGGCCGGGCTCCGGCGACATCCAGGGGCCCGGCGAATCGAGCGGTGAGCAGCTCGCCCTGGTAGTCGACGCCCGACCCGCCGAGGAGAGGGCCGAGGATCGCCAGGTATTCGCGCATGTAGCGCACAGCTCTCTCGAAGGGGATCCCGTACTCCGACTCGACCAGCGGGCGGTGGCTGAGCCCGACTCCGAGAGTCAGCCGGTTGCCCGTCGCGGCCTGAACCGTCAGGGCCTGCATGGCCACCACCAATGGGTGGCGGGGCCATATCGGCACGCACGAGGTTCCCAACCGCATGCCGGGGCACACCCGACCGACCACGCCGAGAGCCGTCAGCGCGTCGCCGTCGTTGGTTTGGGGGATCCAGAGGTCGAGGCCCAGGCGGTGAGCGGTGACCGCCTCGTCGAGAAGTGCATCCATCCCCGCCTCGGCGGTGGTGGGAATCCGCAGGTGGACCCCGACGCGCATGGCCGGCCATCGTAGAACCGCCGGCTCAGCGACGAGGAGCCGCCCCTCGAGCGGCCGGGCCTGTCGAGCGGCCCGGTCCGCCGTTGGCGGACCTCGGGACTCTAGGATCAGCCCCGACATGGTGAAGCGGTCGACCTCGACTTCGGCGTTCGGGGTCTCCAAGCGCGAGAGCCACGACGCCAGCGGCTTCTACCGGCGCTTCACGCCTCCCGAGGTGTCCGACGATGCCGAGGTGGCCGACCAGCGCGCCCTGGACAAGCTGATCGTCGGTGACGCCCGGCGCATGGACGAGGTACCCGACTCGTCGGTGGCGTTGGTGGTGACGTCACCGCCTTACTTCGCCGGCAAGGAGTACGAGGAGGCGCTGGGCGAGGAAGGCGTACCGGGAACCTACCTGGACTATCTCGAGATGCTCCGGGAGGTCCTTGCCGAGTGTGCCCGCAAGCTGGAGCCGGGCGGGCGCTTGGCGGTCAATGTGGCCAACCTCGGGCGGCGCCCCTACCGCTCCCTGTCCGCCGATGTGATCGGCATCCTCCAGGACGATCTCCGTCTGCTGCTGCGGGGGGAGATCATCTGGATGAAGCAGCGGGGCTCGTCGGGATCGTGCGCCTGGGGCAGTTTCCAGCGCCCCGCCAACCCCGTGCTGCGCGACCTCACCGAGCGGGTGGTGGTGGCCAGCAAGGGGCGATTCGACCGGGCCATACCGGCCAGGGAACGGATTCTGCGGTCCCTGCCGTCGGAGTCGTCCATGACCCGCGACGACTTCATGGAGAACACCCTCGACGTGTGGGAGATCCCCGCGGAGCGCGCCACCCGGGTCGGCCATCCCGCCCCCTTCCCGGTGGAGCTGCCGGCCCGCCTCATAGAGATGTACACCTACCGCGGTGACCTGGTGCTCGACCCTTTCGCCGGTTCGGGGACCACCGCGGTGGCGGCGCTGAGGACGGGCCGTCACTTCGCCGGTTACGACCTCGACGCCTCCTATATCGCCCTGGCCGAGGTCCGGGTCCGGACCGAGCGCCAGCGGATCGCCGAGGAGGTGTCGCCGTGGCCGACCGTCGGGCTGACCGACGGGGAGGGCGCCGGCGCCGAGCCGGCCCCGGTCGTCGCCGTGGGGGCGGGCCGATCGGCCAAGGAGGTGGCCCAGTCGGTCATCCAATCGGCCGGTTTCGCCGACCTATCGAAGAACCGGCGCCGGGGCGGCGGCGTGACCGTGGATTTCACCGCCTGCGACGGCCGCGGCCGGCTGTGGCTGTTCGAGTTGGCGGGCGGGTTCACCAAGTACAGAGGGGGTCTGCGGCGCGCCGACGTGCTGTGGAAGGCTCTCGGCAAGGCGGCGGTGCTCCGGGAGTCCGAGGACGCCCCGCTGGTGCTGCTCACCACCGAGATGCCCGTGGGGGGCCCTGGTGCCCAGGCGCTCGAGCGGATGGTCGGGGAGGGCCGCCCGGTCCGGGCCGTGGTCAACATCCTCGATCCCTCGGCGTCGGCGCACCTGCGCCTGCTCGTAGGGGACTGACAGGCGCGACCCGGGGCAGACTCGGTCAGTCGGCGCTGAAAGCGGCCTTGACTTCACGGGCCCGGTCCGGGCGGGCCGCCGGGGCTGCGCTGGCCATCTCGACGCGCTGGATGGTGCCGGTGAACTCGAAGGGCGGTTCGTAGTCGGCGCAGACGGCCAGGCCGCGGTCTCGTCCCACCAGCAGACCGACGCCCGAGGTGGACAGGTTGGGCCAGAAGAGCAGCCCTTCCAGGGGGTGGCTGGCCACCGGGATCCCGTCGACGGTCAGCTCGGCTCGGGCGTCCCGCCCGGGCGTGTACCCGAGACCGAGGTGGTGGCGACCGGGACCCACCGGCTCCGTGGCGCCGACGCGCACGATTCGGTCGAGCAGGGCGAACGCCGCGCTCAGGCGGCCTTCGTGCAGGTAGACGGCCCAGCCCCCGTGCCGGTCGCCGATGGCGACGAGGGTACCGACGGCCCCACCCTCGGGTATGTCCACGTGCGCCACCAGCTCGAAGCCGCCGATCAGGGCCGGTAGCTGGCTCTGGGTGATGGGCCCTCCACCCGGACCGTAGACGGCCCGGACCGGGCGTTCGTGCTCCCCGGGGTGCATGTGGGCTATCGACGCCGGGAACTCGAACAGCGGCAGCACCTGGTTGCGGCCGGCCTCGGCCCACCACAGCTCTTCGAGGCGGCCCAGCCGGTCGGGGTGCTCGCCGGCCAGGTCGTGGGCCTCGGAGAAGTCCTCGGCCAGGTGGAACAGCGACCAGCGGTCGGTGTCGAAATCGTGGCTCCCGTCGATGAAGTCCCGCTCGCCGAACTGGTTGGGGACGTGGTTGGTCACCGCCTTCCAGCCGTCGGCGTACAGGCCCCGGGACCCGGCCATCTCGAAATACTGCAGGCTGCGGTGCTCGGGCGCCCCGGGATCGTCGAAGGAGGCGAGCATCGAGGTGCCGTCGATGGGCTGCTGGGTGACGCCGTCGACGCTGGCCGGGGCCTCTATGCCGGCGGCGGCCAGCACCGTGGGGAGCATGTCCACGGCGTGGCAGAACTGGGTTCTCACCGCGCCGGCGCCCGCCAGGCGATCGCCCCAACGGACGATCAGGGGCGTCCTCACCCCGCCGAGCCAGGCGTAGCGCTTCCACAGGCGAAGGGGGGCGTTGCCGGCCCACGCCCAACCGAAGGGGTAGTGGTTGGCGGTGGCCGGACCGCCGATCTCGTCGGCCCGGGCCAGAGCCGACGGGACGTCCTCGGTGATGCCCATCCAGACGGCCGCTTCGTTCAACGTGCCGTTGCGCCCGCCCTCTGCGCTCGCCCCGTTATCGGACAGGAGCACCACCATCGTGTCATCGGCGAGCTGGCGGGCTTGCAGGAAGTCGAACAGCCGGCCGAGGTGGTGGTCGGTGTGGGTCATGAAGCCGGCGAACACCTCCATGTAGCGGGCGAACAGGCGCCGCTCGTCGACGCCCAGTGACTCCCAGGCCGGAACCCATGGCGGCCTCTCCGTCAGGGTGGTGCCGGCCGGCACGATCCCCTCGGCCAGCTGTCGTGCGAAGGCCCGTTCCCGCCAGGCCTCCCAGCCGTCGTCGAACGCGCCCCGGTAGGGTTCCACCCAGTCGGGCGGAACGTGGTGGGGAGCGTGGGCCGCTCCGGGAGCGAGGTAGCAGAAGAAGGGCTTGGCCGGCGCCGCCTGCTGCTGATCGAGGATCATGCGGATGGCCTGGTCGACCAGATCCTCGGTGAGGTGGTAACCCTCGGCGGGGGAGCGGGGCGGGTCGATGTGGGTGTTGTCCCGGACCAGCTCCGGGGCCCACTGGTTGGTCTCGGCGCCGAGGAAACCGTAGTAGCGCTCGAAGCCCAGCCCGAGGGGCCAACGGTCGAACGGGCCGGCCGCCGAGTAGTCGGTCTGCGGGGCGAGATGCCACTTGCCGACGGCCATGGTGTTGTACCCGTGGTCGCGCAGTATCCGGGGCAGCGTCGCCGCCGACTTGGGGATGCGGCCCGTGTAGCCGGGGAAGCCGAGAGCGGTTTCCTGGGTCAGCCCGATGCCGACGGCGTGGTGGTTGCGTCCGGTCAGCAGGGCGGCCCTGGTGGAGGAGCAGATCGAGGTGACGTGGAACCGGTTGTAGCGCAGGCCACCGGCGGCCAGGCGGTCGATGTTGGGGGTGGAGATCCCGCCGCCGAAGCACCCGAGCTGGGCGAAACCGACGTCGTCGAGGACGACGATCACCACGTTGGGGGCGCCGGGGGGAGCCAACGGGTAGTCGACATAGCGGGCGTCGGATGTCGCCACCCTCGATGTGATGCGTCGGCTCATGTGTCCCCCTCGTCCATCTCGCCCTAGGTCGCCGGGCGGGGCGACACTAGCCGCCGCCCGCCGAAGCGTTGCGGCGAGGCAGTGACGGTCATCTGTGCCTCCGCCGATGATTCCCGGGACGGGCGGGCACGTACAATCACGGCGGGATGGTGAAGCGGGCGACATCCACTCGGGCGGTCCGGGGCCCCCAGATGGAGGTCCTTCCCGGATGACCCGCCCGGTGGACGTATCGGTGATCGTCGTGAGCCACAGGCCCGGGTCGTGGCTGGCCCCGTGCCTGGAATCGGTGGGCGCTCACGACGTGATCCTGGTGGACAACGGTTCCCCGGATCAGACGGCGTCGGCCATCGCCCGAAGCTGTGGCGCCCGCGTCGTCCGGCTCAGCCGCAATGCGGGCTTCCCTGCCGGGGTCAACGCCGGCTTGGCACTGGCCGACCGGGAGCTCGTGGCGC
>JAKCDU010000100.1 GCA_021838445.1 Actinomycetes bacterium | reverse complement strand
ACCGTCCGGGTCGGGCCCTCGGCCTCTCTCCGGGAACCGTTGTAAATCCACGAACGAAAGTGAAACTGCGACGGGATTCACGCTGCAGTTTCACTCTCGTTCGTGGATTAACTATCGATCGCCGCCCGCCGCCCGCCGCCCGCCGCCCGCCGCCCGCCGCCCGCCGCCCGCCGGCCGCCGGCCGCTGCCGCCCGCCGGTACCGCGGACGCCGTCGGTTGGTTCAGTCGCCGTCGGCGGCCTTCAGCGCGTCGGCGAAGCGTCTATCCAGCGACCAGCTCTGCGTCGGGAGGTGGTGCTCGCCAGCCCAGGCCACGGTGTCGGGATGGCTACCGGCCGCCTCGAGCAGGTCGGCCCCCAACCGGTCGTGGCACAGGTAGTCGCTCACCCGTCGCCGCCAACGGGTGCTACCCGGCGCGATGTCGGACGCGACGGTCAGGCGAGCTCGGCCGAGACCGAGCGCGGCGAGGGTGACTCCGACACGCGAGAAGGTGCCGAGCCCGGACAGCACCTTTCCGACGTCGTGCAGGAGGGCGGCGGCCATGATGGGGCGGGGGGTATCGCCGGGCCCGAGGCGGGCGGCCACCTCCCGGGCCACTCCGGCGGCGTGACGGCGGTCCGGACCGGTCATGCGGGTCCACAGCTCGACCTCGCCGGGAAGGAGCCATCCCTGGGCCCACCGCTCCTCCTCGGGTTTCGGGCCGCGAGGGTCGAGGGCCCCGAGGAAGCGAACGGCTAAATGCCCGAAGGAGCCGAACCCGGCATTTCTCGCCACGTCGCCACGCTAGCCCCACCGGCGGTAAACGCGGTCGGCTCCTCGGGACCCGCTGGTAGCCTGAAGCCCCTGTATGGCCCTGGTCGTGATGAAATTCGGAGGCACCTCGGTTGGCGACGCCGAACGGATGCGCACGGTGGCGGACTACATCGCCCGCACCGTCCGCAGGGGCAACCAGGTGGTAGTGGCGGTCAGCGCCATGGGCAAGGAGACCGACGAGCTACTCCACCTCGCCGCCCAGGTGTCCAACACCCACCCGGGTCGGGAGATGGACATGCTCATCACCGCCGGGGAGCGCAAGGCCATGGCCCTGCTGTGCATGGCCCTGCACGACATTGGCATCGAGAGCGCCAGCTTCACGGGTAGCCAGGCCGGCATCATCACCGACTGTGAGCACACCAAGGCCAAGATCCTCGAGGTTCGGGCTGATCGGGTCCGCGAGGCCCTGGCTGCCGGTCGGGTGGCGGTGGTCGGTGGGGCTCAGGGGGTGTCGACCGACCGGGAGGTGACCTTCCTCGGGCGGGGCGGCACAGACACCACCGCGGTGGCCTTGGCCCGGGCCCTCGACGCCGACTCCTGCGAGATCTACACCGATGTCTCCGGGGTCTTCACGGCCGACCCGAGAGTAGTGCCCGAGGCGCGCCGGCTGAAGCGCCTGTCGTTCGAGGAGATGTTGGAGATGTGCGCCGCCGGATGCCCGAAGCCGGCCATGCGTTCGGTGGAGTTCGCCCGTAACCATCAAGTCCGCCTGCATGTGAGGTCGGCGTTCACCTGGGAGCCGGGAACCTGGATCGAGGAGGAAGACCCCGAAGTGGAGCAGGCCATCATCTCGGCTGTCACGTCCGACAGCTCGGAAGCCAAGGTCACTGTGGCCGGGGTGCCCGACCACCCGGGGGTGGCGGCGCGGCTGTTCCGGGCCCTGGCCGACCGGTCGATCAACGTGGACATGATCGAGCAGAACGTGTCTCTGGCCGGAACGACCGACATATCCTTCACCGTTCCCCGTGAGGATCTGAAGACCGCCTGCGAGACCGCGGAAGGCCTGAAGGTGGAGATCGAAGCCCGTGAGGTGCTGGCCGATCCGGATATCGCCACCGTGTCGATCATCGGGGCCGGTATGAAGACCCACCCGGGTATCTCGGCGACCATGTTCGAGACCCTGGCCAACGAGGGCATCAACATCGAGATGATCTCGACCTCGTCCATCCGCCTGACCTGCGTGGTGCGCGCCGAGCTGGTGGACAAGGCCGTAGTGGCTCTGCACCGGGCTTTCAAGCTGGAGGGAGAGTAGATGGTCACGGTCGGCATATACGGGGCGACCGGCCAGGTCGGCCAGGTGATGCGCCGAGTCGTACAAGAGCGCCAGCTGCCTCATGACCGGCTGCGGCTGTTCGCCAGCTCCCGCTCGGCGGGCCGGGTGGTGGAAGGAGTGACCGTCGAGGACGTGGCCACCGCCGACCACTCCGGCGTGGACATCGCCCTGTTCTCCATGGGGGCGTCGGCGTCGCGTGACTACGCCCCGGTCGTGGCCGCCGCAGGAGCGATCGTGGTGGATAATTCCAGCGCCTGGCGCATGGACCCCGACTGCCCTCTGGTGGTTCCCGAGGTGAACGCGTCGGAGCTGGACCGCACCCCCAAGGGGATCGTCGCCAACCCCAACTGCACCACCATGGTGTGTATGCCGGTGCTCGCCCCGCTGCACGCCGAGGCCGGTCTCGAACGGATCGTCGCGTCGACCTACCAGGCTGTCTCGGGCGCCGGGCTGGCAGGCACCGCTGAGCTCGATCAGCAGATCCGGGCCGTCGGGGACAAGGCGACCGAACTGGCCTTCGACGGCTCCGCTCTGCAGTACCCCCCGGCGTCGGCCTTTCCCGCTCCGATCGCCTTCAACGTGATACCCCACGCCGGCGGGTTCGAGGGCGACGAGACCACCGAGGAGCTCAAGTTCCGCAACGAGAGCCGGAAGATACTCGGAATCCCCGACCTGGCGGTCAGCGTGACGTGCGTGCGAGTGCCGGTGTACACCGGTCATTCACTGGCGTTGAACGTGACCTTCCGTGAGCCTCTCAGCCCGGAGCGGGCGGTCGAGCTCCTTCGGGGGGCGGCGGGCGTGGAGTTCACCGACGTGCCGACGCCGCTGAGGGTGGCCGGCGGCGACACCTGCATGGTGGGCCGGGTCCGGGCCGATCACAGCGATCCGAGTGGGCGGGGCCTGACCCTGTTCGTGGCCGGCGACAACCTGCGCAAGGGCGCCGCCCTCAACGCGGTGCAGATCGCCGAAGCCCTCCTCGAGCGCGGCCTGGTCGGCGGACCGCACCCGAAGCTGCCGGGTGGTTGACGCCGGGCCGACCGGGACCGGGCTTTTGCCCCGACGGTGAGCCGGCATAGCATCGCCGGTCATGGAAATAGACGGAACGTCGGCTCTGGTCACCGGTGGGGCCTCAGGCCTGGGGGAGGCCACCGTGCGCCGGCTCGCGGCGCGAGGCGCCCGAGTCGTGGTGCTCGACATGCAGGATGACAAGGGTGAGGAGTTGGCTCGCCAGGTCGGAGGCGTGTTCGTGCACGCCGATGTCACCAACACCGAGGAGGTCATCGCCGCGGTGGAAGCGGCCAAGGAGCTGGGGCCCTTGCGCTCGCTGGTCAACTGCGCCGGGGTCGGTTCGGCCAGCCGCACCGTCGGCCGGGACGGGACCTACGAATCGGCGTTCAACCTGGACCATTTCTCCCGGATCATCGCCATCAACCTGATCGGCACCTTCAACTGCATCCGGCTGGCGGCGACGGCCATGAGCCTCACGGAGCCGCTCGAGGACGGGGAGCGGGGGGCGATCGTCAACACCGCCTCGCTGGCCGCCTTCGACGGTCAGATCGGCCAGGCCGCCTACTCGGCGTCCAAGGGTGGGGTGGTCGGTATGACCCTGCCGGTGGCCCGGGATCTGGCGGTGGTGGGGATCCGGGTCAACACCATCGCCCCGGGTCTGATCGACACCCCCATCTACGGCCAGGGGGACTCCTCGGAGGCGTTCAAGGCCAAGCTGAAGAAGGACGTGGTGTTCCCCGACCGCCTGGGCCGACCCGACGAGTTCGCCAGCCTCGCCCTCGAGCTGATCACCAACAGCTATATGAACGGCGAGACCATCCGCATCGACGGCGCCGCCCGTCTCCAACCGAAGTAGGTCACAGATGAGCATCATCGAGTACTCCACCGAGGGTCACGTAGCGGTGATCACCATCAACCGTCCCGAGGCGCGCAACGCGGTCAACGGGGACGTGGCCCAGGGAATCGAGGCGGCCATCGACCAGATGGAGGCCGACGACGCGGTGTGGCTGGGCATCCTCACCGGGGTGCCCCCGGTGTTCTCGGCGGGCGCCGACCTGAAGGAGATCAACGCCGGTCGGGCCAGCGCCATCTCCACCAAGCGGGGCGGCTTCGCCGGCTTCGTGTCGCGGGACCGGACCAAGCCGGTCATCGCCGCCGTGGACGGCCCGGCTCTCGCCGGAGGCACGGAGATCTGCCTGGCCTGCGACCTGATCGTGGCCTCCACCAGCGCCCGCTTCGGGATTCCTGAGGTCAAGCGGTGCCTGGTGGCGGCCGGGGGCGGTCTGTTCCGGCTCCCCCGCAAGATCCCCTTCAACATCGCCATGGAGCTCACCCTCACCGGGGACCCCATTGACGCCGAGCGGGCCCACCAGCTCGGTCTGGTCAACTACCTGACCGAGCCGGGAGGGGCGCTGGCCCGGGCCAAGGAGCTGGGCCGCCAGATCGAGGCCAATGCCCCCGTCGCGGTGCGAGCCTCCCGGCGGGTCCTACTGGCCGCCGCCACCGCCGACGAGGCGACCGGCTGGCGCCTGTCGGGAGAGGCGTTCAACGAGGTCCTCTCCAGCGAGGATAACAAGGAGGGTCTCGTGGCCTTCATCGAGAAGCGTCCCCCGAACTGGTCGGGTAGGTGAGCACCGGGGTCAGCTGAGAAAGCTGAGAGCCGGCGCGGGCCCGCGACCGGTTGAACCGGAGTCGACGTTAGATTTTCCCCGTCCTTCGTCAGCGGCGCGAGCCGAGGAGTTCTGGGGTGAAGATCAGCGCCGGGCGCGACCGAGCGACGAGGTGGTCGATAGGTTTGGTGGCCGCGGCCGGCATCGTCGCCGCGGTCGTCGGGTTGACCGGTGCCGGTCTGGGAAGCGACCGCGACCAGCGGGCGGCGGCGGTCGTAGCGGGCCCTGGCGCGACCGGTGCGGTGGGGTCGCCCGCCCGCCCCCGTTCCGCCTCCGCCGGGTTGGTCGCCCTACGCAGCGACGACCCGCCGGCGACGCCCCGGTCGGCGCGGCCCGTGACCGGGGGCACCGGCCGACCGGCCGGTATGTCCCGGTTCCGGTCGAGTGAGCGACCCAACCTCGACGCCGCCCAGCTGCTCGCCGGCGTCGGCGTCCTCCCGCCCGGCTGGAGCGCGTCGAGCGCGACGGTGAGCGTGAACGGCCTGGACCGGTCCTACCTGGTTGTGCAACCGGACCGGGTCACGTCGGCAGTGCCGGTGGTGGTGTTGATGCACGGTCGGAACATGTCCCCCGACGCCGTTCTCCACATCAGCGGACTGGCCGGCCAGACCGGACCGGCCGTGCTGCTGCTGCCGGCGGGCTGGCACGAGTCGTGGGACTCCGGCAACTGCTGCGGGGTGGCGTTCACCGCCCGCACCAACGACGTCGGGTTCATACAGGCCGCCCTGCGGGCGGTGGTGGCGGCCGAGCCGGTGCTGCGGTCGTCGCCGGTCTACGCCGTCGGCTTCAGCAACGGGGGCAGGATGGCCTACCAGTTGGCGTGCGACCTGCCCGGCGTGTTCAGCGCCATGATGGCTGTCGAGGCGGTCCCGGTCCAGTCCTGCCCGTCGCTTCACCCCATGAACATCACCGTCGTGGCCCAGCAGAACGATCCCCTGCTCACCGTGGACCCGGGTGGTCAGCCCAAGACCATCGGCGGCTACGTCGAGCCCACGGTGCCGGCGACCCTCGCCCACCTGGCCTTTCTGGACCGCTGCTCCGCCCCGTCCCGCCTGACCGTCACCGGCGCGGCCCTCGAACGCTCCTGGTCCTGCGCCGCCGGTACGCAGCTGCGCTACATCTGGTATCCGGGTGGAACCCACTCGTGGCGGGCGGCCACCCCCACCACCCCCGGCGTCACCGACTACGTGCTCCAACTGCTGGGCGAGCCACAACCGCACTGACGGCCCGCCCGGCCTGCCGGATTCAGCTCGACGTGAGGGCGGGGGCGAGCCGGCGCCACGTCTCCAGGGGCAGCCCGTCCTCGATCAGGGCCTGGACGCAGACGTGGTCGGCGCCAGCGTCGCGGTGCTCCTGGACCCGCCGGGCGATGGCGTCCTCGTCGCCCCACGCCACGAGGGCGTCGATCAGCCGGTCGCTGCCCCCGGCCGCGAAGTCGTCGTCACCGAATCCCAGGCGACGGAGGTTGTTGGTGTAGTTCTCCAGCATCAGGTAGTTCTCGAGGTGCTGGCGGCCCAGCGCCCGGGCCCGGTCGGCGTCGGTGGTCAGCGCCACGGCCATCTCGGGGGCCACCACGGCGTCGGGTCCCACCGCCTCGCGGGCCTGAGCGGTGTGCTCGACGGTCACGTTGTAGGGATGGGCGCCGGCGGCCCGGGTGCGGGCCAGCTCGAGCATCTTCGGCCCGAGCGCGGCCAGGACCCGGTGGGAGGCGTCGACGGGCGGGTCGGCACCGTCGAGGCCGTCGAGGAAGCTGCACATGGCCGCCAGCGGCTTCTGGTAGCGGCCCGGCTCCGACGAGTCGATGAGGAGCTGATGGCTGACGCCTATGCCCATGAGGAAGCGGTCCCCGTGAGCCAGGCTGAGACGGGCGTGGGCCTCGGCCGACTCGGCCGCCGAGTGCATCCACAGGTTGAGTATCCCGGTGGCCACCAGGGCCCGTCGCGTCGAGGCCATCAGCAGCTCGACAGCGGCGAAGACGTCGCCGCCCACATCTGGGATCCACAGCGCCCGGTAGCCGAGCTCGTCGAGCTCGGCGGCGGCGTCGGCAGTTTCGGCGGGATCTCCGT
>JAKCDU010000042.1 GCA_021838445.1 Actinomycetes bacterium | reverse complement strand
CGCCGAAGTCACCGACACCGAACTCGCCGGCCTCCCCCTCCGCGGCCACGACCGGCACCCCGACTGGAACTACGACCTCACACCAACGAAGTCCAAATAGTTCGCGCGCGGTCCCTCACTCCTCAACTTATGGGTATTGGGGCTGAGCGGGATCGTCGGGCGGCGCCGAGGTCAGTGGATGCGCACCAGCCGCATGGTGTCGGTCGCCGGCTCGGGCTCGATGGGCGAGCCGGCCAGCACGACGATGACATCACCGGGTGAGGCGTAGCCGGCGCCGACCACGGCCTGGACTGCGAACCACACGATCTCGTCGGTGCTCGACGCCTCCCCGATGGTGAGGGTGCGGACCCCCCAGCTGAGCGTCAGCGCCCGGGCCGTGCGCTCCGAGGGGGTGCAGGCGATCAGAGGCATCGGCGGCCTGAAACGGGAGATCGAGCGCGCCGTGGTCCCCGAGCGGGTGCAGGCGACGATGCACGAGGCGTTCTGCTCCATGGCCGCCCGCCACCCGGCGGCGGTCGTGGCGGCCGTCAGCCGGGCCACGCTCACCGGTCCTCCCGGAACCTGCTGGGGGGCCAGATGGGTGGCCCAGCCCACGCTGTCGAAATCCTGTTCGGCCCGCCTGGTGATGCGGGCCATGGTCTCTATGACCGCCACCGGGTCGGCCCCCACCGCGGTCTCCCCCGAGAGCATGACCGCGCTCGTCCCGTCGAGGACGGCGTTGGCCACGTCGGCCACCTCGGCCCGGGTGGGCACCGGGGCGGTGATCATCGACTCCAGCATCTGAGTGGCGGTGATGACCGGGCGGGCGTAGCGGACCCCGACGCGGATTATCTCCTTCTGGATGTGCGGTACGTCCTCGAGGGCCATGCGGACCCCGAGATCCCCCCGGGCGACCATCACCGCGTCGGCGCTGGCGACGATTTGCTCCAGGGCGCCGACGGCCTCGGGGGTCTCGATCTTGGCCACCAGCAGCGGGCAATCGGCGCCCGCCGCCCGGCGCACCGCGTCCATGTCGGCGGCCGACCGTACGAAGGACACGGCCACTGCGTCGACCCCCTCTCCGACGAGCACCTCGAGCCGTCTCAGGTCCTCAGCGGTCGGGGTGTCGAGCTCCACCCGCCCCGAAGGTGCCGTCACCCCCGGGCGGCCCTGCAGACGCCCCCCGTTGTGGACCAGGGCCTCGACGCCGACGCTGGTCCGCCGCTGAACGGTCAGCACCACCCCGCCGTCGCCCAGCGCCACCCGGTCCCCCGCCTGGAGCCCACCCACCAGGTCGGGGTGACAGACCCCGATGGCCTCCGACGTGCTGGCGTCGCCGTCGCGGGCCGGGCGCAGCGCGATGATCGAGCCGGCGGGAAGGGCCACCCCCCCGGGCGGGAAGGCGGCGGTGCGGATCTTGGGCCCGGGCAGGTCGGGCATGATGCCCACGCCGGGGGCCGCGGCCCGGATGGCCCGCACCCTTTCCACGGCCTCCTCGACGGTTCCGTGGGCCAGCGGAACCCTCGCCACGTCCATGCCGGCGTCGGCCATGGCCGCGATCACCTCCGGCGACTGCGAGGCCGGGCCCACCGTCGCCACGATCTTGGTTCGCCTGGAATCGGACATGCCGCCATCCTTGCGCAGCGTGCCGACCCCCACGGACCGTTCGGCGCGCCCGCCGCCGGACGGGCCATCGGAACCGGCCCCACATTCCGCCACCCCCGGTCCACTAGGTTTGAGAGATGGCCCGTAACCTGGCGAGAAAGCCCATCGCCGTGCTCGGCACGCTCGGGACCATGGCGGCCATCTGGTGGTACGCGCTGCGCCCCCGGTTCGGCAAGCGCCGCTGACCCCCGCCGGGCAGCCCGACGTGGTGCGGCCAGCGCAGACGCCGCCCGCCCGAAAGGCACCCACCGTCCACCTGTCGCAATTGCGCCTGTCGGCCCCGGGCGGGAAGACTCGCCAGGCGCCCGCCGACCGGCGGGATCGACGGCGGCGCGGCATCGCGCCGGAGGGGGTGGCATGCGCCAGGTTGTGATCGACGGCCCGCACTCGGCGAAGGTGATCGACGCCCCCGACCCGGCCCCACCCGGTCCCGGTGACGCCGTGGTCAAGGTGGAGCTGGCCGGCATCTGCGGCAGCGACCTGCACTTCTACGACGGGGACATCCCCGTGGGTGGACCCCTGTCGGTCGGCCATGAGTTCGTGGGCACGGTGACTGCGGTCGGTCGGGACGTAACGCGCTTCCGCCCGGGGGACCGGGTGCTCACCTCCTCGGTCGCCGGATGCGGTCACTGCGACGGATGCGCCACCGGCGATCCCGTCACCTGCGTGGAAGGCCCCAAGGTCTTCGGCTCGGGGGCTCTCGCCGGAGGGCAGGCCGAATCGGTGGGGGTGCCGGCGGCCGACTTCCAGATGATCAGGATCCCCGACGGGGTCGACGACCGCTCGGCCCTGCTGCTCACGGACAACCTGAACACCGGCTGGATCGCCGCCCGGCGCGCCGACTTCGCCCCGGGCGCGACTGTTGCCGTGCTGGGCCTGGGCGCCGTCGGCCAGTGCGCCGTACGCTCGGCGCTCCTGCTCGGGGCCGGGAGGGTCCTGGCCGTAGACCCCGTCGCCGGCCGACGGCAGCTGGCCGCCGACTTCGGGGCCGAACCGTTGGAGGGGCCCACCGTGGAGTCCATCCTCGAGATGACCTCGGGGCGGGGAGCCGACGCCGTGATCGACGCCGTGGCTCTCGACGCCACCCTCGACGCCGCCCTCAGCGCGGTGCGCCCCGGGGGTACGGTCTCGGTGGTCGGGGTGCACCACCCCGGGCCGTACCCCCTTCCCATACTCATGGGGTTGTTCCGCAGCGTCACCCTGAGGCTGACCACGGCGCCGGTGCACCAAACATGGAAGGAGCTCCTGCCCCTGGTCACCTCGGGCCGGCTGCGCACCGACGGCATCTTCACCCACACCTTCGAGCTCGAAGACGCCCCCGACGGTTACCGCCTGGCGGCGGCCCGCAACGGTGACTCCATAAAGGTGGCGCTCGAGCCCTGAGCGGGCGGTGTGGAGCAAGTCACATCGATGGGTAGAGTCCGTCCGAGAGGCGGTCGATAATCCCCAAAATGCGAAACTGACGGTTACCCGATATGGCAGTCGAGCCGTGGCTGGCGCTGGTGCGGGATGCGATCTGTGTCCCCCCTGAGGATCTGACCGAGGACCGCATCTCGCAGCTCATGTGCCGCCTGATGGAGGCGCAGTTCCCCAGACTGACGGCCCGGCTGCTACTCGGCGAGCCGGCTGATGCTGGGGACCCCCCCGGGGAAGGCGCGCCGAACCCCTGCCGGTCGGCGGGATCAGCCGGGAAGACCCCCACCACGACCCTGCAGGCCCAGCTGACCCTGCCGTCGGGCCATCCGGTGGGTCGAGCCCTCGTCGAGGGTCCGGCCGCCGTCGTGGCCGGGGTCGACCCTACCGCCCTCGAAACGTGGGGCCAGGTCGTCGCCGCCGCTCTCGACCACATCGGGCGGGTGAACCTCGGGGCCGACCTGCTGTCCGAGGCCCGCCACGAGGCCCTCCACGACTCACTGACGGGTCTGGCCAACCGGACCCTTCTGCTCGACCGCCTGGAACACGCCCTCCAGCGCAGCGGACGCAGCGGCCAGGTGGTGGCGGTGATGTTCGTGGACCTCGACCGATTCAAGTCGGTGAACGATCTCTACGGCCACCGCGTCGGGGACCAGCTGCTGGTCGCTCTGGCCCGCCGCCTCGAGAGCGGGGTGCGCAGCGATGACACCGTCGCCCGCCTGTCGGGGGACGAGTTCGTGGTCGTCTGCGAGGGCTTGGAGAACGACGCCCAGGGCGAGGTGATCGCCGCCCACTTGGCGCAGACCATCAACGAGCCCTTCGACGTCTCGGTCGGTTCCATACCGGTGACCGCCAGCATCGGCTTGGCTTTCACCCTCGGTGCCGACACCTCGGCCGAAGCCCTGATCGACCAGGCCGACGTGGCCATGTACCAGGCCAAACATTCGGGGGGCCGCGGCTACCGCGTCGTCGACCTGTCGGAGCGCAGCCGTACCCGGCGGCTGGCGGAGATGGAGCTGGAGCTGTGCGAGGCCCTCGACCGCAACGAGCTGCGCACCGTGTACCAGCCGATCGTCGAGACCGTCACCGGTCGCGTCGTGGGTTTCGAGGCGCTGCTGCGGTGGCGCAACGGTCGTCTCGGCGAGATCCCCCCGGAGACCTTCCTACCGCTCGCCGAGAGGAGCCGGTTGATGGAACGCATGGGACGGTGGCTCCTCGAACAGGCCGGCTCCGACCTCGGCCCCCTCGCCCGTCAGATCCCGATAACCCTCGCCGTCAACGTCTCGGGACGCCAGCTGCTCGAGGGCGATTGCCTGGTGCGAGCCGTGGCCGGCCTCCTCGAGTCCCTCGACGGCCGGCTCACGGTCACCCTGGATCTGACCGAGCAGACCCTCGCCCACGAGAACCAGACCATCCACTCCACGCTGGCCGAAATGAAGCGGCTGGGAGTGCTCCTCGCCCTCGACGACTTCGGCGTCGGTTACTCGTCGCTGAACTCGCTCAGCCGGGTCCCCATCGACAGCGTGAAGGTCGACCGCAGCTTCGTCACCCAGCTGGGAACCGGATCCAGCCATCAGGCCATAGTCCACGCCGTTTGCACCCTGGCCCACGTCCTCGGCATGTCGGTGGTGGCCGAGGGCGTCGAGACGGCCCGCCAGCACGAGATGGTCACCATCCTCGGCTGCGACTACTCCCAGGGCTACTTCCACTCGACTCCCCGCCCCGCCGGCGATCTGGCCGAGCTGATGGCCGCCCCCCTCCGCTCAGGCAGGGTCAGCCCCACCTGACCCGGCTCCCCCGGTCGGGCCGAGGCCCGACCGGTCAGCTCCACAGGGTGACGTAGACCGGCGGCCGGAACCGGCTGGCCGGAACAGCCCCGTCGCTGCGGTGCATGGCCTGCATGGCCTCGGGGGTGGTGAGGAACCGCAGGAGGGCGGCCACCGCCGGGGACCGGCGGTCCGGGGCCAGGGCGTTGGCGTACCACAGCAGCTGGACCGGGGTCCCGACCACGTCGAGGCGGCGGAGGGCCCCGCCCTCGATGTCCCGGCTGGCGAGATGGGCGATGGCCGGCGCCACCCCCTCGCCCTTGGCCGCCGCCGACCAGGCGGCCGCCTGGTTGGGGAACACCCGGACCCGCTCGGCGGGGACATGGAGCTGGGCCATGAGCATCCCCGTCTCCGACCCGGGATCCATCGCCGAGGGGTCCACCAACCAGCTCTCGCGCACCAGGTCCTGCCATCGCACCCGGTCGGCACCGGCCAGCCGGTGGGAGGACGAGGCGACGACGATCAGCCCGTAGCGCATCATCGGCACCGATTCGAGCCCCACGACTGACTCGCCGGTCAGCTGAGGACCGAAGCAAACGTCGGCCAGCCGGTCGTGGAGCAGGGCCGGCATCTCCGCCGACTCGACCACCCCCACCGAGGTCTCGATGTTGGCGTGGCGCGCCGAGAAGGCGTCCACCAGGGGCGGCACGACGAACTCGGCCACCCGGGAGGTGGCGGCCACCCGCAAGCGGGCGGGGGCCCCCTGGGCCTGGCGGATCACCGCATGGCCCTCGGCGGCCAGGCCCACGATCTGCGAGGCGATGGGCATGAAACGCTGCCCCCCCACGGTGAGAACCATCCCGTTCGTCCCTTTTGATATGAGCTGATCGCCCATCTGCTGGCGCAGGGCCGACAGCGCCGACGACACCGCCGGCTCGCTCACCCCGAGAGCCCTGGCCGCGGCCGTGACCGAACCCAGGCGGGCCACCAGGACGAAAGCCTCCAGTTGGGTGAGGGTCACGACGCACAGACTTACCACCCCGCCGGCCGAATCGGGGGCGGGGCCGCAGCCGCGGATAAGCGAATGCTTATCCCGGCGTTGACCCCCCGTCGGGCCCCGGCCATGATGCAGTCCAAGAGGGCGTCCGCACCGGCGCGGCCGCAGGCAGGGGGACACATGCAGACACCGGCACCTTTCGAGTACGAGAGAGCGGCGAGCGTCGAAGAGGCCATCGCCCTGCTCACCCGTCACGGCCCCGAGGCCCGGCTCATCGCCGGAGGACACAGCCTCCTGCCCATGATGAAGCTGCGCCTGGCTCGACCCGAGACGCTCATCGACATCAACGGGTTGGCCGACCTGGACTACATCCGCGTCGAAGGCGACCAGATCGCCATCGGGGCCATGACCCGCCACGCCACCGTGCTCGAGTCGGCGGTGCTAGCCGAGCACTACCGCATCTTCGCCGAGGCCGAGCGGGTCATCGCCGATCCGATCGTCCGCAACCGGGGAACAGTGGGCGGGTCGCTCTGCCAGGCCGACCCGTCCGAGGACCTGTCGGCCGTCTTCGCCGCTCTGCGCGGGCAGGTAGTCATCCGCAGCGTCGAGGGGGCCCGCACCGTGGACCTCGGCAACTTCCATCGGGGACCCTACGAGACCGCCGTCGGGGACGGCGAGATCCTCGTCGAGGTCCGAGTCCCGATCCGCACCCGGACCGGGTCGGCCTACGAGAAGGTGGAGCGACGGGCCGGCGACTGGTCGGTCGCCGCCGCCGGAGCCTTCGTGCAGTTCGGCGACGACGGCTCGATCGCCGATGTCGGGATCGGGATCACCGCGGTCGGCGCCGAGCACTTCACCTGCGCCCCGGCCGAGGACCTGCTGAGGGGCCGGCCGCCCACCGCCGAAGCCATCGAAGAGGCCGCCGCCATCTGCGCGGCCAGCTGTCACCCGTCGGCCGACCAGCGCGGCCCGGTGGACTACAAGCGCCACCTGGTCGGGGTACTGGTGGCCAGAGCACTGAACCGATCCATAGCCCGAGCCAGAGGGGAAGCCGCTTAGATGCGCGTCACGATGAAGGTCAACGGCCAGGAGACCACAGCCGAGATAGAGCCCCGGTTGCTCCTGGTGCACTACCTACGGGAGTCGGCCGGCCTCACCGGCACCCACTGGGGTTGTGACACCTCCAATTGCGGGGCGTGCACGGTGTGGCTGGACGGCGCCCCGGTCAAGAGCTGCACCACCCTGGCCGCCATGGCCGACGGCCACGAGGTGCGCACCGTCGAGGGCCTGGCCGACCCCGTCACCGGCGACCTCGACCCGGTGCAGCAGGGCTTCATGGAGGAGCACGGCCTGCAGTGCGGGTTCTGCACCCCCGGGATGATGATGACCGCCCGGGCCCTGCTCGACCGCAACCCCGACCCCGATGAGGACACCATCAGGGAAGCCATCTCGGGCAACCTGTGCCGCTGCACCGGCTACGAGAACATCGTGCGGGCCATCCGCTGGGCGGCCACCCACCAAACCGTCGACTCCCAGGAGGTGTCAGCGTGACCGCCACCGAAATCCCGCCGCCCGACGCCGCCCTGTCCCCGGCCGGCAACCCTCTCGGCTTCGGCCGCATGCTGCGCAAGGAGGACGCCCGGTTCCTGCGCGGCCAGGGTCACTACGTCGACGACCTGCGCCTGCCGGGAATGCTGCACGGGGCCATCCTGCGCAGCCCTTACGCCCACGCCCGCATCGTATCCATCGACACCTCGGCGGCGGAGGCCCACCCCAAGGTCAAAGCGGTCATCACCGGTGCGGTGCTCGAGACCCTCAACCTGGCGTGGATGCCCACCCTGTCGGGTGACGTCACCGCCGTGCTGGCCACCGACAAGGTCCGCTACCAGGGCCAGGAGGTGGCCTTCGTCGTCGCCGAGGACGAGTACTCGGCGCGCGACGCACTGGAACTGATCGACGTGGAGTACGACCCGCTCCCGGCCGTCGTCGACGCCCGGCACGCCCTCGACCCCGACGCTCCGGTGATCCGCGACGACCTCGAGGGTCGCACCGACAACCACATCTACGACTGGGAGGCCGGCGACGCTGCGGCCTGCGAGGAGGTCTTCGCCAAGGCCGAGGTGGTCGTGGCCCAGGACATGATCTACCCCCGGGTGCACCCGGCCCCGATGGAGACCTGCGGGTCGGTCGCCCACATGGACCCGGTGACCGGCAAGCTCACCGTCTGGACCACCACCCAGGCGCCCCACGCCCACCGCACCGTCTACGCCCTCGTCGCCGGGCTGCCCGAGCACAAGATCCAGATCATCTCGCCCGACATCGGTGGCGGCTTCGGCAACAAGGTCGGCATCTACCCCGGCTACGTCCTGTCCATCGTAGGGTCCATCGTGACCAAGGCCCCGGTCAAGTGGATGGAGGACCGCTCGGAGAACCTGATGTCCACCTCCTTCGCCCGGGACTACCACATGCACGGGGAGATCGCCGCCACCAAGGACGGCAAGATCCTCGGCCTGAGGGTGAACGTGCTGGCCGACCACGGCGCCTTCAACGGGGTGGCCCAGCCGACCAAGTTCCCGGCCGGGTTCTTCCACATCTTCACCGGGTCCTACGACTACCCCGCAGCGCATTGCAAGGTGACCGCGGTGTACACCAACAAGGCGCTCGGCGGCGTGGCCTACGCCTGCTCGTTCCGTATCACCGAGGCCGTCTACCTGGTGGAGCGCATGGTGGACTGCCTGGCCTTCGAGCTGAAGATGGACCCCGCCGAACTGCGCATGAAGAACCTGTTGCGCCCCGAACAGTTCCCCTACACCACTCCGACGGGCTGGGAATACGACTCGGGCAACTACCCGGCCGCTCTGGATGAGGCCAAGCGCATCGCCGGCTACGACGAGTTGCGCCGGGAGCAGGCCGAGCGACGGGCGGCGGCGGCGGAACCAGGGGCCGACCCGGCGGCCCCGCTGATGGGTATCGGCATCTCCTTCTTCACCGAGGGCGTGGGCGCCGGGCCCCGCAAGCACATGGACATCCTGGGCCTCGGCATGGCCGACGGGTGCGACCTGCGGGTCCACCCGACCGGCAAGGCCCAGCTGCGCCTGTCGGTGCAGACCCAGGGCCAGGGCCACGAGACGACCTTCGCCCAGATCGTGTCCCACGTGCTCGGAATCCCCCCCGAGGACATAGAGGTCATCCACGGCGACACCGACAACACCCCCTTCGGCCTCGGCACCTACGGGTCGCGCTCGACGCCGGTGTCGGGGGCGGCCGCGGCGGTGGCCGCCCAGCGGGTGAAGGACAAGGCCCGCATCGTGGCCGCCGCCGCCCTCGAGTGCTCCCCCGACGACCTCGAGTGGGAGCACGGTCGCTGGTATGTGAAAGGTGACCCGTCCAAGGGACAGACCATGGCCGAGATCGCCATGGCGTCCCACGGAAGCCTGGAGCTGCCCGAGGGGGTAGAAGGCCACCTCGACGCCTCGGTGGTGTACAACCCGCCCAACCTCACCTACCCCTTCGGTTGCTACATCGCGGTGGTGGACGTCGACCCCCAGACCGGGCAGGTGAAGGTCCGCCGCTTCATCGCGGTGGACGACTGCGGCCCCCGGATAAACCCGATGATCGTCGAAGGCCAGGTGCACGGCGGCCTGGCCGACGGGGTGGGGATGGCCCTGATGGAGGTGATCGCCTTCGACTCCGACGGCAACAACCTGGGCGGGTCCTTCATGGACTACCTCCTGCCCACCTCGATGGAGTGCCCGTCGTGGGAGCTGGGACAGACGGTGACCCCCTCGCCGCACCACCCGATCGGGGTCAAAGGCGTCGGCGAGTCGGCCACGGTCGGCAGCCCGGCGGCTGTCGTCAACGCCGTGCTCGACGCCCTCCAACTGCGCCACGCCGACATGCCGTTCACCCCGGCGGCGACCTGGCGGGCCATGCAGGGCCGCCCGCTGCGTCCCGACCTGGCCATCGAATAGGGGCGGCGGAGTGATCCGACAGGACCTGTCCCGACGCTCGGCGGCCCTGCGCTCGGCCCGGACCCCTTTCGTGCATGCACGGGTGGTCTGGGCCGAGCCGCCCACCTCGGCCAAACCCGGCGACGAGGCGATAGTTCTCGCCGACGGGGTCATCGAGGGCTTCGTGGGGGGTGAGTGCGCCGAGGCGACGGTGATCCGGGAGTCTCTCGCCGCCCTCCCCGCCGGTGCGCCGGTACTCCTCCGCATCACTCCCTCCCCCGAACCCGAGCAGCCGGGCAAGCACGTGGTGCACAACCCGTGCCTGTCGGGCGGGACCATCGAGATATTCCTCGAGCCGGCCCTGCCGTCGCCTCTGGTCCAGGTGGTGGGAGCCTCACCGACGGCGCAAGCTCTGATCGCGCTCGGCACCCCGCTCGGCTACTCCATGGTCGCCTGGGACGGCACGGTGGCACCCGACGCGGCGGCGGTGGTGGTGGCGTCACACGGCGGCGACGAGCAGCCGGCCCTGGTCGGCGCCCTCGAGGCCGGGGTCCCCTACGTGGGGCTGGTGGCCAGCCGCAAGCGGGGAGCCGCGGTGGTCGCGGCGCTACCGGTGAGCGAGGAGATGCAGGGCCGGGTGCACTCCCCCGCCGGCCTCGACATCGGCGCCGCCACCGCCGAGGAGGTCGCCTTGTCCATACTGGCGGAGATCGTGGCCGGCCAGCCCCGCCGGGCCCGCCAGGGCCACCCCCTCGTGGCCGACATGTGCCAGGCCGTGGACCCCATCTGCGGCATGACCGTGGTCATCACCGAGACGGCCCTGCACATCGACGACGTGTACTTCTGCGGTCCCGGCTGCCTCAAGGCCTACCAAGCGTCTTGAGCGACATCGCCGAGTGGGTCTCCTCGCCCCACGAGCTGCGCGAGGCCCTGGACCGCAGCGACTACCTGGCCGACGAAGGCATGTCCGTCGCCCTGTTCTGCGCGGCGCGCCTGCCCCAGCCGCTCCTGCTCGAGGGGGAGCCCGGGGTGGGCAAGACCGAGGCCGCCAAGGCCCTCGCCGCCGCCCTCGACACCCCGCTCATCCGGCTGCAGTGCTACGAGGGCATCGACGCCGCCGAGGCCCTCTACGAGTGGAACTTCCCCCGGCAGTTGCTGGCCATCAAGGTCTCCGAGACGGCCCACGAGCACCTGCGCGAGGAGGACCTGTTCCGCCGGGACTACCTCCTCGCCCGCCCCCTGCTGCAAGCCGTGGAGCACCCCGGACCCCGCCCCGCCGTACTTCTCATCGACGAGATCGACCGCGCCGACGACGAGTTCGAGGCGTTCCTCCTCGAGCTGCTGGCCGAGGGAAGTGTGACCATCCCCGAGATCGGGACGGTGCGGGCCACCCACCGGCCGGTGGTCATCCTCACTTCCAACCGGACCAGGGACCTCCACGACGCCCTGAAGCGGCGCTGCCTCTACCACTGGATCGACTACCCCGACGTGGCCCGCACCACCGACATCGTTCGCCGTCGGGTCCCGCAGGCATCCACTCCCCTCGTCGAATCGGTGGCCGCCGCGGTGGCCCGGCTGCGGACCCTCGAGGTGCAGAAGCCGCCGGGCGTGGCCGAGGCCATCAACTGGGTGCTGGCCCTCGACCTGCTCGGCCTGCCGGCCCTCGACCCGCAGGCCGTGGAGACCACCCTCGGGTCGGTGCTCAAATACCGCGAGGACCTCGAGCTGGCCATGTCCCGAGGCCCGGACTGGCTGGCCGGGCCGTGACCGGGGCGGTCGGGACCCGGCCCCCCGACCTGGCCGCGCTGGCCGGCCATTTCGCCACCCTGCTGCACGCCGCCGGGGTGCCCGTCACCCCCGAGCGGGCCGGCCGCCTGGCCGCCACCATGGCCATGACCGCCCCGGCCACCGTGTCCGAGCTGTACTGGCTGGGACGGGTGACCCTCGTAGCCGACCATGGGTCGATACCCGTCTACGACGCCGTGTTCGCCTCGGTCTTCGAGGGTCTGGTCGATCCCGCCGACTTCCGCGGTGACAGCCCACCCCCACCGCCGAGCGTCCGCCGGGGTGAGACCCGGCCCCCTCCGCGGGGGGACAACCCTCCCGTGTCCGCCCCTATGCCCTCGCCCGCGGGGGCAGCCGGCGACGGCGAGGAAGGATCTTCAGAGGAGGACACCGTGCAGGCCGCCTCGAGCGCCGACGAGCGGCTCCGCCACGAGGACTTCGCCCGGCTCAGCCCCGAGGAACTGGCCCAGCTGGGGCGCCTGCGTATCGTCGCCCCCCAGCGGCTCAGCCGCCGCCAGGTGCGCAACCGCAGAGGCACCGACCTGGACGTGCGGGCCAGCCTCCGGCGGGCCCGGCGGACCGGCGGTGAGCCACTTTCGCCGGTCGTGCGCAAGAGGCGGCACCGACCACGACGGGTGGTCCTCATATGTGACATCTCCGGCTCGATGGAGCGCTACTCCCGGGCCTACCTGCAGCTCCTGTGGAACGGGGTGTCGGAGAGCCGGGCCGAAGCCTTCGTGTTCGCCACCCGGCTGACCCGCCTGACCCGGGCGCTGACCCGGGCGAACCCCGACCGGGCCCTCGAGAAAGCCGGGCGCCTGGCGCCCGACTGGCACGGCGGGACCCGCATCGGCGAGGCCATCGCCGCGTTCAACGACCAGCACGGACGGCGTGGGCTGGCCCGCGGGGCGGTGATCCTCATCCTCTCCGACGGCTGGGACACCGGCGACGCCCAAGTCTTGGCCCGGGAGATGCAGCGCCTACGGCGCCTGGCCTACCGCATCGTGTGGGTCAACCCGCGCAAGGCGGCCGACGGCTACCGCCCCCTGGTCGCCGGCATGGCCGCGGCGCTGCCCTACGTCGACGCCTTCGTCAGCGGCCACAGCCTGGCCGCCCTCGACGAGGTCCTGGAGGCGATCGCCTCGTGACCGCAGCGGACGGGGCCGCTCTCTTCGCGGGGGTGCAGACCGGCGGCCTGGCCCTAGCCGCCGACGCCCTGCAGGTGCTGGCGGCGGCGGCCTACCTGGCCGGTGTCGGCCGGCTGGCCAGGAGAGGCCGCAGGTGGTCGCGCTCCTCCACGGCCTGCTTCGTCAGTGGCATCGGCCTCCTGTGGCTGGCCGTCGGCTCGGGCCTGGCCGCCCACGACGAGCAGCCCACCGTCCACGTGGTCCAGCACGCCCTCCTAATGATGGTGGCACCACCCCTTCTTCTTCTGGGGCGGCCCGTCACGCTGGCCGTCCAGGCGTGCCGCCGCCCGGCCCAGGTCCGACTGGTGAGGGTCGTCCACAGCCGGGTTCTGCGCTACCTGACCAACCCGCTGCTCGGGTGGCTGCTCTACTACGGCTCGATGGGCGCGATGCTCGCCGACCGGCAGGTCTACGACTACCTGCTGACCCACCCGCTGGCCCATGATGGCTCCCACCTGCTCGTCGTCGTGGTCGGGTCTCTCTACTGGCAACCGCTGCTCGACGCCGACCCCGGCCCGTGGCGCCTCTCGCCCCGGCTCCGCCTGGGTTCGGCGCTCGCCGGCGCTGGGGTCGAGATCCTGCTCGGGGTGCTCATCCTGGCCGGCGCCGGCGCAGTCACCGCCGGCGCAGTACCGGCCGGCGCCGCCTTTCTGGCCGTGGCGCTGCCGACGTGCGGGGCCTGCTGCCCGGCGCTGGCATCGAGCCGGGGTAAGCGCAGTCGCCGCCGGGGGGCCCGGCGGGCCTGGACCCGCCCGGCCCCTACGGCCTGAGGCGGGTCCGCCAGGGCGCGCCGGCGCAGGACTCGGCCGGCCGCAGGCCGGCCCGGAGCCGGACTCGGCCGGCCGCAGGCCGGCCCGGCGACGGCGGGCGGGGGCGGGGTGTGCCAACATCGCCGCCATGACCACCCTGCCCGTCCGGGCCGACGACCTCACCGTCGCCTGGCTGTCCGACTCACTCGGCGTGACCGTGACCGGAGTGGAGGTGCTCGACGAGGCCGTCGCGACCAATCAGCGGGTCCGCCTGGCGCTGCGCTACGCCCGTCCCGGCGACCGGCCGGAGACGCTGTTCGTGAAACTGGCCTCGGCCGACCCCGAGCACAGGAAGATGATCGGTGCCGGCGAGATGGGCGAGCGGGAGGTCCGCTTCTACGAGGACGTGGCCCCCGGCGCCGATCTGCGCCTACCCCGGTCCTATTTCGGGGCCTGCGGCGAAGACGGCTGCTTCGTGCTGCTGCTCGAGGACCTGACGGCCGCCGGCTGCCGGTTCCTCGGCGGTGTCAGGGGTGTCACCGCCGACGAGGCGGCCGGAGCGCTGGAGGATCTGGCCCGGTTCCACGCCCGCTTCGAGGACCCGGCCGTCCGCTCCAGCGTGGCCCCCTGGGCGGCCTCGCCGGGCGTCGGCCACACCGAGTTCGCGGCCGGTCTGCTCGCCATGGTGCTCGACCAGCACCACGAGGAGCTGACCCCGTCCTACGTCGAGGCCGGCCGGCTCTACGTGGAACACCACGACCGCATCACCGCCCGGTGGGACTCCGGGCCTCGCACCTTCGTGCACGGCGATCCCCACATCGGCAACGTGTTCCTCGACGGTCCCCGGGTCGGCTTCTTCGACTGGGGGCTGTCGCGGGTCAGCACCCACCTGCGCGACGTCAGCTACTTCTTGACCATGACCGTCGACCCTGCCGAGCGGCGGGCCACCGAAGCCGATCTGCTCCGCCTGTACCTGGGCGCCCTGGCCGCCGCCGGGGGGACCGCGATCGACTTCGACGAGGCGTGGTTCGAGCACCGGGTGCAGGCCGCCTACACCGTGGTGGCGACCTTCCTCGCCTTCATGCCCACCTACCTGGCCAGCGACGTCCAGGTGCTGGCCACCGACCTGCTACGGCGGGCCGAGATGGCCCTCGACGATCTCGAGGTGGTCCCGGCCCTGCGCCGCGCCCTGGACTGAGGTCGCCCGGGCCGGTGCGGGCCCCGGCCGTACCGCTCAGAGCAGGCCCAGGTCCCGGGCCCACGCCAGGTTCTGTCGCGCCGAACCGACGTGGGCCAGGTGCACCTCGTGGCCCTCACCCTGGTTGCGGCTCCCGTAGAGGATCGGGCCGGAGTCGACGGCCTCGGCCTCGGCGGCGGACGCGAGGCGGTCCAGGTCCTGCCAGAAGGCGACGTCGGCGGGGGTGGGCGAGAAGATCTCGTTGACCACCGGGACGTGGGCGGGGGAGCCCAGCATCATCCCGAAGTAGCCGAGACCGCGCAGCTCGCCGGCCCAGCGGCGGAGGCCGTCGATGTCGTCGGTGTCGCCCCCCCACATGCCGCTGATCGGGTAGCGGATACCCGCCGCCCGGGCGTCGATGAGCACCTTGGAGCGCAGGAACAGCGTCTCGCGTCCCTCCGCGGTCCAGGTGTAGCCGACCGCCTGGTGGATGTCCCCGAAGCGCGACACCGCCCCGCCCATGTACTGGACCCGCTGGGACGCCACGGCGATCTCGTAGGCCAGCCGCAGGCTCTGGGCGGTCTCGAGTATGGGATAGATGGCCGTCGAGCCCATCTCGACCCCGAGCTCGGCCTCGGTGCAGGTGAGCAGGGCATCCGCTCTGTGGATGTCCTCGGGGCCGTACACCTTGGGGACCAGGATGCCGGTGAGGGTCGGGCCGACGACGGCCCGCAGATCCTTCAGGGTCTGTCCCGTCGCCGGCGGCTGCACCCGGGCGAACCACCGGGGCGGCGACGCCGCCCCACCCGCCCCTGACGCCCGGTCGCTGTCGAGGAAGGCCCGCACCGACGCCCGGGCGGCATCGCGGGCCGCCTCGGGGAAGGGGGTCCTCGGCTCCTCGAGGTCGATCATCACCGCATCGGCGCCGTGCTCAACCGACCGGTGCAGCCGCTCCTCCTCGGTGCCCGGCACGAAAAGCAGGGTGCGGATGGGCTTGGCGTCGGCCTTGGACATGTCGGCTCCTCGCAATGGGCGGTCCAGCGACGATTCTGTCCGATCCGATCCGCGGCGCGCGCTACGTTCCTCACGTCGCTGCGCCCGGGGAGGCATCATGACCGTCACGCCCGCACTTTCCGCTTCGGAGATACACGACCGGCTGGCGCATCCGGTGGTCGACGCCGACGGGCACTTCATGGAGCTGATGCCGCTCCTCGACGACGCCATCGCCTCCGATATGGAGCAGATCGGCGGGGCCGAGCTGCGGGACCGCTACCTGGCTCAGGCGGTACGCGCCTTCGACACCGTGCAGTTCGCCGCCGACCGTTCCGACCCGCTCCTGCGCCGATCGTGGCCGGGGATGTCGGCGTGGTGGGGCAACCCGGTGGCCGACGCCCGGGACCGGGCCACCGCCCATCTCCCCCGCCTCCTTTACGAGCGCCTCGACGAGATCGGGGTGGACCTGATGCTGGCCTACCCCTCGTGGGCCCTCGGTTACCTGGCCGGGCCCGAATCGGAGCTGCGGGCGCCGGTCTGTCGGGCCGTCAACAGCTACACCGCCCGCCTGTTCGCCCCCTACCGGGACCGGCTGCGCCCGGCCGCCCTGATCCCGATGGACGACCCGGCGACGGCCGCCGCCGAGATCGACCACGCCGTCGGGGTGCTCGGCCACAGCCTGGTCCTGCTGTCGGGTTACGCGCTGCGTCCCGTCGGCGACTCAGGAGACCCGCTGGCGGTGCGCCTGGATGTGTTCGGCTTGGACAGCGAGGCCGACTACGACCCTGTCTGGGAAGCGTGCCGGCGCAACCAGGTGGCCCCGGTGTTCCACAGCTCCCTGCAGTCGCACCACCCGGCCCGCTCGGTGACCAACTACGTGTACAACCACATCGGTGGCCTGGCCCACGCCCACGAGGCCCTGTGCAAGGCGCTGTTCATGGGCGGCGTCTACCGGCGCTTCCCCGATCTGCGCTTCGGCTACCTCGAAGGCGGGGTGATGTGGGGCGCCAGCCTCCTGGCCGATCTGGTCGGCCACTGGCAGAAGCGGGGCGCCCACGCCATCGGAGAGCTCGACCCCGACCGCCTCGACGTCGCCGCGGTGATGAGCCTGATCGGCCGCTACGGGACCGACGAGATGATCTCCAACTCGGGGCCCATCCGCGAGTGGCTGGAGCGCCGGCCGGGCCGGCCGGCCCAGATCGACGAGTTCGCCGCAGCGGCTGTAGACAGCCCTGATGACATCATCGTCCCGTTCGCCGAGCGGTCGTTCTTCGGGTGCGAGGCCGACGACCCGCTCGTGCCGCTGGCCTTCGGGCTGCATGTGGCCGACCGGCCGGTGAGCCTGCGTCCCCTGCTCGGCACCGACGTGGCCCACTGGGACGCGCCGGCCATGGATCTGGTGCTGCCCGAGGCCTACGAGGCGGTGGAGGACGGGCGCCTCGACTCCGGCCAGATGGAGGACTTCGTCTTCGCCAACGCCGTCCGGCTCCACGGCGGCATGAACCCCGGCTTCTTCGACGGCACGGTCGTGGCCCAACAAGCCGGCGCCGTCCTGGCCGGTTAGCTCCAGGTCATACTTCGAGCATGGAACACCTGACCGCCCAGCGCCACGACCACGTCGTGACGATCACCATGAACCGGCCCGACCGCCTGAACGCCATCAGCGGGCCGATGCTGCGCGACATGAGCCGGCTCCTCGTCGAGTGCGACGCTGACCGCGACGTGCGGGCGGTCGTGCTCAGCGGGGCGGGGCGGGGTTTCTGCAGCGGCCTGGACCTGCAGGACCTGGCCGCCGGCCAGGGTCTCGGCACCGATCCCGGTGGGCTCGGCACCCGCATCGACGACACTCCCCCGTTCGTCCTGCGCCGCCTGGACGTGCCGGTAATTTGCCGGTTGAACGGGCCGGCCGCCGGCTACGGAGTGGACCTGGCCCTCGGCTGCGACGTGGTCATCGCCTCCGATCAGGCCAGCTTCACCCCTCCGGTGAAGCGAAGCGCCCTGCCCGAGAGCGGGGGCACCTGGCTGCTGCCCCGGCTGGTGGGCTGGCACAAGGCCTGCGAGGTCTCGCTGTTCGGCCGCAAGCTCGACGCGTCCGAGATGCTGCGCCTCGGTCTGGTCAACACCGTCGTGGCCGCCGACGATCTCGACGCCACGGTCGACTCCTGGGTCGCCGACGTGGTGGCCATGCCGCCCCTCGCCGTGCGGGCCGCCAAGCGGGCCATGCGCCTCGGCCTGGACTCGTCCTTCGACGCCAACTCCCACCACGTGCTGGCCGAGTTGCTCAACCTGTTCCGCACCGAGGACTTCAAGGAGTCACTGGCTTCGTTCCTCGAGAAGCGCCCGGCCGACTACAAGGGTCGCTGACCGACCGCCTCGGGGCGCCCCCGCTGGTAGCTTCGCCCCAGCCCGATTCAGGTCCATCGATGGGGGGAGGTGAGCGTGGTCCGTCGTTGAGCGAGTGAAGCACCGCCCGGTCGGGCGGTCCCGGCGGCATCACCGCGCTCCCTTGTCCGAACGGAGCGGCACCGCCGGACCCTTTGATCCCTTAGGGGGAGCAACGGCCCCTCCGTGGGCCAGAGAGGATGGGCAGTGAACGAGATGAGCATGAGCGCGCTCCAGCGCGCCATCGACGAGGTCGTGCGGCCGGCGGCAGCCGAGGTGGACGCCGAGGCCGAGTTTCCCGAAGCATCCATCGAGGCCCTCGGCGAGGCCGGCCTGCTCGGCCTCACCGTGGCCGAGGACATGGGCGGGAGCGGCGGCTCGCTGGCTGACGCAGTCGACGTCGTACGGGCTCTGGCCGGGGTGTGCGGGTCGACCGCGATGGTCGTCATGATGCACTACGCGGCGACCGCCGTGGTGGAGAGCCGTGGGCCGCAGGAAGTCCGCCGCCAGCTGGGCGCCGGGCGCCACCTGGCCACGCTGGCCTTCTCCGAGGCGGGGTCGCGCAGCCACTTCTGGGCCCCGCTCGGTACGGCGACGAAGTCGGGCGACGCCGTCCGTCTCGACGCCCGCAAGAGCTGGATCACCGCCGCCGGACGAGCCGACTACTACGTCTGGTCGAGCCGACCGGTGGCCGCCGAGGGCGCCATGACCCTCTGGCTGGTCCCCTCGGCCACGGCGGGGCTGGCCACCCCGGGCCCCTTCGACGGGCTCGGTCTTCGGGGCAACTGCTCGGCGCCGGTGGACGCCAACGGCGCCGAGGTCCCCGAGCAGGCCCGACTCGGCGACGACGGCAGCGGCCTCGACATCGCCTTGTCGGAGGTCCTGCCCTGGTTCCTGGTCCTGAGCGCGGCGTTCAGCGTGGGGGTGATGGAGGCGGTCACCGACGAGACCGGCCGTCACATGACCGCCACCCGCCTCGAGCACCTGGACCAGACGCTGGCCGATCAGCCGGTCACGCGCGCCGATCACGCCCGCATGCGGATCGCCACCGACGGGGCGGCGGCGCTGCTGCACGACACGGTCGCGGCCGTCACCACCGCCCAACCCCACGCCCCGCTGCGGACCCTGGAGGTCAAAGCGGCGGCCGGCGAGGCGGCCATCACGGTGACCGATCTGGCCATGAAGATCTGCGGCGGCGCCGCCTTCCGCCGGGAGCTCGGCGTCGAGCGCCACTTCCGCGACGCCCGGGCGGCCCGGGTGATGGCCCCCACCACCGACGCCCTGCTCGACTTCGTCGGACGGGCCATCAACGGCCTACCGCTGCTGTGACCGCCGACCGGATACGGCTCGGCGCCGTCGCCTACGACCCCAAGGTGGTGACCATCTGGGACGGGTTCCGCCGGTGGCTGCGCCCGCGGGACCTGCCTATGGACTACGTCCTCTACTCGCACTACGAGCACCAGGTCGAGGACCTCGTCGCCGGTCGGATCGACGTGGCCTGGAACTCGCCGCTGGCCTGGGTCCGCACCCAGCGGATGGCCCCCGGCGCCGAAGCCCTGGTGATGAGGGACACCGACTTGGATCTGACCTCGGTGGTGGTGGTGCGAGCCGACTCGGAGGTACGCGACGTCGCCGACCTGGCCGGGCGGTTGGTGGCCGTCGGGGCGGTCGACTCGCCGCAGGCCACCCTCATACCCCTCGGCCTCATGAGCGACGTGGCGGTCAGGGTCCGCCGCTTCGATGTCGGTGTGGGCCTGCACGGCGACCACATCGGCGGAGAGCGCGACGCGCTGCGGGCCCTGGCCGCAGGCGAGGTGGAGGCCGCCTGCCTCATCGACGCCAACCACCTGGCCTTCACCACCCAGGGCGTCGTGGCCGCCGGTTCCACCAGGATCGTGGCCCAGACGCCGCCCTACGACCACTGCAACATGACCGCCGCCGGTCCCCCCTCCCCGACCGTCCGCCGGTTCTGTGACCTCCTGCTGGCCATGGACTACGCCGACCCGCAGGTCCGGCCCCTGCTCGACCTGGAGGGCCTGCGGCAGTGGGTCCCGGGTCGCATCTCGGGCTACGCCCAACTGGAACGGGCCGTGGACCGACTCGGCTTCTACGGTCCCGGCGGGGAGGTGACCGCCGACGGCTACCAACCCTGACCTCCCCCCCGCGCCGCAGTTGTACCGGCTGGATCTCGGTCCCCTCGGCCTCGACCGGGGCGGCCACATACTCCTGGAGCGGGCCCTGGCCCCGCTGCCGGTCGGCGGGCACCTGGCGGTCACCGGCCGCGACCCGGCCCTGCCCGTGCACCTGAGGGCGTGGGCCCGCCGGCGGGGCCACCGCTTCGTGGACCCCCCGGGCGAGGCCGCCGGCGGCTCCGGGCCCGGTCACGGTGGCGGCGAGGCCCTGGTCGTGGTGCGCGGTGACGCCGACGAGCGGAGATGGGCGGGGGCGCGGCGGGCCGGGGAGGCCGGCCGCCCGGCGTCGCGGGCCGACCCGGCGTGGGGTCTGGCCGCCCGGGGGGCGCTGGTCGAGGCGGGGGGGCCGCCCCTACCCGGCGCCGACCTGGACCGCCGCGACGTGATCTGGAGTGAGCAGGCCGGCCGCCTCTACGCCCAGGCCGCGGCCAACCAGTGGGATCCGGCGACCGTGGTCGACTGGGCCAGGCCCGACCTGCCCGACGACGTGGAGGCGGCCGTGGTGCAGACCATGACCTACCTGGTCGAGAACGAGCAGGCGGCTTTGATGGTGCCGGCCCGCTTCCTCGGCCGCATCCACCCCCACTTCCGCGAGGCTGTCGCTTTCCTCGCCACCCAGGTCGCCGACGAGGCCCGCCACGTGGAGGTCTTCACCCGCCGGGCCGGGCTGAGCGGTGGGCCCCCGGGGGTGTCGGGAGCGGGCGGCCGGGCGTCGTTGCAGTCCCTGCTCGACGAGCCGGACTGGGCCAACGCCTCGTTCCTGCTATCGGTGCTCGGCGAGGGCAGCTTCCTGGCCCTGCTGTCCTTCCTGGAGCGTCACGGGCCCGATCCGGTCACCTCCCGCCTGGCCCGGGTGGTCCTCGCCGACGAGGCCCGCCACGTGGCTTTCGCCATGGGCCACCTCTCCGAGCACGTCACCCGCCGCCCCTCCGAGCGGGACCGGCTGAGAGCGGCTCTGGAGCGGCGCCACGACGCTCTCGCCACCACCGCCGGCCTGGCGCCGGCGGTCCACGACAGCCTCGTGGTTCTGGCCGCCGGGAGCTGGGAACCGTCGGCCATGGCGTCCGGCTGGGACGCGGTGGCGGCCCTGCAGGCGGAGATGGATATGGGCCGGCGCCGCCGGCTGGTCCACCTCGGATTCGACGACCGCCAGGCCGCCGAGCTGTCCGAGCTGCACACCCGCAACTTCATGTGACGCCGTCGATGCCCGACCGCTCGCGGCTTCATTCGCGGCGCATCGAGTCGAGAGGGCAATCCGATCCGGCCTGCCGTTCGTATGTAAGCCAGTTCATCGAGGAGGTTGCCGAAGTGCGTTTCCGTCCCACCCTTGCTATCGCCTGCACGCTGGTCGCCGGGCTGACCGCGGCCTGCGGGTCGTCGGGGTCGTCCAAGTCGGCGTCGACCACCAGCGGGCCCGGGCTGCACACCGAGACGGTGGCGGGGGTCGGATCGGTGCTGGTGGACGCCACCGGACAGACGGTGTACCTCTTCGAGCCCGACGCCCGCTCCAAGCCGACCTGCACCGGGCAGTGCGCGGTGGTGTGGCCGCCCCTCGCCGCCGGGCTCGCCGCCGGCGGCGGCACCCAGTCCAAGCTCGTCGGCTCGGTGGCCGGCCCCAACGGCAACCAGCTGACCTACAACGGCTGGCCGCTCTACACTTTCGTGAAGGACACCGGGGCCGGGCAGGCCCGGGGCCAGGGGGTGCACGGATTCGGGGGCTACTGGTACACGGTGAGCGCCGCCGGCACCGCGGTGCAGGGCGCTTCCTCGCCGGCGACGACCGCCGCCGCGGGCTCCAGCTCTGGTGGCTACTGACCGAAGGCCTCTCGACTTGACCGGGAGGCGACCGGGGCGGCGACAGGCCCTGGAGTCGGCCGTCCCGGTCGACCAGCTACCCGATGAGGCCCTCCTCGCCGGTTTCGCCTCGGGGGACCGTGAGCTTTCGCTGGCCTTCGTCCGTCGCTTCCAGTCCAAGGTGCACGGCGTGGCCCTGGCCGTCACGGCCGACCCGGCGATGGCCGACGACATCGCCCAGCAGGGGTTCGTGCAGGCCTGGCGCCACGGCTCCACCTACGACGCCCGCCGGGCGTCGGTCGGGACGTGGCTGTCGGCCATAACCCGCAACCTGGCCATCGACGCTCTGAGGGTCCGCCGGCCTCAACCGGTGGACACCGACGCCCTCCTGGCCAGGGTGGGCAGCACCGAGCGGACCCCCGAAGCGGCCGCCCTAGCCGGTGAATCGATCGAGGAGCTCAGGGCGGCCCTGCGGGGCCTGCCCCCCGAGCAGGCCCGCGCCGTCGTCCTCGCCGGCGTGGTCGGCCTGAGCGCCTCCCAAGTCGCCGCCGCCGAGGGAATTCCGCTCGGAACGGCCAAGACCCGTATCCGCACCGCCATGATGGCTCTGCGCCGAACACTCCTCACGAGGCAATGAGCGACCACCCCGACATCCATCCCCAAGACCTTCCCGAGATGGCCCTCGGGATCGAAGACCCATCGACGCGCCCCGAGCTGCTGACCCACCTGGCCCGGTGCGGGCACTGCCGGGAGGAGCTGGCGGCGCTGGCCGACGTGTCCGACCGGCTCGCCGCTCTCGCCCCGGCCGCCGAGCCGGAGGTGGGATTCGAGCAGCGGGTTCTCGACCGTGTGACCAGTCTCGCCGACCACGCTGGCTCCGGCCCCCAACCGGGGGCCGCAGGCCGGCCGTACCGCCTCCGGTCCTACGGCCCCCGGCCCAGCGGCGAGCGAGGCGGACGACGACGCCGCGCCGTCCTGGCCGCCGCTTCGCTGGCCGCCGCGGCCGTCGTGGCCGTCCTCGTCCTGGTCCCCTCGTCGCCGCGGCCGGAGAAGTCGTGGGTCAAGGTGGCCACCCTCACCGCTTCCACCGGGCCGGTCGGCGACGTGGTGTGGGACTACGGCCCCAGCCCGTGGATCTCGATGGCGGTCACCGCCTGGCCCGACCGGGCCGTCATCTGCCAGGTCGTAACCGCCGACGGATCGGTCATCACCATCGGGGAGTTCACCACCGGCGCCCACGGCGGCTACTGGGCGGCGGCCGTCCCGCGGCCAGGGGCGCCGGCCCGGATCGCCCGCCTGGTGGACCCGTCGGGCCGGGTGCTGGCCACGGCCCGCCTGCAGTAGGCGGCCGCCCGACGCCGATTGCCGGGCCTTCTCGACGGCTAGCATCAGCCCGTCCCCCCCAAGCTTCTCAAATCGGAGGAACCGTGACCTCCTTGGCTCGCTGGTGCTTCCGGCACCGCCGTTTGGTCCTGGCCGTGTGGCTGGTGGCTCTGGTGGTCGTGTCCGGAATCGCCCATTCGGCAGGTTCCAGCTACAGCAACAACTTCTCCTTCCCGGCCACCGACTCGAGCCGGGCCGAGGACGTCGTCAAGGCCAACTTCGCCGCCCAGAGCGGTGACAGCGACCAGATCGTGGTCCAGGCCCGCCACGCCACGTTGGCCGACCCGGCGGTACGCGCCGAGGTGACCGATCTGCTGACCAGCGTCAGCCGGCTGCCGTTCGTCACCGGTGTCACGTCGCCCTACCAGCGCTCGGCCGCGCTCATCTCCAGGGACGGGACCATCGGGCTGGCGACGGTTCAGCTGGACGCCCAGGCCCAGAACATCTCCACCGCCGAGGCCAAGGAGCTGATCTCCACCGCCCGGGCCCACGCCAGCGGGTCCCTCAATGTGGCGCTCGGCGGAGCGGCGGTGCAGAAGGGAGAGAGGTTCGGCGGGGGGTCGGCCGAGTTCCTCGGGGGGGTGGTGCTGGCCCTGGTGGTGCTGTACTTCGCCTTCCGCCGCTCCTTGCTCAGCGCCGTCCTGCCGCTCATCTCGGCGGTGGCGGCCATCGGCATAGGCATCGCCCTGGTCGGCATCCTCAGCCATGTGGTGACCATGCCGCAGTTCTCCACCCAGCTCGCCGAGCTGATATCGCTGGGGGTGGGCATCGACTACGCCCTGTTCATCGTCAACCGGCACCGCCGGGAGATCCTGGCCGGGGCCACGCCCGAGGAGGCGGCGGAGCGGGCCCTCAACACCTCGGGGCGGGCGGTGCTGGTCGCCGGCATCACAGTGTGCATCGCCCTGCTCAGCATGTTCGTGCTCGGACTCAGCTTCCTCTACGGGGTGGCGGTGGCTTCGGCGCTGGTCGTGGCCCTCACCATGCTGGCCTCCCTGACGTTGCTGCCGGCCATGCTCGGCTTCTACGGGATTCGGGTCCTGGCCCGCCGGGAGCGGCGCGTCCTGGCCGCCGCACCGTCGGCGGGGGCCGGGGTCCCCGGCGAGGAAGAGGGGTTCTGGCCCCGCTGGTCGAAGATGATCGGGCGCAACTCGGTGGTGCTGAGCGGGATCGCCCTGGCCGCCATCGTGGTCATCGCCCTGCCCTTCTTCCATCTGCGCCTGGGAATAGCCGACGCCGGCGAGAACCCGGCGTCGTCGACCAGCCGCCAGGCCTACGACCTCCTGGCCAAGGGCTTCGGTCCCGGCTTCAACGGGCCGTTGCAGGTGGTGGGACGGGCCGGGGGGCCGGCCGACGCGGCCCGATTCGACTCGTTCGTGTCGGGACTGAGCGGCCAGCCCGGGGTGGCCCGGGTGCTGCCAGCCAGGACCAGCCCCAACGGGCGGGCCGTCGTCGCCATCGTCTACCCGACCTACAGCCCCCAGGCGGCCCAGACGGTCACCCTCGTCGATCGCATCCGCGCCGAGGCCGCCCGCGACACCGCCGGCACATCACTGGTGATCCACGTCGGGGGTCAGACCGCGGCGGGCATCGATTTCGCCTCGGTGCTGTCGAGCAAGATGCCGCTGTTCGTGGCCGTGATCGTGGTCCTGGCGTTCCTCCTGCTGGCCGCGGTGTTCCGGAGTCTGGTCGTGCCCCTGACCGCGTCGATCATGAACCTGCTGTCCATCGGCGCCGCCCTCGGGACGATGGTCGCCGCCTTCCAGTTCGGCTGGGCCAAACCGCTGCTCGGCTTCTCCAGCGCCGGGCCCATCGAGGTGTACCTGCCGGTGATGGTCTTCGCCGTCCTGTTCGGCCTCTCCATGGACTACGAGGTGTTCCTCGTCAGCCGCATGCACGAGGAGTGGGTCCTCAGCGCGGACAACGACCGGGCCGTCCAAAGAGGCCAGAGCGAGACCGGCCGGGTGATCACCGCCGCCGCTTTGATCATGATCCTGGTGTTCCTGTCCTTCACGCTGCTCGGCAACGCTCTGGTGATCCAGGAGTTCGGGATCGGCTTCGCCGCGGCCATCGTCATCGACGCCTTCGTGGTGCGCACCATCCTGGTGCCTTCGCTCATGCACCTCTTCGGCCCGGCCAACTGGTGGCTGCCCCGCTGGCTCGACTCGCTCCTGCCGACCCTGCACATCGAGGCCGACGAGTTGCACGTCCACGAGCCGGTCAAGGCGCCCGTCGCCGGCTGAGCGCCGACCGGGCGGGTCCTACCTCGGCCCGGCTACGCTCGGCCCGGTGAAAGTGCTGGTCATCGGGGGATCCCAGTTCAACGGCTACTCACTCGTGCAGGAGCTGGCACGTCGCGGTCACGACACGACGGTCCTCAACCGCGGCCGGACCGAGACCTCCCTCCCCGAAGGAGTGCAGCGCCTCGTCGGTGACCGTACCGACGCCGAGCGCATGCGGGAGCTGTTCGCCCGGTCGGAGTACGACGCGGTGTACGACACCTGCGCCTACCACCCTGCCGACGTCGAGATGATGAGCGGCCTGTTCGGCGGCCGAACCGGCCACTACGTGTTCCTCAGCTCGGTCGCCATCTACGCCCCGTCGCGGATACTGCCCATCGCCGAGGACTTCCCCGACGACCGCAGCGACCAGCAGAACGAGTACGGCCTGCACAAGCTCCTCTGTGAGGACCACCTGCTCGAGGCCCACCGCGACCGCGGCTTTCCGGCCACGACCGTCGTGCTGCACATGGTGATGGGGCCCCGCAACATCCTCCCCGACCGGGAGCAGAGGATGTTCGTGAGGCTGCTCACCGACCGACCTGTCCTCATCCTCGGTGACGGCACCACACTCGGCCAGGTCGGCCACGTCGACGACCAGGCGGTCGCCCTGTGCGAGCTGATGGGGCGTCGCGAGACCTTCGGGCAGCGCTACAACCTGACCGGCGGCGAGTACTTCACCGACGAGGGCTACGTCGACGTGCTCGCCGACGTCACCGGCCGGGAGGCCGACAAGGTGTTCGTGCCGGCTGAGCTGGTCGACGAGCTGTGGGACGGCCGCCGCGAGCTCGGAACCGGCGGCGGGTCGACCGCCCACATCGACATCCGCTCGTCGGAGCCGTCCCGCCAGGCCGGGACGGCCATGCGGACCCGCTACCAGCTGGCCAACCTGGTGCAGAAGACCCAACCGAACCTGCACCGCTGGAACGCCAGCGTCCTTCTCGACACCGACAAGCTGGCCCGCGACGTCGGTTGGCGGCCGGCCATCGGCTTCCGGGCGGCGGTGCAGAACACCTTCGAGTGGTTCGAGGGCGAGGGCCAGGAGCGCACCGGTCCCTTTGATTTCGGCTTCGAGGACGAGCTGGTGCGGCTCTGCCGCTGAGCGGGGACGGGATGAGCGCCGCCGGGCGGTGGACGGCCCAGCTCGAAGCCTGGCGGATACCCGACGCCATCCTCGAGCGGGCCCCCGAACCGCCGTGGGCTTTCCCTCCCGCCCTCTTCGCGGCCGACCAGGCGCCGAGCGGCGCCTTGCACCGGGTGGCCCGCGAAGCCCTCGGCGGCGGTGGCACGGTCCTCGACGTGGGTTGCGGCGCGGGGGCGGCGAGCGTGCCCCTGGTGCCGGCAGCCCGGGCGCTGACCGGGGTCGACCCTTCCCCCGCCATGCTCGCCGAGCTCACCCGGGCCGCCCGGGCCGTCGGCGCCGAGGCCGTCGCGGTGACCGGTGAGTGGCCGGAGATGGCCGCGACCGTGGCCGCCGCCGACGTCGTCGTCTGCCGCAACGTGGTCTACAACGTGGCGGCGGCCGTACCGTTCGTCGCCGCCCTGGCCGACCACGCCCGCAGGCGGGTGGTGCTGGAGTTGAGCGGCGAGCACCCCTCGGTCCCCCTCGTCCCCCTGTGGAAGCACTTCTGGGACCTGGACCGGCCCGCCGGTCCGAACGCCGAGCTTTTCGTCGCGCTGCTCGCCGAGATGGGGGTGCACCCCACCGTCGAAACCGAGAGCCGACCGCCGATGAAGGCCCACCTCGACCCGGCCGAGCACGTGGCCTTTCTCCGTCGCCGGCTGTGCCTCACCGCCGACCGGGACGACGACATCGCCGCCCTCCTGCGCGCCGGCGTCGCCGACCAACCCACCACCGCCGTGACCGTGTACTGGACTCCCTGACCCCGACCCCCGACCCCCGACCCCCGACCCCCCGACTCCCGGCACCCGCCTCCCGGTATCCGGGACGCCGGGGACCCGACCGGACCAGGCGGTTGCCTAGGCTGAACAGCCTTGAGCGATATCACCCCGGCTCGCGCCGACCCGCCCGCGGGTGCCACCCCCGGGGACGGCCCGGCTCCGACCAACCCGACCCGGCCCCGACACGCCAACGGCGTCCTGGCGGTGATCGTCATCTCGCAGCTGATGGTGGTGCTCGACGGGACGGTCGTCAATATCGCCATCCCGCACATCCGCTCGTCGCTGCACATGCAACCGGCCGAACTGTCATGGGTCCTCAACGCCTACGGACTGACCTTCGGAGGCCTCCTGCTGCTCGGCGCCCGCGCCGGGGACCTGCGGGGGCGTCGCAAGACCTTCCTCGTCGGTATCGCCATCTTCACCTTCGCCTCGCTGGCCGCCGGTCTCAGTGACTCCTCGGCCCTGCTCCTCGCCGCCCGGGCGGCCCAGGGGGTCGGGGGCGCCCTGGCGTCGCCGTCGGCCCTGGCCCTGCTCACCATCGGCTTCCCCGAGGGCCGGGAGCGCCTGAGGGCCCTCGCCTACTTCACCGCAGTGTCCATCGGGGGGACGGCCGTCGGGCTGGTGGTGGGCGGCCTGATCGTCGGCAGTGTCTCCTGGCGCTGGATCTTCTTCATCAACCTCCCCGTGGGAGCCGCCCTCATCCTGCTGGCCCGGGCCGTCCTACCCGAGACCGAACCCAGAAGGGGAAGCCTGGACCTGACCGGCGCCCTGACGTCCACCCTCGGGATGTCGGCGCTGGTGTTCGCTCTGGTACGGGCCGCCACCGGTACCTGGGGCGACCCCGTCACCATCGTCTCCCTGGCCGCGGGTGGTGCCCTCCTGGTCGGCTTCGTACTGGCCGAGCGGCGGGCGGTGACACCGATCACCCCGCTGCACCTGTTCGCCGACCGGAGCCGTTCGGTGGCCTACGTGGCCCGGGTACTGGTCGTGGCCGCCGGCACGAGCATCTTCTTCTTCCTCAGCCAGTACCTCCAGGAAGTCCTCGGCTACAGCCCGGTCCAGGCCGGGCTGTCGTTCGTCCCCATCACGGTGTGCCTGTTCGCCTCGTCGCAGTTGAGCGCCCACGTCCTGGCCCGGCGGGTCCCGGCCCGGGTGCAGCTGGTCACCGGCCTGTCCCTGTCGGCCGCCGGCCTGTACGTGCTGTCGGGGGTGACGGTCCACAGCGCCTACTCGGACCTGATCGTGCCCCTCGTGCTGTTCGGCATCGGCAACGGCCTGTCGTTCATGGTCATCACCACCATGGGCCTGAGCGGCGTGGCCCACGAGGACGCCGGGGCCGCCTCAGGCCTCCTCAACGCGGCCCAGCAGGTCGGCGGGGCTCTCGGCCTGGCCGTGCTGGTGAGCATCTTCGGGTCGGTCTCGACGGCCCGCGCCCACCAGCTGGGCCAGGCCGTGTCGGCCCGGGTCCGCACGACCGTACCCTTCGTCGCCGGCACCCACGTCTCCTACCAAGTGGCCGCCGCCGGGCTCGCCGGGCTGGCCCTCCTCGTCAGCCTGGTGCCGATCCCCAAGCCGTCGGAAATAGAGATGACCGAGGCCGACGTGGCCGAGGCGGTGGCCGCCGAGGCGGGGGCCGCCCCGACCCTCTGAGCCCGACCCTCTGAGCCCAGGCCGATCAGCCGGCGCTGGCGCCCTTGATCACCGTCCCGCAGATCGGTGTGGCGCCCGGGACCAGCTCGAAGTTGGAGCCCACCAGCTTGGTCACCCACGAGCACAAGCCGGTGGCCAGGACGCCGGTGCGGTCGTTGATGTCGATGGACCGCCCACCCCAGAGGCCCAGGGCGTCCCAGCTGTGGATGTTGGACAGGGCCGTGGTGAGCGAAGCGGCGCTCGGATGGGCGCCGGTGGCGGCGAGGGCTTTCAGCAGCAGGCCGACCGACACGTAACCGTTGTACTCGCCGTAGGTCGGGACGCCCTGGGTGCCGGAGGCGACGAGATCGGCCTGGAACTGCCTGGTCTCGGGCTTGTTCATCTCGACCGGCTCGAAACCGAGGGTGAAGTACACGTTCTGAGCCGACTGCAGCGCCCCCGGACCCGCCTGGAGGGTATCGGCACCATAACCGTCAGGAAGTACGGCGGCCTTCAGGTCGACGCCCTGCTGGCGGAGGGCGCTGATGAGCGAGAAACCGGTGTTCGGATCCACCGAGGCGTAGAAGGCGTCCACCCCGGCGTTCTTCATGGCGATGGCCACCGGTGCCACGTTGGTGCTGCCGAACGGAAAATTGGCGTTGAGATAGCCACCTTTCAGACCGGCGGCCTCGGCGGAGAGGGTCGCCCCTTTGGCCGAGTCGGCCGACGACGGCGAGATGGAGTACCCGAGGGTTCCGACGTTGGTCGCGCCGAGTTGCTTGAGCAGGAGACCGAAGGTGCTGGTGACAGCGGTGATGTGCAGGGCCCCGCCAACGGGGAACATATTGAGGTCGGTCTGCCACTCGCCGGCATCCTCGGCCACCCCGATCACCGGGATCTTGTGCTGGTTGAGGTAGGGGGCGGCGGCGAAGGCTATGGCCGACTGGGTCAAGATCACTGACACATTGTTCTGGGTCACCAGCTTCTGGACCGCGGAGAGGGCGGCCGCCGGTGACGTCTGGGTGTCGGCCTGCACCACGGTGATGTTCCATCCCTGCCGTTTGGCCAGGACCAGGCCGGCGTCGATCCCGTTGATGTAGGTCTTGTTCCCCGAGGCGGCGGGGCCCGTGAAGTCTCCGAGGACGCCTATGGTCAGGGTGCCCCCCTGACCTGACCCCCCCGACGGGCCGGCGGCCGAGCCGCCCGGCTTGGAGGAGCTGCACGCTCCGACCACCAGCGTGGCGGCGACCACCACGGCCATCAGCCTGCCTCTTGCGAGCATCTTCCAGTCCCCCTTGCTCTTGGCCCAGCGATCCTTGCAGATTCAGGGGCCGACGCGTAGCCGAATCCCAGCGGGCCACCGTGGCGGCTCCGCCACCGGCCTGCGGGCTACTCGGCTCCGGGGGTCGCAGCTGGCCGCCCCCGATGCGGCGCGACCGCCGGCAGTTGGGTTAGCCTGCCGCCCGATGGTGGCCGAAGCACGAGATGGGGGGCCTGCAGAGGCCCCTGTCCCGGAGTTGCACGCCGACGAGCGGGCCTACTTCCTCGCCACGATGGGGTTCCACTACCGCATGGAGGACGGCGGCGGTCAGGGCCGGGCCCGGATCGACGACTACCTGGCGGCCGCCCCGGGCTGGCCGGGCATTGCGGCCGTGCTGACCTTCGCCGACGTGCTGATCGGCGTGGCCGCGTCCACCCGCACCGCCCCTCGCATCTCGGTCACCTCCAGCCTGTCGGTCCACCTGACCGGGTCGGTCCCCCCGGGGACCGAGATAGATCTGTCGTGCCGCTTGACCAAATCGGGGCGCACGGTGTCGGTCGGCGAGACCACGGTCCGCTCGGTGGCCGACGGGCGGGTGATCGGCCTGGCCGTCGGCACCTTCCAGGCGTCGCCCCGGCCCCAGGACACCGTCTCGGCACGGATATCGGAGGTCCAGCAGATCAAGCACGTGGTGTCGGGCCACCCCACTCTCGCCGACCACGTCGGCCTCGTGGTGACCGAACCGGGGATCGCCGAGATCAGCCTCCGGGAAGACCTGCTCAACGGCACCCAGAGCCTGCAGGGAGGCCTGGTGGCCCTCCTGGCCGAGACCGCGGCCAAGACGGCGGCCTCGGCCGACCTGGGCCGGCCGGCCGTGGTGGAGAGCATCGAGGTGCACTACCTCGCGGCGGCCCGGGTGGGGCCGTTCCGGGCCGAGGCCCAGGCTGTCGGCCCCGGCCTGTACCGGGTCGCGGCGATCGACACGGGTATGGAGGACCGCATCGTGTGCCTGGTCGCGGCTCGCACCCGTCCCGCCCGCTGAGCCGCCCCCTCCCCTGGTCGCTCGTTCGTGCGCCCACCCATGTGGCTGGCTTCACCCCGCGGGCGCTCCTGATGGTCTAGGAGAGGCGAGTGACGTCATGTGACTTTTGCGTGCTGTTCATCTGCTGGTCGTTGACTGAGGTCTGTCGGATTCGTAGGTTCCCCGAGGACGGACTTGAAAGATCGGGGCCTCGAGAGTGTCTTTGCGGACGAGTTGTCGTGTTCTTGTTCTATGGAGTTTGGCGATCGTGGTGGTGGGACTCGTCTCTACGTTGCCGTCCACGGTGGTCGGTGTTGGTAAGGCTGGCGCTTCTGGGGGACCTGGTCCGGGTCTGTTGGTGTCGTCCCCGCTGGGGGTTAGGCAGGTGTCGGCTCCTACCATCTCGTATCCGCGGAGCGGCTTGCAGTATGCGAGGCCTAGTTCTGGGACGAAGGCTGGCGTGTCGCCGCAACTCTCATGCCCATGGCCTCCCTCGTCGGAATCTCCGCCATCGTATTTGACGTCTCCGTCCGATGGCGCAGTGATAGCTACTACAACGCCCCTGCTGTCCGCGTACTCGTGGCTCGATCCTGGTAGTCCGACCTACGACGGTGGGTGCTATCCGATTGCCTACGATTTCAAGGTTATGACCTCACCCGGCGGCGGCGAGACCGTGGCGGATTCTACGTGGCTATACTATTCGCAGAGTCCATCCCAGATCACGAACTGGACGGTGCCGCAGGGGGCGCTGCGTGATGGTGAGACTTATTGGGTATCGGTCCAGACCGACGATACCGAGCTGCTGGAGACGCCCCTGCCAGCGATCACTACAAGTTTCACGGTTAAGCTGCGTAAGGGGGCGGGCGGTCCGTCGCCGACGGACACGGTCGGAGCGTCACCGTCGGGCACGTCTACGCCTTCGCAGGGCGCGCCGAATCCGGGATTGACTCCGGCGTCGGAGACGGTGAATCTGCTGACCGGAGATTTGGCGTTGACCGCGGGGACACGCAGCCTGCAGAGCGTGTCGGGTACAGCCGCGGTGTCGTTGAGTTACAACTCGCTTGATGCC
>JAKCDU010000099.1 GCA_021838445.1 Actinomycetes bacterium | reverse complement strand
TGGCCCATGTCTGGGAGGTGGCCGGCGAGCTCCTCTCCGACAAGCCCGAGCCCACCGCCTACCCGCCCGGTTCCTGGGGTCCCGGGGAGGCTGACCGGCTGGCTCGACCCTCGGGCTGGGTGCTGGGCGGCTGAACCCGCGAGGCGCGGCGAGGCGCCCCCGCCGGGGTTCCCACCCGGTCAGTGCAGCAGAACCCGGACGGCCAGCAGGCCGAGCCCCATACTGAGGCCCATCAGGACCTGAACGGCCAGGTCGCGGACCCGGGCGTGGCGCACCAGGCCGGCGACGAGCTCGAGCCCGACGATCTCGCTCCCCGCCGTCCACAAGACCGCGGTCACGGCGGCCTCGCGGCTGGCGCCGAGGGCCCACACCAGCAGCAGAGCCGCCACCGGGCCGACGGCGCCGAGGAGGATGGACGCCTCGTGGGCCGCCGAGCGCCCTATCTCGGCGAGGGACCAGTCGCCCGGTCGCTGCAGGTGCGAGCCCCAGTGATGGGCGTAGGCGTGGGCCAACCAGTAGAGGACCAGCGTGAGGAGGCTGGCCCACAGGAGCTTGGGGAAGGTCTCCCGGCGGGTGCTCTCGGCGGCGATGACCGTGGCCACGGCCAGTACGCCGTAGACGATCCCCCCCGGGTTGAACCGGGCGGCGTGGCCGTCCCGGGCGGTATCGGAGCGTTCGGACACCAGTTCAAATTGCCATCCCGGCCGTCGCGACGCTCAGCCGACGAGTTGCCAGCCGTCACCGACCGCCCGGAGCCGTCCGGCGGTGGGAGCCACGAAGTGGGTGCCGATGACCAGCGAGCCGTCGGCCGCCCACTCGGCCAGGCACCTCCTCCGGGTGGCCGCCGCCGCGGCGCGGTCCGAGTCGGCGTTGGAGCCGACCGACGGGTCGGCGAACTGCAGGGGGTGGTGGGCCATGTCACCGGTGATCACGGCCCGCTCCCCACCGCTTTCGACGACCACGCTCACGTGGCCCGGCGAGTGGCCCGGAGTCGCCACGAAGCGCACCTCGGCGCAGACGCGGTGATCGACCTCCACCAGATCGGCGTAGCCCGCGGCGAGCACCGGGCGGACCGTCTCGTCCACATTGAGGTAGGGGCCCGTCTCTACCGACCAGTGCTCCCACTCGACCCGCCCGAAGAGGTACCTGGCGTTGGGGAAGGTCACCACCCAGCGACCGTCGACCAGACGGGTGTTCCAACCCACGTGATCGAAATGCAGGTGGGTGCACACGACGACGTCGATGTCCTCGGGGCGGTAGCCCGCCTCGGCCAGGCGGTCGAGGAACGCCGAAACGCCCATGGGGATGGGATTCTGGTGCTCGCCCACACACGTGTCCACGAGGATCCGCAGGGTCCCCGTGTCCACCACGAAGCCCTGGATGGCCATGCGGCCGGTGCGGTCGTCTACCAGATGGTCCGGCACCAGCCACGGGTGGCAGGCGGTGGCCCCCTCGGGTATGTCCACCAGGATCACATCGAGGGGCAACTCGGTCTCGCGCTCCACGACCGGGGTGATGGTCACGTCACCGATCTTCCAACCACTCATCTCTGCTCTTCCTCCCCCGGTCGGCTCCGGCCCGCCCAGCATCGCACGCCAGTCGACCGCCGACGTACGCGGTCGGGTGGCGTCGGCGGGAGTAGCGTTCGGTCATGCGGTTCAACCACATGGAGCTGACCTACGCCCGGGGCACCCTCACCGAGGAGCTCCGGGCCGATATCGACGCCTTCTACGGATCGGTCTTCGGCTGGAAAGCCACCGACACCGAGGTCGTGGGCCAGCTCTGCCACCTGCTGCAGCCCGACCCCGACCAGTTCATCCTGCTGGCCGAGAGCTCCAAGCCGATCAGCTCCCCCGGATTCGACCACCTCGGGCTCCTCTACGACACCCGGGCCGAGGTGGACGAACTGCTCGATGCCTGCAAACGTCACCGCGATGTCGATGATCGGGTCCAGATCAAAGAGTACGACGATCTGGTCTACCCGCACCTGACGGTGCACGCCTTCTACGTCAAGTATCTGCTGCCGATCTACTTCGACGTGCAGTGCATGGAACGCTGAGCGGCGCTCCGCCGGCGGCGGGCGGTCCGACCCGCGGGAGACGACCTCAGGCCTGAGGTCCGTTGGGCCAGCGCAGCAGCGAGCCGGCGTCCACCCGGTGCTGCTGGCCGGTCACATAGCGCGACTCGTCGCAGGCGAAGTAGAGCACCGCGTTGGATATGTCGAGCGGCTCGACGTAGGGGATGGGCATGGCCTGGAAGTAGGTGAACGCCGGCTCCACGTCCTCGCGGGTCGGGTTCTCCAGGTCGGGGCGGAACACCCGGTAGAGCTCGTCATTGTGCAGGAGATGGGTGTTGCAGTTGGTGGGGTGGACGGCGTTCACCCGGATGCTGCGGGCGGCCAGCACCATGGCCATCTGCTCGGTGTAGCCGATCAGGGTCTTCTTGGCCCAGGCGTAGCCCATCCCCCCGTAGCCCATCGAGCCCGTGTCGGTGGTGCCCCCCATCATGCCGGCGGTCGACCCGGTGATCACCACCGAGCCCCCGTCCGGTAGGTGGGGAAGGGATACCGCCACCGTGTTCATGACGCCGATCAGGTCCACGTCGGTGGCGTCGACGAAGTCCATGGGGTTACCCGCACCCATGGGGCAGATCCCGGCGTTGGCCACCACCACTTCGAGGTGGCCGAGCTCCCTCACCCCCTCCTCGACCACGGCCCGCAGGGCGTCGCGGTCGCGCACGTCGGCCTGGCGGGCTACGATCCGCCGCCCGAGCTTCTCGACCAGGTTGACGGTCTCGTCGAGATCCTCGGGGGTGGCCAGCGGATACAGGTTGGACTCGATCTGGGCGCACAGGTCGCAAGCGACGATGTCGGCGCCCTCCTCGGCCAGGCGCAGCGCGTGGCTGCGGCCCTGTCCACGCGCCGCTCCCGTGATGAACACGACCTTGCCGTCCATACGTCCAGCCATGGCTCCCGACCCCCTGCTCGAATGACCGTGTTGGCGGACCCGATGTTAGCCCCCTTGGCGCGCCAAGTCGACCTCGACGTCGAATTCAGTGACCGTGCGGAGCGAGCACCCCTGCTGGTTACCCGGGGCTCAGCGCAGCTGGTACTCCAGCCGACCGGGGCGGCCGGTGAGCTCGACCTCTCGTCCGACCAGGTTCTGTCCGCTCAGCTCACCCGCCAGAGCGGGGTCGGCGCAGCGGGCCCCCACCCTCTCGCCCGACGGCAGTCTGGCGATGACCGGTGCGGCCACCGGGCCCTCGCCCCTGGCATGCAGGACGGTCATGGCCTCGACCTCCGCCGGCCCTTCGGCGACCTCGACCACCGGCCACCCGGGAGCCTCGGGCCGGGGTAGGTCGACCAAGGCCCCCCGACGCTCCTCGCGGCTGTAGACCCCGACGCTGAAGTCGGTGACGAAGCCGCCGAGCCCGAGCGAGAGGACCGTGTCGGCCCGCCCGTGGTGGAGGTCGTCGAACAGGCACACCAGGGCGTGCAGCCCGTAGGAGGCGCCGGGTCCGCCGAAGTAGGGGAGCCCGCCGGTGGCGGTCAGCAGCCGGTCCCCGATGGGATCCAGGCCGAGGGCCTGGCAGCCCATGAGCACCGCCGCCGGAAAACACGAGTACAGGTCCAGCGCGTCCACCTCAGCGAGGTCGGTATCGGATAGGCGCAGGGCCTCCTCGACCGCCGCTGACAGCGCCGGTGGGCGGTCCAGGCTGGGCCACCGCGACGGGGGGCCCACCTCTTCGGCGGTGGTGATGGCGACCGGGAACACCCCTCTCCGACCGGCCCGGGCGGCCGGGGTCACGACCAGGGCGGCGGCCATGTCCACCGTCGGGAAGGAGCACATGAGCTTGGTATAGGGCTCCGCGACCATTCGGTTGGCCGGCGTCGCGGTGGCGATCTGCGAAGCGTCGCGGGCTCGGGGGAACCAGGCGTGGGCCGCCCGGGCGGCCGCCACCTCGGTGAACGGCGCCATGAGCGCGCCCAGCCGCGAGGCTCTGGCGGCATCGGACATCCCCCGATCGAGCGCGCTCTGCACCAGCGCGAAGTACCCGGGCGGCGACCCCGCCCCGGCGGCGATCTCGGCGAAGTGGGCCCCATCCCACTTCCTCTGGGGCAGGTCGGAGGGGCGGTCCGATCCCTGGGACCAGGTGGAGGTGGGCAGAGCCGGAGGTTCCACGCCCCGACGACGGGCTCGTCGAACCGATGCGTCGGCGATGCCACCGACCACGAGCGCCACCTCCACCTCGCCGGCGGCGACAAGCGCGCAGGCGCGGGCGAGCAGACGCTGCGGAGCGGCGCCGCTGTAGGCCGACACGACCCGCGGTCCGCGGCGGGCGCCCAGGCGGGCGGCGAGGGTCTCGGTGTGGTCCTGCTCGACCAACGCGGTGAGCGGCGTGGAGAGGATGGCCTGAACCTGGTCGGCGGCCACCCCGGCCGCGGCCAGAGCCGACCGACCGGCCTCTTCGAGGAGGACCATCGGATGGACGATGCGGTCATCGTCGCGGTTGACGACCTGCGCCCACCCGGCCACCGCCGCCGATGCGGGGAACCCGCTCAACTCGGCCTCCGCCGACTACCCAAAGCGTCACTCCTCATCACAAACGACCTGCACTCGCTCTTCGAGGTCCCGACACTGTAGGTGGGGTCGGCCGCGAAGACCGAATTGCGAGGATTCTCAGATGCCCGACCCGGGCTGGTTGGTCACCCGGCGGGCGGCGAGCCTCCAGCACCGCAGTCCCGAGAGGGCGCAGTCGTCACATCTTGCGACGTTCTCAAGCCGCGCCCCGGAGACCCCGACGTCTACCACATGCTCTGGCGCATCGCCTTGGCCGCCGCCGGCGGGGTGGGTGCCATCGTTCTAATCACCGGTGGGGCACTCCCTGTCCCCGCCGTCCCCGCTCCGCCGCCGAGGTCTGCGCCACCGGCCCCTTCGGCGCCTGCAGATGCCCCGCCGCCAGGTGCCCCACCGGCAGGTGCCTCATCAGCAAATGCCCCATCAGTCGATGCTTCCACGCAGGCCAACCTGTCGGTCTCGGTGCCCTACACCCCGCCCCGCGCCACCCTGACCGGCTACTGCCGTCAACTCGTGTCGGGCGGCGTCCCGGCACCGAGCTACTCGTTCACCAGTTTCGTCTCCGAGACCGGCGGCTCCGTAGGCTCCACGACGGCGTGGTGCCGCCATTTCCTCGCCCCGCTGAACGGCGGGTGAGCAGATACGGTGGGGGCAGTCGCCATGCCGCATCCGCGGGATGATCCCCCTCGCCGCTTCCCTGATCACCCGGTTCCCCTCGCCGGGGCTACGAGAACCGCCACCAATGGGTGGTACCGCGCCGGGACCGGCGAGGAGATCGAGCCGGGCTACTTCCTCACCGGGCGCGGATTTGGTCAGTGAGGTTCGAAACTCTTCGGCGATCTTCCATGCCGAGCGACGTCGCGAGTTTCGATGGCGCCGCCAACGCCATGATCGTCGGCGTAGTCGGCCATCAGAGCGTGAGCGGCGACCACCAGGTATTCCTGGCGAGCTACCAGGACTTCACCGCCCTGGCCGGGAAGGTGACCGCTGGCCTGGATCCGACCGACGTTTCGTACTTACGGCAGGCTGTCCGAAGTGCCGTCCCGTACATGCAACGGGATCCGGTGGTCGCCGCCGACCTCGAGTCGAAGAACGCCGCCAAGCTCTCTCAGGCCGAGGCCCTTGTCGCCAGCGCCGACCTCAACGCCGTATCGGACCCGCTGAGCCATCTGTTGAGCAACGTGCAGAGCCGTGCCGCCCGAACCGAATCCGCCGAGCTGTCCTCCAGCGCGTCGAGCCGCACCGCGCAGTTGGTTCTGGGCCTGGTGGCGGCCTTTGCCGCGATGTGGCTGGGTCTCGTCGTGAGCGCCTCGATCACCCGCCCGTTGGCGGAAACCGTTGAGGTCCTCGACGCGATCGCCGAGGGCGATTTGACTCGCACGTCGACGGTCACGTCCCGCGACGAGATGGGCGCGATGGCTACTGCGCTGAACCGGGCGTTGAGCCGGATGCGTACCCGCGGTGGCCGAGATCGCCGGTCACTCCGAGACCCTGTCGCGCGCCTCAACCGAGCTCGCATCCACGTCGTCACAGATGGCCGGCAACGCCGACGGCACGGCCGGTGCCGCCACCACGGTGGCCGCCGCCGCCGAGGAGGTATCCACGAGCATCCTGTCGGTATTGACAGGGATCGAGGAGATGACGGCGTCGATCAGCGAGATCGCCAACTCCGCCAACAGGGCAGTGGACACATCCGGGCGGGGCGTGGAGATCGCCGACTCCACCACCACCCTCGTCTCCAGGCTGGGCGTGTCGTCGTCCGAGATCGGGGACGTCGTCGCGGCCATCACCGCCATAGCCGAACAGCCCAACCTCCTAGCCCTGAACGCCACCATCGAATCGGCCCGCGCCGGCGAGGCCGGGAAAGGATTCGCGGTGGTCGCCAACGAGGTCAAGGACCTAGCCAAAGAAACCTCAGAGGCCACCAATGACGTGGCCGCCAAGATCGCCGCGCTGCTCGTACCACCTGGCGGCCTCGTGCAGTTCGGCTACAGCTTCGGGCCCGAACCGGACCCGTGAGCTCACTTAGCGAGCTCGTCGGCCAAGCGTTGGCGGACGATCTCCCAGTCCTCGCCCGGGGACTCTCCGGCCAGGAACCTCCGCGCCCGTGCCTCGAGTTCCTGCGCCCACAGAGTGCGGACCAATTCAGGATCGTCAGCCGGCTCGAGGCTGGCCAGTAGCTCAGCTGCGACATCCGCCCGGTCTTCGGGCGATAAACCCAGAGCCTCGTGGAGGACGGCATCGGCGTCGGCGCTCACACCCTCAATGTACCGGGCGGGTGGGGGTCCACCCCGAACCCGGGCCGGCAATACGCATGCCAGATCCCCGGCTGCTTCGCCGTCGGCCGCCTCTACCGGGTCAACTGGTCAGCCTTCGTGGAGCGCAGCGGTCTGGCTGGCGGACATGAGCTGTCCGAGGAAGTCGGCGGCGTCGCGGTCGCGGCCTTCGACCATGTGGGAGTAGACCCGCAGGGTGGTCGTGGCGTCTGCGTGTCCTAGGCGACCGGCGACCGTGCGCACGTCTCGCCCCGATGCGATCAACACCGACGCGCTGAAGTGGCGCAACGTGTGCAGGGTCACTCCCTCGACCCCCTCGGCCCGGCACAGCCGGCCGA
>JAKCDU010000098.1 GCA_021838445.1 Actinomycetes bacterium | reverse complement strand
TGCTGCGAGCCGTCGGGCGCGTCGAGGGGATCCGCCGGGTGCGCTATACCAGCCCCCACCCCAAGGACCTGAGGGCCGAGACCATCGAGGCCATGGCCCAGGAGACGGCCGTCTGCCCCCACCTCCACCTTCCCCTGCAGTCGGGAAGTGACCGGGTGCTGGCTGCCATGCACCGGGGCTACCGCGCCGATCGCTACCTGGAGAAGTTGGCGGCGGCCCGAGCCGCCATCGCCGACCTGGCCGTCACCACCGACATCATCGTCGGCTTCCCTGGCGAGACCGACGACGACTTCGAGCGGACCCTCGAGGTGGTCGCCGAGGCCGAGTACGACAGCGCCTACACGTTCATCTACTCGCCCCGTCCGGGCACCGAGGCGGCCGAGTGGGTTGACCGCTATGTGGCTCCCGACGTGGTGGCCGAGCGGTTCGAGCGGTTGCGGGTGGTGGTGGAGCGCTCGGCGCTGGCCAAGCACCAGGCCCGCGAAGGCCGGGTCGAGGAGGTACTCGTCGAAGGTCCCTCCAAGCGAGACCCCCGCACGGTCAGCGGGCGTACCGCTCAGGGCAAGCTGGTGCACTTCGCGGCCCCGGCGGGAGCGGTTCCGGCGGGTTCGTGGGCCGACGTGCTGGTCACCCGAGGGGCGCCGCACTTCCTCGAAGGTCAGTTGCTCGAGGTGACGGGCCGTCCGACCCACCGCACCCGGATCCCGGTGGTCGCCGGTTGAGCCGACCGGGTCGGAGCCCGGGCTGACGCGGCGTGGCTGAGGCGGCGCCGGGCCGGGTCCGGCACCTGGCGCTGGTCGGTTGCACGGCCTCGGGGAAATCGCAGGTGGCCCTCGAGGCGGCCCGCCGCCTCGGCGACGTGGAGATCGTCACCGTCGACTCCATGCAGGTCTACCGCGGTATGGACATCGGCACTGCCAAGCCTTCGGTGGAGGAGCGGTCCGAGGTTCCCCACCACCTGGTCGATCTGGCCGATCCGGGCGAGGAGTGGACCTTGGCCCGGTGGGTGTCGCAGGCCCGGGCGGCCGTGGCCGGTATCGAGGCGAGAGGTCACCGGGCCCTGCTGGTGGGGGGAACCGGGCTCTACTTCCAGGCGCTGGTCGACGGGCTGGCCCCCCCCGGCCGGTTCCCCGAGGTGCGCGCCGAGCTCGAGTCCGAGCCCGACACCGCGGCCCTGCATCGCCGGCTCGGCCAGCTCGACCCCGACGCCGCGTCGCGCATGGAGCCTTCCAACCGGCGACGGGTGGTCCGAGCCCTCGAGGTGTGCGTGGGCAGCGGTGTGCCCTTCTCATCGTTCGGACCGGGTCTGCGGGCCTACCCGGCCACACCGTGGCGCCTGGCCGGCTTGTGGCTCCCCCGGGCGGTGGTGGCCAGCCGGGTGGACGCCCGGCTGGAGCAGATGGTGCAGGCCGGTCTGGTCGAAGAAGTGGACGGTCTGCGCCGTCGGGCCCTGTCGCGCACCGCCCGGCAGGCTCTTGGCTACCGGGAGGTCCTCGAGCACCTCGAGCAGGACCGGCCGCTGGCCGACGCGCTGGATGAGGCCAAGCGCCGCACCCGGGCCTTCTCCCGCCGGCAACGCATGTGGTGGAGGCGCGACCCCCGCATCGCCTGGTACGGAACGGCCGAGAATCCGCTCGCCGTCACCGCCCGGATCCTGGGAGACTGGAGGAGACCATGATCCAGCTCGTCAAGCTGCACGGACTCGGCAACGACTTCCTCGTGTCCTTCCTGGAAGGGGACGCCGAGTTGGCCCGCGCCGCGTGCGACCGACACACCGGGGTCGGCGCCGACGGGTTCATCCGCAGCGGCCTCACCGAGTCGGGCGACCTCGGCTTCCGGTTGTGGAACGCCGACGGGAGCGAGGCCGAGATGAGCGGTAACGGGGTGCGCTGCCTGGCTCACGCCGCGCTCGACGCCGGCCTGGTGGCCGAGGACCGGCCCTTCGCCGTGCTCACCCCGGCCGGCCGCCGGGAGGTCACCATCCGCCGGAGCGGTCCCGGACGCACCTGGGCGACGGTCGAAATGGGACCGGTCAAGGTCCACTCCGACGGTGGGGAGGCGTGCAACGTCGGGCACGGCACCCTGCTGGTGGACGTCGGCAACCCCCACCTGGTGGTCCTCGGGCCCGACCCGCGCCGCGTCGACGTAGGGCGTCTCGGGCCCGAGCTGGAGCGCTCCGACCCGGCGGGGCTCAACGTCGAGTTCGTCACCCTCGGACCCGAGCCGGACTCGGTGACCATGCGGGTGTGGGAGCGCGGGGTGGGCGAGACCCAGGCCTGCGGGACGGGGTCCTGTGCCGCAGCGGCGGCCCTGCACCGATGGGGTCGGGTCGGCCCGGCCGTGACGGTGCACCAGCCGGGCGGGGCGGTGGCCGTGCAGCTGCGCCCCGACGGGACGGCCACCCTGTCGGGCCCGAGCGTGCGGATCGCGACCTGCGGGTGGGATCCGACGTCGTGAGCCTGATCGAACGCAGCTTCCGGGAGAAGATCGTCCTCGTAGGGGTGACCTTCCCGCTGGGGCGCGACGAGGAGACCGAACTGCACCTCGACGAGCTCTCCCTCCTGGTCGACACGGCCGGCGCCGACGAGGCGGCCCGGGTCCTACAGCGCCGGGACCACCCTGATCCGGCGACCTTCATCGGCAAGGGCAAGGCCGAGGAGCTGCGCGACCTCTCCAACGCCGTGGACGCCGACACGGTCGTCTTCGACGACGAGCTGTCACCGGCGCAGTCACGAAACCTGGAGAAGATCCTCGGTCGGACGGCCATCGACCGCACCGCGGTGATCCTCGACATCTTCGCCCAGAACGCCCGCACCCTGGAGGGCAAGGCGCAGGTGGAGTTGGCCCAGATCGAGTACCGGCTGCCCCGCCTCCGGGGACGGGGCACCCAGCTGTCCCGGCTGGCAGGTGGGATCGGAACCAGAGGCCCGGGCGAGACCCAGCTCGAGGTGGACCGCCGGAGGCTGGTGCGGCGCAAGAACCGCCTCGAGAGCGACCTGCGCCGCCTCACCGAGCAGCGTCGGCTGCAGCGCAAAGCCCGGCGTCGCAGCCGGCTGTCCAACGTGTCGCTCGTCGGATACACCAACGCCGGCAAGTCGACGTTGCTCAACCGGCTCACCGACGCCGGCGTACTGGTCGAGGACCGGCTGTTTGCCACCCTCGACCCTCGCACCCGGCGGCTGGAGCTGCCCGGGGGGGAGGCCGTCCTGCTCTCCGACACCGTGGGATTCGTCCGCAAGCTGCCCCACCAGCTGGTGGAAGCCTTCCGCTCCACCCTCGAGGTGGTCACCGAGTCCGACCTTCTCGTGCACGTCGTCGACTCCTCGTCACCGGACCCCGAGTCGCAGATCGAAGCGGTGCGTTCGGTCCTGGCCGACATCGGCGCCGGCTCGGTCCCCGAGCTGCTGGCCTTCAACAAGGGTGACATCGCCCCCGAGGCCGCCGCCCGCCTGAGGGAGCGCCACCCCGGAGCGGTCACCCTGTCGGCCGCCACCGGAGAGGGCATCGACGGCCTGCTGGAGGTGGTCGGCGACCGGCTCCGGGCCGCGGCCCAGGTGGTCGAGCTGCACATACCCTATGACCGCGGCGACGTGCTGGCCGCCGTGCACCGCGAGGGCGAGGTCCTCACCGAGGAGCACGACGACTCGGGGTCCCACGTGCGGGTACGGGTCGACGGGGCCGGGGCGGCCCGCTTCCGGGACTTCTCGGTGGCCCGGTGAGCCCGGCGCCCCCCGGCGGTTTCGAGCCCCCCGCCTATCCCTACGACCGCCTCGAAGAGGCCCACCGAACGGCCTCCGCCCACGACGGAGGGGTCGTCGACCTGTCCATCGGCACGCCCGGCGATCCGCCTCCGCCCGCCGTCCTGGCCGCCCTTTCCGACACCGACGACAGCCGCGGCGCCGCCCGCGGCTACCCGCCGTCGATCGGTACCGCCGAGCTGCGCCAGGCCATATGCCGATGGACCGAGGACCGACTCGGTGCGGCCATCAGCCCCGACGCCGTCGCCGTGTGCGTCGGCACCAAGGAGTTCGTGGCTACCACCCCGCAGTGGATGAAGCTGCGCTACCCCGGCCGCGACACGGTGCTGTACCCCGCCATCTCCTACCCGACCTACGAGATGGGCGCCATCCTGGCCGGGCTGCGGGCGGTGCCGGTACCCGTCGACGAGCACTGGCGCATCGATCTGTCGGCGGTGTCGGAGTCCGACGCGGCCCGGGCCGTCATGCTCTGGGTCAACACCCCCGGCAACCCCGCCGGCGGACTCGACGACCTGGTCGGCGCCGCCGAGTGGGGGAGGGCCCACGGGGTCCCGGTCTTCAGCGACGAGTGCTACGCCGAGTACACCTGGGACGGGCCCCCACGCACCATCCTCGGGAAGGGGGACGGCGGCGGATCGCGCGGCGTGATCGCCGTGCACTCACTCTCCAAGCGGTCGAACCTGGCCGGTGCCCGCCTCGGTTGGTACGCCGGGGATCCGGACCTGGTGCACTACCTGAGAGAGGTGCGCAAGCACGCCGGACTCATGGTTCCCGGACCGGTGCAGCGAGTCGGGGTCGCGGCCCTGGCAGACGCCGCCCATGTGACCGCCCAACGCCAGCGTTACCGCGAGCGGCTGGAGCGGGCCGCGGCCATCCTCGACGGGGTGGGGGCGCCCAGCCCGCTGCCGGCCGGAGGCTTCTACCTGTGGGTGCCGGTGCCGAGCGGCGACGAGTGGCGTTTCACCGACTGGTTGGCCCGAGCGGGGGGCGTCTTGGTCTCGCCCGGCACGTTCTACGGGCAGGCCGGCGCCGGTCACGTGCGGGTTGCGGTGGTCGCCCCGCTCGCCGCTTTGGACCTGGTGGAGCGGCGCCTGGCCGCGGCCGGGCCCTACCGTCCGGACTGACCACCTCGGCCGGGGGCCGGGCCCGGGTCGCCGCCGGCGGTTGGGGTAGCGTCACTGCCATGGCCGATCTCGAGTCACAGATCCGGGAGTTGTGGGAGCGACGCGACACGCTCGGTCCCGCCGACACAGACGCCGTGGAGACGGTTCACGCCGCCATAGACCTACTCGACCGCGGCGAGGTGCGGGTGGCCGAGCTGGGCGCCGACGGCCAGCCGGTGGTCCACGAATGGCTGAAGCTGGCCATACTCCTGTTGTTCCGGGTCTCGGGTCTCGAGACCAGCGAGGCCGGGCCGTTCGAGTACCACGACCGCCTGCCCCTCAAGCGGGACTACGCCGCGTCGGGGGTCCGGGTGGTGCCCGGCGCGTCGGCCCGGTGGGGAAGCCACCTGGAGCCGGGAGTGATCCTCATGCCGAGCTATGTGAACATCGGCGCCCGGGTGGGATCAGGGACGATGGTCGACACGTGGGCCACTGTGGCCAGTTGCGCCCAGATCGGTCGCAACACCCACCTGTCGGGCGGTGTGGGGATTGGCGGGGTGCTCGAACCCCCCCAGGCGGCGCCGGTGTTCGTGGGCGACGACTGCTACATCGGCAGCCGCTGCATCGTGGCCGAAGGGGCCCGCGTCGGCGATGGCGTGGTGCTCGGGGCGGGAGCCATCCTCACCGGGACCATTCCCGTCATCGACGCCGAAACCGGCGAGGAACTGTCGCGTGGGGTGGTGCCGAGCTGGTGCGTGGCGGTGTCGGCGACCCGGCCCCGGGCCTATCCGGGCGGCGAGTTCGGGCTGCCGTGCGTCCTGGTCATCAAGCGGACCGAGCCCGGCAAGCGCCACGACAAGTCCGGCTTGAACGACATCCTGCGCCAGCACGGGTCGGCGCTCTGATTGATCCGGCGCGGCCCGCGGCGGCGCCCCCGCCCGCCCCGGCCGACGGTCGGGCTGGCTCAGAGCCGACGCAGGACGGTGACCACCTTCCCGTAGATGTGCACATCGGCGGGATCGAAGACCATCGGGGCCATGGCGGTGTTGGCCGGGGTGAGGATTACCTTGGCGCCGCGACGGCCGTAGGTCTTCACCGTGGCCTCCTCGCCGGGTATGCCGGCCACCACGACGTCCCCCTTCGTCGCCTCGGGCTGCTGGCGGACCACCACGAAGTCCCCGTCGAGTATCCCGGCGTCGATCATCGACTCACCGCGCACCTTCAGCATGAAGAGCTGCCCGTCGCCGGTGAAGTCCTCCGGTAGCGGCAGCAACTCCTCCACATTCTCCTGGGCCAGCACATCGGTGCCCGCCGCCACCTCGCCGAGCAGGGGGACGTGGCGCACCGGGCGACGTTCGATGGGAGCTCCCGACACGGCGTCATAGCGGACCTCGATGGCCCGGGGCTTGGTTGGGTCGCGCAGCAGGTAACCCTGCTTCTGGAGGGTCTGCAGATGGGTGTGCACCGTCGAGGAGGACGTGAGCCCCACCGCTTCGCCGATCTCCCGCACCGACGGGGGATAGCCGCGCTCGCGCAGATGGGCGGCGATGAAATCGAGAATCTCCCGGCGCTTCCCCGTCAGTTCGGCTTCGGCCATGCTCTGTGTCCGTCCTCTCCGTGAAGCGGGCGCCCGGTCGGATCACCCTCCTCGTGTGCACCCACGCGATGTGACGTTACCTGGGCGGAACCCATGGGGGCAAACATTTGTTCGACCTCGGGTATTGACATCGAACACCCGTTCGGGAAATATGGGGAACAAGTGTTCCCGAAGGTGAGGAGGGTCCTCTGATGGTGGCAGTGCTTCGAAGTGCCGACTGGTGTGATGCAACCCCCGATCGGGCGGCCGAGCGGGAGATGGTGGTGCTCTACCGCCGACGTCGCCTTCTGGTCGGAGGATTGGCCCTCCTGGCAGTCGCAGCTGTGCTCATAGTCGCGCAGCTCATCAGGGCCGGCATCGGTGGTGGCCCCCTCGCCACCACCGATGCTGCCGCCACGGCCATGAGCCGGGCCTCGGTCACCGAGTACGTCGTGCAGCCCGGCGACACGGTATGGGGCATCGCCGCCGGGCTGGCCCCCGGACGCGACGAGCGGCCCCTCGTGGACCAGCTCGTACGCCAGATCGGCAGTTCGTCGATTTACCCCGGTGAGGTGATCAGGCTCAACCTCCCCGCCTGATCGTCGGGGTGGCGGTACCTTCGGTGCATGCGCTGCCCGCGCTGCACCAGCCAGGATGACAAGGTCGTTGATTCGCGCGCCGCCGAAGACGGTTCGGCTATCCGGCGACGTCGAGAGTGCCTGGCGTGCGGGCAGCGGTTCACGACCTACGAGCGCCTCGAGGAGGTCCCTTTCGTGGTGGCCAAGCGCACCGGGGGACGGGAGCCGTTCGAGCGGGGGAAAGTGATGGCCGGTATCGACGCTGCGGCCAAGAACCGG
>JAKCDU010000001.1:74888-242906 GCA_021838445.1 Actinomycetes bacterium | reverse complement strand
GTACGAGAGGACCGGGACGGACGCAGCTCTCGTGTGCCAGTTGTCCTGCCAAGGGCACGGCTGGTTGGCGACCTGCGGAAGGGATAAGCGCTGAAAGCATCTAAGTGCGAAGCTCGTTCCAAGATGAGATTTCCCACTGGGTTAGCCAGGTAAGTCCCGTGGTAGACGACCACGTTGATAGGCCGGAGGTGTACGCACAGCAATGTGTTCAGCCGACCGGTACTAATCGGACGAGGGCTTGGGGACATTCACGCTCGTGCTCGCTATGGAACGCTCAAGGACGGGACTTCTAGGGTCCTGCTGTCTGAGCATGTTTTCCGGTGGCCATAGCGGCGGAGTCACACCCGTTCCCATCCCGAACACGGAAGTTAAGCCCGCCAGCGCCGATGGTACTTGGGGGGTTCCCCCCTGGGAGAGTAGGACGTCGCCGGAATAATCGTGAAGAAAGAGGCCCCGCACGCCATGTGCGGGGCCTTTTTCGCGTTCGCCCCTGGAAGTGGCCCGCCGAAGGGCGTTTGCCCCCAGGACGGGGCACCCCAACAGTCCCAACTGTCCCAACGTCTGACGCCCCGACCCACAGAGCTCGGACGTTGGCGGGGCTTTCAGCTGAAGGGATAAGTCCGGCCGTCCTGGCCGATCAGGGTGTAGCCGGTACCGTTGGGGATCATTCCGGCGATCGGCGCCGAGAGGGTCTGACCGCCCATGGAGCCCTTGAAGACCGCGTCGCCGAAGCAGAAGACCCCGCCGTCGGAGGCCACCATCCAGTAGCCCCGGCCGTCGGGCGTGGCCACCATCGCCTCTATCGGTTTCACCAGTTGCACGCCCCCGAGCGATCCGTAAAAGCCGGCGTCACCGAAGGTGAAGATGCCGCCGTCGGAGGCCACCAACCAGTAGCCCAGCGAATCGGGTGTGGTGGCCATCCCCACGATCGGTTGCACCAGGTGCACCCCGCCGGTGGAGCCGTAGAACTGGGCGTCGCCGTAGCTGAAGATGCCACCGTCGCCGGCGACCAGCCAGTAGCCGGCGCCGTCGCTGGTGGGTGACATGCCCACCACGGGCCTCACCAGGGCGACGTTCGAGGGGTCGCCCAGGTTGCGGGCCGGCGGCCCACTTGCCGAGGTCTCCCCGTAAACGGCTCCGTTGGGCGCAACCGCCCACGCGTTCCGGGAGCCCGGTGAGGCGCTGCAGTCGGTGCTGTTCTGCCACACCGCGACCAGTGGTGTCTCCGCCGTCGGGACGGAGGTGACGATGGGCACCAGCGCGCCCGCCGAGGTCACCGTCTCGGTCCGGTAGGTGCCCGACGAGGAGATCACTACGCCGGTCTGGACCGTCGCGTCCCGGGGGCTCCGCTGATCGCCGCCCGACCCACAGTTCAAAGGCACTGACGAGGCCACCACCGAGCCGCCGACCAGGCTGAACTGTACGAGTTGGGCGAGGCTGCCGCCGAAGACGTCCTGGTCGCCGGGGAAGACCCCGCTGTCGGCGTACTGCCAGATCTGGTAGCTCGGCCACGACGCTGGAAGGGGGGTCGGGCTGCTGGCGCCGTAGCGGGCGATGGCCAGGCCGTAGCTGCCGAAGGCGGCCGAGTTTCCCGTACAGGTGGTCCACCAGTCCGTGGTGCTGTAGATGGTGGGGTAGCGGCCGGTCAGAAGCCGGTACTCGTTGCCGAAGGAGGCGATCCACGACACGATCTGACTGGTCGTCAACCCGTAGCACTCGGCACCGTAAGGGTTGTACTCGATGTCGAGGGTCCCGGGCAGGGTTCTGCCGTCCGCCGACCAGCCCCCACCATGGGCGACGAAGTAGTCCGCTTGAGCAGCACCGCTCGAGTTGTCGGGGATGGCGAAGTGGTAGGCGCCGCGGATCAGCCCGTTGGCGTAACTGCCGTCATATTGCTGGGAAAAATAGGTCGAGTCGTAGTAATAGGTTCCCTCTGTCGCCTTCATGTAGGCGAAAGCGGCCCCATCTGTCCGCACCTGGGACCAGTTCACGTTCCCCTGATAGGAGGACACGTCCAGCCCCTGGGGATTGGAGCTCGAGGCGAGAGCCGTCGCAGCGCCGGCGGCCATCGTCCTCGCCGCGGGCGCGATGGTGCTTCCGCCACCCATGTGGTCGGCCTCGGGGTGGGTGAGAGCCTCGGGGCTACCAGGATGGGGGAGGGAGATGGTGCTGGAAAGGCGCGCTGCGGCAAGCCGGGCCTCCTCTCCGACGCCGGTCGAGGCCGAGGCGGAGATGACAGGCGAACCGGCACTGGCGGGGGTGAGGGTCGCGGCCGACAGAACCGGAGACACGGCTGTGACGTTCGTCGTGGTCAGGGAGCCGGCGACCAACCCGGCGGCAGCCACTACCGACGCCCCGTGCAGCCCCCGGCGCCTCAGATCCCTCTGCCCTGCACCCTTTGAGTCGGCCCTTCTTCGGGCTATATCCGCCCATAGTCGTACTAACACCCTCATCTTTGGACATATCGGCATGATTCGCCCAGGACCAAAGTACGGCGAGGTGGACCCAGAAGGGCCCACCGACCGCTAACCTTGAACTCTTATGCCTGGAACCGGTCCAACCCGCGACGACGATCCCGATCGCGCTCGTTCCGGCGATTCATCCTCCGGCAGCGGAGAGCGACCTCGTTCGGGTTCCGGCTTCGGTTCGAGTGGCCCCCGGCGCTTCGTGGCTCGGCCCTCGGCCCGGTCGACGCGGGGGTCCGGATCAGGTTCCGGTGGCGCGTCACGCTCCTATGGAGCTTCGGGGCGCGACCGTACGGATCGCCGGGATGATTGGGGATCGGACCGGCAGGGGCGGCCGCCCCGTTCCGGGAACGGCTCACGGCGGGGAGACCTCGGATCCGGTGCCGGGGGCAGCGGACGGGACGGGACCTCGGCGGGTCGGCCAGCGGGAGATCGCAGTTCCCCGCGCGACCGCTTCCGTGGCGGTGATTTCCCGACGGCCGGCGGTCGCCGCGGTGACTACCATCAGCGCAACGAGACCCGCGGGACCTTCGGTGGCAATCCCCGTCGAGACGACCGCCGGGCTGACGACTGGCGGCCGCGGCCTCCCCGCGACGACGACCGGCGACCGAGTCCCTACTCGGCCAACCCCCAGGATCGGACATCCAGGGGGGGGTCGGCAGCTTCTGAGCGCGGGTCGAGCGCCCGGGGCGGGCCGCCGGCGCGCCGCAGCGGACCCGGCGGGATGGGCGGAAGTGGCCGGCGCTCCGATCAGTCCTATGGTGACCGGCCTCAGAGGAGCGGCTCGCCCGACCGCAGATTCAGCGGCGACCGGCGCAGGAGCATCGACCGCGACCGCGGCAGCGACCGGGGCAGCGACCGGGACCGCCCCGGCGAACCCTGGCGCAGCCGAGACGGGCGACCCGGCACCGACCGCGACCGCAGCAACGACCGGCGCAGCGGCACCGATCGGGGACGGGCCGGCGAACCCTGGCGCAGCCGAGAGGGGCGACCCGGCACCGACCGCGACCGCAGCGGAACCGACCGCAGCGGCACCGACCGCGACCGCAGCAACGACCGGGGCCGGTACGGTTCAGGCCAGTCGGGTGCAGGCCGGTACGGTTCAGGTCAGTCGGGTACAGGCCGGTGGGGTACAGGCCGGTCGGGTACAGGCCAGTCCGGTACAGGCCGGTACCGGGACGACGGACGCCCCAACCGCCAAGGGACCGGTGGTCACGCCGGCTCGTCCGGCTCGTCGGGTTTTCGGGGTCGTAGTCACAACGAAGAGCAGGACCGCGAGGGGCGTGACCAGTCCTCGAGGCGGGGACCGGAGGTCAACCGACAGTGGGGGGCCGTCGCCCGGCGAGGAGCCCAGGAGCTCAACCGGGAGGGTGAGCCCGAGCGGGCCAGCGCATCGGAAATCTGGCGGCAGGCGATTGCCCGCTCCGACAGGAACGAGCGTTGGGAGCCCGAGGAGACGTGGGTCCTCGATCCTGAGCCCGATCCCGAGGTTGAGCACGAGCCCCCCACGCCGGCGGCCGGGCACCTGCCCGCGGCCCGGGACCTGGCCACCGGTCGGGAGGGCGCGCCGTCTCCGGGAGGGAGTCGTCGCAAGCTGCCCCGACCCGTGGTCGACGAGCTGGCCCGAGCGGCCGGCGCCGATCGCGGTGCGAAGCTGGCCAACCGGATCGCCGACGCCACCTACGCCTACGAGAAGGAGCGCTACCAGGAGGCCCGTCGCATCCTGCGCGGTTTGGCCGAGGAGGTGCCCGAGAGTGCTGCGGTGAGGGAGCTCTACGGCCTGGTCCTCTACCGCACCGGTCAGTGGGCCGCCGCCGCCCGGCAGCTCGAGTTGTTCCGGGAGATGTCGGGATCGTTCGACCAGCATCCGGTCCTGGCCGACTGCTACCGGGCCCTCCACCGTTACGTAGACGCCGACGACGTCTGGAACGATCTGCGATCGGCATCGCCGAGCGGGGACCTCGTGGCCGAAGGCCGGATCGTGGCGGCGGGATGCAAAGCAGACCAGGGTGACCTGGCGGGGGCCATCACGATGCTCGAGAAGGCGCTGAGGCGCGTCTCGCGACCCCAGGAACGCCACCTGCGTCAGTGGTACGTCCTGGGCGACCTCTACGAGCGGGCCGGGGACGTCCCCCACGCCCGGGATCTCTTCAACCGGGTGGCATCTGTGGACCCAGAGGCCTTCGATGTGAAGAGCCGTCTGCGCGCTCTGCGCTGACGCGACCACCGGGTCAGGGGTCGGTACCGCTCCGCCCCGGCCGACCGCCGGCCCACCCGGAACGGTCACACCCTCCTCGTAGCTTCAGTGGTGCACCTCGGCGCTAGCCGGCGGGGCGCCTCGCCGCTGACCGCGGCCGCGACGTCTGACGCTCCCAGGAGGTGCCCCCGATGGTCAATGTGGTCTTTCTCTACGGTGTGCTGGCTCGGCCGGCCCAAGACGTGGTCCTCCCATCGGGGAGCCGACTTCTGTCCTTGGAGGTCACCGTCAGGCGACCGGACGGACCCGCCGAGCCGGTTCCGGTTCAGTGGCCCGACGCGCCGGCTTTCGCCTCGGGGCTCGATGCGGGCACCGAAGTGGCGGTGCTCGGCCGGGTCAGGCGCCGCTTCTTCAGGGCCGGCGGGCTGACCCAGAGCCGTACCGAAGTGGTGGCCACCAACGTCGTGCGGGCCTCGGCCCAGCGTCGGGTGGCGGCCCTGCTCGAGGAGGCCATCATCGTGCTGAGCGAAGCCGATATCAGCCGGGACGCAGGCATGAGCGCACCTCTACTTGGGGTAGAAAGACCCGGTCCGGCGTCCCGACGGCGCGCCTAGGCTGCATCCGCACCGTCGGCCGGCTAACCAGCCCCCAACCCTCGAGGAGTCCAAGTCATGGACCTGCACCAGTTGCTCGGTGACGACGCCGACGAGCTGCTCTCCCACCAGTGCAAGGGCATCGCCCGCGACGACCTCGTCCTGCCCGGCGGCGACCACATCGACGAGGTCATGAGCTGGACGGACCGACCCATCCAGGTCCTGCGCAACTTGCAGGCCATGTACGGCCACGGCCGGCTGGCGCACACCGGCTACCTGTCCATCCTTCCGGTGGACCAGGGGATAGAGCACTCCGGCGCGGCGTCGTTCGCCCGCAATCCGGCCTATTTCGATCCCAAGAACATCGTGGAGCTGGCCATCGAGGGGGGCTGTAACGCGGTGGCCACGACCGTCGGGGTGCTCGGTACGGTGGGGCGGCGCTACGCCCACAAGATCCCGTTCATCGTCAAGCTCAACCACAACGAGCTCCTGACCTATCCGAGCCAGTACGACCAGGTCATGTTCGCCTCGCCGCGCCAGGCCTACGACCTCGGAGCGGCGGGGGTCGGCGCTACCATCTACTACGGCTCGGAGCACGCCACCCGCCAGATCCAGGAGGTCTCCGAGGCGTTCCAGGAGGCCCACGACCTCGGGCTGTTCACCGTCCTTTGGTGCTACCTGCGCAACGATGCATTCAAGAAGGACGGGGTCGACTACTCCCTGTCAGCCGACCTGACCGGTCAGGCCAACCATCTGGGCGTGACCATCGAAGCCGACATCATCAAGCAGAAGCAGGCGGAGAACAACGGGGGTTACACAGCCATAGGGTTCGGTCGCACCGACCCGCTGGTCTACGACCACCTCACCACCGACAATCCCATCGACCTCACCCGCTGGCAGCTCGTCAACTGCTACATGGGTCGTATCCCCCTCATCAACAGCGGCGGGGAGTCCAAGGGCGACACCGACCTGGCCCAAGCCGTCCGCACCGCGGTGATCAACAAGCGGGCCGGAGGAGCCGGGCTGATCTCCGGACGAAAGGCGTTCCAACGTCCGACTCGTGACGGTATAGCCCTGTTGAACGCCATACAGGACGTCTACCTCGATGAGAGCATCACCATCGCCTGAGCGCAAACATGTGTCCAGGGGTCCGCGGCCCGTAAACTTGGAACATGTCCGAAACAAAAGCCAGTGATCGGCCGGTAGTAGACCTCGACCGAGCGGTCATCCGTTTCGCCGGCGACTCCGGTGACGGTATGCAGCTGACGGGCGATCGGTTCACAACGTCGTCGGCTCTGTTCGGCAACGACCTTTCGACCCTCCCCGACTTCCCCGCCGAGATACGTGCCCCGGCCGGCACCCTGGCTGGTGTATCGGCCTTCCAGGTCCACATCTCCGACCACGACATCCTCACCCCGGGTGACCACCCGAACGTGCTGGTCGCCATGAACCCAGCGGCGCTCAAGGCCAACCTCGGGGACGTGACCCCAAACGGCACCATCATCGTCAACAGCGACAGCTTCGAGGAGCGTTCGCTGCAGAAGGCCGGCTACTCCGCCAATCCCCTCGAAGACGACAGCCTCAATGCCTACACCGTCTACCAGGTGCCGATGACGTCGCTGACCCTCGAGGCGGTCAAGCCGTCGGGCACCAAGCCCCGCGACGCCGAGCGGTCCAAGAACTTCTTCGCCCTCGGCGTCATCAGCTGGCTCTATGGGCGCCCCGAGGAGCCGACCCTCGAGTGGATCGAGCAGCGCTTCGGCCGGACCCCGATGGTGGCCCAGGCCAACACCTTGGCGTTCAAGGCGGGATTCAACTTCGGCGAGACCGCCGAGCTGTTCCCTTCCACCTACGAGGTCAAGCCGGCCGCCCTCGAGCCTGGGGTTTACACCAACATCTCGGGCAACACGGCCCTGGCGTGGGGTCTGATCGCCGCCGGTCAGCTGGCCAAGCTGCCGCTCTTCCTCGGCAGCTACCCGATCACCCCGGCGTCGGACATCCTCCACGAGCTCTCGAAGCACAAGAACTTCGGCGTGCGCACCGTTCAGGCCGAGGACGAGATCGCCGGTATCGGCGCCGCCATCGGGGCCGCCTACGCCGGATCTCTCGGGATCACCACCACCAGCGGCCCGGGCATCGACCTGAAGACCGAGGCCATCGGCCTGGCCGTCAGCCTCGAGCTGCCGTTGCTGATCGTGGACATCCAGCGGGGCGGACCGTCGACCGGCCTGCCCACCAAGACCGAGCAGGCCGACCTGCTCCAGGCCATGTTCGGCCGTCACGGCGAGGCGCCGGTGCCCATCATCGCCCCCTCCACCCCCGGTGACTGCTTCTTCGCCGCCATCGAGGCGGCCCGCATCGCCCTCAAGTACCGCACCCCGGTGTTCCTGCTATCCGACGGCTACCTGGCCAACGGCGCCGAGCCGTGGCCCGTTCCCGAAGTGGACTCCCTGCCCGACATCAGCGTGGACTTCGCCACCGAGGCCAACCACGTCGACGAGGATGGCAATCCGGCATTCTGGCCGTACCTGCGTGACCCCGAGACGCTGGCCCGCCCGTGGGCCATCCCCGGAACCCCCGGGCTGACCCACCGCATCGGCGGCCTCGAGAAGGCCGACGGCTCGGGCACGGTGTCCTACGACGCCGGCAACCACGATCTCATGAGCCGCCTGCGGGTCGCCAAGATCGCCGGTATCGCCAAGGACATCCCTGACGCCGAGGTCGACGATCCCGATGCCGGGGGAGCGGGCGGCCCCGCCGAGGTCCTAGTCGTCGGATGGGGATCCACCTACGGGGCGATCGCCGCGGGCGTCCGCCGGATCCGGGCCCGCGGCCACAAGGTCGCCCACCTCCACCTGCGCCACCTGAATCCCTTCCCGACCAACCTCGGCGACGTCCTGAGGTCCTACCCCAAGGTCCTCGTCCCCGAGATGAACCTCGGACAGCTGGTAAAACTCATCCGAGCCGACTTCCTGGTGGACGCCAAGCCCCTGTCCAAGATGCGGGGCAAGCCGTTCCAGGCCGAGGAGATCGAGGCCGCCATCCTCGAAATGTTCACCGGTACCCCGAGCAGTAACTGAAAGAGAGCCAAGCCGACATGACCGACGTAGCCGTCCCGGTGACCACCAAGAAGGACTGGACCTCCGACCAGGAGATCCGCTGGTGCCCAGGTTGCGGGGACTACTCCATCCTGACCGCGGTGCAGATGTTGATGCCCGACCTCGGTGCCCGCCGGGAGGACACCGTCTTCGTATCGGGTATCGGGTGCAGCTCCCGCTTCCCCTACTACATGAACACCTACGGGATGCACTCCATCCACGGCCGAGCGCCGGCGGTGGCTACGGGTATCGCCGTTAGCCGCCCCGACCTGCACGTGTGGGTGATCACCGGTGACGGTGACGCCTTGTCCATCGGGGGCAACCATCTGCTCCACGCGCTGCGCCGCAACGTCAACCTGACCATCATCTTGTTCAACAACCAGATCTACGGTCTGACCAAGGGCCAGTACTCGCCGACGTCCGAGACCGGCAAGGTCACCAAGTCGACCCCGTTCGGTTCGCTCGACCACCCTTACAACCCGGTGTCCCTGGCTCTGGGGGCGGAGGCAACCTTCGTGGCCCGGACCCACGACATGGAGCGCAAGCACATGATGGAGACGTTCCGGGCCGCCTACGAGCACCGGGGGGCGGCGCTGGTCGAGGTCTACCAGAACTGCAACGTCTTCAACGACGGCGCTTTCGAGCAGATCACGTCCAAGGACGCCCGGCCCAACATGCTCATCCCCCTCCTGCACGGCCAACCCATCCGGTTCGGACCCGAGGGGGAACGGGGGGTGGTCATGGACGGTGGGTCGGCCCGCATCGTCGAGGTCGCCGACGTGGGCGAAGACGCCCTCCACGTCCACGATGCCCACAACCCCGATCCGAGCGTCGCCTTCGCGCTGTCCCGCCTGGCGTCGGGTCCCACCAGCCCCACACCGATCGGGGTGTTCCGCGCCGTGGAGAGGCCCGATTACGGGGCCCTGGTGAACAGCCAGATATTCGCCGCCGCGGAGGCCAAGGGACCCGCGGATCTGGCTGCCCTGCTCCACTCGGGCTCGACCTGGACAGTGGGCTAGACAGAACCCCTGACGCGCCGAGAGCCGCCTGCAGCGGAAACAGGCGGCTCTCGGACTAGAAGGACCGGCGGAGGAGGTGCCAGGCCCGTCGTTTGACCCTCAATCTGGCCGCCGGACCCTAACGAACCCTGAGCCCTTCCTGAGAGTTTCCGCAGAATAGCGGCCCTCAGCCGAGCAGCTCCCGGATTACCGCGCCGGTTCGCGGCTTGGGCCAGAAGAAGGTCGTTTTGGGCGGCATGCGGACCCCGCCGTGGCTTATGGCGGCGATCTGCTCCACGGTGGCGGGGCGCAGCAGGACTGACGCCGAGGCGTGGCCCGAGGCGACCGCGGCGGCGCAATGGTCCCAGCCGTGCTGGTACACCAGCTGGTGGGGGGGCAGCCCGGCCAGGGCCACGTCGAGGCGACTGGAGTCGAGGTCGTGGGTCGCCGCCTCCGAGGTGCCCGGGAGGGGGCGGGCCAGATAGGCCTGTGCCGGGGTCAGCACGGCCAGGGCCTCGGCCTCGTCCATACGCTCCAGGATGGTGTGGTCGACCGGTCCGGTGGGGGTGATGTCGAACCATTCGCCGAGCGCATCGGCCAGGTCGAACCCGTCGGGTAGGCCGACCAGCAGCCGGTGGATGGCCTGCACCGTGAGCTGGTCCTCGGTCAACTCGACGACCAGGGCCATGACCCAGTCGTCGTCGGGTACTTCCAGGCCGGCGGCGCGCCGCTCGGCCCGATAGTTCAGGGCGGTCTCGAACCGGTGGTGGCCGTCGGCGATCAGCACCGGCGCCGACTCGACGGCGGCGCTGATGGCCACCAGCTGGCCGGGGTCGGAGATGGGCCACGCCTCGTGGACGATCCCGTCGTCGTCGGTGACCCGCTCCACGGGATGGTCGGGCGGCTTGATGTGGGCCGATAGCCCGGTGCCGGGGGACAATCCCCAGATCGGCGACAGGTTGGCCCGGGTGGCCCGCAGCAGCTCGAGCCGGTCGGTCTTGGCCTTCGGCGTGGTCTCCTCGTGGGGAAGTATGCCCTGCCCCGGCGGTTCGAGCCCGAGCGCTCCGATGACCCCGAGAGTGCGGGACGGCCGCCCGGCGGGATCGGTGAACGTCATGCGGTATCCGTAGAAGTACGGCTGGGGGTCGCGATGCAGCACCCCTCCGTCCCGCCACGAGTCGAGCAGCTCCCGGGCCCGCTGGTAGCGGTCCCCGGACCCGTCGTCGTGGGGCAGCTCGAGGCGCACCACGTTGGAGGGGCTGCGCGCCTCGAGGGCCAACCGATCACTGTCGGAGATGACGTCGTAGGGGGGGCAGACCACATCATCCAGGGAGCGGATGTGCGACAGCGAGTAGCGGAGACCGGGGAAAGGTTGGAAGCGGGGCACGGCCTCATTGCGTAGCAGATCCCGGTCCGGGTGGCCGCTAGGGTCGGCGCGATGCTCTGGGTCCTCGATCTCGACGGGGTGGTCTGGTTGGCCGGCCAGGCCATCCCCGGCTCGGCTGATGCCATCACCCGGCTGCGGGCCGGGGGCCACCGGGTGGTCTTCGTCACCAACAACTCGACCCCTACCGTGGCCGACTACGTCACGCGGTTGGCCCGGGCCGGCATCGGGGTCGAGGCCGAGGAGCTGGCCACCTCGGCCCAGGCCGCGGCGACCCTGGTGGCGGCGGGGGAGCGGGTGGCCTTCGTCGGAGGCCCGGGCATCCAGGAGGCCCTCGAGGCCCGCCGCGCCGAGGTGGTCCCCATGACTGACGAGCCGGACACGGTCGTGGTGGGCCGCAGTCTCGAGCTGGATTTCGCGCTGCTGTCCGAAGCGGCGGGGGCCATCCGAAACGGGGCCCGGTTCGTCGCCACCAACACTGACGCCACGTTCCCCACCCCCAACGGTCCCGAACCCGGCGCCGGCGCGCTCGTCGCCTACCTGCAGGTGGGGTCGGGACGCAGCCCGTCGGTGGCCGGTAAGCCGGAGGCGGCCATGGCCGACCTGGTCCGCCAACGCTACGGGCCGCCGGACATGGTGGTCGGGGACCGGGCCGAGACCGACGGGGCGTTCGCCAGCCGAGTCGGGGCCCCGTTCGCCCTGGTGCTGAGCGGGGTGACCAGCCGCCGAGACCTGCCGGTGGTACCCGAACCGGCGGTTAGCGCCGATGACCTGGCCGGTGCCGTCGGAGTCGTGCTCGATCGGCCCGCCGGGGGCTGAACGGCGTTATCCTCTGATCATGGTTCGCGATGAGAGGCTGCGGAAGGTCCAGGACGCCGGCGCCGATTTGATCGAGGCGGCCCGGGCCAAGGCCGAGGAGTTCCTGCGGGAGCTTTCCCGGGCTGGGGAGGGTACCCAGGGTAGAGCCCAGGACGCCCTGGAGGACCTGGTCGAAAGCGGCCGCAAGGGCACCGAGCAACTGGCCGGGGCCATCCGCCGGGAGATCCAGAGCCAGCTGGCCGCCCTCGGCTTGGCCACCAAAGCCGACCTGGCCGAGCTGGAGCAGCGGCTGAGCGGCCACCTGGCGTCCCCGTCGAGCGGGGTCCCGGCCGCCCCGGGCCCGGCTGGGGCGGCCTCCCCCGGGCCGGCGGCGGCCAGGACGGCGCCGCCCAAGAAGGCGGCGGCCAGGAAGGCGCCGGGGGAGAAAGCGGCGGCCAAGAAGGTTCCAGCCAAGAAGGCGGCGGCCAAGAAGGCGGCGGCCACACGGCCCACCGGGGCGTCGGGCTCACCGGGCGCCACACCCCCCGAGAAGACCGCGGGCTGACCCGCTGGCCGGACGCCGGCGCCTCGACGCCGAACTGGTCCGGCGCGGGATGGCCGACAGCAGGACTTCCGCCCAGCGGCTGGTGGACGAAGGAAGGGTGCTCGTCGCCGGCTCGCCCGCGGCCAAGGCCTCCCGGTTGGTCGCCCCCGAGGAGCCCCTAACCCTGACCGGGCCGCCGCCGCGCTACGTCGGCCGGGGCGCCGAGAAGCTCGAAGCGGCCCTGGTCGGCTTCGGAATCGACCCGACCGACCGGGTCGCACTCGACGCCGGGGCGTCCACGGGTGGCTTCACCGACTGCCTCCTGCAGCACGGCGCGGCCCGGGTGGTGGCCGTCGACGTGGGTCGGGGCCAGCTCCACGAACGACTCCGGCGGGATCCTCGCGTGGAGGTACGGGAGCGCACCGACATCCGGGCCTTGGCCACCAGCGACCGGCAATTGGGCCACGACCGGCGATTCGGCCTCGTCGTCGCCGACCTGTCGTTCATCTCGCTGCGGTCGGTCGCTCCGGCCCTGTTGGCCCTGGCCGAGGCCGACGCAGACCTGGTGGTCCTGGTAAAGCCCCAGTTCGAGGCCGGCCGGGCCGAGGTCTCCCGGGGCCGGGGTGTGATCCGCGACCCCGAGGTGTGGAGGTCGGCGCTGGCCGGGGCGATTAACGCCATGGAGACCGCCGGAGCGGCCAATATGGGAACCATGGTCTCGCCGCTGCGAGGTGCCGACGGCAACGTCGAGTTCCTGACTTGGTTCCGCGCCCTCGGCGCCCGGACCGCTCCCCGTCCGCCTGAAGCGGTCGCCGCCGACGCCGAGACCGCCCTGCAGGCCGCCCAGGCCGCCCAGGCCGCCCAAACCGGCGGGACCGGCGGGACCGGCGTCTGATGGCCATCATCGGGTTCGTGGTCAACGGTCGACGCGAAGGCGCCGAAGCCCTGGCCAAGGAAACAGGGGAGTGGCTGAGAGAGGTGGGCCACAGCTTCGAGATCCACCCCACCGGGGCCGATCCGGACTACCTGGACGAGCCGACCGGATGGGACCTGGCCGTGAGCCTCGGAGGCGATGGCACGATGCTGCGCACCGTAGACCTGGTCTGCGGCGAGCACCTGCCCGTGCTGGGCGTCAATCTCGGTCACCTGGGCTACCTGACGGTGGCCGAGCCCCCCGGCCTGCGCTCCGCCCTGTCCCGGTTCCTGGCCGGCGACTACCAGGTCGAGTCCCGCATGACCCTGGAGGTGAGCTTCACCTCCCCCCACGGCGACCCTCCAGCGCCCACCCAGAACGCCCTCAACGACGTGGTGCTGCAGCGCACCCAGGTGGGCCACACCATGCACACCGAGGTGAGGGTGAACGGCGCCCCCTTCCTCACCTTCGCCTCCGACTCGTTGATCCTGTCGACCCCAACCGGATCGACGGCCTACAACCTCTCGGCCCGCGGACCGATCGTCTCGCCCCGGGCCCGAGTCCAGATCCTCACTCCGGTCGCCCCCCACATGCTCTTCGACCGCTCCCTGGTACTCGACGCCGACGAGGTGGTGACCGTGACCGCGGCCGGTGACCAGCCCGTCAACGCGGTGGTCGACGGCTGGCACTCGGCCACCCTGGCCCCCGGCGAGTCACTCAACTGCCGGCGGGGACGCAACGACGCCCTCCTCGTGACCTTCGGTGAGCGCGACTTCCATCAGATCCTCAAGAGCAAGTTCAACCTGAAGGACCGCTGACCGGCGTGCTCCTCGAGCTTCGGGTCACCAACCTGGGGGTCATAGCCGACCAGACGGTGCTGCTCGGGTCCGGCCTGACCGCTCTGACCGGCGAGACCGGTGCCGGCAAGACCCTCCTGGTCGACGCCATCTCCCTGCTGACGGGAGCTCCCGCCGATCCTTCCCTGGTGGCTCCGGGCACCGTAGAGGCCCGGGTGGAAGGTCGCTTCGTGACCCCGACCAGACCGACCGGACCGACCGGACCGACCGGGCCGACGGGCCCGGGGGGGCCGGGGCAGGGTTGCGACGAGGTGCCCGACGGCAGCCTGGAGGTGGTCCTGACCCGGGTGGTACCGGCCTCGGGAAGGTCCCGGTGCTACGCCGACGGCCAGATGGTCTCGGCCGCCCGCCTGGCCGAGATGGGCCGGGCGCTGGTCGACATCCACGGCCAGAACGCCCACCAGTCGCTTTTGTCCCCCGCCGCCCAGCGCGACGCCCTGGACCGGGGCGGCCACATCGATGTCGCCGAGGTCAGAAGCCTGCGGGGCCGGATACGCCGGCTCGAACAGGAGCGCGACGCGCTGGGCGGCGACCCCCGCGAACGGGCCCGCCAGCTGGACCTGCTCACCTACCAGCTCGAGGAGATCGACCGCGCCGGCCTCAGTGATCCCGACGAGGACGCTCACCTGCAGCGCGAGGAAGAGCTGCTGGCCGATGCGGCCGGCGTGACCGACGCCGCCCGGGCAGCATGGGCGGCCCTGACCGGGGACGGGGGCGCCATCGACTCTCTCGGCCTGGCGTTGTCAACGACCGCCGCACGCCGCCCCCTCGAGGCCTTGAGGGATCGCCTGAGCGGGCTTCAGGACGAGCTGAGCGAGGTGGCCGGCGAAGCTCGCCGGATGGCCGAATCGGTGGAGAGCGACCCCGGGCGGTTGGCCGCCATCGGCGAGCGCCGGCGGGTCCTCACCGAGCTCAGGCGCAAATACGGGGGCAGCCTGGCCGAGGTCCTGTCCTACGGCGCCGTCCTGCGCCACCAGGTCGAGCAGCTGGCCTCCCACGACCGCCGGGCCGCCGAGCTCGACGCCGAGCTGGCCCGGGCCCGGGCCGAGCTGGGCGAGGCGTCGACGAGGTTGCGCGACGAGCGGCGGCGGGCCGCGTCCCGGTTGGGCGCCGCCGTCGAGAAGGAGCTGCGCGCCCTGGCCATGCCCAGAGCCCGCTTCAGCATCGAGGTGGGCGACGACGACGCCGGCGAGAACGTCACCTGGATGCTGGCCGCCAACCCCGGCCAGCCGCGGCTGCCGCTCGCCCGGGTCGCCTCGGGAGGGGAGCTGTCCCGAGCCATGCTGGCCGCCCGTCTGGTCGTGGGCCCGGCCACCGCCCAGCCCTCCGAGCAGGGCGGCGACGACCCCGAGACGTTGATATTCGACGAGGTGGACGCCGGCATCGGAGGCGAGGCCGCGGTGGCCGTCGGCCAGGCCCTCGCCGCGCTGGGGGCGGGCCACCAGGTGCTGGTGGTCACCCACCTGGCCCAGGTCGCGGCCTTCGCCACCTCCCATCTGGCGGTCACCAAGGACGTGATCGGCTCGAGCCGGGCGGCGCGCACCGTGGCCACCGCCCGAGCGGTGGCGGGGGAGGAGCGGGTGGTGGAGCTGGCCCGCATGCTCTCCGGTCGCCCCGACAGTGCCTCGGCCCGCCAACACGCCGCCGAACTGCTGGCCGGAGCCGCGCCGCGCCCGCAGCCATCACCCACCCGGGCCCGCGTCCGGCGATAGGATGACTCGGCCGACGGTGGATCACCGAGAGCCGTGAACGACTCGGTATGGAGGTGGTTTTGGCGAAGCACATCTTCGTCACGGGCGGCGTCTCTAGCTCCCTGGGCAAAGGGCTGACAGCGTCTTCGCTCGGCCGGCTGCTGAAGAGCCGGGGCCTGCGGGTGACCATGCAGAAGCTGGACCCCTACATCAACGTCGACCCCGGCACCATGAATCCTTTCGAGCACGGTGAGGTCTTCGTCACCGACGACGGGGGCGAGACCGATCTCGACCTCGGGCACTACGAGCGGTTCATCGATGAGAATCTCCACCGCGACTCCAACGCCACCACCGGCTCCATCTACCAGTCGGTCATCGCCAAGGAGCGCCGGGGGGATTTCCTCGGCCGGACGGTACAGGTCATCCCCCACATAACCGACGAGATCAAGGACCGCATCAAGCGGCTCGCCACCGACGAGGTCGACGTGGTCATCACCGAGGTCGGGGGGACCGTCGGCGACATCGAGATCCTCCCGTTCCTGGAGGCCATCCGGCAGTTCCGCAAAGACGTCGGCCGGGACAACGTCTGCTACATCCACGTGACCCTCGTCCCCTTCCTCGGGCCCTCCGGGGAGCAGAAGACCAAACCGACCCAGCACTCGGTCACCGAGTTGCGCAGCCGGGGTATCCAGCCCGACGTCATCATCTGCCGCAGCGACCGCAGCATCTCGGCCGGCCTGAAGCGCAAGGTGTCGCTGTTGTGCGACGTGCCGGTCGAAGCGGTGATCTCCTGCATGGACGCCCCCAACCTCTACGAGATCCCACTGACCCTCCACGAGGAGGGCCTCGACGGGTACGTGTTCCGGCTCCTCGGCTTCGACCCCGAGGACCATCCCCTCGACATGTCGGCGTGGGAGGCGCTGGTCAACCGTGTCGAGGCGGCCACCCGGCCGGTGCGCATCGGCCTCATCGGAAAGTACGTGAACCTGCCCGACGCCTACCTGTCGGTGGTGGAAGCCCTGCGCCACGGGGGCTACGCCCACGGGGCCCGCATCGAGCTGGAGTGGATCCAGGCCGAGGAGGTCGAGGGCCTCCTTGCCGCCGGCCGACTGCGCGACCTCGACGGGATCGTCATACCGGGCGGTTTCGGCGAGCGGGGCATCGAAGGCAAGGTCGCGGCGGCCACCTACGCCCGCGAGAACGCCATCCCCTGCCTGGGCCTTTGCCTGGGCCTCCAGGTGATGGTCATCGATTTCGCCCGCAACGTGGTCGGCCTCGATGGGGCCAACTCCCGGGAGTTCGACGCCTCTTCGCCGCACCTGGTGATCGACCTCATGGACGAACAGCGCGACGTCGTGGACAAAGGGGGGACCATGCGGCTGGGTTCCTATCCGGCCATGCTCGCCCCCGGCTCGGTCGTCTCGGAGGCCTACGGCGCCCACGTCGTCAACGAGCGCCACCGCCACCGCTTCGAGGTCAACTCCCGTTACCGGTCCCGTCTGGAGGCCGCCGGTCTGCGCTGCTCGGGGATGTCTCCCGACGACCGCCTGGTCGAGTTCATCGAGCTACCGGGCCACCCGTTCTGGGTGGGCACCCAGGCCCACCCGGAGTTCAAGAGCCGCCCCGACCGGGCCCACCCCCTCTTCGCGGCACTGGTCGCCGCCGCCGCCGAGCGGGCCGAGGGCCGAGCCCCCCGACTTCTCGATGTCGCCACCCTTCCGTAGGCTCGGGGAGCAGCTCCGCTACCAGGGGTCGCTCATCGAGGTCAGCAGCGTCGAGTTCGAGGGTCCGGCGGGGGACCGCTTCCAACGTGACGTGGTCCGCCACCCCGGCGCGGTGGTGGTGGTCCCACTCACCGCCGAGGGGAAGGTGATCATGGTCCGCCAGTTCCGGGCGGCCATCGGCGCCGACCTGCTGGAGGTGCCGGCCGGCAAGCGCGACGTGGACGGCGAGCCGACCGAGGTCACCGCGGCGCGGGAGCTGGCCGAGGAGGTCGGGCGGCGGGCCGGGCGCCTGGACCTGCTGGCCCGCTTCTACAACTCGCCCGGTTTCACCGACGAGCTCACCCACCTCTACCTGGCCCAGGACCTCGAGGAGGTGCCCACCGACCGCCAAGGGTGGGAGGAGCAGCAGATGACCGTCGAGGAGGTCGCCCTCGACGACGTGCTGCTCCTCATCGGCGAGGGCCGACTGGTGGACGCCAAGTCCATCATCGGGCTGGCTCTCACCCGCGAGCGCATTTCGGGACAGTTCGACACCCGCAGCTGACCTCCCCGATACACTGGTGGGAATGCTCACCGAGTCGGCCATGGAGGGTCTGCGGACCACCCTCGAGGAAGAGCGGGAGTCTCTCCGGTCACAGCTGTCGGAGTTGGGCTACGGCGCGCAGCTCGACTACGACCCCAACTTCGCCGATTCCAGCCAGGTCACCGCCGAGCGAGGCGAGACCGAGGCCTTGGTGCAGAACCTGGTGGCGTCGCTCGGCGACGTCGAGCACGCCCTGGAGAAGTTCGGCTCGGACCGCTTCGGGGTCTGCGAGAACTGCGGCCAGCGCATCGCCGAGGCCCGCCTCGAGGCCCGCCCCGAGGCCCGATTGTGTATCGAATGCGCGGCCAAGGCTCGCTGAGCCGCCAACCCTCCGCGGCCAAGGCTCGCTGAGCCGCCAACCCTCCGCGGCCAAGGCTTACTGGGCCGCCGAACCTCAGCCGCACCGCTCAATGAGCGGCCAAACCACACTGGCCCAGGCCCAACGGCCGCCCGAGACCATCCGGGCGACCACCGCGGGCGGCTCAGGGGCCGGATCTCAACAGGCCGACCGCGTCGTAGGCCCGCTCGAGGGTGGCGGCCGCCACGTGCCCGGCCCGCTGGGCACCTGAGGCCAGCACCGAGGCCACGTAACCGGGGTCCTTGTCGAGCTCGCGGTAGCGGGCCTGGATGGGCTCGACGGCGGCCACCACGGCCGCCGCCAGATCGGCTTTGAGCGGGCCGTAGCGGCTGTAGCGGGCGGCGACCTCCTCCGGTCGGGTGCCCTCCAGGGTGGCGAGCAGCTCGAGGAGGCTGGACACCCCGGGCTTGGCGGCGGTGTCGTAGCGGACGGCGTCGGGACCGTCGTCGGCGTCGGTCACCGCCCGGCGCACCTTGCGCTCGATGTCGCGAGGGTCCTCCATCAGGCCGATCACCCCTTGAGGCGACCCGGCGCTCTTGGACATCTTGCGCTCCGGCTCCTGGAGGTTCATGATCCGCGCTCCGCGACCGGGCGGCGGGATCTGAGCTTCGGGCACCACGAACACGTCGGAGCCGTAGCGGGCGTTGAAGCGCTGGGCCAGGTTGCGGGTCAGCTCGAGGTGCTGCCGCTGGTCGTCACCCACCGGTACCCGGTCGGCGTCGTAGAGCAGGATGTCGGCAGCCATCAGGCACGGGTAGGTGAACAGCCCGACCCGGGCCGCCTCCTCACCCTCCTTGGCCGACTTATCCTTGAACTGGGTCATCCGGCGCAGCTCCCCGAAGCTGGCCGTGCACTCGAGCAGCCAGGCCAGCTGGGTGTGCTCAGGGACGTGGCTCTGGAGGAACAGCGTGCAGCTGTCGGGGTCGAGCCCGGCGGCCAGCAGGAGCGTGGCCATGGTCATCGACGCGGCCCGGCGCTGGTCGGGGTCGCCGGCGACGGTCAGGCCGTGCAGGTCGACAACGCAGTAGAAACAGTCCCCCTCGCGCTGGTCGGCGACCCACCAGCGCACCGCCCCCAGCAGGTTGCCGAGGTGAGGTTCACCGGTGGGCTGGATACCCGACAGGACTCGGTTCTGAGGCACCCGGTCATCGTAGGTGTCCCGGTTCGGGGGTCCCGGGCGTTTAGAGTCGGGGGGTGCCCTACACGGTGAGTACCCCCGTATTCGAGGGCCCTTTCGATCTCCTGCTGCACCTGATCACCCGCCAGCAGGTCGACCTGTGGGAGGTGTCCCTCTCCGACATCGTCGACGAATACGTGGCCACCCTCGCCGAGATGCGGGCCTCCCTCGACCTGGAAGTAGCCACCGAGTTCCTGCTGATCGCCGCGGTGCTCCTCGAGCTGAAGGCCCGCCGCCTGCTGCCGGGCCCCGACGAGGTGGAGCTCGACGAGGAACTGGCCCTCTGGGAGGAGCGGGACCTTCTCCTGGCCCGGCTGCTCGAGTGCAAGACCTTCAAGGACGCGGCGTCGACGCTGTGGCGCCACATGGAGGGGGCTGGGCGGTCATGGCCTCGCACCGCGGGGCTCGACGAGCCGTTCACCCGCCTGGTTCCCGACGTCCTGGCCGGGGTCACCCCGGCCATGCTGGCCGAGGCCATGAGCTCGGTCCTGACCCCCAAACCCGAGGCTCGGATCCTGCTCGACCACGTTGCTCCCGTCCGGGTCAGCGTAGGCGACGCGGTCAACGAGCTGGTAGACGTCCTGCCGCGCTCGGGTCGGGTGACTTTCGCCACGCTGACCACCGGGCTGGTCGAGCGCCTGGAGGTCATCGTGCGCTTCCTCGCCCTTCTCGAGCTGTTCAAGCAGGGAGCCGTCGACCTCGAGCAGGCCGGCAACTTCGGCCAGTTGGAGGTGGTCTGGCTGGGGCTGGACCACTCCGACGACCGGATCGACGAGGACGACCGCAGGGTGGCCGTCGAGGAGTACGAGGGCTGATGGCGACCGAGGAGGAGCGGGCCATCGAGGCCATCGTGATGGTGTCCGACCGACCGGTGGAGCCACACCTGCTGGCCCAGCTGCTCGAAATGACCCCGGCCCGGGTAGAGGAGCTCTGCCTGGGGTTGGCGGCCTCCTACGAGGCCGAGGACCGAGGCTTCCAGCTGGTGCGGGTAGCTGGTGGCTACCGCTTCCAGAGCCATCCCGACCAGGCCCCCTACGTGGAGAAGTTCGTACTCGACGGGCAGTCGGCGCGCCTGTCTGCGGCGGCGTTGGAGACCCTGGCCATCGTGGCCTACAAGCAGCCGGTGTCGCGGGCCCAGGTCGCGGCCATTCGGGGGGTCAACGCGGACGCCGTACTGCGCACCCTCCAGGTCCGGGGCTTCGTCGCCGAGGTCGGCCGGGACCCCGGCCCGGGTCAGGCGACCCTGTACGGGACCACTCTGCTCCTGCTCGAGAAGCTCGGCCTGGACCGCATCGAGCAGCTGCCCCCGCTGGCCCAGTTCGTCCCCGGCCCGGAGATCATGGACGCCTTGGAGCACAGCCTACGAGCCGATCGCCCGGCCCCCCCGACCGCAGATGAGACGGCTGAACCCGGTCCCGACTCCGATCTCGCCGACGACCGAAACGACTACAGCGACCCGGCCGGCTTCGCCAACCACGACGACCCGGGCGACTCCGGCGGCGGAGAGGACGGCGGCGACCCTGTCCGAAACATCTGACCGACCCGGGGGTCCCCCCGGGGAGCGCCTGCAGAAGGTCCTGGCCGCGGCCGGCGTGGCCAGCCGCCGGGCGGCCGAGGATCTCATCGCCGAGGGGCGGGTCCAGGTCAACGGCGAGGTGGCCGTGCTCGGGCGGCGAGTAGACGCTCGACGGGACCGCATCACGGTGGACGGGACGCCTGTGGGTACCGACCCCGACCTGGTCTACTACCTGCTCAACAAGCCGGCGGGGGTGGTGTCCACGGCGTCCGATCCCCAGGGTCGCCCGACGGTGGTGGACCTCGTGCCGTCCACCCCCCGGGTGTTCCCGGTCGGGCGGTTGGACGCCTCCACCGAGGGCCTGCTGCTGCTCACCAACGACGGGGAACTGGCCCACCGGATGACCCACCCCAGCTTCGGGGTGGAGAAGGAGTACCTGGCCCACGTGGAGGGCTCGCCCTCACCGGGGGCTCTGCGCCGCCTGCGCCAAGGGGTGGACCTCGACGACGGACCGACGGCCCCGGCCCGGGTGTCACAGGTCGCCCCCGACGCCCTGCGCATCACCATCCACGAGGGCCGCAACCGCCAGGTGCGGCGCATGACCGAGGCCATCGGCCACCCGGTGCGGCGGCTGGTGCGCACCCGCATCGGCCCGCTGCGCACCGGCGGGCTGAGACCGGGGGAGTGGCGGCCCCTCGACCAGGAAGAGGTGCGCGAGCTGGAGCGGGCCACCACCGGGCCGTCACGTAGGCTCGCCCGCCGTGCCCTCAAGCGCAGCGACTGAAACCGAGCGAACCCGCCGGGCCCAGATCATCGGCACGGGGCTGATCGGCGGCTCCATCGGGGCCGCCCTGAGACGCCAGGGGTGGTGGGTAACCGGTCACGACCTCGACCCCGCCCGGTCGGCGCGCGCCGTCGAGCTCGGAGCGGCCGACCGGAGCGGGCTCGACCCCGACGCCGATGTGGTGTTCGTGGCCGTCCCCGCAGGGGCGGTCCCCGACGCCGCGACCGAGGCCCTGCACCGCCACCCCGGCGCCGTCGTCACCGACGTGGCCGGGGTCAAGAGCCCGGTGGTGCGAGCCGTCACCGACCCCCGCTTCGTCGGGGGGCACCCGATGGCCGGCTCCGAGCAGGAGGGAGTCGAGGGGTCCGACGCCGAGATGTTCGAGGGGGCCACCTGGGTATTGACCCCCGAGCCGCACACCGACCCGGTGGCTTTCACCACGGTCCGATCGGCAGTGACCGGGATCGGGGCCAACGTGGTGGAGCTGCCGGCCCGGCGCCACGACGACCTGGTGGCCATGGTCTCCCACGTGCCCCACCTGACCGCCGCGACCCTGATGAACCTGGCCGCCGACACCGCCCTCGAGCACGCCACCCTCCTACGCCTGGCGGCCGGCGGTTTCCGGGACATGACCCGCATCGCCGCCGGTGAGGCGTCCATATGGCCCGACGTGTGCGCCGAGAACCGTGACGGCATCCTGGAGGTGCTCGACCGGCTCCTCGACGCCCTGGCCCGGGTGCGGGAACTGGTCGCCGGGCGCGACCGGGACGCCCTACTGGTCCTGCTCGAGCGGGCCCGCCACGCCCGGGTGAACCTCCCGGCGGGCGTGGCGTCCCCCGAGGAGGCGGTCGAGCTGCGGGTACCGGTACCGGACCGGCCCGGGGTGCTGGCCGAGGTGACTACCCTGCTCGGGGAGATGGGCGTCAACATCTACGACCTCGAGATCGCGCACAGCGCGGAGGGCGAAAGGGGCGTTCTGGTGATGATCGTCGACCGGGCGGCCGCCGGAGCGGTACGCCGGGCCCTCCACGAGCGCGACTACCGCTCCGCTTTGCGTCACCTCGGCCCATGAGCTCGTTCACGGTGCTACCGGCCGAGGGTGGGCTGCGGGGCCGCCTCCGGGTCCCGGGAGACAAGTCCATCTCCCACCGGGCCCTTCTCCTGTCGGCCCTGGCCGCCGGTCCGAGCCGGATCAGCGGACTGTCCGACGGGGCCGACGTGGTCGCCACCCGCCGCGCCGTGGAGTCGTTCGGGGCGCAGGTGACCGAAGACGCCTCGGACTTGATCGTCGAAGGTGGCGACCGCCACGAGCCCGACACGGTGATAGACGTCGGCAACTCGGGTACCGGCATCCGCCTCATGACCGGCTGGGCCGCGACCCTCGACGGTCTATCCGTCCTCACCGGGGACCGCTCCATCGCTCGGCGGCCGATGGGACGGGTGGTGGCCCCGTTGCAGATGATGGGGGCCCGCATCGACGGTCGGGCCGGGGCCACGCTGCCCCCGCTGGTGGTGCGGGGCGGTCGGCTCCGGGGCCTCGACTACGAGCTGCCGGTGCCGAGCGCCCAGGTGAAAGGCGCTGTCCTGCTCGCCGGTGTGGGCGCCGACGGCCCGACCACGGTCCGCGAGAAGCTGCCCACCCGGGCCCACACCGAGCAGATGCTGGCGACGTGCGGCATCCGCGTCGAAAGCGACGGGGCCGGCGCCATCACCGTCCACCCCGGACAGGTGCAGCCGGTGGACTGGGCCGTGCCCGGAGACCCCTCCCAGGCGGCCTTCTGGGTGGTGGCCGCCTGCCTGGTACCCGACAGCGACCTGATCATCGAGCGGGTGTACGTCGGCCCCCACCGGGCCGGGTTCCTCGACGTCCTGCGCCGCATGGGCGCCGACGTGGAGCTGGTCGACCTGGACCCGACGACGACGGTGGCCGACATCCGGGCCCGGACCAGCAGCCTGACCGCCACCGAGGTCGGAGGCGCTGAGATCCCGGGCCTCATCGACGAGATCCCGGCACTGGCGGTAGCCGCATCGGCCGCCGCCGGCACGACCATCTTCCGTGACGCCGCCGAGCTCAGGGTCAAGGAGAGCGACCGCATCGAATCGATGGTCACCGCCCTCACCGCCGTGGGAGCCCACGTCGCGGGCCGACCCGACGGTCTCGAGGTGCGCGGCTCGGACCGGCCTCTCACCGGAGGGCAGGTGGACTCGATGGGCGACCACCGGGTGGCCATGTCCCTGGCCGTGGCCGGCCTGACCGGCACCGCCCCGGTGCGCATCGACGGATGGGAGTCGGTGGCCACGAGCTACCCGAGGTTCGAGGAGGACATGCACCGGTGCCAGACACCCTGAAGGTGCCCCACACGCTGAAGGTGATCGCCATCGACGGGCCGGCCGGCTCGGGCAAATCCACCGTGGCCCGGGCCGTGGCCGCCCGGCTCGGCTTGGCCTACCTCGACACCGGCGCCATGTACCGGGCGGTGGCCTTCGAGGCCATGCGACGCGGCATCGAACCCGACGATGAGCAGACGGTGGCCGAGCTGTCGCGCCAGCTGGAGCTAGAGGTGGGCGAGAAGGTGATGGTCAACGGGACCGACGCCACCGTCGAGATCCGCAGCCCCGAAGTGACCCGCGCCGTCAGCTCGGTGGCCGCCAACCCGGCCGTGCGCAAGGAGATGGTGCTTCGACAGCGGGAGTGGGCGGCCCGAAGGGGAGGAGGGGTGGTCGAAGGGCGCGACATCGGCACCGTCGTGTTCCCCCAGGCTCCTCTCAAGGTGTACCTGACGGCCAGCGAGGATGAGCGGGCCAGTCGCCGGACCAAGGAGATGCTCGACCGGGACTACGACCGGGTCGCCGCCGACATGGCCCGGCGGGACCAGATCGACTCCACTCGGGCCGCCTCGCCTCTCACGGTGGCCGCCGACGCGGTGGAGCTCGACACCACCGGCCTCGACGCCGAAGCGGTGGTCGACGCGGTCATGGCCCTGATCGCCGAGCGGGTCCCCCAATGAGACGGCGCGCCTCCCTGGTGTGGTATGCGCTGGCCCGGGGCCTGGTCGAGGTGGTGTGCCGACTGGTCTGGCGGGTGGAGATACGGGGGCGCGACCAGCTGCCCCGATCGGGGCCGTATGTGATCGCCCCCGTCCACCGCTCCAACATCGACACCCTCCTGGCCGGCTGCCTGACCCGGCGGCGGATCCGGTTCATGGGTAAGGACAGCCTCTGGAAGTACAAGTGGTCGGGGGCCCTGTTCAGCTCCCTCGGTGGTTTCCCGGTCCACCGGGGCAGCCCCGACCGCGACGCCCTGCGCCGAGCCGAGGAGGCCGTCAAGGGGGGAGAGCCGGTGGTCCTGTTCCCCGAGGGGACCCGCCAGAGCGGTCCCACCCTGCACCCCCTCTTCGAGGGGGCGGCGTTCGTGGCCGCCCGCACCGGCGTGCCGCTGGTCCCGGTGGGGATCGGGGGCAGCGAGTGGGCCATGCCCAAGGGCAGCCGGCGCATGAGCCCGGTGAAGGTGGTGATGGTGGTGGGCCGACCCATACCTCCTCCCGAGCGGGCCGAGGGGGCCCGCCTGCCCCGCCGGGCGGTGGCCGAGATGACCGAGCGCCTGGGGCGTGAGTTGCAGGCCCTATTCGACGAGGCTCTCACCGCGGCCGGCCGACCCACCGCCGATCCCGACCGGGCCTGACCGGGCCTGACCGTCGGTAGGTGAACGGCGGGGCCTGACCGGGCCTGACCGTCGGCAGGTGCCCGACCGGTCTCCTGCCGGCAGACCCGGTCCCGGGAGGTTCAGGCCCAACGGCCGGTCAGAGGAGCGGGCCGGAGGCGGGGGCCGGGCTGCGGTCGAGCGCGGCGAGAGCCATGGCCGCCGATAACGAACGGTCGTCGGGCACCAGCTCGCCCCCCGCGGTCGGATCCCCGCCGGGGACCAGCCCGGCCACCGCCGCCACTGCGGCGAGGAGCTTGATGTGCTCGCGCAGCTCCCGCGGCAACGGGAAGTACTCGTCCTCGTCGACGGCCCGGACCTCCTCCACCCCTTGGACCGGGTCGAGGTGGGCGACCACGGCCTGGACGATCTCCTCTGGCGCCGACGCCCCGGCGATCACCCCCACCGTCCCCCTCAGGTCGGTGGGCAACTCGGCCGGGTCGTCCACCCGGACCACCACCGCGCAGCCGGCCGTGCGGGCGGTGCGCTCGAGGGCGAGGGTGTTCGACGAGGTCTGGGAGCCGATCACCACGACCGCGTCGCAGCGCTCGGCGATGGCCTTGAGCGCGGCCTGGCGGTTGGTGGTGGCGAAGCACAGGTCGGATGTGCCCGGCACCCACAGGTCGGGCCAGCGCCGGCGGGCCGCATCGAGGAGGGTGTGCCACTCGTCGGCGGCCAGGGTGGTCTGGGCCAGGAAGGCGACCGGCCCTTCGGGGTCGGGGAGAGCCTCGAGCTCGTCGAGGTGCTCGATGCGCCGCACCGCGTCGGGGGCCACGGCCATGGTCCCGATGGCCTCCTGGTGGCCCTCGTGGCCGACGTAGACGATCTCGTAGCCCTTGCGGGCCCGCACCTTCACCTCGTGGTGCACCTTCTTGACCAGCGGGCAAACGGCGTTGACCACCGCCCCTCCCCGCTCACGGGCCCTCTCCACCAGCGCCGGCGGGGAGCCGTGGGCCGACAGCATCAACGGTGCGCCGGGCGGAACCTCGTCCAGGCTCTCCACGAACACCACCCCCATGGACCGGAACCGCTCGACGACCACCTCGTTGTGGACGATCTCGTGGTAGCAGTACACGGGTGGCTCGAAGACCCGGGTCATCCAGGCCAGCGACTTGATGGCCATCTCCACACCGGCGCAGAAGCCCCGGGGGGAGGCCAGGATGACCCGGTCGACCTTGTTCATCCCCCCGAGGCTACCGGGGGTGAGCCGGTATCGAATGGGCGGGGCTCAGGGGTAGTTGGCGACGAAGAGCTGGGTCAGCTGCATCTGCCCGCCATTGTTGAACACCCCGCCGCCGGCCTGGCCACCCCAGGGGGAGAGGATGTTCTCCCGGTGCCCCCAGCACCCGGGGGCGCCGGCGTAGTTGCAGTCGATGTTCTCGCTGCCGAGGCCGTCGTCGTACATCCAGCCGAAGTCGGCGGCCAGCGGGGTGGGATCCCCCCACGCGATGTTGGAGCCCCACGCGTAGCCCCCCGGCCCGGTCGGGTCGGCCCCGGCCTGGGCCCCGGCCTGGGCCATCAGGTCGAGGTTGGCGTTCTCGGGCAGCGAGGGCAGGCCCCGGCTGGTCCGCTCGGCATCGGCGACCACGACCAGCTGGGTGCCCATGGGCAGCGACTCGTAGTTCCCGGGGAGGGGCAGCGGGCCGTAGCCCTCGGCCGCCCGGGCCTGGTTGATGTCGGTCAGGGCGGCGGCATCGCAGGAGGCGTTGTTGACCGGTGGCGTCCAGCAGGCCTGGCTGAAGGCCGCCGAGGGGGCCGTCGAGGCGGCTGGGTTGACCGACGGGGGCAGACGGTTGGGCGACACCGGGGTGGAGGTGACCGTCACCGGGAACGACGGCTGGGGGGCGGCCGGGGCACCGAGGGCGTCCACCTGCCCCTGGTCGTTGGGGACCCAGTAGCCCGAGCCGACCGGGATGATCCCGACGCTCTGGGCGCCCGAGGGAGCGTTGAAGGTCACGGCTGATCCGTGATAGGCGGCGTCGCCGAAGGTGAAGACGCCGCCGTCGGAGGCCACCAGCCAGTAGCCGTTGCCGGTCGACGTGGGGGCTATGCCGATTATCGGCTGGGCCAGCGCCACTCCGCCGGTAGATCCGTGGAACCCGGCGTCGCCGAAGGAGAACACTCCGCCGTCGGAGGCCACCATCCAGTACCCCCGGCCCGTCGGGGTGGCCGCCGCCCCGACGATGGGCTGGGTGAGGCGCACGCCGCCGGTGGAGCCGAAGAAGCGGGCGTCGCCGAAGGAGAACACCCCTCCGTCCCTTGCGATCAGCCAGTACCCGTTCCCCGACGGGGTGGCGGCCATGGCCACGATGGGCTGGGCCAGGTGGATCCCGCCGGTGGACCCGAAGAAGCGGGCGTCGCCGAAGCTGAACACGCCGCCGTCGGCGGCCGCCAGCCAGTATCCGTGGCCGGACGGGGTGGCGGCCATGGCCACGATGGGCTGGGCCAGGTTCACCCCTCCGAGCGACCCGTAGAAGCCGGCCGTGCCGACCGCGAACACCCCTCCGGTGGCCGACGCCATCCAGTACCCCGCCGACCCGGGCTGGGCCGCCACCCCCACGATGGGTGAGCTCGAGAAGGCCGCGGCGTGGACGGCGGGGGCGGTCAGGGCGGGGGTAGGGCTCCCGAGGGCGGCGGCCACCCCGGCCGAGGGGAACAGGACCGAGGACACGGCAGTGGCCGCCAGAGCCAGCGAGCGGATCCGCTCCATACCTGCCGATTCCGGATAAAAGGGACGAGTATCCATAGCCTTCCCGAGGGTCGGTGGTGCACGTGCTCATGCGGTTATCGGCGGGCGGACCAGGGAACCTTTAGAAGAAAAAAGTCCCAAATCCGTTGACCCCGCTCCGGGGACGTATCCTCTAAGAATGTCACTGCCTCGAGTGGTGGTGGTGGTTCCCGGTTCCCCCGCGGCCATCGCCGGGTTGCAGCCCGGCGACCAGATCGTCTCCATGGACGGTCAGGTCCCCCGCGATATCATCGAATACCAGCTGCTCGCCGATCAGGAACGCTTGGAGCTCGAGGTGCGCCGGGGTGGGGTGGAGCTCACGGTAGAGGTGGTCCGTACGGGACCCGAGCCGCTCGGCATCGAGGTGGACTCACCTCTGTTCGACCGGGTCCGGACGTGTGACAACCACTGCGAGTTCTGCTTCATCCACCAGCTGCCCAAGGGACTGCGGCGCAGCCTGTACATACGGGATGACGACTACCGCCTGTCGTTCCTCTACGGCAACTTCACCACCTTGACCCGCTTCACCGAGATCGACCTCGAGCGGGTGATCACCGAGGGCCTGTCGCCACTGTGGGTGAGCATCCACGCCACCGACCCGGAGGTCCGCAGCCGCATGCTGCGCAACCGGCGCGGCTCGGTGAGCCTGCGCTGGCTGCGGGCCCTGCTCGACCACGGCGTGACCGTCCACGGCCAGGTGGTGGTCTGCCCCGGGGTCAACGACGGGGACATCCTCGACGACACCCTGGCCGGGGTGATGGACCGCTATCCCGAACTGGCCAGCGTGGCGTGCGTGCCTCTCGGGGTGAGCCGCTTCAACACCGAGGGGTCGATGCGGCCCCACACCGTGGCCGAGGCCGCCGCCGTCATCGATCTGGTGGAGGACTGGCAGGCGGCCTTCGTGGCCACCCTCGGGCGTCCAACGGTGTTCGCCTCCGACGAGTACTACCTCATCGCCGGTCGGCCCCTGCCCCCCCTGGAGAGCTACGGCGAGTTGGCCCAGCACGAGAACGGGGTCGGCCTGGCCCGCGGGTTCGAGGCCCGCTTCTACGGCGGCCAGGCCGCTCCTGCGGGGGGCCCCGGGGGCTTCTTCCAGTCCGTCGACGGGGCTCCTGCGGTCGGCTACCGGGCGGCGCGCCAGGTCGGCCAGGTGACTCTGCGACCCCGCCGGGACTCGCCGGTCACGGTGCTGACCGGAGCCTACGCCGCCGCCCTCCTCGAGCCGCTGGTCCGGTCGGTCAGGCCCGACAGCGAGGTGCTCACGGTGGAGAACCGCTACTTCGGGGGGAACATCGCGGTAGCCGGCCTGATGACCGGCACCGACGTCGCCGCGGCGTTGGCCGACGCCCCCTCGGGGCGGCGCTACCTGCTTCCCGACGTCTGCCTGTCGGGCGGGGTCTTCCTCGACGGAACCCACCCCGACGACCTGCCCCGCCCCGTCGAGGTGGTCGCCGCTGACGGCGCCTCGCTGCGGGCGGCCCTGTCATGACCGCCGCCGCCGCTCCCCGCCGCCGGCCCCTCGTCGCGGTGGTCGGACGCCCCAATGTCGGCAAGTCGACACTGGTCAACCGCATCGTGGGTCGCCGGGAGGCCATCGTCGAGGAGCATCCGGGGGTCACCCGGGACCGCAAGTTCCTCGACGCCGAGTGGGCCGGGCGGGACTTCACCATCGTCGACACCGGCGGTTGGCTGGCGGGCGGGGACGCCCTCGACCGGCAGGTCTCGGACCAGTCCGAACGAGCCATCCGCGACGCCGATGTGGTGATGCTGGTGGTCGACACCTCGGTCGGGATCACCGACGAGGACGCCCAGGTGGCGGCCCTGCTGCGGCGCCGCCCGGAACCCACCCTGGTGGTGGCCAACAAAGTCGACGGGAACAGCCGCGACGCCGACGCCTGGGGTTTCGCCCGGCTCGGCCTCGGCGACCCCTACCCGGTGAGCGCCATCCACGGCCGGGGCACCGGTGACCTGCTCGACGCCCTGGTGGACCGCCTGCCCCCCGAGGCCGACGAACCCCCGCCCGACGACGACGGAGACGACACCCCTTCGGTGGCCATCGTGGGCCGGCCCAACGTGGGCAAGTCGACGCTGTTCAACCGCTTGATCGGCGACGAGCGGTCGGTGGTGCACGACCTTCCCGGGACCACGAGGGACAGCATCGACACCGTGGTGAGCACCGCCGAGGGCGACATCCGCTTCGTGGATACCGCGGGCATGCGGAGGCGGACCAAGGAGGCCGAGGGAGCCGAGTACTACTCCCTGGTCAGAGCCCTGCAGTCGCTCGACCGGGCCCGCTGCGCCCTGCTCGTGATCGACGCCTCGGAGGGCATCACCCGCCAGGACCAGCGCCTCGCCGAGCGGGTGGACGCGGCGGGCGGACCGGTGGTCCTGCTGCTCAACAAGTGGGACCTGCTCGACGCCGAGGGCCGGGCGGCGGTCACCGCCGAGGTGGCCGACCGGCTGGGTTTCCTGGCCTACGCCCCGGTCCTCAAAGTGAGCGCCCGCACCGGCCTCGGAGTGCACAAGCTGCTACCCGCTCTGGGCGAGGCCATGACGGCGTCGAAGAAGCGGGTGCCCACCGGGGAGCTCAACCGGGTCCTCGCCTCGGCCCAGTCGGCCCACCCCTCGCCGGGGGGGCGAATCCTCTACGCCACCCAGGGGGCCACCGACCCGCCGACGTTCACCCTGTTCGCCACCAAGATGATCCCCGGCCCCTACCTGCGCTACCTGGAGCGTCGCCTCCGGGAGCACTTCGAGTTCGGCCCCACCCCCCTCGTGTTCCGGGTGAGAAGGCGATCGAGCTGAGCCGGTCAGGTACCGTTTAGGTCATGTTCACCCAGCCGTGGCTGGCTGCAGCTGCGGTCTTCTGCGCGGTGGCCGCAGCACTTTGGGGACGGGCGGCGGCTCGCCTGTCGCGCGCGGCGCGGCGCATCCAGGCCGAGACGGCATCGTCGTCGACCGGCGCCGACGCCACCGACCTGGCCCGGGCCGCTTTCGACAAGGACCTGCACACGGCCATCCTCTACTCGGTTCTGGCGGTCGGCCTGGGGGTGGCCTCGCTGTCCAACTCGGCGTGGTACCAGGTGCCGCTCCTGGCGGTGAGCATCCCGGTGGTGATCACCATCCGCTTCGCTCCCCGGTTCTTCGCCGAGGCCCGCCTGGCCGAGAGCCGGGCCATGCTCGAGCGGCGCGCCGAGGAGGTCCTGGCCCAGGAGCAGCTCGCCCCCCGCCGCTGGGCCGAACGTCTGGCCCCCGAGGACCTACCCCACATCGACGGGTTCGAGATGGGACGGGTCTACCAGCCGGGGACGGGGATGATGGCCGGCGACTTCTACGACGTGTTCGAGCTGGGCGGCGGCCGGCTCGCCTCGGTGATCGGCGACGTGGCCGGCCACGGGATAGACCCCTCCATCACCGCCTTCCAGGTCAAGTACCTGCTGCGGACCTTCATCCGCCAGTACCGGGACCCGGCCCAGGCCCTCGAGGAGCTCAACAAGGTCCTGTCCATCAGCAGCCGACCCGAGGACCTCGTGTCGGTCTGCGTGGTGATCATCGACCCGGCCGCTGGGACGCTGCGTCACGCCTCGGCCGGGCACCCGCCCACCTGGTTGTGGCAGGACTCCGAGATCCACGCCCTGCGCTCCACCGGGCCCCTCCTCACCCTCGACCCGGCAGGTTCGTACTACTCGAGGGAGCGACCGCTGCTGGTCGGCGACGTCGTCCTCATGTACACCGACGGCCTGGCCGAGGCCCGCTCGGGTAACCAGATATTCGGGGAGGAGCGCATAGCCGCCGCCCTGCGGCGCGATCCAGGCCAGGATACGACCATCCTGTGCAAGGACCTCCTCGAAGCAGCGCGGGACTTCGCCTCCGAGCCGCTCGGCGACGACGTGGCCATCCTGGCCATCCGGAGGGTCTGAACCCGAGCGGGACCGGAGGCGGCGGCCCCGGTACCGCCGGGCGGTTTTAGCGGCCCCGGCGCCCTACCCTGGGGTCGTGCCCTGGTGCGAGGATTGCAGCCGGTTCTGGAACGACCAGAGCCTGGGTGAAGGCGGGGTGTGCCCCACCTGCGGCAAAGAGCTGGCGTCGGGCATCCGCAGCGTGCCCTGGCACTTCAAGGTCCTGCTGGTGGCCTTCGCCGGCTACATGGTGTACCGGATCTACTGGCTGGTGGAGTGGCTTCCCAAACACGTCTGACTTTTTGACTAAGGTCGGTGGTCCGTTGGACAACGGGCGGTGGCGCAGTTTGGTAGCGCACCAGACTGGGGGTCTGGGGGTCGCGAGTTCAAGTCTCGCCCGCCCGACAGCGAAGGCCCCGGGGTTGACCCGGGGCCTCGCCTCCAACACTGCGCCCGACGGGCGACGGCGGGGCCGCCCGGGCCCGGTCGCCTCGCTGTCACCAGCGGGGTGTGTAGCCCCCCTGACCCATGGCTGCGCTGGTCTCCCAGTCGATGTCCTCGTCGATGGACCCGAGCACCTCGGTCACCCAGTCGAGGCGTTCCTGGAGGATCCGCTGCACACCGGCCTGCAGCGTGGTGCTGCTGATGGCGCACGATGAGCAGGAGCCCTGCAGCTGGACCTCTATGACCCCGGTGTCCACGTCGGCGCTGAGCAGCACCAGGTCGCCGCCGTCGGCCTGGACGGCCGGGCGGATCAGTTCGATCAGCTCCTCGAGATGAGCCAGGCGGGAGGATCGTTCTTCGTCGGTGATCATTGTGGGTCCATTGTGCCAGGAACGGGTGGCCAACCGGCCCAGAGCCTGGTAGCGACGGGAGCCATCTAATCTGGCCGGGCATGGACCCGCCTGACCCGAGCGCCCGGCCCGTGCGGGGCTTCCTGCCCGGGGTGATAGCCCTCATCGCCCTGCTGCTCATCGGCTTGCTGTGGGGGGCGGGGGACCTGCTGCACACCGCCGACACCACCCTGGCCGGGTCGGACACCGCCGATCAGATCGCCCTCGGGATACAGGCCCAGCAGAACCTGGCGCAGGCCCCGCAGGTGACCTGCCCGGCCCGGGAGCCGGTCCGGACCGGTCACACCTTCGACTGCACCCTGGTGGGCCACCCGCCACGGACCATCCACGTCACCGAGATCGACACCCGCGGCGAGGTCCGGTGGAGTCTGGGCGCCGGTACGTAGACTCGGAGCATGGACTCCTCGACCACCGGGACGGCGCCGCCGGGCTCGGGGCGGTCGGGCGAGGATCGCATCGCGACCCTTCCCAACCTGATCACCACCCTGCGGCTGCTGTGCGTGCCGCTGTTCCTGTGGCTGCTCCTGCGCGGCCCCGGCCACCGTGGGTGGTACCCGGCGGCCCTCCTGCTCGGGGCCCTCGGCGCCACCGACGGCGTTGACGGCTTCATCGCCCGGCGGTTGCACCAGGTGTCCACCGTGGGCAAGGTCCTCGATCCCGTCGCCGACCGGCTGCTCCTCGGGGTCGCCGCCATCTCGGCCATCGCCCTCGGGGCGGTTCCGCTGTGGGTCGGGGTCCTGGCCGTCGCCCGCGAGGCGGTGGTAGCCGTCGGCTTCATGATCGTCGCCGCCCTCGGCGGCCGGCGGATGGACGTGGTCACCGCCGGCAAGGCCGGCACCTTCGGGTTGATGGTTGCGCTGCCCCTCTTCATCGGGGGTCACGCCAACGACGACTGGCGCAACGTGGCCGAGGGCCTGGCGTGGCTGTTCGCGCTGCCCGGCCTGGTCCTCGGCTGGTACGCCGTGGCGGGCTACGTTCCGAGAGCCCGGGCCGCCGTAGCCGAGGGCCGGCAGGACCGGCGGAGCACCCCCGCAGCGGAAGGAGTCCAACCATGAAAGCCGTGATCATGGCCGGCGGGGAGGGCACCCGGTTGCGGCCCCTCACCTCCAACCAGCCCAAGCCCATGATGCCGATCGCCAACCGGCCGATGATGGAGCACATCATCGACCTGCTCAAGCGGCACGGCTTCGACGACATTGTCGTCACCGTGGCCTTCCAGGCCAACGCCATCCGCACCTACTTCGGCAACGGAGCCGAGTTCGGGGTGCAGATGGTCTACGCCACCGAGGAGAGCCCGCTCGGTACGGCCGGCTCGGTGCGCAACGCCAAGGACGAGCTCGACGAGCCTTTCCTGGTGATATCCGGCGACGTACTGACCGACATCGACCTGGCCTCGATCGTCAAGTTCCACCAGGAGCGCAACGCCCTGGCCACCATCGGGCTCAAGTCCATGGAGAACCCCCTCGAGTTCGGCATCGTGATCACCCGCGAGGACGGCTCCATCGAGCGGTTCCTGGAGAAGCCGACTTGGGGCCAGGTCTTCTCCGACACCATCAACACCGGTATCTACGTCCTCGACCCGAGCATCTTCGACTACATCGAACCGGGCATCTCGGTGGACTTCTCGTCGGATGTGTTCCCCCGCATGCTGGCCGACGGCAGGGCCCTGTTCGGCTACGTGGCCGAAGGGTACTGGGAGGACGTCGGCACTCTCGACGCCTACATCAAAGCCCACCAGGACGTGCTCGACGGCCACGTCGATGTGGACATCAGCGGCTTCCGTCTCGGTGAGGGGGTGTGGCTGGGCGAAGGCTCGGAGATCCATCCCGAAGCCACCGTCACCGGGCCCGCCATCATCGGCGACTACTGCCGGGTGGAAGCCGGGGCCCGCCTGGGCGAGTACACCGTGCTCGGCTCGAACGTCCGGGTCGGCCCCGAGTCGTCGATCGAGCGGTCGGTCGTCCACGACAACGTCTACCTCGGCCCGGGGGTGCGCCTGCGTGGCGCGGTGGTGGGCCGCTCGAGTGATCTGCGTCGCGGGGCCCGCCTCGAGGAGGGCGTGGTGATCGGCGACGAGTGCTTCATCGGCGAGCACGCAGTGATCCATCCGGGCGTGAAGGTCTACCCCTTCAAGACCGTCGAGCACGGGGCCATCGTCAACTCGTCCATCGTGTGGGAGTCGCGGGGGGCCCGACACCTCTTCGGCCGCCACGGGGTGGAGGGCCTGGCCAACGTGGACATCTCACCGGAGCTGGCCGTCCGCCTGGCCATGGCCTACGCCACGACCATGAAGAAGGGCCAGACCGTGGTGGCGTCGCGCGACACCAGCCGGGCGGCCCGGGTGCTCAAGCGGGCCATGATGGTCGGCCTCAACTCGGCCGGGGTGGACGTGGCCGACCTGGAGGTGGCCACCGTACCGGTCACCCGCTTCGGTGTCCGCAGCGAGAACGCCGACGGCGGCATGTCGGTACGTCTGGCCCGGGAGGACCCCCAGTCGGTGGTGATCCGTTTCTTCGATTCCAACGGCATAGACATCTCCGAGGCCACCCAGAAGAAGGTGGAGCGGCTCTTCTACCGGGAGGACTACCGGCGCTCGCTGGCGGGGGAGATCGGCGACCTGCGCTTCCCGGTGCGCACCGCGGAGTTCTACACGGCACTGCTCATGGAGAACGTCAACGTAGAGGCCATCCGCGCCGCCCGGTTCAAGGTGGTGCTGGACTACGCCTACGGCGCGGCCAGCTTCATCATGCCCAACGTGCTCTCCAAGCTCGGCGCCGAGGTGCTGTCGGTCAACCCCTACGCCTCCACCCGCCAGTCCCTCACCTTCAACCGCTTCGAGCACGCCAATCAGCTCTCCAGCTTGGTGAAGGCTTCGGGTGCCCATCTGGGCGCGGTCATCGACAGCGACGGCGAGCTGCTCACCCTGGTGGACGACACCGGCCTGGTCCTCTCCGACGACCAGGGCCTGATGGCCCTCCTGCAGCTCGTGCTGGACGACGCCAGCCGTAGCGGGGCGTCCCCGCCCACCGTGGCCCTGCCCGTGTCGGTCAGCCGCAGCGTCGAGGCCATGTGCGACGCCGCCGGGGCGACGCTGCTGTGGACCAAGCTCTCCACCCCCTCGCTCATGGAGGTGGCCTCCCAGCCCGGGGTCCGCTTCGCCGCCGGCCAGGAGGGTGGTTACATCTTCCCGCCCTTCCTGCCCGCCTACGACGCCGTGGCGACCATGGTCGAAACCCTCGGACTGCTGGCCTCGGTCGGCACGCGGCTGTCGAAGGTGGCTTCCCGGCTGCCGCAGGTCCGTCTGGCCCAGGAGTCGGTGGTCACCCCTTGGGAGAAGAAGGGCATGGTGATGCGCAGTGTCATGGAGTGGACCAAGGAACGCGAGGTGCTGCTCGTCGACGGGGTGAAGGTGGTCTACGACGACGGCTGGGCCCTGGTGTTCCCCGACCCCGAGGAGCCCCTCACCCACGTCTGGGCCGAAGCCGCGACCGACGCCGAGGCCAAGTCCCGGGCCCAGGAGTACTCCCGGCGGATCCGCAGCATCCTGCGGGGCTGATCCGGTAAGTTCGCCGGGCATGAACGTCCCCGACGATCTCAACTACACCTCGGACCACGAATGGGCCCGTTCCGAGGAGGGCGGCGGCCTGCGGGTCGGGATCACCGACTACGCCCAAGACGCACTCGGCGACATCGTGTTCGTGCAGCTGCCCGAACCCGGAGCCAAGGTCTCCGCCGGTGACTCGTTCGCCGAGGTCGAGTCCACCAAATCGGTATCGGACATCTTCGCTCCCGTGAGCGGCACGGTCACCGAGATCAATCAGGACCTGACCGACGCTCCGCAGCGGCTCAACGAGGACCCCTACGGCGAGGGCTGGCTGTGCGTGATAGTGCCCGACACCGACGGGGCCGAGCCCGAGCTTCTCGACGCCGACGGCTACCGGAAGCTCATCGAGAGCTGATAGGTCCGTATTGACGCCGATCTTCTGCAACCGCTGCGGACACCGCAACCCGGAGGGCTCGAACTTCTGCTCCTCTTGCGGCGCGGTTCTGGAGCGGCTGTCGAGCGGCGACCCGGCCACGACCACCATCACCCTGGCCCCGGTGGAAGCCGCCGGTGAGGTCGGCGAGGAGGAGATCACCATCTCCTTGGAGGACCACCCAGCCGGGGTCGGGCTGCTGGTGGTCAAGCGCGGCCCCAACGCCGGCTCACGCTTCGCCCTGGGCGAGCACATGACGACCATCGGCCGCCATCCCGACAGCGACATATTCCTCGACGATGTCACGGTCTCTCGCCGCCACGCCGAGGTCGCCCACACCAACGGCCAGTTCACCGTCAGCGATGCCGGCTCCCTGAACGGCACCTACCTCAACCGGGAGCGCATCGAGCGGGCCGTCCTGCACAGCGGCGACGAACTGCAGATCGGCAAGTTCCGGCTGGTGTTCCTGCACGAGATGCTCGGTGGCTGAGCGGGTGACGGAGCGATCCCATCTGTCCATCGGCGAGGTCCTCTCGCTGCTTCGCGACGAGTTCCCCGATGTGACCATCTCCAAGATCCGCTTTCTCGAGAGCCAGGGCCTGGTCGACCCCGAGCGGACCCCTTCGGGCTACCGCAAGTTCTACGAGCACGACGTCGAGCGGTTGAAGTGGATCCTGCGCCAGCAGCGGGAGCACTTCTTGCCCCTGAAGGTGATCCGGGGCCGTCTGAGCGGGCAGGGCGACGGTACCCCGGCCGACGGCCCGCTCACCCCCGAGGAGGCATCGGCCATCCCCGTCGGGGCCGACCCCTTCGACGGCGGCTCGACCGCCGGGTCCGGGGCGCCCACCGCGCCGCCGAGCGCGCCGCCGCCCATCGGCCACCAACCCGAAGCGGCCGTTCCTACCGGCGGCGACGGGCCGGCGCCTATCGACACCGGCGACGCCCGCCCCTCCGGTGCTACCCGGCCGACCCCACCCACTCCAAGCCTGTTCGCCCAGTTGCGCGGGGATAGGCCCACCGACGCGGCCGCCTCCGGGGAGCCACCACGCACGGCGCGCCGCAGCGCGCCGCCCGACTCCGGCCGGGCCCGACTGTCAGCCAGCCAGACCGGTCCCGGCCCAGCCGCGGCCAGCCCAGCCGGGGCCTTCCCGTCGGCCCGTGAGCGGGCTGCTCCGGCGGCGCCGGCCGGTCCGAGCATCGGGGCCGGGACCGGAGGGAACCCGCCGCCGGCGGCGAGCGATGGCTCCGACGACGAGGCGCAGACCTTCACCGCCGAGGAACTGGCCGCCGCGGTGGGCACCGACGCCGACATCGTCCAGCAGTTGAAGCAGTACGGCTTGATCACCCCGAGCGCCACCGTCGCCGGGGTCGCCTACTACGACCAGGGATCGCTGGCGGTGGTGCTCGCCGCCGCCCGCTTCGCCCGTCACGGGGTCGAGGCCCGGCACCTGCGGGTGTGGCGCAACTCGGCCGAGCGCGAAGCCGACCTCTACCAGCAAGTGGTCCTGCCCCTGCTGCGCCAGCGCAACCCGCAGGCCCGCCGGCAGGCCCTCGACACCTTGGAGGAGCTGGCCTCGGCCGGTGCCTCCCTTCGCGCTGCGCTGGTCGAGCGGGCCATGCGCGACATCCGCTGAAGCGGCGCCACGTCCCCTCGGGGAAGCCATCGTCGCTGGTGACGCCGTCGTAGCCATCGCAGGGTGCGCCCGCGGGTAACGTTTCGTCATGGTGGAGATGCACCTGACTGCGGTCCGGGTAGAGATTCCGAGCAACAACCCGCTGCTGCTGCTCCAGGAGACATCCGGGGCCAGGCGCACGCTTCCGATATACATCGGGCCGGCCGAGGCTCAGGCCATCGCCTTCGCCCAACAGGGGGTGGAGACGCCGCGGCCCATGACCCACGACCTGATCCGCGACATCCTGGAATCCCTCGGGGCGCGCGTCGAGTGCATAGTCATCACCGAGCTTCGTGACCGGACCTTCTACGCCGAGATCCGCATCGTGTTGGGCACCGCCCGCCATCACGTCTCGGCCCGGCCCTCCGACGCCGTGGCCCTGGCCGTGCGCCTGGAGTGCCCGATCTACGCCGAGGACGAGCTGCTCGATGCCGAGGGGGTCATATTGCCCGAGGACAGCGAGGACGGCGAGGAGGACGCCGCCGAGGCCGAGGAGCTGGTCTCGGAGTTCCGGGACTTCATCGAGGGAATCCGCCCCGAGGACTTCGGCTGAGCTCGGCGCGGCAACTGGCTCTTGCGCCGGGCGTCGCACTACACCACACTGACGTAACTACTTCGCTGTGATGATGGAGGACCGGTGGGCAAGAAGGCTGAATCCGACAGCAGCGAGCTGGGCTACCGCGGACCTCAGGTCTGCTCCATCGTCGGGATCACCTACCGCCAACTCGACTACTGGGCCCGCACCGGTCTGCTCCACCCCTCGATCAGCCAGGCCCGGGGCAGCGGCTCGCAGCGGGTCTACTCGTACGCCGACCTGGTCCAGCTGAAGGTCATCAAGCGCCTTCTCGACGCCGGAGTATCCCTGCAAGCGGCCCGCCGGGCCATCGAATGTCTGCGCTCCAGCGGCGACGACCTCGGCCAGGCCAACCTGGTGATCGACGATCGGCGGTCGGTGCTGGCCCACACCGGTGAGGAGATCATCGACCTGCTGCGGGGTGGTCAGACGGTGCTCAACATCGTTCCCCTCGGCGGTGTGGTGGCCGAACTGCAGGCCGCCATCACCGATCTCGGCCTGGCTGGTGCGCCGACCGCGGGCGGCACCGCGGCCGAGCCCGGTGCTCCGCCCATCGCCGAGGCCAACTGATAACCCCGACCGACCCCCGCCGGGCTGCCGCTCCAACGCGCCGGTCCCGCCGGGTCGCGGTCGCCCCGCACCGGTCCCACCGGCGACGGGGGGTGACGCCGGGCACCCCTTCACAAAATCCTGCCGGCACTAATCTGGCAGGGTGAGCGACCCCGGAACCGACCTGCGCCATTCGCCTCTCGACGAGGCCCACCGGGTGTTGGGAGCCCGGATGGTGCCTTTCGGGGGCTGGGAGATGCCCCTGTCGTACCCGTCGGGAACGATCGCCGAGCACCAGGCCTGCCGGGCCGGCACGGTGGCCTTCGACGTCAGCCACCTCGGCACGGTACGTGTCAGCGGGCCTGACGCCTTCGCGACCCTGCAGCGCACCCTGACCAACGACCTGGCCAAGATCGGCCCGGGCCGGGCCCAGTACACCCACCTGCTCGACGAGGTCGACGCCTCGGTGCTCGACGACATCATCGTCTGGTGGGTCGACGAGGAGAGCTTCGACGTCATGCCCAACGCCTCCAACACGGCCCGGGTGCGCCAGGCCGTGGGCGGCACCGACGTGACGGCCGAGCGGGCCGTGATCGCCGTCCAGGGGCCGCAAGCCCGGGCCCAGTTGGCCACCGTCGTACCCGAGGCCGCTTCGGTGGGACGCTTCCGGGTGGCCCCTTTTTCCTGGCGGGGCGAGGCGTGCGTGGCGGCCGGCACCGGCTACACCGGCGAGGACGGGGTCGAGTGCAGCATCCCGGCGGCGGCCGCCCCCGCCTTCTGGGAGACCCTCATGGCCGCGGGGATCACTCCGGCGGGGCTGGGAGCGCGCGACACGCTGCGCCTCGAGGCGGCTCTGCCGCTGCACGGTCACGAGCTGGGGCCGGGCATCACCCCGTTGCAGGCCGGGCTCGGCTGGGTGGTGTCGTGGTCCAAGGCGGAGGGATTCCGGGGACGGGCGGCCCTGGAGAAGGAGCGGGCCAACGGGGTGCGCCGCCTCCTCGCCGGGCTCTCCACCGAGGGTCGCCAGCCCCCCCGGGCCGGAGCTGCGGTGACCCGGGCCGGAGAGCGGATCGGCGAGGTCACGAGCGGCAACTTCTCTCCGGTGCTCGGCCACGGCATCGCCCTCGCCTTCCTGCCCCCCGGGGTCACCCCCGGAACCGCAGTGGAGATAGACCTCCGGGGCCGACCGGTCCCGGCCACCATCGTGAAATTGCCGTTCGTCGAGAAGAAGAAGGACTAGACGTGGGTCACTTCGTTCCCCATACCGACCGCGACATCGAGCGCATGCTGGCCGACATCGGTCTCAGCTCGCTCGACGAGCTGTTCGAGGTCGTGCCCGAGGCGCTCCGCCTGGCCGGCGGGCTGGACCTGCCGGCGGGCATGCCCGAACCCGATGTGCTGGCCGAGATGGACCGCCTGGCGGCGCTCAACCGCTTCGGTTCCGATCTCATCTGCTTCGCCGGCGCCGGCGCCTACGACCACGAGGTGCCGTCGGCCACCAAGCGGCTGACGTTCCGCTCCGAGTTCGTCACCGCCTACACGCCCTATCAGCCCGAAGTGGCCCAAGGGGTGCTCCAGGCGCTCTTCGAATACCAGTCGCTGATCTCCCGTATCTCCGGTCTGCCCATCGCCAACGCCTCGCTCTACGACGGGGCCTCGGCCGCGGTGGAAGGCGTCAACCTGGCGGTGGCCGCCAAGAAGCGCCCCACGGTGTGGCTGAGCGGCGGGCTCCACCCGCACTGGCGGGCCACCCTCGCCACCTTCGCCGCCGGGACCGGTCACCGCCTCGTCGACGTGCCCCTCCGCAACGGCGTGACCGACTGGTCGGCGATGGACCCGGCGGCGGCCGGCGCTCCCGTCGAGGCACCCGCCGCTCTCGTCGTGGCGTCCCCCAACTACCTCGGGGCCTACGAGGACCTGAAGGCCGCCCGCCACGTCGCCGATGCCCACGACGCCCTGCTCATCGCCGGTTTCGACCCGGTGTCTTCGGGTCTGCTGGCTCCCCCCGGGGACTTGGGCGCCGACGTGGTGGTGGGGGAGGGTCAGCCCTTCGGCACACCCCTCTCGTTCGGCGGTCCCTACCTGGGGCTGTTCGCCTGCCGGTCCGAGCAGGTCCGCCGTCTGCCGGGCCGCCTGGTCGGCCGCACCGTCGACACCGAGGGGAGGCCGGCCTACGTCACCACCCTGCGGGCCCGCGAACAGGACATCCGCCGGGAGAAGGCGTCCTCCAACGTCTGCACCAACCAGACCCTCATCGCCGTGGCGTGCATGATCCAGCTGTCCTGGCTGGGGACCGCCGGGCTGCGGGAGATGGCCCTGCGCTGCGCCCGCGGCACCCGCTACGCCCGGGAGGCGCTCACCGCCATCCCCGGCGTGGAGCTGCTCACAGATGCCCCCACCCTGCGGGAGTTCGCCCTGCGTACCCCGGTGCCGGCCACCGTGGTGGTGGAGCGGATGGCCGACGAGGGGTTCCTCGCCGGGGTGCCCGTAGGGCTCGACGGGGGAGTGGTCACCGACTCCGGTGACGCCCTCCTCGTAGCCGTCACCGAGCGGCGCACGAAGGCCGAGATCGACAATTACGTGTCCTGCTTCGAGAAGGTGGTCCGCTGATGAGCTCCGTCACACCCACAGCAGCCGCTCCCGGCGGTCGGGCGACCAGCGCCCCGCTGCTCGGACGGGACCACGAGCCGACCATCTTCGAGTTCTCGAGCGAAGGCCGACGGTCCTTCTCCTTCCGGACCACGGGCCTTCCCGAGTGGACCGCCGAGGAGCTCGTACCGGCCGGGTACCTGCGGCCCGAGCCGGTCGCGCTCACCGAGGTCTCCGAGCGCGACCTCGTGGCCCACGTGACCCGCCTCACCCACCGCCAGTACTCGGTGGACCTCGGCGCCTACCCGCTCGGTTCGTGCACCATGAAGTACAACCCCAAGCTGTGCGACGACGCCGCCTCCCTACCGGGCCTGGCCGCCGTCCACCCGGCCACGCCGGCCGCTCTGGCCCAGGGCTGGTTGGAGCTGCTCTGGTCGCTCGGCGACAGCCTCTGCGAGGTCACGGGCATGCACGCCTGCACCCTGCAACCCCCCGCCGGGGCCGCCGGTGAGCTCACCGGCCTGCTGCTCATGAGGGCCTGGCACGAATCGCGGGGCGAGCGGCGCACCAAGATCATCATTCCGGACTCGGCTCACGGCACCAACCCGGCGTCGGTGACCCTCGGCGGCTACCAGACGGTCACGGTCCCCTCCGACGAGCGGGGCCTGGTCGACCTCGAGGCCCTCCGGGCCCGTCTCGACAGTGACGTGGCCGGCATCATGCTCACCAATCCCAATACCCTCGGCCTGTTCGAGGAGGACATCGCCGCGATCGCCGAGGCGGTGCACGAGGTCGGCGGGTTGCTGTACTACGACGGCGCCAACCTCAACGCCATCCTCGGCGTCACCCGGCCGGGGGACATGGGCTTCGACATCGTGCACATGAACCTGCACAAGACTTTCGCCGTGCCCCACGGCGGCGGCGGTCCCGGGGCCGGGCCGGTGGCCGTGTCGGAGCGTCTCGCTGAGTTTCTCCCCGGGCCGGTCCCGGCCCGGGGCGACGACGGCACCTTCGCCTGGCGGACCCCGTCCCGCTCCATCGGGCGGGTCCACACCTGGTACGGGAACGCCCTGGCCCTGGCCCGGGCCTATTCCTACATCCTGGCCAACGGTGGCGACGGCTTGCGCCGGGTGGCCGAGGGGGCCGTCCTCAACGCCAACTGGCTCCGCCACCGGCTGCGCGGCACCTACGACCTACCCTACGACCGGCCCAACATGCACGAGTTCGTAGCCTCGACCACGACCCTCAAGAAGGACCGCGGGATGCGGGCCCTCGATGTGGGCAAGCGGCTCCTGGAGAAGGGCTTCCACGCCCCGACGGTCTACTTCCCCCTGATCGTCGACGAGGCCCTGATGATCGAGCCCACCGAGACCGAGAGCCCGGAGACGCTCGGAGCTCTGGCCGACGCTCTGATCGCCATCGCCGGTGACGAGCCGGGGGAGGGGGCGGCGGCGCCGCGCACCACCCCCGTCGGGCGGGTGGACGAGGCCCTCGCCGCCCGGGTGCTGCTACCGACCTGGGACGCGGTGGCCGCCCACGACGCCTCCTGATCGGCCCGGTTACCCCGGGCGGCCCGGAACCCAACCGCCATCGTTCCCGATTAGGACCGGAGCGCTGTCGCGCCCCCGGAGTCCAACCACGCTCGGGCCCGGGGACCTAGGCGCCGTCGCGCCCCGGGCCCGGAACCGGTCGTGAGGTGGCCTCCCGCAGAGCCGCCGAGCTGGGATGGGACCTGATCACGTGGCGTAGTCCCTGGGCCGTGGCCGACAGGTAGCGGCGGGTGGTCTCGAGGCTGGCGTGGCCGAGCAACTCCTGCAGCTCCACCACGTCGGCCCCGGCCTCCAGAGCCGAGGTGGCAAAGGTGTGGCGCAGCGCGTGGACCAGCGCCCCGGCCGGTATCTGGGCCCGGATACCGGCCCGCACGTACAGCCGCTCCACCAGGTACCGGATCTGGTGGACGGTCAGGCGCCGCCCCCGACCGTCGACGAACAGCGGGGTGGCCGGGTGGTCGAGGTCGTGGTCGGGGAAGCGTCGGGTCCGCTCCTCCAGATAGGTGTCCAGAACCTGGTCCAGAGCGGGTTCGAGGGGGACGGGCCGCACCTTGTCGCCCTTCCCCCTGACCTCGAATCGGCGGGCCCCCCGATCGCCGACCAGGCCGCCTATGGACAGCCCGGCGGCCTCGGCCTCGCGGATGCCCGTGACGCAGAAGGTGGCGACCAGAGCCAGGTCGCGCGCCGGCCAGGGCTGGCGGGCGCGCGGGTCGGCTTCGGAGGCCACGGCCAGGAGGCGACCCACGGCCCCCTCGGCCCGGATGGAGCGGGGGAGGGTGGACGGGCTCTTGGGTTTGGGCACGGCGGCCATCGGGTTGCCCTCGACGACCTGCTCGGCGACGAGATGGTCGAACAGTCCCGACCACGCCGAGTGGGCCCGGCGAACCGACGACGAGGCATGGTCGGTGGCCCACGAGGCGAACGCCGCGACCAGGGCCTGGCGCCCCAGGTCCCGCACCCGGACCGCGCCCAGGGTCTGGGCGACCGGGTCGGCGCCGTCCAGCGCGGCCGGGTCGGCGAGTCCCTCGATCACCGCCAGGCGTCCACCGACGCCTTCGATGTCGCGCCGGTAGGCGGCCAGCGTGGCGGGGGACGGCTTGGCCGCGCCGAGGGTCAGCAGCCAGTGCTCCAAGGCGTCGGAAAGCGCCGAGTCGGATCCGAGGCGGCGCCGGGCGACGATCGTCGGCGTCGGGCGGGAGCGGGCCATTCCAGCCTTGGAGGCTACCGGCCGCCGCCGCCGGAACCGGGGAGGGTGGACGGCCCGCGGCCGGGCCGCAGCCCGTCGCCCGACAGGACGACGCCATCGGAACCTCCTGTGCCGGACCTGCGTGCCCGACCGCGTGGGACCTCCGGGCAGGAGTGCACCCGGTGCGGGGGTGGCGCGCCGGAGCGGACCGTCGGCGCGGTCCGCTCCGGCTTCGCGGCTGCCCACGGCTCTGGCCGTGGCTGGTGGGTCAGGGGCGGGAGGTGGGGCCGGCGGGGTGGGAGGCGCTGCCGGAAGCCGGGAGGCTGGTCGGGATGCGGCTCGTGGCGGCCGAGCTGCCGGCAGGGGGGGTTGATCCGGCCTGACCAACGCCGTGGCCGGACGGCTCCGCGGAGGCGAACGGCGCCGGCGGCGCGCCGTTGGCTCTCGAGCTGGCGCTGCCCGCCGCGGCCGGGGTGCTGGTGGGAGCGTGACCGGCCGCGGGGCCGCTGTTGGCCTGGGCCAGGCCGCCGCTGCCCGGCGAGGTCGGCCGGCCGCTATCGACGCTGGAGGGCTTGCCGCCGGGGGTGCTGGTGGGAGCGTGACCGGCCGCGGGGCCGCTGTTGGCCTGGGCCAGGCCGCCGCTGCCCGGCGAGGTCGGCCGGCCGTGAGTACCGCTTTGGCTGCTGGGTTGGTGGGTCCCCGGGTTGGCGTGGCTGTTAGCGGTGGTGGGCAGGTGGACCGGGGTGACCGCGGAGACGGCGTGTGAGACGGCGTTCTGCACGGGCGCCGGCAGAGCGCCGGCGGCACCGGCGGCGGTGAACGCGCCGGCCAGAGCAGCAGTGGCCAGTCCGGCCTTGGCCGCGGCGCTGGCCATGCCGACCTTGGCGATGAGGGTGGTGATCAACGTTGTGGTGGCCACGATGGGTCTTCTCCATTTCGGTAGCCCGGACACCTCTCCTCGAGGCCCGGATGCTTTGCTGGCTGCCATCACCGGCAGGTCGCCTTTGTCGATGGTGAGACCGTCGGCCAGGATCCGGGCCAGCTCTCCGGTGGGGAGGGGAGCTGGCCCGGTAGCCGCCGCCCGGGCGGCATGGGCGAACGAGGTGAGGAGGTCCTCACCGGCCACGCTGCCGGTGAAGAAGTCCTCGACCTGGCGGTCGCTCAACGCTCGGGGCTTGCGCATCTCAGCCCCGTAATCGCCGTCGTGGCTCATTGCCATGCGGCCTGAGCCGAGATTTCTGAGTTCAGCACCTTCTTCAATGCCTGCAGCCCCCGGTGCTGCAGCGCGTTGACGGCGCTGGCCGACTTGCCGATCGCCGACGCCGTCTCTTCGACGCTGAGGTCGCCGAGCAGCCGGAGCAGGATCACGTCTCGCTGGTCGGCCGACAACTGCTGGCACAGTTGAGCCACCCGCTCGGCTTCGAGCCCGGCCATCACCGCCGATTCGGTGTCGTCGCCGCTGGCTGCGGCGACGGCGCCGGCGCTGCCGGCGGGAAGGGGACGGCGGCTGGAGCGCCGCCGGTCGTCGATGACCTTGCGGTAGGTGATGGCGAACAGCCACGTGCGGAATTCGCCCGCCCCGCCGGTGAAAGCGCTGAGGCCCTGGAACACGGCCAGGAACACCTCGCTGGAGAGATCCTCGGGATCCCAGACGCCCTGCACCCGCAGGTAGCCGACCACGGCCGGCGCGAAGTGGCGGTACAGGGCTTCGAACGCCCATGCCGCGCCGAGGACGGCCGCTTCCAACACGGTGTCCACCTGTCCCGGCGACAGACGATCAGAACCCCCAGGCATCGCCGCCCCTACATCGACCCGACCCCCGCCGCACTTGAGACAGTCGAAAAGTCGTGGCGCCGACCTCCGGAGTCCTCCCTCAGGAGTCCTCGACCATTCTGTTACGGATAATCACAGTTATCAGTAATAACCCGGGTCAGCGAGGACCCGGGGTCACCGAGTCGATTGCCACCCCATCAGCCGGGTGGCCCTACAGGAAGGTTCAGCTGGTCGGCGACGCGGACTTGCGGGCGTCGCCTTTGGCGACCTTCGCCCGGGCGTCGCGCGCCTTCTTGCGTCGAATACGATCGTGCTTCCAGCGGACGGTTGAACGTGCTCCTCGACCCATTCAGGCCACGCTAGTAGCTAGCGGAGGAAGTCCACCACCGCCTCGATGAAGCGGAAGTCCTTGGGCGTGCCGAAATGGTCGGCGCCTGTAAGGGTCACCAGGCGCGCCTCGGGCAGGGCCGCCACGAGCCGTTCGGCCGGTCCGGCGAAGTCGCGGTCGCCGAGGACCACCAGCACCGGTACCGTCACCCGGGCCAGGTCCTGCTCGGTGAGGCGCTGCTCGGGCCGGCGCATGCAGGCGGCCAGGGCGGCCGGATCATTGCCGGGGGCCTGGGCGAAGCGGGCGAAGGCGCCGAGGGCCTCGTGCCCCTCCACCCCCTCGTCGTCGAGGCCGAGCGCCCGGCCCTCCTCGATGGCCACCGCCGCCGCCTCGGCGGTGGATCCGCCGAACACATTGTCCCCGACTCCGCCGAGAGCGATCCGGCGGAACCGCCCCGGCACCCGCGAAGCCACCCGGAGCAGCAGCTGGCCTCCCATGCTGAAGCCGACGGCATCAACCTGGCCGGATTCAGGCAGGGCGTTCTCCACGCCGAGGTCGATATCCCGGTAGGCCTCCGGCTCGGTGGGCTTGGGCGCGTCCCCGTGACCGAGGATGTCCACCCCGAACACCCGGTGGCCCTCATCCTCGAGAACGTCCACCCAACCGGGCTCCCGCCAGTTGCGTTCGAATGACGAGGCGAAGCCATGAACCATCAGCACGGGAACGTCGGCCATGGCTGAGGCTAGCCAAGCGCGCCGCACCTGGTACAGGGACCTCCTGGTTTCGATAGCGTAAGGGGTGTGCCCCGTAGAATTGACATAGAGCTGACTAGCGCGCGCCCTGACGGCACATGGACCTGGCGCGCCGCTGGGGCCCGGGAGCCCAAGGGAGTGCTGGACGGCGGATTGCTCTACGAAGGGGCCAAGGCCGGCGACACCGTCAAGGCCGAGGCCGAATTCGAGCTCGAAGGCATCGTCATCACCTCGGTGACCGCGCCCAAGCGCGAGGACCGTCCCCAGGCCCAACGCATCGAGGTCGTGGGCCCGAGCCGTCCCGACACCCCACCCGTGACGACTCAGCTCGTGGGTCGCGCCGAACGGCGGGATCGCCCCCGCGACGGCGACGACTCCCGGCGGCGTGACCGCGGCCCGGGGCGTACCGGGGACGGCCGTCCCCGGGGTGACCTCGGAAGGCCCCGCCGTGACGGTGCCCCTTCGGGCGATTCCACCGACGGGCGCCCGCGCCGTGACGCCGGACCCCGCCGAGAGGCCGGTCCCCGCCGCGACGCCGGACCGGGGGGCGACTCGGGACCCCCCGACAGCCGCAGCCGTGAGGGGCGCGCCCGGGAGGGTGCCGCCAGTCGGCCGGGCCCCGACTCCGACCGGCGGGGCGCGGGTCGTACGTCCTCGCAGGCCGAGCACCTCGACCGTTCCAAGGCCCGACGCCTCAACCCTGGCTCGACCCACCGCCGGGCGGTCATGGACTCGCTTCCCCCCGAGCATCAGCCCATAGCCGAGCACCTGCTCAGGGGTGGGATACCTGCGGTGCGCACGGCGCTGCACCTCGAGCGGGAAAAGGCCGAAGCCGACGGTCGGGCGGCTCCCAACTCCGAGGCGCTGCTGGCGCTGGCCGAGTCCCTGCTCCCCCGCCTCCGGGCCGCCGAGTGGCGGGACCGGGCCGAAGCCGCAGCCGCCGCCGTGGCCGACATCTCGATGCGCGATCTTCGCTCGGTCGTCGCCGGGTCCGACCTCGCCCGCGACGACGAGAGCCGGGCGCTGGCCGCCACCCTGCGCGAAGCCATCGAATCCCGGGTGGCCAAGCTCCACGCCACCTGGACCGCCGACATCACCACTCAACTGGACGCCGGCCGGGTGGTACGGGCCGTCCGGCTGTCGGCCCGGCCGCCTGACGCCGGGGCCCGCCTCGAGGCCGAGCTGGCCGATCGTCTGACCGCCGCGGCCGGAGCCACCCTGTCGCCCGAGACCCCTCCCGAGCTGTGGGCCTCCCTGCTCGAGGCAGTGGCGGAGTCGCCCATCCGGCGGGCCGTGGTCCCCACCGGGCTACCCGACAACGCCCCGCCCGATCTCAAGCGGGCTGCCCACCAGTACTCGGGCAACATCCCCGCCCTGGCCAAGCTGCTGGGCGTAGCTATTCCCCCGCCCCCCGCCCCCATCCCCGGCCGGCGACGCTCCCAGGACCGGCCGGCGGGCAGCCGCCCGGCGGGCAGCCGCCCTGGCCGGCGCAGCGAGACGGGTCGGCCGAATGGAACCGAGGCTCGCAGCGAGCAGACCGAGGCCTCCCCGCCCGCCCCTGCCGGACAGGGGACCTCGTCAGAGCCCGCCGGCGCCCCGGACGTCCCGCCGGCGCGAGGCATCGTGGGAGCAGCCGCCGAAGCAGGACCGGCCGACGTCACCACCGCCGAGGCAGCCCCCGCAACTGACGCGGCGGCCGACGCGGCGCATGCCGACGAAGGCAGCCATGCCGCCCCGGCCGGCGACGCCCCGGCCGGCGACGCCCCGGCCAGCGACGCCCCGGCCGGCGACGCCCCGGCCAGCGACGCCCCGGCCAGCGACGCCGCCAACACCGAGGCCGACAGCTAGTGACCACGGCGCCGCCTAGCTGAAGGTGGCGAGAATCCCGTGGTCGTGGAGGAACTCGGCCAGGCCTTCGGCCAGCGTCAGGTCGGCCACGTCCGAGAGCCGGACCCATCGGGCCTCGGACGCATCATCACCGGCGATCGGATCCGAGTCCGACAGGACGGTGACCCGGAAATCCAGGATGACGTAATGGTAATCGGGGCCGATGTGCTCGGCCCACCCCACTAGGGACTCGCAGACACCGTCGAGACCGGTCTCCTCCGACAGCTCCCGGACCACCGCCTCGGCCAGGGTCTCCCCCGGCTCGACCCGTCCCCCCGGAACCGACCACGTCCCCTGCGCCGGACCCCTCCCCCGCCGCACCATGAGGATGGCGCCGTCGAAGACCGCGACAGCACCCACCGCCACCTCGGGCCGGGGAGGTCCCCCCTCCGATCCGACCCCGCCCATGGGGGCGAAGTCGTCAACCACCGGCCGGGGGGCCGACATCGGCGGGCCCCTGACCATCGGCGGCGCGGTCGACATGGGACGCGTCGTGGTCTTCAGGGGGAGCACCGGTCGTGCGGTGCATCACCAGCAGCCGGGCCCGCATCCCAAGTCGTTCGAAGAACGACTTGGCCGTCCGGTTACCGGGCAGGGCGGGGGCGTCGAGGCCCGCCACCCCCCACTCCTCGCAGCGATCGAGGACCAACTGCAGCATGGCCGCCGCTATGCCGGTCCGACGGGATGGGGGCTCGACGTATATCAGTTCCAGCACGCCGAGCGGCTCCCTGCGGTCCCGGTCGGCCATCAACGAGGCCACTCCCACCGGGCGGCCGCGGCTCGTGCCGAGGACCATCAGGCGGTCGCCGTCGCCACCGGCGAGGGCGTGGCCGAGGAAAGCATCGAGATCGTCTCTCCAGAGGCCGCCAGCGAGAGACCACCCGCCGCGCTGGCCGTCCAACTCGGCCACCGCCTGGTCCCACAACCTCCGCAGATCGCCCAGATCTGCCTCCGCGGCCGGGCGGGCACAGTGCTCCACCGGCCGCGGCCCTACTGGCCCTGCAGCTGGGCTATCCGGTTGAGGATGGTCCGGCGACCCCGATGGGCCCTCTCATACTCCCCCACCGACGCCAGCTCGGACCGGCTCAGGCCGGCCAGACGCTGAACCACCTGGGACGCCGAGAGGGAGTCGTATCCGGGTATGGCCAACTCGGCGGCCTCGGGGGGCGGGGGGCCCGCCTCCAGATCGCTGGCGGCGGGGGCGCCCACCGGGCCGGTCCCAGCGGGGACCTGGTCACCGGCGGAGGCGGCGGGAAGGGTGACCTCCGGCTCCGAGTCGCGGTGCGGACCCGAATCGAACCCTGTCGGGGGGCCGGGATGAGGGGGCGGAGTGAACCGCTTCTCGAAGCTCTGGCGGCCCCGACTCACCGCGAACCGCCCGACCACCCGGGCCATCCCGACCTGGGCTCCCACCCGGGAGCGGCCCTTCTCGGCCAGCTTGGGGAGCTCTTCAGCGGCGGTGATGGCGAGCCCCACCGGAGCGTAGAAGAACACGTCGAGAGCCACGTCGAGGGGCGTGGGCGGTTCCTCGGTCACCGTTGGATCCTAGACACAGTCCCGGCACAACTGGGCTACCGGATCGGCGAGCTGACTGGGGTGCTTGACGAGGAAGCACGACTGGCAGACGAACTCACCAGGCTGCTTGGGCAGGACCCGCAGCGGGCTCTCGCTGCGGTCGTCGCCGTCGACCACGTCCTCGTCGTCCTCGTCGTCCTCGTCGTCGTCGGGGACGACCAGCCTCTCCTTCAATATGACGTCGAGACTGGCCTCCACGTCATCTGAATCCTCGTCGTCGTCGTCCTCGTCCTCGTCGTCGTCGTCGCTGCGGGCCTTCAGGGCGATGGCGGCGCTGTCGTCCTCCTCGTCATCGCCCTCGATGTCGGCCACGACACCCTCATCGTCGTCGCCGAGATCATCGATGTCGTCCTCCTCGTCGATCTCGTCGAGCTCGTCCTCATCGAGATCGTCGGGCAGATCCTCGGACTCTTCCAGGGCGTCTTCGTCCAAATCATCTTTAGCCATTCGTGATCCTTAAAAAGTCTTCGGTGGGAGTCACCCGCGACAGCCGTCCGAGATCGTCAGGCGCGGGATACTAGACGCCGGACTCGCGGTCCGGGGCACGTCCCAACCATCGACGTCACCCTTCTATTCCGCCGGTGTGCGCCGGGCAGCCTGGGGAACCTTTGGGGCCGATCGTTGCGGGTCGTACCCCGGTAGGGTCGACCGGCGTGCAACGCCCGTTGTCTACTTGGCTCCGCCAGGCCACCCTGGCCACGCTCCACCGCTCCGGCGGGCGTAACTGCGCCACATACGGTCGCGGACCGGTGACCCTCCCGTCAAGGGGTCAGCCGCCGAATTCTCTCCTCCGCCGAGCGGCTCTCAGGAGAAGCGGGGCAGGAGGGTCTCCACGTCGGCGACATACTGCTGGGCGTCGGGGAGCACCCCGTAGTTCTGCAGGTTGATCGGCCCTTCGTAGTAGGCGGCGACGGTGGCGCACTGGTTGTCGGCCTCCTTGCCGGCCAGGAAGGCCAGGTAGGCGGCCGACATGCGGATGTTGTCCGACGGGGAGTGCACGTAGTCGAGGGTGAAGCCGACCAACTGCTGGTCGATGAAGGTGGCTGTGTAGGGCTCTATCTGGCCGATACCCACCGCCCCGGTCACTGATACCACACCCTGCTGCCAGCCCGACTCGAGCCAGTCCACGGCCTCCAGGAGCGACGCTGACAGGCCGTAGTAGGCGGCCCAGTGCCGGAAAAGGGGATCGAGCTGGTAGAAGGTCGGCGAACCGGACAGCTGGGCCGGCAGTACGCCGGTGGGGCCCGGCGTGTAGGTGAACGCGGCGCAGAAGCCGAACCCGTTGGATGGGCCGGCTGCGGGAGCCGGGCTGGTGACCGAGGCGAGGGTGACGCCGGGGATGGCCAGTCGCTCCCCTATGGGCAGGATGTCCAGCGGGTTGATGCCGTTGGCCGACGCCAGTTGGGCCACGGTCAGGCCGCGCGAGGTGGCGATCCCCCACAGTGTGTCGCCGGGCTGGACCACGTAGGCGGCGCTGCTCCCTGACCAGTCGGCCAGCCCGAACGACAGGGCGCTGGACAGGACGCCCAAGGCGATCACGAGACGGATGGGGCGGGTCACGGGCATGGCAGAAGAAAGGGATCCAATCCCTCCGCCCGTCACCGTGAAGTTACAACGTCAACAGCAACCTCAGCAACCCCTTTGTCAACATGGACAACAGCGTCGGCCGGGTTGGTGAGCGCCCCCCACCCCCGAATCTCAGGAGGTGGCGGGGGCCCGCTCGACGCGGCGGCTCTCGGCCCGGCGCTCGGCCTGGAGGCGCTCGAGGCCGGCCGAGTCGTAGTCGGCGCCGTCCACGTAGCTCATCATGGCGGCGATGACGCGGTGACCGGCCCGCTCGGCGATCAGGTAGTGCATCTGCTGGCAGACCTGGCGGTACTCGGGATGACCCTGGGGGCTGGTCCGCAGCTCCAGCAGGTGCATGGCCTCCCGGGCATTGAACTGCATCACGTAGCGGATCCGGTAGGCCAGAGCCACGGCGTAGGCGGCCTGCGACGGGCGGAAGCGGGTGGACAGGGATGACCACAGGTCGGCGGATCGCTGCATGGCCGCTCCGTAAGCGTCCTCCACGCCGGCCTCGATCACCGCCGCGGGCTGGCTGTAGCCGTGGGCCGGAGTGAGGTCCTGCCATTCGACGGTCAGCAGCCGGTGACGCTGGAGGTCCCGGAAGGCCCCGTAGTCGGAGACGACGTCGAAGCGGTAGCCGCACCGCTCCAGGGCCCGGCCGGGCCGGTGGCGGCGGTTCTGGCGGTCCCCGACGTAGCGGCGCACCACCTCCAGGCGCTCCTCGGCGCTCATCGATGCCACCTTCGCGTCCACGACCGACTCGGGACGATCCGTGTAGGGGTAGAGCATGGCGGCCACCACCTTGACCTCACCGTCAGGGTCCCAGTCGAGCAGCTCGACGTGGGGGGCCCGGCCGGCCATAGGCGAGGCCGAGGGGTCCGGCTCCGGTCCGAACAGGCCGTCGGCGAGGGCCTGCATGGCCGAACGGTTGGCCTCGAGATAGTCGGAATGGGCCACGCCCCGGTCGGCCACGTCCACCCGCTTGACCCACGACGGGATCACCTTGCGCAGCTCGGCGAGCATGAGCTCGGCGTAGGAGCGGGCCTCGGGGAGGGGGTGGGCCCGCATGCGGATGAGAAGCGACTCGTAGGCCTGGCCGCTGGCGTAGATGCCCAGATTGGAGGTGGCTCCCGCCGGCAGCATGCCGCGCAGGGCGTCGAAGGCCTTGGCCCGCACCGACTGGCGCCACACGAAGTCGGAGTCGCCGGAGGCCTTGGGGTAGACGGCGGCGAAGTGCGACTGAAGGACCGGCAGCAGCTCGGCGTAGGCGTCGAAGAGCCGGTCCATGTCGCCCACGTAGCGGGCACCGAGCGGCGAGTCCAGGATCTCGGTGTCGCGGTAGTAGCGGTAGCGACCGTTGGGGAGCCGGCTGTCGTAGGCCACGTAGCGGGTCGACTTCTCCATGTAGGACATGAGCCGGCCCCACTCGAGGACCTTGGTGAGCACGTTCGAGGCCTGCTCGCAGGCCAGGTGCACCCCGCCCAGCTGGGCCACCGAATCGTCGCCGTACTCGAAGAAAATCTTGTCATAGAGCTGCTCGGCCCGGGCCAGTCCAACCGTGGCGTCGACGCCGAGGTCGCCGCTTATGTCGAGGTCGCCGACGAACTCGTCGAGGAACAGCCGCCGCAGGCTCTTGGCCGAACGGGAGTAACGGGCGAACAGCGCGCCTTTGACCACCTCGGGCAGGTTGACCAAGGCGAACACCGGACCGTCGAGGTTCGTGAAGTACCGCCGCAGAACGTCCGCCTCGTCGTCGGTCCACTCCTCCACGGCGTAGATTCCGGGGTCGACGCTGGCCATACCGGGTGCCAATCTACGGGCCGTGGCGCCCGGGCAGGTGGACCCGGGAAAGGCCGGGGCTGCGAAGCGATCTCACGCCGGTATCACCGACGAGGCGGCCACCACGCCGCGCATCAGGCGCTCGGCGGCGGTCCGGGCGGCCTGAGCGGTGGCCTCCTGGGGCGCCGTTTGGCCGACCTGGCGCAGGAGATCTATCAACTGCTTGACGTTGCGCACGAAGTCACCGCCTGACATCTCCTCCTCCCCTATCACCTCGGCCAGGTCCTCCCCCTCAGCCCAGGCATAGGCCAGGGACGCGAAGCCGGGGTCGGGGGGACGGGTCAGAGGCAGTCCGGCCTCATCCTCGGCGGCGTTCAGCTCGCCCGCCAGCTGGGTCACCGCGGCCCAGCGCCGGCGCAGGCGGGGGGTGGGCAACCAGGTCCCCGTCCCCCCCTGACCGCGGCTCTCGAAGGTGAAGACCGACACCGCCGCGGCCATCTCCGCCTCGCCCAGTCCGTCGAGGATCCCCTGCCCGAGGCATTCGGCGATCAGCAGATCTGACTCGTGGTAGAGCCGGGCCAGGCGCACCCCGGCGTCGGTGAGGTTCCAGCCGTCCACATAGCCCCACGCCTCCAGTACCCGCAGCACCCGGTCGAACTGGCGGGCGAGGGACTCGAGGCGCCCCTTGACCCTCCTCTGGAGGCGCTCCACCTCGCGGCCCAGCCGCTCGGCCCGGTCGAGGGCCCGCAGATGGAGCCGGGCGTCGGGGCAGGAGGCCACGGGATGGCTGTCAGCGACCACCGCGTGGAGCAGGCCGGCACCCTCCGTGGAGGCGCCCGGGGCCGGACCGTCGGTCTCCGCGAGGCGGACGGCCAGCAACGATGAAGCCACCTGCCGGCGGAAGCCGGCGTTGTTGGGGGCGTAGGGGGCGGGGAACTGGAGGCGGGCCACCGCCACCGGCGGATCAGGGAAGTCCCGCGGCCCGAGCATCACCACCTTGCGGTCGCCGGTGACGGCCCGCAGCCTGATGTCACCGCCCCGTCGGTGGCGGGTCGACAGCACCGCGATGCGGCCGCCGTGGTGCTTTCCGGGTACGACCAGCACGTCGCCGGGGCGGACCCGTTCGAGCGCGACGACCACCTCGGCGGCTGGGGCCACCCCCGGCCGGCCGGGGTCCTCGCCGGCCCGCACCAGGGTGCGGTACTCCTCGGCGTCGCCCCTCTCACAGGTCGCCGACCGCCGGGCGTCGCGCAGGGCCGCGGCGGCGCGCTCCAACTGGGTCTCGAGCCGCACCACGTCGCTGTCGGCCCGGAACTGGGCGAAGGACAGGTTGAGAAGGTGGTGGGCCTCGTCGGGCGGGTAACGGCGCACCAGGTTGGCCGCCATGTTGTAGGTGGGGCGGAAACTGCTGGTCAGGGCGTAGGTCCGGGCCCCGGCCAGCCCGGCGACCTGATCGAAGGGCACGAACGGTGACCAGAGCACCACGGCGTAGCCGACCTCGTCGATACCCCTCCGGCCGGCCCGGCCGGTGAGCTGGGTGTACTCCCCGGGGGTCAGGAACTCGTGGCGCTCCCCGGTGAACTTGGTGAGCTTCTCGATGACGACGGTCCGGGCCGGCATGTTGATACCGAGCGACAGGGTCTCGGTGGCGAAGACGACCTTCACCAGGCTGGCCGCGAAGCAGGCCTCCACGGCCTCCTTGAACGACGGCACCATCCCGGCGTGGTGAGCGGCGTAGCCGGCCTCCAGGCCGCTCAGCCACGACCCATAGTCGAGCACGCCCAGGTCCTCCTCGGACAGCGGCTCCACGTGCTCCGCCACGATGGCCCGGATCTGGCGGCGCTCCTCGGCCGTGGTCAGACGCTTCCCCTCCCTCCGGCAGGCCGCCACCGCGTCGTCGCAGGCGGCCCGGGAGAAGATGAAGTAGATGGCCGGGAGCATCTCGTGCTCGGCCAGCAGATCGATGACCTCCACCCGCCGGGGGGTGAACAGCCGTCCCCGCGGCCGACCCTGCAGGCCGGGGCGGCGCAGCGTCCGCGAGTCGAGGGCCACCGCCTCGGGGTTGGGTCGGCCGTCGAGCAGCGTCGGCATGAGCAGGAGGCGGTCGCTGGATCGATCCCCGAACAGGTAGAGGTCGTGCAGCTCCACCGGTCGGCGCTCCTCGATGACCGCGGCGGTGGGACCTCGCACGGTGCGGATCCAGTCGGCGAGCTCCTCGGCGTTGGACACCGTGGCGCTGAGGCACACCAGGTCGACCCCGGGCGGTGCGTGGATGATCACCTCCTCCCAGACGGGTCCCCGGTAGGCGTTCTGCAGGTAGTGGACCTCGTCGAGGATGACGTAGCGCAGTCCGGTGAGGGCGCCCGACGAGGCGTAGATCATGTTGCGTAGGACCTCGGTGGTCATGACCACGATGGGGGCCGTACCGTTGATCGAATTGTCCCCGGTCAGGAGCCCGACCTGCTCGGAGCCGTGGCGGCGCACCAGCTCCCAGTACTTCTGGTTGGACAGCGCCTTGAGGGGTGTGGTGTAGAAGGCCTTGCGCCCGTCGGCGACAGCACGGGACACGGCGTACTGGGCCACCACCGTCTTGCCCGAACCGGTCGGGGCGGCGACGACCACGCTGCCGCCGTCATCGAGCTCGTCGAGGGCCCGGACCTGGAAGGCGTCGAGATCGAAGCCCAGACCGGCGACGAAACGGGCTCGCGGATCGGCTGTGGAGTTGAGCTCGGGCTCCGTCGACGTCGGCCTGACTCCCTACTTGCCGAGGAGGCGACCCACCACGATGCTCACCTCGTAGAGGACGAGCATGGGCACGGCCATGGCGAGGAAGGAGAAGGGATCGCTGCTAGGGGTGATCACCGCCGCGACCAGGCAGATGACGACGATGGCGGGCCGACGCCACTGGCGCCACTTACGGCTGGGTACGACCTCCACCAGCTGCAGGAAGACCAGCACCAGCGGGTACATGAAGACGGCCCCGAAGATGAGGGCCATGGCCATGTAGAGGGTGAAGTACCGAGACGGCGAGAACAGCGGCACGATGCCCGAACCGCTGACGCTGATCAGCCAGTCCAGGGCCTTGGGGAAGACCAGCACCGCGGTGGTCACCCCGCTGGCGAACAGCACGACCGCGGCGGCGACGAAGGGGACGATGTAGCGCTTCTCGTGCTTGTGGAGACCCGGTGTGATGAACCGCCACAGCTCCCACACGATGACCGGGGCGGCGAGGACCACACCGCCGTATCCGCTCACCTTGAGGCGGGTCGTGAAGCCCTCCAGAGGACCGGTAGTGACCAGGTTGCCCTTGGTGATGTCCTTGCTTGCGTGGTGGACCAGGTAGTCGCGGTAGGGCGTCAGCATGAAGTGGATGACCGAGTCGTAGAGGAACCAGACCACGACCATCCCGGCCACGATGGCCACCAGCGACACGATCAGCCGGTTGCGTAGCTCGGCGAGGTGCTCGAACAGCGACATGGTGCCCGTCTCGCGGTCGCGCCGGGACCGGTCACCAGGCACCTCCCCGTCGAGGCGGTCGTCAGTGGCAGAGGTCATCGTCTCAGCTCCGATGCGGTCACCGCGGCGACCGCCCTCCCAACCCTAGATCCTGACGGACCTCCGGCCGGGGCAGGCCGTCAGTTGAAGCCCGGGTCATCGGGAGGCGGCGCCGAGCTCCAGCCGAGGTTCTGACCGGTCACCGCGCTGCCGCCGGCTGCCGATGCCGGCCCAGGCGCCAGGTTGGTGGTCTGGGGCCGCACCTGGTTGACCCCCGCCGAGTCGGCTTCGAATGGAGAGACCAGGTCGGTCACGGCCCGGCGCACACCCCGGCGGACCTGGGCCGGACGGAAGTCGCCGATGGCCGAGGTGAAAGCGTCGTGGGGCTCGGCCAGAGCGTCACGCACCTCGTCCTGCAGCGACGACGACATGGCCCGCATCTGACCTATGAAGCGCCCCAGGGTCCGGGCTGCGCCGGGCAGGCGGTTGGGACCCAGGACGACCAAGGCCACCACGGCCAACATCAGCAGTTTGTCCGGGCTGAGATCCAGCACAGCCCGATCCTACCTACGGGGCGTGCTTATCGGTCCCGGCCGGAGCCGGAACCCGGCGGTACCGACCTCGGACGCCGGCCGGCGGGTACCCGTAGCGGCCTCAGGGAGCGCTGCAGGTCAGCGACCTCGCGGCGTACGGCCGCGGCGATCAGGGCCAGGCCCGCCGCACCGATACCGGTCACGGCCATCGGGATGAACCAGATTCCGTTCAGATGCACGGAATCGTTACTAGCCGTTGGCGGCGCGGTAAGCCAACTCGCGCTCCCACTCGCCGCTCTCGAGCAGGAGGTGGAATTCGAGTAGGTCGTCGTGGCTGATGCGAGGGCCGGTCTTGGGCTCGTCGAGCTCGGCCGGCATGGTCCACTGCACGAGCCGGGCCCCGGCCGAGGTCAGCGACTGTACGACCGCGTCGTTGGCGTCCTTGTTGACGATGAGCGAGCACCCCGGGCAGACGAACGAGTAGGTCGACTGGGCCGTCGTGACACAGAACTGGACCTGCACGTCCTCGATGGTCAGTTCCACGTCACCGCACGTATGACAAGTCGCCCGGACGATGGCGGCGGCGTTCCTGCGACGACCCCGGCTGTAGTTCACATATGGTGGATCGGCAGGGTGCGGGATTCCTTGAGTTGCACCACGACCTTTCGGACACCAACACGAAATGATGTCACCTAACGGACGAACCATAGGCTTCGCCCACCGGGGTGCGAGGGCCGAACGTCCCGACAACACTCTGGAGTCGTTCACCCGCGCTCTCGAGCTCGGGGCGGCGGGGCTGGAGAGCGACGCGTGGGTGACCCTCGACGGGATCGCGGTGCTCGACCACGACGGGGTGATCGGCCCGCTCTGGCGCCGGAGGGCCATCTCCACCTGCCGACGCGACGAGCTGCCGGGGCACATCCCGAGCATGGAGGAGCTCTACCGCTCCTGCGGCACAGAGTTCGAGCTGTCGCTCGACGTGAAGGACCCATCGGCCCTCCCAGCCGTGCTGGCCGCGGCCGACTCGGTAGGGGCGGCCGGGCGGCTGTGGCTGTGCCACCACGACTGGCGAACCATGGCGACCTGGAGGTCGGCGGCCCCTGCCAGCCGGTTGGTCGAGTCGACCAACCTGGCCTGGATGTCGGAGGGTCTGTCGGCCCGGGTGTCCACCCTGGCGGCCACCGGACTGGACGCGGTCAACCTGCACCGCTCCCAGTGGGACGCCGACACGGTGCGCGAGGTCCACGCCGTCGGCCTGCTGGCCCTGGCCTGGGACGCCCAGACCGTCGCCGACCTCGCCGAGCTGGTCGCCATGGGGATCGACGGGCTCTACTCCGACCACGTGGACCGCATGGTCGGGGTCCTCGGCCCGACCCGCTGATCGGTCGGGGTCGTCTAGAGCGTGCCGAAGTGGCCGAGAGGCCACCACACCAGGAAGGCTCGGCCCACGATCAGGTTTCTCGGTATGGGGCCGAGCTGGAACCGTGAGTCGTCGGAGTCCCCCCGGTTGTCCCCCATGACGAAGTAGTCGCCCATCGGTATGTGCACCGGTCCGAAGTTGGCGGTGTAGGCGTGCAGCTTGGGCAGCCAGGGCTGGGCCAGCAGCTTTCCGTCGATGTAGACCTGACCGCCGCTGGCCGAGATGGTCTCACCGGGGAGCCCGATGACCCGCTTGATCAGGTCCTTGACCCCGGGACTGTTGAACGAGGGGGGCTTTTTGAAGACGATCACGTCGCCGCGGTGGACGCTGTGGAAGTGGTAGCTGAGCTTGTCCACGAGCACCTTGTCGCCGATCTTCAGGGTCGGCTCCATCGACCCCGACGGTATGTAGTAGGGCTGGACGACGAAGCTGCGCAGGGCCAGCGCGGCGATCACCGCGACCGCGATCACCGCGGCCCACTCGATCAGTGCCCGCCGGCGGCGCCGCCCCGCCGGGGCGGGAGCCGGGACCGCCCGGTCGGGCGACGACGATCCAGCCGACGACGATCCAGCCGACGACGGGGCGCGGCCCGGGGCATCGCCCCAGACCGGGGGGACGGAGCCTCTAGCGGCGGCGTCTCCGACGGGCTCCGTCGCGCCGTGCAAGCCCGCCTCCCCCTCGGAGGGGCCGTCGGGAGGTATGGCGTCGGGCACGGGGGGTCACCCTATTAGACGCCCGCCTGCGGTCCAGCGCGGTAGCGGGCGAGAACCCGCTCGGCGGCGCGCGGGGCCACCGTCGTGTCTCCCTCCACCACCGTGAGATGGGGTCCGGCCCGCAGCAGCAACCGCTCCAGCCACGCCGACCGGGCGGCCCGCAGCCGGACCCGAAGCACACCCTCGGGGCGTTGCTCGACCGAGTCGGTGGGGTACTGCTCGGCAATCCAGTGGGCCGGCGGGTCGAGATCGAAGACCCACATGGGGTCGTCCTCGCGGGGATGGAAGACCGCGGCCGGGGGGCGCGACGGCCGGCCCGGCGGGGGCCCGAAACCCTCACCGGTGGGCTCCAGGGTCTCGATGCGGTCGAGGCGGAACATCCGCTCGGCCTGGGCGCTCTCACACCACGCCTCGAGGTACCACTCCCCTCCCTGGTTGAACACCCTCCAGGGATGCACCACCCGTCGGCTACGGCGGTCCCGGCCGTAGGAGTAGTAGTCCAAGCGGACCTTCAGGTGGCGCTCTGCGGCGTCCCGGAGGGCCGACAGGACGTCGGGGTCGACGTCGGCCAGGTCCACGTCCAGCCCCTCTCCCCCGGCCAGGCCCAGCACCGAGTCCAGCTTCTCCAAGGCGGTGGCCAGGGAGGCACCGGCACCGGCCTCGGGGTAGGCGAGGAAGGCCCGTCCCGCCGAGAGCAGAGCCAGGGCCTCCTGGGCGTTGAGGCGCAGCGGGCGACGGAAGTAGTCGGCCATCCGTATCCACACCCGGCCATCGGCGATGTCCACGTCGATCAGAACGTCGGGAGTGAAGGGGTAGACGCCGCACATGAACAGCAGGTTCAGGTCGGACAGGAGGTCCTTCTCCCCCACGCTGAAACGTCGGCTCACCTCATCCAGGGAGGGACCGTCGTGAGCGGCGATCCAGGGGACGATGGCCAGCAGCCGGGCCAGCCGCACGTCGGCCGCTTCGCGGCTCACGAGGTGCCCCCGCCAGCGGCCCGGTCCCCGGCGGCGATCTGCTCGAGCCCGGCCACCATCCCCTCCCTGAGGGGGGCGGGACCGAGGATTTCGGCATGCTCGAGGTAGCCGAGGACGAAGCTGTAGAAGGCCCCCGAGCTGGTAACTGCGAACTCGAACACCGCCGAGCCGTCGGGGCGGTGCTCCACCTCGGCGGCGTCGCCCAACGCCTGAGCGGCCCAGCCGGCCTGCTCGGCATCCACCCACAGCCGCGCCGTCTGCTCCTCCTCCTCCCCCATCCGCCACGGCGGGGGGGGCAAGGCCTGGGCCGGCCCCGGTCGGGCGAAGGCTGCCGGCGGACCGCTCGGCTCCAGGCGCCCCTCGACCCGGTCGAGGCGGAAGAGGCGCTCCTCGCCGCGGTGGTGGTCCAGCCCGGCCAGGTACCAGTGGCCCCGGTGGAACGACAGCCGCCAGGGATCGACCACGCGCTCCTGGCCGCGGTAGGTGAAGCGGAGGCGGCGCCGTTCGCTCACCGCGGCGAAGGCCACCGCTGCCGTCTCCCCCGCCGGCAGGGCGGTGCCGCCGCCCCCGGGGGGCCCTCCCGCCGCCGCCCCGTCGGCGGCCCCGCCCAGCTTGCGCAGGGCGCGGACGAGGGCATCGCTCCACTCCCCTTCCATCTGCACCGCCGACGCGGCCAGGCGCAGGGCCGTGAGCTCGGGCTCGTCGAGTCCCGGGTCGGGCAGCTCGTAGAGCTCGCGGGGGATGCGGTAGCCGGCGTCCTCGGGACCCGAGCCTTCGGGGATCTCGGTTACCAGCGGGAAGCCCATCTGGCGCAACAGGTCCTTGTCCCGCTCGAAGTTGCGCCGGAAGGCCTCGGGGTCGGCCGAGTAGCCGTCTATGCGTTCGGCGATCTCAGCCCGGCTCAGCGGGCGGGGCGTGTCGAGGAGAGCGGCAACCAGGTTGACCAGTCGTTCGAGGCGATCCATACCGGCCCTAGAGCGAGGCGATCAGCTTCTCGACCCGCTCGTCGTGGGACTTGAACGGGTCCTTGCAGAGCACGGTGCGCTGGGCCTGGTCGTTGAGCTTGAGGTGCACCCAGTCGACGGTGAAATCCCGGCGCCGCTCCTTGGCTTTGCGGATGAACTCGCCCCGCAGCCGGGCCCGGGTGGTCTGCGGGGGCTGGTCCATGGCGGTGTCGATGGCCTCGTCGGTGCAGGTGCGCTCGACCAGCCCGGCCGACTGCAGCTTGTAGAACAGGCCCCGCTGGCGGTTCACGTCGTGGTACTGGAGGTCGATCAGGGCCACCTTGGGATGGGTGAGGGGGATGTCGTTGCGCAATCGGTAGCGCTCGATCAGGTGGTGCTTGATGACCCAGTCGCATTCCCGGTCGAGCGACCACGGGTCGGATTCGAGTCCGGTCAGGCAGTGCTCCCACATGTCGAGGGCCTGGTCCTCCAGCGGGGACAGGCCCTTGGTCTCCTGGTAGCGCCGGGCCCGATTGAAGTACTCGGTCTGGATGTCGAGGGCGCTGGCTTCCCGGCCGTTGGCCAGGCGCACCCGGCGGCGCAGGGTGGTGTCGTGGCTGATCTCCCGGATGGCCCGGATGGGGTTCTCCAGGGTCATGTCCCTGAGGATCACGGCGGGGTCCTCGAGCATGCGCAACAGGATGCTGGTGGCACCAATCTTCAAAAAGGTGGAGTACTCGCTCATGTTCGAGTCACCGACTATCACGTGCAGCCGGCGGTAACGCTCGGCGTCGGCGTGGGGCTCGTCCCGGGTGTTGATGATGGGCCGGCTGCGGGTGGTGGCCGACGAGACCCCCTCCCAGATGTGCTCGGCCCGTTGGCTGATGCAGTACATGGCGCCGCGCGCCGTCTGCAGCACCTTGCCGGCACCGGCGTAGATCTGCCGGCTCACCAGGAACGGGATGAGCACCTCGGCGTAGTGGGCGAAGTCGTCCCGCCGGCTCGTCAGGTAGTTCTCGTGGCAGCCGTAGGAGTTGCCGGCCGAGTCGGTGTTGTTCTTGAACAGGAAGACCACACCCCGGATGCCCTCCTCGCGCAGGCGGGCCTCGGCGGAGCCGACCAGTTGCTCGAGTATGCGCTCCCCCGCCTTGTCATGGGCGACCAGGTCGAGGATCGAATCGCATTCGGGCGTGGCGTACTCGGGGTGGCTACCCACGTCGAGATACAGGCGCGCCCCGTTCTCCAGGAAGACGTTGGACGACCGGCCCCAGCTGACCACCCGGCGGAACAGGTAGCGCGCCACCTCGTCGGGGCTCAGCCGGCGCTGGCCCCGCAAGGTGCACGTGACTCCGTACTCGTTCTCCAGGCCGAAGATGCGCCGGTCCATGACCAGGCGCACGCTAGCGCCATACCGGGCGCTCGGCGGCCTTAGCCCTGCTCTTTTTCCTCGGCGCCGGGCACCAGACGGTCGCGGATGGCGTTCACGACGGTCGGATCGAGGAGGGTGGTGACGTCGCCGAGCTCGCGCTGTTCGGCCACGTCACGCAGGAGCCGCCGCATGATCTTGCCGCTCCGGGTCTTGGGCAGCTCCGGAGTGAGCATGATCTGGCGGGGTTTGGCGATGGGGCCGATCTCGCGGGCGACGTGGTTGCGCAGGTCGGTGACCAGGTCGTCGCCTTGCACCCCGTCGCTCTTGACCGTGACGAAGGCGACGATGGCCTGACCGGTGGTCGGGTCGCTGGCGCCGACGACGGCGGCCTCGGCGACGGCCGGGTGACCGACCAGGGCGTGCTCCACCTCGGTGGTGGAGATGCGGTGACCCGAGACGTTCATGACGTCGTCGACCCGGCCGAGCAGCCATATGTCGCCGTCGTCGTCGCGTTTGGCCCCGTCGCCGGCGAAGTACATCCCCTCGAAGCGCGACCAGTAGGTGTCCCGGTAGCGCTGATCGTCGCCCCAGATGCCCCGCAGCATGCCCGGCCACGGCTCCTTGATCACCAGCAGCCCGCCCTCGCCGGCGGCCACCGGGCTGCCGTCGTTGTGGACCACGTCGGCGGTCACTCCCGGCAGCGGGGTCATGGCCGCGCCCGGCTTGGTGGCGGTGATACCCGGCAGCGGGGCGATCATGATCCCCCCGGTCTCGGTCTGCCACCAGGTGTCGACGATCGGGCAGCGGTCGCCGCCAATGTGCTTGCGGTACCACATCCACGCCTCGGGGTTGATGGGCTCACCGACCGAGCCGAGCAGGCGCAGCGAGGACAGGTCGTGGCCGGCGGGGAGATCCTCGCCCCACTTCATGAACGTACGGATGGTCGTCGGCGCGGTGTAGAGGATGTTTACCCCGTAGCGCTCCACGATCTGCCACCAACGGTCCTTGGTCGGCGTGTCGGGGGTTCCCTCGTACATGACCGAGGTGGTGGCGTTGGCCAGCGGGCCGTAGACGATATAGCTGTGACCGGTCACCCAACCGATGTCGGCGGCGGTCCAGAACACGTCCTGGTCGGGCTTCAGGTCGAACACCAGCCGGTGGGTGGCAGATGTGTGGGTCAGGTAGCCGCCCGAGGTGTGCAGGATGCCCTTGGGCTTGGCCGTGGTCCCGCTCGTGTACATGATGTAGAGCGGGTGCTCGGAGTCGAACATCTCAGGCGTGTGCTCGTCGGAGGCGGTGTCCACGACGTCGTGCCACCACACGTCCTGGGCATCGTTCCAGGCCACGTCCTGACCGGTGCGGCGCACCACGAGCACCTTGGCCACGTTCGGGCAGGCCTTCACCGCCTCGTCCACCGCCGGCTTGAGAGCGCTCGGCGCCCCCCTCCGGTAGCCGCCGTCGGAGGTCACCACGAACCGGGCGTCGCAGTCCTGGATGCGATCGCGCAGGGCGTCGGCGGAGAAGCCCCCGAAGACGACGGTGTGAGGCGCGCCCAGCCGGGCGCAGGCCAGCATGGCCACCACCGTCTCGGGGATCATCGGCATGTAGATCGCCACCTTGGTCCCGGCCTCCACCCCGAGCGAGGTCAAGGCGTTGGCGGCCCGGCAGACCATCGACTTCAGATCGGAGTAGGTGAGGGTGCGGGTGTCGCCCGGCTCCCCTTCCCAGTGGAACGCCACCCGGTCGCCGAGGCCGGCTTCGACGTGGCGGTCCACGCAGTTGTAAGCGACGTTCAGCCGGCCCCCCACGAACCACTTGGCGAAAGGCAGGTTCCACTCCAACGCGGTGGTCCACGGCTCGGCCCAGGTCAAACGGCGGGCCTGCTCCTCCCAGAAAGCCACCGGGTCGGCAGAGGCCTGCTCGTAGATGCCCGGCTGGGCCACCGCGGCGGCCGCGAATTCCGGGGGAGGGGCGAAGCGTCGCTCCTCTCTCAAGAGGGCAGACAGTTCAGATGACTGGTCGCTCATGGGCGCTCTCCCAACTGGATGTTCGAGACCGGCCTCATCAAGGGGCCGCCCACGAACAGTACCGGCCGGCCCCGCATCCCGTTGATGACGCCGGCGGCCGACGTGTACCAGGCCACCGCGGCGGTGACGACACCCAGGTAGCCACCCCAGTGGGCCAGTCCGGTGCTGTTCTGGAAGTTGGCGAACACGAGCACGATCTCGGTGATCTCGAGAGTGAGGAACACGCCGAGGACGGCCAAGTTCACCGCAGAGCTCCACAGCAGCATGTAGGTGTTGAAGATCAAGAAGGCGAGCAGAATCCACGCCTCGTCGTTGTGCACCTGAACCACGTTCTTGGCGCCGGGTGCGACCAACTCGACGTAGATGGCCAGTCCGATCCAGAAGCCGCCGTAGGTCGAGAACGCCGTAGCCCCGAAGACGTTGCGGTTACGGAATTCCCACATCCCGGCGAGGAGCTGGCACAGCCCGCCGTAGGCGAAGGCAAACCCCAGGAACGGCGCCGTCCCCCTCGTCCAGTTGGCGTTCTGGGCCGACAGGAGGAACGTGGTCAGCGCGAAGGCCGCCAGACCCAGTGGAGCCGGATCCGCAGGGGGCGGTACCGAGGTCACCTCCATGACCGTCGGAGCCCCCACGGCATCGTTTGCGCTGTAGATCGCCATATCTCATCCCCCATCTCTTGCTGCGGTGACCCGAGCGGCCCCCGCCGCACGGATTTTGAGCCGGTCCACCTCCGATCCGAAAGACTCCCGGCCGGCCAATCGCTGAACGGTCCCTCCCGAGCGCCGAACGGTCACTGGTCAGCGGCGAACGGTGCGTCCCGATCCCCGCCGGTCCCTTGTGGCACACTCCTGCCGTCGTGCTCGGGAATCGGCCGCGGCAGGGGAGGATGAGGTCGGGCAGGTGACGAGGGATCTCACATGGGCCGTTCTGGCGGTCATGGTGGCGGCCCTGGCCGTCGCTGGTCTCTACGCCCGCCAGGCCGGGCGGCGGCTCGTAACCCCCGGCCAGCGGGTCACCTACGAGGCCCTGCGCACGGCCAACCAGGCGGCCCCGCCCCTGCGGTCGGGTCTCACCGCCGACACCATGAACCGGGCCCTCACCCCGCTGCGGTCGCTGATCGCCGCCCGCGGTCTGGTGATCGCCGACGCCCAGGGGACGGTGGCCGCCGAGGGGGTGGACGACGAGCACTGCCGCCTGCTCACCCCCCACATCGAGGCTGCCATGCTCTCGGGCCGACCGGCCATCATCTCCACCGTCGAGCTGCAGTGCGGGCGGGAGGGGTGCGGCCTGACCGCCGGGGTGGTGGCCCCGCTCCACGTCGAAGGCCGCGTGGTGGGGGCCCTCGTCGCACTCGACGGCGGGGCCTCGGCCGGACTCCAACGCCTCTGTGGCGAGGTCGCCCGATTCGTGTCGACCCAACTCGAGCTGGCCGAGTTGGACCGCTCGAAGCGCCGGGCGGTACAAGCCGAGCTGCGATTCCTGCGGGCCCAGATCTCCCCCCACTTCATCTACAACTCCCTGACCGCCATCGAGTCGTTCGTCCGCTCCGATCCCGAACGGGCCCGGGAGCTGCTGGTCTCCTTCGCCGACTTCACCCGGTACAGCTTCGCCAGCCACGCCCAGACCGCCACCCTCGCCGAGGAGCTGCGCCTGGTGGACATCTACCTCGACCTCGAGCGGGCCCGCTTCGGCGACCGCATCGACGTAACCCTGCGGGTGGCGCCCGAGGTGCTGGCCGTCCACGTCCCCTCGCTGGTGCTCCAACCCGTCGTCGAGAACGCCATCCGCCACGGCCTGGAGCCCCTCGGGCACGGGCGCCTGCGCATCGACCTGGCCGATGCCGACACCGAGGCGGTCATCTCGGTGGAGGACGACGGGGTGGGCGCCGAGCCGGGTCACCTGAGGCGGGCCCTGACCGGGCGCACCGATTCGGTGGGGCTGCGCAACGTCGATGAGAGGCTGCGGGCCACTTTCGGCGAGGACCACGGCCTGCTGGTGGAGACGGCGTCGGGCGCCGGCACCAAGGTGACCTTCAGCGTGCCCAAATTCCAGCCCGCCACGGCGGCCAACGGGAGGACGTGAGATGGTCCTGTTGAGCGCTCTCGCCGTGGACGACGAGGCCCCCGCCCTCGACGAGCTCGAGTACCTGCTGCGCTCGTCGGATCTGGTGGGAGAGGTGGTGGCGGTACGCAGCGCCACCGAAGCCCTGCGCCAACTGCGTGACCGGGCCTTCGACGTGGTGGTCCTCGACATCGCCATGCCCGGCCTCGGGGGCATGGAGCTGGCGTCGGTGCTGGCGCAGTTCTCCGAGCCCCCCTCGATCGTCTTCGTGACAGCCCACGAGGAGCACGCCCTGGAAGCCTTCGAGGTCGGGGCGGCGGGCTACCTGCTGAAACCGGTGGACCAGCAGCGACTGGGCCAAGTCCTGCGCCGGCTGACCCCTCCGCGCCCCCACGGCCCCGACGAGTCGCTCGAGTTCGTCCCCGTCGAGGCTCCCGGTCGAACGCTGATGCTCTCCCGCCGCGAGGTCGCCTGGGTCGAGTCGGCGGGTGACTACGTGCGGATCCGCACCTTCGACCAGCGGTCGTTCCTGGTACGCCTGCCTCTGGCCCGCATGGAGGAGGCCTGGGGCCAGGACGGCTTCGCCCGCATCCACCGCCAGTATTTGGTGTGCCTGAAGGCCATCCGGGAGTTGCGCAGCGACGGCGCCCAGCTGTTCGTCGAGGTGTCCGGCACGACCCTCCCCGTCAGCCGGCGCCACGTGCGGGAGCTGCGCGACCGCCTGGTGCGCCAGGCCCGTCCCCACCGATGAGCCGGACCGGCCCGGACCCGGAGCGCCCCACCGACCCCGCCACGCAGCGGGTGGCGGTGCGGTCGGGTTCGCCCCTCCCCCATCGCCCCCGGGCCGTACCCGACCCCGAGGACCTCTACCAGCCCGACCCGTACGGCCAGAACCTGCTGCGGTCACTGATGCGAGCCCAACTCGGCGTGACCATCGCCGTCCTCCTACCGGCCGCGGCCCTGGTCGCGACCTACCCGGTGCTGTCCTCCCTCCTGCCGGGGCTGGCCAGCGCGTCGATGGGTCCGCTGCCGTTGTCGGTCGTCATCCTCGGCTTCGCCATCTACCCTCCGCTGGTCGGCCTGGCCCTGCTCTACGTACGGCGGGCCCGCCGGGTGGAGGACCGCTTCGTCGACCTCCTGCACGAACAGTGACCGACCCGGCGGCCATCGGCGGCGTGGTGGCGGTGGCGGTGGCCACCATCGCGGTCGGATCCCGGGGGCTTCGCATCTCCCGCACCCCGGCCGATTTCCTGGTCGCCGCCCGCCAGGTGCCTCCCGGACTGAACGCCGCGGCCATCTCCGGCGAATACCTGTCAGCCGCCTCGTTCCTCGGCGTGGCGGGGCTGGCCCTCGCCGACGGGGTCGGGGCCCTGTGGTACGCCGTCGGCTACGCGGCCGGCTACCTGGTCCTCCTGGCCGTCGTGGCTGCCCCCCTGCGCCGCTTCGGCGCCTACACCATCCCCGACTTCGCCGAGGGACGCCTCGACTCTCCTCTCCTGCGCCGGGTGGCCACCGTGCTGGTGGTGCTCATCTGCGCCTTCTACCTCCTGCCCCAGATGGAAGGCGCCGGTGAGACACTCCAGGCGGTCGGCGGAGGCCCCTACTGGGTCGGCGTGGTGACCCTCGGGGTACTCGTGACCGGCGCCATCGCCAGCGGCGGGATGAAGGGCATCACCTTCGTCCAGTCCTTCCTCTACTGGCTGAAGCTGCTAGCCATCGCCGTGCCGGCGCTGTCCCTGGCCCTGATCTTCCACCATCCGCCCGTCGCCCACCTCGATGGCCGGGCTCCGGCCACCTTCGCGCAGGCCACCACCGTCGAGTTCCCCCACGCCGAGGATGTGCAGGTGTCCTCGGCCGTCGAGGTACGCATCGCCGGCGGACTGGACGGGGCCGAGGTGGACGGCTATCTGGTCCTGGCTCCGGGCCCGCACCAGATCGCCGCGGCGACGCGCATCGCGTTCCCGGCCGGATCGCCGGCTCCCGCCGTGGCCGGACCGCGGGCGTTGTCAGCCGCTCAGTGGGCTTCGCCGCTGCTGCGCCTGGGGGGCCGGTCGGACCACCCACTGGCCGCCACCTACGGGGTCATCCTGGCCACCTTCCTGGGCGCCCTCGGGCTGCCCCACATCCTCGTGCGCTTCTACACCAACCCCGACGGCCAAGCCGCCCGGCGCACCACTTCGCTGGTGATCCTCCTGCTGTCGGTCTTCTACGTGTGGCCGGCGGTCTTCGCCGTCCTCGGCCGCCTCGAGGCGCCGTCCCTCTACCTCACCGGGCGGACCGACACCGTCGTGCTGGTCCTGCCCCGCCTGGTGGGCGCCGGCGTGGGCGAGCGCATCCTCACCGCCCTCACCGCCGGCGGGGCGTTCGCGGCGTTCCTCTCCACGTCGTCGGGCCTGCTGATCGCCATGTCGGGAGCGGTATCCCACGACATCCTCGGGCGGGGCGTCGTGGCCTTTCGCTGGGCCGCCATCGGTACCGGGACGGCTACCACCCTGGCCGGGCTGGCCGTGGCCGGAACGTCGATAAACGTCCTGGTCGGATGGGCCTTCGCCATAGCCGCGTCGTCGTTCTGCCCCCTGCTCGTCCTCGGCATCTGGTGGCCCGGGCTCACCCGGCGGGGCGCGCTGGCCGGCCTCATCATCGGCGGAGGGGCGTCATCGGCAGCCGTGGTGACATCACTCGCCGGCATCGGAGAGCGCGGCTGGTGGGCCGTGCTCCTCCAGGTACCGGCGCTGTGGACGGTGCCGCTGGCCTTCGCCACCATGGTCGTCGGGTCGCGGGCCACCAAGGGCAGCCTGCCCCACGACGTGATGCGCAAGATGCTGGTGCTCCACCTACCCGAGGAGGTGAGCCGGCGCGCCGGTTGAGGATCAACGCCCGCCGGTCACCCGGAGCGGGCCGTCGGACTACGAAGCGGTAACCCCGAGGGCGCCGACCACCACGGCGTCGTCGATGCGCCGGAAGGCCCGCCGGCCGTCGGAGCGCAGGAGCACCGCCACCTCGAGGTCGGACGACACCAGTTCCCGGTCACCGGCGAGGGCCTTGGCCGCCCGGCGGATGGCTACGTCGAGCGACCATGTCGACTCGAAGCCCTCCTCCAGCCGCCCCGATATGGCCTCGGCCTCACCGCCGAGCACGGAGTAGCGGTCCTCGTCGACCACCGACCCGTCGTAGAGGATGTGGAACAGCTGGTCGCCCCCCGGATCGGCGCCTACCTCGGCCACCAGGATCTCGACCTCGAGAGGCTTCATGTCGTGGGTGAACACGTTGCCCATGTACTGGGCGTAGAGATTGGCGAGGGATCGGGCGTCGACGTCCTCCCGGCTGAACTGGTAGCCCTTGACGTCGGCGTGCTGCACCCCGGCCCGGCGCAGCGAATCGAATTCGTTGTACCGGCCGACGCCGGCGAAGGCGATCCGGTCGTAGATCTCGCTCACCTTGTGGAGGCTCTTGGACTGGTTCTCGGCGCAGATCAGGATGCCGTCGGCGTAGACGACGGCGACCAACGGGCGACCCCGGGCGATGTTCTTCCGGGCGAAGTCCGCCTTGTCCTTCATGAACTGCTCGGGAGCGACGTAGAACGGCATGCTCATTGGAGCGCCTCCCCGGTGCTCAGCACCGCTGCGAACCGGTCGGCCACCTCGTCACGGGGGAGGTACTCGAAACCGGAATCGGTGATGGTGGCGACGGTCGGGTAGATACCCCGGGCCGTGTCCGGCCCGCCCGTCGCCGAGTCCTCGTCGGCGGCGTTCCAGAGGGCCCGAACGGCCAACTCGACGGCCTCGTGGCGCTCCAGATCAGGCCGCCACCCGAGCTTTATGGTCGTGCGGGCATCACGCCCGCCGGAGCCGTCGGCGTGAAAGTCGGTCTCCTCGTAGCGTCCACCGGTGGGATCGTAGGAGTAGATGCGCCCGACTCCCCGGCGCAGGTCGAACCCGGCGAAGAGGGGCACCACCACGAAGCCCTGCATGGCCATCCCGAGGTTGGAGCGCACCATCTGCGACAGCTGGTTGGCCTTACCCTCCAGGCTCAGCGCCGAGCCTTCCACCTTCTCGTAGTGCTCCAGCTGGAGCTGGAACAGCTTCACCATCTCCATGGCCGGCCCGGCCGCCCCGGCGATGGCAACCCCGCTGTGGCGGTCGGCGGGATGGACCTTATCCATGGCTCGATGGGCGATGGAGGACCCGGCGGTGGCCCGTCGGTCCCCCGCCATCACCACTCCGTCGGCGTAGCGCAGAGCCACGATGGTGGTCCCGTGGCGGATCTCGAAAGGAGCGCCGCCGGCCGCCTGCTGGACCGGGGCGAAGGGGTCCAAGCCCACTCGACGCAGGACGTCGGTGAAGCTGGGACCCGGGGCCTCTGTCGGGTCGAACATCGGAAGGCTCATAGAACCCGAAACCCTACCGGGCCGGGTGCGTTACTGACCACCCTTCTGGACGTAGCTGCGCACGAACTCCTCGGCGTTCTCCTCCAGGACCTCATCGATCTCGTCGAGGAGGTCGTCGAGCTCGGCTTTGAGCTCCTCGCCCTTCTTGTTGGAGGTCGGAACCTCCTCGACCCCGGTCTCCTCGGTACGGGCCGGTGCGGACTTCTTGATCTGTTCTCGCTCTGCCATTCGCAATGCCTCTTCTCTTACGAGCCCAGACGCTCGAGCAACTCGGCTGGACTGGACACGCTACCCAGCAATTCTTCGACATGGGCCCGCGTGCCTCTTAGTGGTTCCATCATGGGGACCCGGCGGAGGGGATCCCCGCCGAGGTCGAAGACCACCGAATCCCAGTTGGCGGCGGCTATGGCCGAGGCCCACCTCTGGAGGCACTTGCCCCTGAAGTAGGCCCGGGTCGTCTCGGGCGGCTCGCTCACCGACCGCCGAACCTCGTCGGAGTCGAGCATCCTCTCCATCCCGAGGCGGGCGAAGAGGGATCGGGCCGGGTTGATGTCGTGGTACTGGAGATCCATGGCCGCCAGTTTGTGGTCCTGCCAGGACAGGCCGTGGCGATCCCGGTAGGCGCCGATCAGGCGGTACTTGGCCACCCAGTCGAGCTGCTGGGCCAGCGACATGGGATCTGATTCGAGGGCGCCGAGGGTCTGCTCCCAGCGCCTCAGGATGTCCTGACCGATGTCCTCGCCGCCCACCGCGTCGAGCCCCACCACCTCTGAGTACTTCTTGGCCAGATCCAGGTGCTCCCATTGCATCTCGAGGGCCGTCATGGTGCGCCCGTCGGCCATCTCGAGGGGTTCGCTCAGGCTGAGGTCGTAGGACACCCGGCGCATGGCCGCGACCGGCGACTGCATGGAGAAGTCCCGATTGGCCCGGGCGAACCAGTCGTCTTCGATCATGGACAGCACCAACGCGGTGGTACCCATCTTCAAGAAGTTGGCGACCTCGGACATGTTGGCGTCGCCGACGATCACGTGGAGCCGGCGGTATTTGTGGGCGTCGCAGTGAGGCTCGTCGCGGGTGTTGACGATCGGTCGCTTGAGGGTGGTCTCGAGGCCGACCTCCTCCTCGAAGAAGTCGGCCCGCTGCGTGATCTGGAATTCGATGGGGTCGCGGCCCGTGCTGGGCGCCTCGCTGCCCACCTTCCCGGCGCCGGTGAAGATCTGGCGGGAGACGAAGTGGGGCATCACGTGGCTGACGATCCGGGAAAAAGGAACCGACCGGTCCATCAGGTAGTTCTCGTGGGTCCCGTAGGAGTTGCCCTTGCCATCGGAGTTGTTCTTCAGCACGACCAGGCTCTGGCCCGGCGGCAGAGCACGGGACGCGGCCTGGATGGAGTCGGCCAGGATCAACTCCCCCGCCTTGTCGTAGCGGATCACCTCGTAGACGTTCGAGCACTCCGGGGTCGAGTACTCGGGGTGGGCGTGATCGACGTAGTAGCGGGCCCCATTGGTGAGCACGGCGTTGACCAGATGGGTCTCCACCTCGGGCGGCATCGAACCCTCCCGGGCGAACCCGCGGGCGTCACGGCCCGGCGACTCGTCTTCGAAGTCCCAGGCCACCCTCCGGCTCAACTCGGCCACGTAGGCGTTGATGAGGGTGGACGAGGCGGCAATGGGGTTGGGATCGGCCGAGCCCCGGATGATGATCCCGAACTCGGTCTCCATGCCGAGGACCTTTACGATGGCCATGGCGCCCTCCCAGGAACGGACCAGTGGGCGCGCCGCGTGGCGGCCGGGGGACGTCCGGGCGGGACCGACCGCCGGCTGGCGGGAGCCCGTCGGGGCCTTGGCGTCCTTCGGATCACAGGCCGACCTTATCCTCGGGGCAGGACCTATTGGCTGACCGGGCGCTACAGATACTGGCCCGTGGCGACCCGCTCGATGGAACGCCCGCCGGTGGTCTCGTCGCCCTGGGACATGATGGTCCGGATGTAGACGATGCGCTCGCCCTTCTTGCCGGAGATCTTGGCCCAGTCGTCGGGGTTGGTCGTGTTGGGCAGATCCTCGTGCTCCTTGTACTCCTGGCGGATCGAGTCGAGGAGGTCCTGGGTGCAGATCCCGGGGGTGTCGCCGGCGATGACCCGCTTGATGGCCAGTTTCTTGGCCCGACGAACGATGTTCTCGATCATGGCACCGGACGCGAAGTCCTTGTAGTACATGATCTCCTTGTCACCGTTCTGGTAGGTGACCTCGAGGAACTGGTTGGACTCGTCGTCGCGGTACATCTCGGCCACGGTCTTCTCGATCATCCCCCGGACAGCCTTGTCCCGGTCGCCGCCGCCGAGCTCCTCGACCTCCCGGGCGTCGAGGGGCAGGTCGGAAGTGAGGTAGCGGCCGAAGATCTGCTGGGCGGCCTCGCGCCCGGGTCGCTCGATCTTGATCTTCACGTCCAGACGGCCGGGGCGCAGGATGGCCGGGTCGATGAGGTCCTCCCGGTTGGACGCGCCGATCACGATCACGTTGCGGAGGGTCTCGACACCGTCTATCTCGGCGAGCAGCTGAGGGACGATGGTCGACTCCATGTCCGAGCTGATCCCGGTGCCGCGGGTGCGGAACAGGGAGTCCATCTCGTCGAAGAAGACGATCACCGGGACGCCCTCTTCGCTCTTCTCCCGGGCCCGCTGGAAGACCAGTCGGATCTGGCGCTCGGTCTCGCCCACGTACTTGTTGAGCAGCTCGGGACCCTTGATGTTCAGGAAGTAGCTGCGCGCCGCCCGGTCGCCGGTCACCTCCGACACCTTCTTGGCCAAAGAGTTGGCCACCGCCTTGGCGATGAGGGTCTTGCCGCAGCCGGGGGGACCGTAGAGCAAGATGCCCTTGGGCGCCGGAAGCTTGTGCTCCACGAAGAGGTCCCGGTGCAGGAAGGGCAGCTCGACGGCGTCGGTGATGGCCTCGATCTGCTGGTCGAGACCTCCGACGTCGGCGTAGGAGATGTCGGGGACCTCCTCGAGCACCAGCTCCTCGACCTCAGGACGGGGGAGCTTCTCCAGCAGGAGCCCGGTGCGCGAGTCCATCAGCACCGAGTCCCCGGCCCGCAGCCGGGTGCCGACCAGCGGGGCGGCCAATTCGACCACCCGCTCCTCGTCGGCCCGCCCGACGATGACGGCCCGGCCGTCCTCGAGCATTTCCTTCAGGGTCACGATCTCGCCGGACTTCTCCCCGGCCCGGGCCAGGACGACGTTCAGGGACTCGTTGAGCACGACTTCCGCGCCCCGCTCGAGGCTACCCGCCAACTCGGCCAGTTCGGGGTGCAGAGCGACGCGCATCTTGCGCCCCCCGGAGAACACATCCACCGTGCCGTCGTCGTTGTGGGCCAGGAAGGTCCCATAGGCCGAAGGGGGCTGGGTGAGCTTGTCCACCTCTTCGCGAAGGGCGGCGATGTGCTCGCGGGCCTCCCGGAGGGTGAAGGTCAGACGCTCGTTCTGGGAGATGGCCTGCTGCAGCTGCCCCTTGGTCTCGAGCAGCTTCTCCTCCAGGGTGCGCACCCGCTTGGGCGCGTCCTGGATACGTCGGCGCAGGGCCATGAGCTCGTCCTCGAGAGCGCGGGCGTGCTCTCGGAGGTCCTCCAGCTCCATCTCCCCATCGGGGTTGCGGCTCGCTGCGGAGCGGACCGGCCGCTCCGTACCGCCGTCGAAAGGACTATCGCTCAAAGGGAACACCTCCCTGTCTCAGGCTTGGCCCGTAGCGGACCTTACCCCGATCCCCCGGGTAGTGGCGGCCATTACCCTCGCGCCGGTCCGGGTCGATCCGGCCCGGCGAGCAATGTTTGACACTGCTCTACGGCCATCGATACCTTCGGCCGATACACTTGAACGGTTAGACCGCACGAGCGGCCATCTTCCTGCCCCCTAGTAGTCCCGAATGCGAGGCAAAGCCAGCGATGAAGGTTTGGATCGACCAGGATCTCTGCACCGGTGACGGCCTCTGTGAGGAGATCGCTCCTGCAGTCTTCACGCTCCTCGACGATGGGCTCTCCTATGTCAAGGAGGGTGACAAGGTGTTCGACAGCCCCGGCGGCCACGATGGGCTGGCGGTCGTGCCGGATGGCATGGAGGACGCCACCAAGGAAGCCGCCGAGGAGTGCCCCGGCGAGTGCATCTTCATCGAGGAGTAACACCGCGCTGACCCCGGCCGCCTGATGGCCGGGCCGTCGAAACGCCCCGGACCGCCTGACGGACGGTCTCATACGAGTGAGTCCACCAAGACCGGGCCTCTGGTTGGCGCCCCGGTGACTACCCGTGTCTGAGGGGCGAAGGTCTCAGGGGTGCATGTCTCAGAGACCCGTGTCCCAGGGCAGGACCGTCGGCATCCCGGGCGTCAACCGCTGATCAGGCAGCGCCCGGTGGAAGCGTCGGGATTCCTCGGCTCGGTGAGGGCCTGGCGCAACTCGCTCGAGTCGATGGCGTAAGCCGTGCCCGGCGAGTTGGCCGATATGGCGAAAGCCACCCCGATGACCTGCCCGGAGGTGTCGACCAGCGCACCGCCCGAGTCCCCGTGGGCCAGCGAGGCGGCCAGCACCAGAATGGCCCTCTGGACGTTGTGGGTGTCGTAGATGTCGGGACCGGTCGCGTTCTCCTTGGTCGAGACCTGCGCCGGGGCGATTCTCACCTGGTCCACCCCCTCGGGGTGACCGAACACCGCGCCCAGCTGGCCGAGGCTGGGGTTGGCGATGGGCAGCGGGGCCTCACCCAGATGCGGCACCGCGAGCAGGGCCAGGTCCAGGTTGGGGTCGTACATGACCACTCTCGCCGCTGCGGTGGTACCCGAGGGGAGAAGCACCGACGTGGCTCCGATGGGCTCACCGGCCACCACGTGGGCGTTGGTCACGACCAGGTCGGTCCCGACGGCGAAGCCGCTCCCCTCGATGATCTGCCCGCAGGCCTGGCCCTGGACCTTCACTGTGGAGGACTGGACGTCAGCCGCGACCGCCTGACTGAGCGGGATATTGGCCGGCGGCGGCCCGGAGGCCCGGTTGGGTTGGAGAACCGCGAACACTTCGGGATTTCCGTTGCCGATGACGCGGCGCAGAAGCTGCAGCGCCGACGGCGGCGGCGGGAGGTCCCGCGACACCAGACGGGAGATGGAAGACCCGATGACGGCCCGGGAGGGCCATCCCGAAACCTGGGCGAGGGAGGGGATCAGCAGCCAGAGGATGGCGAACACCCCCGCCGCCCCGACCACGGCGCCCACCACCCGGTCAACGAGGCGAACCGGTCCGAGGGGCAGAATCCGGTGGAGCTGCCCTCCGGCGAGCAGGCCCACCGCCTGGCCGACCATGGCGCCACCCACCAGGATCACCACCGCCACGACCAGCAGCGTGGTGGGCGAGCTGTTGCTCAGGTGGGAGACGACGGTGGGCAGCAGCTTCACCGCCAGATAGACGCCCAGGGCCATCCCCAGCCAGGAGATCACCCGGGCGAGAAAGCCGAGACGGTAACCCCCCACGGCGGCCATTACGGCGACGCCGAGGATCACCAGATCGAGGGTGTCCATCTACCCGTGCCCTGCCTACCCGACCGTCAGCCCTGCTCGGCGGGCCGGGCCGGCTCGACGCCGTCGATGGCGTCGAGCGCTTCGACGGGGTCGCCGGTTTCACCAGGGTCGCCAGGGTCGCCGGGGTCGCCGGGGTCGCCTTCCGACCCGGCGGGGGCCAGGAGACGGGCCGAGGTGAGGAAACCGGTGTGGGCCACCATGCGGTGGTCGGGGCGCACCGACTGCCCCTCGACGTGCCAGCCCCGCTGCAGGATCTCGACCGTCTCGGCCATGCCGAAGCCACTTCGCGCCAGGGTGTCGCGCAGGGTGCTCACCTGGCCGATGGTGGGCAGGTAGGAGACCAGGATGCCACCCGGGCGCAGGGCCGATTCGGCGGCCTTCACCAGCCGCCAAGGCTCGGGCAGGTCGAGCACCATCCGGTCGAAGTCCTGCTCGTCGATGCCCTCGTAGGCGTCGCGCACCGTCACCTGGTAGCGCTCGAGGGCCTCGGGACCGAGGAACCCGGCCACGTTGGCCTGGGCCCGCGCCGCGAAATCCTCCCTCAACTCGTAGCCGGTGACTACCGCTCCGGCCCGCAGCAGCGTCATCGACAGGGCCCCCGAGCCCAGGCCCGACTCGAAGACCCGCGCCCCGGGGAACACATCGGCCATGATCAGGATGGGACCCAGATCCTTGGGATAGATCACCTGGGCGCCACGAGGCATCTTGAGCACTACCTCGGCGAGGGTCGGCCGGACCGCCACGTAGCGGGCCCCGCGGCTGGACCTGACGGTGGTTCCCTCCGGCGCCCCGATCAAGACGTCGTGGTCCACCGGGCCGGAGTGGGTGTGGAATTCCCCCCCACCCGCCAGGGTCACGAGGTAGCGCCTGCCCTTGGAGTCGAAGAGCAGGATCCGCTCCCCGGCGCGGAAGTGGCGGCTCACGGTCGGGCCGGCTCGGTGCCGCGCCGCACGACGGGCGGCTCTACCGCCACCTCGGCCGGGGCCGAAGCGCCGGCGCTCCCATGCTCGGTAGGGCCGACCCGCCCGCCGGCCCGCTCGACCAGCTTGCAGAAGGCGCACACCTCGCTCACCGTGGGCGACCCGCATCCCGGACAGGGGTGGAGGCCGTCACGCTCCGCTTCGGCGACCGGCGCGACCAGCGGAGCTATACGGTCCAGGAACCCGAACAGGAAGGCCGCCTTGGAGCCGGGCGAACGGTCCTCGATCTCGTTGAGGGCGTTCTTGTAGCCGAGGTGACGGTTGCCCTCGGCCATCGGGCACTCCTCGACGATGTAGTCGATCCCCCTCAGTACGCAGTAGGCGGCCATCTCGCGCTCCCCCAGGCGTACCAACGGCTTCACCTTGCGGACGAAACCATTGCCGGCCGGCAGGACGGGGTGCTGGCGCCCGAGGTAGGCGACGTCCCACCGCAGGGTGTTGCCGAACAGCACGGCCGCCTCGTCGTCGAGATTGTGGCCGGTCGCGACGGCGTCGTAGCCACCGTCCAGGGCCGCCTGGTTGAACAGGTGACGCTTGGAGAGGCCGCACGCCGAGCATGGCGCCCGGCGGGCCGCCGCCGCGCCGGCCGGGATGTCGTAGCCGAACGACTCCCGCAGGTCCACCTCCACCAGTCCGGCGCCCCGCCCCGACGCGAACCGGCGGGCGTAGCCGCCCGACTCGTCGGAGTACGAGCCGATCCCCAGGCCGATGTAGAGCCCGTCGGCGCGGTAGCCGAGGTCGAGCAGCAGATCCCAGAGAGCCAACGAGTCCTTTCCGCCCGAGACGGCTACCAGCACCCGGTCGTCAGGCCCGAACATGGCGTAGGACTCGATGGCCCGAACGACCTGGTCCCGGCAGTGCTTGACGAAGCAGGTGCCGCAGAAGCCGGCGTTGTGACGTCGGACATCGATGACCGCCGGCTCCCGGCACACCCGGCACTTCACTGGGCCCCACCCGAGATCACGGGGCGCACCTCGACGGTGGACTCGTCGGATAGGCGGGCGTCGCCGGTGACCAGGGTGCCGTCCACGATCACCAGCACGGACTCCCGGTTGAGCTCGAGGCGGCCGAGCAGGGTGGTCACCGTCATCGGCCCGGGGACATCGATCTCCCGCGACGGGTTGCGAAGATGAACTCTCACGGGCCCGCTAGGGAAGCGGGGCGGCTTCGTGGGCGATACGGATGACCTGGCCGGGGCCCAGCTTCTCCGAGAAGACCAGCTCGGCCTCCTTGCGCCAGGCCCGGCCCGCCAAGAACCCGAGAAGGGCCAAGCCTCCGACGCCGGCCCACAGCGGGCTGCCGTCCATGACACCGCGACGCCAGCCCTCCCGCATCCCCCGCAGGACCAACCTGCTCATCAGGCTCCTCGTCACGGGGTGGGCCGAGCCGGAACGGCCCCCGGGAGCACCACTTCGCCCGCTGATCACAGTCTCCTGATCTCCACCCAGGTCGACTTGCGACGGCCCTTGCGCCGACCCAGGTAGAAGGCCACGCCGACGAGCACCACCACGCCGACCACGGCGCCTATCACCACTACCGGCTTGGCCTTCTCGGTGGTCTCGTCGGCGTCGCCGCGGATGTCCTCCAGCTTGGATTGGATGTCACGTAGCTCGATGCGGCCCCCGGGACCCGAACCATGCACCGGACGGCTGGGAAGCTTGGGGCTCATCCGCGCCGGATCCTCAGGGCCTCATCACCCTTGACGATCCGCAGAACGGCCCAGGCCAGACCGCTCGCGGCCACGACCACTCCGCCCAGATAGGGCACCCAGGTGAGATTGCCGGTCAGGTGGGGGGCCGTCTCGGTCTGCACGGCCCGGACGGCGGTGAGGGTCAGCATGGCACCGCCGACCGCGAACAGCACCGCTCCGGCCACCCCCCAAGCCACGTAGCGCCCGAGGTTCTTCAAGGGCGCGACGGTCTCCTGCTTGGCGTAGGCGACGATGAGCGCCACCAGTTCGCTCACATGGGTCCCGAACCCGTCTCCATCCCCGCCGTGTGGGTCAGGGCGGCCGGAACCCGGCGAGCCGCTCGTCCCAGAGGTGTCAGCACCGGTCACAGTCCAGTCATCCTTACCGCCCTCCCAGACGGAATGCAAGCAGCGCCGTCGCATCGCTCACCAGGCGGTCGAGCAGCAGCAGACGATCGTGGCGGTTGGGCGCCGAAAGCAGGCCCTGGCGGTCGAGCGGCCCGAGCGGGGCCCGGGCGCAGAGCTCCCAAGCCGCCACCACCGGTTGGTCGGAAAGGGCGAAGCCGGGACCGCCAACCTGCTCCCCCAGCTCCCCGGCCAGAGACAAAGCGTGGCGCACCGAGAGCTCGAGGGCGTCCAGCAAAGGACCCTCGGCCGGGTCCCAGTCCTCGTCGGCGCGCTCCTCCACGATGGCCTGGGGATAGGGGTCGTCGTCGAGCCAGCGCTCGACCGAGAAGCGGTGCGAGCCGACGAATATGGCCACCCAGCGCCCGTCGCCGAGGCGCTCGGACTCGATCAGGTGGGCGACGGTGCCCACCGCCGCCCGCTGGTCCCCGCCGCCGACCTCACTGCCCCGCTCGATCATGACCACCCCCATCTCGGCGCTCGAGCCGAACGCCGTGAGGGTCTCCATCAGCAAGCGGTAGCGGTCCTCGAACACGTGGAGCGGCAGGATCTGGGTGGGCACCAGCGGACTGCCGAGGGGGAATACCGGCAGGTAACGGCTCACCGTCGCCCAGCCCCGGACCCGACGACCACCCCCCACCCCGATCCGGCGCCGAGGAAGCTTTCCATGACCGTGATGAATACCCTCTCCGCTCCCCCAATGGCCACTCCGCCCCGGGAGCCGGCCCGATTCTGCCCCGGATGGGACCAACGGCTCAAGACGTGTCGCCTGCCCCGGTGGCGCACCGGCGGTCGGGTAAGTTTCCGGCCGTGACAAACATCTTGGTGGCGGTAGTAGTTGGTCTGGCCACGTGCCAGGTGGCCATCTTCCTCACCACCATCTTCTTGCACCGCACCCTGTCGCACCGCGCCATCACCATGTCTCCGGGGCTGCGTTTCGCCTGCCGGTTCCTCACCTGGATCAGCACCGGGGTGCGGCCCCGCCAGTGGGTCGGGGTGCACCGGCGTCACCACGCCTACACCGACACCGAGGGGGACCCCCACTCGCCCAAGCTGGAAGGCTTCTGGCACGTCCAGGTCGGAAACGTCGTGCTCTACCGGCGGGTGGCCAAGGACGGGGTAACCGTCGAGAAGTACGCCAAGGACATGCCGGCCGACCGCTGGGACCGGGTCCTGTTCGACCACGCCCTGCTCGGCCTGGCCATCGGCATCGCCGGCCTCTACTTCGTCTTCGGCATGAACTGGGAGATGACCGCCATCGCCTCGGGCGTACACGCGGTCGCCTACCTCGGCCTCAACTCGGCGGTCAACGCCGTGGGCCACACGTTCGGCAAGCGCCCCTTCGAAGGCCTGGCCACCAACTCCCAGTGGCTGGCCTGGCTGACCGGAGGCGAGGGCCTCCACAGCAACCACCACGCCGCGCCCACCTCCGCCCGGCTGTCATTCGCCCGGCGGGAGATCGACCCGGCGTGGTGGCTGGTCGCGCTGGCCGGTCGGTTGAAGTGGCTCACCGTCCGCCACGCCGAACCCCGGCTCACGGCCAACGCCCAACGGGCCGCCTGACCGGTGCCGGGCCACCCCGGTCGCTCGGCTAGCCTCCGCGCCAAATGGACATCCTCTCAGCACTGTTCGCCGAGAACATCGATCTGAGACCGGTTCCCGGTCCCTCCACCCGCATAGACCTGACGGGGATCATGTTCTCCCTGCCAGCCCCGAGCCAGCCGCCCGTGGCCGTCAGCCCCCACCTGATCGTCTTCATCCGCTGCCGGCCCGACGAGGAGGGTCAGGGCGTGCTGGAGGTGATCTTCCGGGACGAGGCCGGCGAGCAGGTCGCCCGCAACGTGTCTCCGTTCCAGGTCGAGCCCGGGAAGTTCACCTACCGCCTGATCCGGGGCGAACTCGAGTACCACGCCTACGGGACGATCGAGGCCCACTGCCGGCTGCTCCCCGACGGTCCCGCCACCGTCGTCCCGCTCACCCTTCTGCCCCCCGTCTGAGCTTCCCGGCCCGGCGAGATCCTCGGGGCCCCCGGCCACCAGCGGGGCCGGGGGGCCGGGCCGGACGGGTCATCGTACGGGAGGGGATGCCGGCGTGGGTAGGGTTGGCCTCATGAGCGACCGCGACCTGGAACAGCTGGGCATCAACGTCATCCGGGGCTTGGCCATGGACGCCCCACAGCGTGCCAACTCCGGCCATCCGGGCACCGCCATGGCGCTGGCCCCGCTGGCCCACGTCCTTTGGACGCGAGTGATGAACTATGACGCCTCGGACCCGGACTGGCCCGATCGCGACCGCTTCGTGCTCTCCTGCGGCCACGCCTGCATCCTGCTGTACTCGATGCTCTATCTGACCGGCTACGGGCTCGAGTTGGAGGACCTCGAGCACTTCCGGAAGCTGCACAGCCGCACCCCCGGCCACCCCGAGGTGCACCACCTCCCGGGCATCGAGGTCACCACCGGCCCCCTCGGGCAGGGGTTCGCCAACGGCGTCGGCCTGGGGATGGCCGAGCGCATACTCCGCAGCCGTTACGGCTCAGAGCTCACGGACCACCACACCTTCGTCGTGTGCAGCGACGGCGACCTGATGGAAGGCATCTCCCACGAGGCCGCCTCGCTGGCCGGACACCTTGCGCTGGGCCGGCTGATCTACGTCTACGACGACAATCACATCACCATCGACGGCCCCACCGAGATCGCCCTCACCGACGACGCCGCCCTGCGCTTCGGGGCCTACGGCTGGCACGTGGAGCACCTCGGGGAGGTGGCCAACGACACCGACGCGCTCGAGGCCGGCCTGCGCCGGGCCATGGCCGAAGAGGAACGGCCCAGCCTGCTCATCCTGCGCAGCCACATCGGCTACCCAGCCCCCCACATGACCGACAGCCCGAAGGCCCACGGTTCGCCGCTCGGCACCGAGGAGATCCGGGCCACCAAGGACATCCTCGGGCTGCCCCCCGACGAGGAGTTCCACGTCCCCGCCGAGGTGCTCGAGATGTACCGCGCCGCGGGCCGGAGGGGCGCGAGCCGCCAGGCCGAGTGGCAGAAGCGCCTGGGTGACTACGGCGGCGACCGGGCCGCCTGGGACGCCTCGTGGGCCCAGACCGGCAAGTCCGGCTGGCAGAACCACCTCCCGTCGTGGAAGGCGGGGGAGTCGGTGGCCACCCGCAACTCGGTGAAGGCGGCTCTCAACGCCATCCTCCCCGACGTCCCGGCCCTCGTCTCGGGGGGCGCCGACCTCACCGGGAACACCGGGACCAAGCTCGACGACGAGCCCCTCCAGAGCTACGAGCAGCCCGGGGGCCGGGCCATCGCCTACGGGGTGCGCGAGCACGGCATGGGCGGAGCCATGAACGGCATGGCCCTCCACGGCGGGGTCATCCCCATCGGGGGCACCTTCTTCACCTTCAGCGACTACATGCGCGGCTCGGTGAGGCTCGCCGCACTGTCGGAGGCCAAGGTCATCTACTTCTGGACCCATGACTCGGTCGGCCTCGGTGAGGACGGCCCGACCCACCAGCCGATCGAGCAGCTGGCGGCGGTGAGGGCCATCCCCGGCCTGCGGGTCATCCGCCCGGCCGACGCCAACGAATCGGCCCACGCCCTGCGGGTGGCCGTGGAGCGCGACGGTCCCACGGCGCTGATCCTCAGCCGCCAGGACCTGCCCGTGCTGGAGGGCACGGCCGAGCTCGGCGTCAACCTCGAGAGGGGGGCCTACATCCTCGTGGAAGGGGCCGACGACCCCGACGTGGTGCTCATCGGGACCGGGTCGGAGGTGTCGGTGTGCGTGGCCGCGGCCGGGCTGCTCGACCAGCAGGGCATCACCGCCCGGGTGGTGTCCATGCCGAGTTGGGACCTCTTCGACGAACAGGACGACGACTACCAGGACGCCGTTCTCGGCCCCGGCGCACCGGTGCTGGCCGTCGAGGCGGCCACCTCGTTCGGTTGGGCCCGCTGGGCAGACGATTCGGTGTCGATCGACCACTTCGGCGCTTCGGGGCCGGGCCAGGAGGTCCTCGATGCCTTCGGCTTCACCCCCGAGAACGTGGCGGCCCGGGCCGCCATGCTGCTCGACTCCATCGAGGGATACGACGACGATTTCGACGAGGAGGACGACCAATGACCACCCTGCACGACCTCTACCTGATCCAGGGCCAGAGCCCCTGGATCGATAACCTGAACCGTCCGTCGCTCCGCCAGGGCGGCCTGCAGAAGCTGGTCGACTCGGGCATCCGGGGCGTGACCTCCAACCCGACCATCTTCCAGAAGGCCATGACCGGGTCCGACGCCTACGACGAGCAGTTCCGCCAGCTCATCGAGCGCCAGTCGGTGGAAGCGGCGTTCTGGGACATGGCGGTCGACGACGTCATCGACGCCTGCGCCATCCTGCGCCCCGTCCACGACGCCTCGGGGGGCGCCGACGGATTCGTCTCGCTCGAGGTCGCGCCCAGCCTCGCCAACCTGACCGACCCGACCATCGAGGCGGCCCGGAACCTACACGAGCGCATCTCATTACCCAACCTGATGGTCAAAATCCCCGCCACCGAGGAGGGGGTTCCGGCCGTGCGGAAGATGATCTCCGAAGGTCGCAACATCAACGTCACGTTGATATTCAGCCTGCCCCGGTATGAAGCTGTGGTAGAGGCTTACATCGAGGGTCTGGAGGTGCTGGCCGGCGACGGCGGCGACCTCGGCGCGGTGCACAGCGTGGCGTCGTTCTTCGTCAGCCGGGTCGACACCGAGGTGGACCGCAGGCTGGAGAAAGCCGGCGCCGAGCCGGCCCTCGCCGGTCGGGCCGCGGTGGCCCAGGCCAAGTTGGCCTACGCCCTGTTCGAGGAGAAGTTCAGCGGGCCCCGTTGGGAGGCCCTGGCCGCCCAGGGCGCCCACCCGCAGCGCCCGCTGTGGGCCTCCACCTCCACCAAGAACCCGGCCTACCCCGACCTGCTCTACGTCGACCAGCTGATCGGTCGCCACACCGTCAACACCATGCCCGATGCCACGGTGGACGCCTTCTTGGACCACGGCACAGTGGCCCGGACGGTGGACCTCGACGTCGATGGCGCCCGCCGACTCCTCGACGACGACCTGCCCGAGGCCGGCCTGGACATGGTCGATGTGTCACGGACGCTGGAGCAGGAGGGGGTGGCTTCGTTCACCAAGAGCTGGGACGAGCTGATCGCGTCCCTCTCGGAGAAGGCCAACGCCATCACCGGGAACGGTCATTGAGCGAGATACCACCTCCCAACCCCCTCGCCGAAGGCATCGACGCCACCCGGAGGGTGCCCGCGGGAGTGCTGATCGTGGTGGGCGCCTCGGGCGACCTCACCGCCCGCAAGCTGCTGCCGGCCATCGAGCAGCTGTCGAGGCGCCGGCTGCTCGCCCATTCCTTCGCCATCGTCGGGGTAGCCCGCACCGAGCTGTCCGACGACGGGTTCCGCCAGCTGATGACCGACGCCGTCCCTGACGGTGACGCGGCGTGGACCGCCCTGGTAAAGCAGAGCCGGTACGTGACCGGGGACTACTCCGACCCCTCGACGTTCACCAACCTGGCCAAGGTGATCACCGAGGTAGAGGGGCAGATCGGCGCCACCGGCAACCGAACCTTCTACCTGGCGACCATCCCGGCCGTCTTCGAGGAAGTAGCCGACGGCCTCGGCGCAGCCGGTCTCAACCGGCCACCCACGGCCGACACCTCGGTCCGTCTGGTCATCGAGAAGCCCTTCGGGCGCGATCTCCACAGCGCCCGTCTGCTCGACACCGCCCTGCACCGCACCTTCGACGAGTCGCAGGTCTACCGGATCGACCACTACCTGGGTAAGGAAACGGTCCAGAACGTCCTGGCCCTGCGCTTCGCCAACGCCATATTCGAGCCACTGTGGAACCGCAGCTACATCGACCACGTGCAGATCACCGTGGCCGAGTCCCTCGGCGTGGAGAAGCGGGGCGGCTTCTACGAGACCGCCGGAGCGCTGCGCGACATCGTCCAGAACCACGTGATGCAGGTCCTGTCCCTCACCCTCATGGAGCCGCCCGGGTCGATCGACGCCCAGGGCATACGGGACGAGAAGGTCAAAGCCCTGCGCTCCGTCGTGATCCCCACCCCTGAGGCGGTGCGCGCCGACGTGGTGAGGGCGCAGTACGACAGTGGCTGGAGCGAGGGCAAGGCGGTCCCGGCCTACCGGGAAGAGCCGGACGTGAGTCCGAACAGCCAGACCGAGACCTACGTGGCCATGAAGCTGATGTGCGACAACTGGCGCTGGGCCGGCGTCCCCATCTACATCCGTACCGGCAAGCGACTTCCCAAGCGCCTCACCGAGGTCGCCCTGCAGTTCCACAGCGTGCCCCACCTGGCCTTCGGCAAGGCCGAGAGCCGGGATCTGCGGCCCAACGCCCTCGTCCTGCGCATCCAACCCGACGAGGGGGTGGCCCTGCGCTTCGGGGCCAAGGTCCCCGGGCAGGCCTTCAACGTCCGTGACGTGCTGATGGACATGTCCTACGGTTCGGCCTTCATGGAGGACCCTCCCGAGGCCTACGAGCGACTCCTCCTCGACGCCATGGTCGGCGACCCCACACTGTTCATCCGCAGCGACGAGGTGGACCAGGCGTGGCAGATCGTCGACCCCATCCTCGAAGCGTGGGAGAGCCGGGCGGTGCCCCTGGCCGGATACGCCGCGGGCACGTGGGGGCCGCGCCAGGCCGACCAGCTGATCGAGCGGGACGGACGGCAGTGGCGGACCCCCTAGCGGTCGATCACTGGACCGGGGAGGGGGTGCGCCTGTCCGACGTGGTCGGGGCCCTCGCCGACCTACGGGACCAGTCGAGCGACCACCATTCCTCGGCGCGGACCGCAGTCATGACCCTCATCGCCGTGGCTCCCGGCGACGACCAGGCCTATGGCGCCACGGGGGCCCTGAGAAGCCTGGCCGGCCATCACCCGGCCCGGATCGTGATCCTGCGCCCCGACCCCGACTCGGTGGCCCACCTCGACGCCCGCACCACGCTGTACGCCCTCGACAGCGAGCACAACCGGGTCAACTTCGAGGAGGTCCAGTTGGAGATCGGCGGCCAGGCCGCCCGCCACCTCGACTCGCTGGTGGAGGCGTTCACCCTCTCGGACCTGCCGGTGGCTGTCTGGTACGTCAACTCCATCCCCGAAGCCTCCGACCCGCTCCTGTCGGTCGCCAGCGCCATCCTGATCGACAGTCGCGACACCCCCGACCCCGGCCAACTGCGCAGCCTGCTGGCCCTGGCCCGCCGCCGGACAGTGGTGGACCTGTCGTGGAGCCGGCTCCTGCCTTGGCGAGAGACTCTGGCCGGGCAGTTCGAACCGGTCGCCCATCGGGCCTGGCTCGACTCCATCGAGCACATCTCAATCTGCGGCAAGGAAGGTCCGCGCCGGCTGCTCGGCGGCTGGCTCACGGCCCAGACCGACGTGTCGCCCCGGCGGATCTCGCTGCAGGACAGCCGCCATGTGGGCATATCCATCGTGGCCCGCCGCAACGACGAGGAGGCCACCTTCTCCGTCGAGCGGGTGGAGGGCCAGAGAATCGTGCTCGGCGAGGCGACGGTGCCGGGAGCCCCCGTGGTGCGTTCGACGAGCCTGCTGCCCGACGACCCCTTCACCACCTCCCTGGCCGACGCTCTCACCCACCTGCAGCCGGACCCCATCTGGGAGCGGGCCCTCTCGGCCGCCACCGCCCTCACCGACTAGGGATTCTTCAACTGCTGCGCCATCTCCTAGTGTTTGCAGCGTGAATGGAGAGTTGTTCGTCGTGGACGATCTGCCGGGCGAGTTCGCCAGGCGGGTCATAGCGGCCTACCAGTCGCGTCGGACCGACCTATTCAGCTTCGCCCTGTCGGGGGGCAGCACCGCCCGCTCCTGCTACGAGCGGCTGGCCGCGGACAGCACCGACAGCATCGACTGGTTGTCGGTCAACGTCTACTGGGGCGACGAGCGCTGCGTCCCCGCCGACGACCCGGACTCCAACCAACTGCTCGGCCGCCAGTCGCTCCTCGAGCGCGTCGGGGCGGCCAACGCCGTCTACCCGATGACCTGCGACGAGGGCCCCGACGCCTACCAGCTGCGACTCGGCGAGATCGGCAAGCTCGACGTGGTCCACCTCGGAATGGGCCCCGACGGCCACACCGCCTCGCTCTTCCCCGACTCCCCCGCGCTCGAGGCCGACCCCGGCCAGCTGGTCGCGCTCAACGAGGACCCCTCGGGGCGCAACAAGCACCCGCGGATGACCCTCACCTTCTCGGGGATCTCCCGCTCCCGCCTGGTCATCTTCACCGTGGCGGGAGCATCCAAGCGGGCCGCTCTGGAGGCGGTGATGAGCGGAGAGGACCTACCCGCTTCCCGGGTCGCCGCCGACCACGTCGTCTGGCTGGTAGACCGGGAGGCCGCCCCCGTCGATGGATGACCACCGGGACCGCTTCGGCGACCTGTTGGACGCGCTCGAGGTCCGGGCCAACCGCGATCAGCTGACCGACATCCTCGAATCGGTGGTCCGCCTGGCCACCAACGGCACCGACCGGCTCGACCTGAAGATCACCAATGCCGCGCTCAAGGAGATGACCGAGGCGTTCGCCATGTTCGCCCCGTACAAGACCGAGCGCAAGATCACCATGTTCGGCTCGGCCCGGACCCATCCGTCAGACCCCCTCTACGCCCAGGCCCGCGACCTGGCCGCCCTGCTCGCCCGTCACGACTGGTCGACAGTGACGGGGGCCGGCCCGGGGATCATGGCCGCCGGGCTGGAGGGCGCCGGCCCCGACAAGTCCTTCGGCATCAATATCAGGCTCCCCTTCGAGCAGGAGGCCAACGACTTCATCCGGGACAACCCGAAGCTGGTCTCCATGAAGTACTTCTTCACCCGCAAACTGCTGCTGATCAAGGAGTCCTTCGCCTACGCGGTGCTGCCCGGCGGGTTCGGCACCCTGGACGAGGCCTTCGAGCTGCTCACGCTGCTCCAGACGGGTAAGGCCGAACCGGCACCGGTCGTCCTGCTCGAGTCGCCCGGTGACCACTACTGGCGGGCCTGGGAGGACTTCGTACGCGAGCAGGTGGGCAGTCGGGGCCTGATCAGCCCCGGCGACGAGCACTTCTACACCATCGCCGAGACGGTGGAGGACGCCGCCTCGGAGGTGCTCGGCTTCTACCGCAACTACCACTCGCTGCGCTGGGTGGGCGACACCCTGGTACTGCGCCTGGAGCGCCGACCGACCGAGGACGAGGCGGCCCGACTATCCGGGGAGTTCTCCGACATCATGACCGGACCCCTGCGGGTGCTCGACGGTCCCCTACCGGCCGAGCGGCGCAGCGACGACTTCCCCCATCTGCCGCGTGTCGCCCTGCGCTTCGACCGCTTCTCGTACTCGCGGCTGCGCCAGCTCATCGACGCCCTGAACCGCCTCGACAGCGCCCCGCCGGAGGTGGAGGTGTCCCGGCCTTGAGCCCGAACGTCGTCGACCCGGTGGCGGTCGGTGGGCACGGCGCGCCCTCCCGTCTGGTGTTCGGCCCCCACGAGACCAACCTGGCCCGCGGTCGGGCCATCTCCGACCGCCACGCCGCCTACTACCGCAGACGGGCCGCCGGAGGGGCCGGGGTGATCGTCACCGAGACGGCCTCGGTGACGGCCAACGACTGGCCCTACGAGCGGGCGCCGCTGGCCGCGGCCTGCCCGCAGGGTTGGGAAGCGGTAGCGAAGGCCTGCGCCCCGTGGTCCACTTTGGTGCTGGCCGGGCTGGGGCATTCAGGCAGCCAGGGCAGCAGTGCCTACTCGCAGGAGGTCATGTGGGCGCCCTCCCCCGTCGCCGACGTCGTCACCAGGGAGCCACCGGCGGCGCTCGACGAGGACGGCATACAGCAGATCGTGGACGCCTTCGGTGACGCCGCCGTCCTGGCCCGCGGCAGCGGACTGGCCGGGGTGGAGATAGACGCCGGGGCGTGGTCGCTCCTGCGTCAGTTCCTGTCCGGGCTGACCAATCAGCGCTCCGACCGCTTCGGCCAGGACCGTCTGCTCATGATCCGGCTGGTGCTGGAGGAGGTCCGCCGGCGGGTCGGCTCCGACTTCGTCGTGGCGCTGCGCCTCTCCTGCGACGAACTGGCCCCGTGGGCCGGCATCACCCCCGAGCAGGCCACGCAGACGGTGGCGGCGATCACCGGCTGGGGCGTGGTGGACATGTTGACGGTGATCAAGGCCGGACCCTTCTCGACCAGCGCCTACCGCCCCGACGCCCACATCCCCGAATGCTTCAACTGGGACCTCTGCCAGGCTGTGCGAGCGGTGGCCGGCGACGTGCCGGTGGTACTGCAGGGCAGCGTCGTCGACCCGGGGCGGGCCTCGGCGGCGCTCGAGGCGGGGGTGTGTGACCTGGTGGAGATGACCAGGGCGCTGATGGCCGACGCCCGCCTGGTCGAGAAGCTGCGCCACGGTCGGCCCGAGACGATCAGGCCCTGCCTTCTCTGCAACCAGGCCTGCCGGGTGAGAGATCCCCGCAACCCCATCGTTTCGTGTGTCGTGGATCCCGCCAGTGGTCACGAGGCCAACGAACCGGCCCTGGCGGCGGCCGCCGACTCGACGCCCGCCGACCCGCCGCCGGGCCACCTCGGCGATCCCGGCGCTTCCGGCGCTTCCGGCCTAGAGGCTTCCTCGGGGCCACCGGTACTAGTGGTCGGAGCGGGACCGGCAGGCCTCGAGTGCGCGACCGTCCTGGCCCGAGGGGGCCGGAAGGTGAGGGTGGTGGAGCGCCGCCAGGAGCTCGGTGGCACGCTGCTGCGGGCCGCCGTGGGGCCGGGCCGGGAGCGCCTCGGCTCGATCTCCGAGTGGCTGGCCGCCGAGGCCCACCGCCTCGGGTTGGCCATCGATACCGGAGTCGAGGCCGATGCCGAGATGCTCTCCCGGGCCCGACGCGACGGGTGGCAGGTGGTCCTGGCCACCGGGGCCCGTCCCGTCGCCGACCGCTACCCTGCCGCCGCCCTGCCGGTGCTCGACCCCCTGGCCGTGCTCGGCAACCCCGGCGCTCTCCCCGAGGGGCCAGTGGCGGTGATCGACCCCGTCGGTGACGCCGTAGCGGTCAACCTGGCCGAGTGGTTGGCCACCGACCACCAGCGCCACGTGACGCTGATCTCGCCCGACCCGGTAGCCGGGACCCAGCTGTCGCGCACCGGCGACCTCGCCGATGCCAACGGCCGCCTGCAGCGGGCCGGGGTGCAGCGGCGGCTGCGCAGCCTGGTCCGCTCGATCGGGCCGGAGTCGGTGCACATCGAGGACTGCTGGACCGCGGAGGCTTCCGAGGTGCCGGCGGCGGCGGTGATCGACTGCGGCCACCGCCTGCCCGACGAGGCTCTCTACCAGGCCGTGGGCGACCCCGGATTCGCCCGTGCCGGCGACTGCGTGGCCCCCCGATCGGCGCTGGAGGCCGTCCTGGAGGGCCGCCGGGTGGCCCTGCGCCTCCTCGGTTGGGCCACCGCGTCGGCCCAGGCCCAAGAGGCCACCCCTGGCGCCTCCACCACCAGCGCCGCTACCACTTGGGCCGACCGTGACGGCCCCCGCGGGAGCACCGGGCCGGCCGCCGACCCCGCTGACGCCGGCCCCTCAGACGCCGGGCCCGGCCCGATCCTCGGAGCGACGCGCCGGTGAGCGGGGGAAGCCGCTACCGGCACCTGTTCAGCCCGCTGCGGGTCGGCTCGCTCACATTGCGCAACCGGGTGGTGTTCTCCGCCCATCTCACCAACTACGCCACCCAGGACGGCCGCCCGAGCGAGCAGCACGCGGCCTACTACGCGGCGCGGGCCGCCGGCGGGGCGGGGCTCATCATCACCGAGGAGCACTCCACCCACCCCACCGACTGGCCCTACGAGAAGCTGATCCACGGCTTCCACGAGGACGTGATCCCCGGCTACCGGCGCATCACCGAAGCCGTCCACGCCCATGACGTCCCGATCCTGGCCCAGATCAACCACAACGGGGGCCAAGCCTCGAGCATGTACACCCGCCTGCCGGTTTGGGCCCCCTCGCCGGTCCCCGACCCGTTGTTCCGTGAGGTGCCCAAGGCGGTGGAGGCCCGCGAGATAGCCGAGATCGTCGCCGGCTACGCCAAGGTCGCCGAGCACTGCCTGCGGGGGGGCTTCGACGGGATAGAGCTGCAGTGCTCTCACTCGTCGATCGTGCGCGGGTTCCTGTCCCCTGCCACCAACCGGCGCACCGACGCCTACGGAGGGTCACTTCCCAACCGGGCCCGATTGCTGCTCGAGATCGTCGACGCGGTGCGCCAGGCGGTGGGGCCCCGCCCCGTGCTCGGGGTCAGATTGTGCGGCGACGAACTGATCGAGGGGGGCACCACCATCGCCGACGCAGTGGAGGTGGCCCGCTTCGTGGAGGCGACCGGGCAGGTCGACTACATCAACACCTCCATCGGGGTGGCCACCGCCACTCTCTACATGATCGAGGCGTCGATGCAGATCCCCCCCGGGTACGCCATGTTCATACCGAGCGCCATCCGCCAGGCGGTGTCCCTGCCGGTCGTCGGGGTGGGCCGATTCAAGGACCCCCTGCAGGCCGACCGGGCCCTGGCCGAAGGCCAGTGCGACCTGGTGGGGGTAGTGAGAGGCCAGATCGCCGATCCGGATTTCACGGCCAAGGCCCGCTCCGGTCACGCCGAGCAGATCCGGACCTGCCTGTCGTGCAACCAGGAGTGCGTGGGCCGCATGGGCCTCAACCGCTGGTTGGGCTGCATCGAGAACCCGAGGACGGGTCGGGAGTCGGTGACCGCCTCGGTGGCACCCCCCCGGGCCCGGCGCCGGGTCGTGGTGGTGGGAGGGGGGCCGGCCGGTCTGCAGGCCGCAGTGAGCTCGGCCGAACGGGGCCATCACGTGACCCTGCTGGAGCGCAGCACCCGCCTCGGCGGTCAGATCCCCGTCGCCGCCAGCGTCCCGTCACGCGCCGAACTGCTCGACATAACCCGCAACCTGGTGGCCGCCGTGGCCCGGTTGGGGGTCGACGTGCGCACCGGCTGCGCAGCCCAGCCGGCCACCGTCGCCGAGCTGCGTCCCGACGCGGTGATCGTGGCGACGGGAGCCCGCCCGGTCCGACCGTGGTGGGCCGGGTCGCCCGACGAGTTCCCGAGCGTCGTCGACGTGCGCGACGTGCTGGAGGGGCGGGCGGCGCCGACGGGCACGGTGGTGGTGGTCGACGAGCTGGGCTTCCACCAGGCCACCTCCGTGGCTGAACTGCTCGCCGACCGGGGGTGCCGGGTGGAGATCACCACCAACGGCATGGTGGTCGGCCAGGACCTCGGGATCACCCTCGACCTCGAGACGTGGAACGTACGGGCCCACGCCCGGGGTATTCGCCAGTCGACGGACCTGGTGCCCATGGGCGTCGGGTCCGGCGCCGGCTCCCCCCTGGTGCTGACGCTGCAGCACCACCCGACGGGCACCGACCGGACCGTGCCCTGCGAATGGGTGGTCGTGGCCGGTCACCAGCAACCCGACGACGAGCTGTGGCACGCCCTCAATGGGTGGGGTCTCGACGCCGCCATCCACCGCATCGGCGACTGCCTGGCCCCCCGCCGGGCCCACGCCGCAGTGGTGGAGGGCCACCGGGTGGCGGTGGGCCTGTGACCGACGCCGACGGGGGCGCACCCCTGTCCAGGTCGACACCCGATTCCCCTGCGGTGGCGGTGATCGTGGCCCGGGACGGCCGCCTCCCCTACGGCTGGGCGCCGGCCGTCGCCGAGGCCGGTGGCCACGCCGTCGTCGTGGGCAGCGGGGTCGGCCCCGAGACGGCGGCGGCGATCGAAGGCGCCCGCCTGGTGCACTGGGCCGAGACCGTGACCGACCCGGGGCGCCTGGCCGCTCAGCTGGCCCCTTCCCTCGCCGGCTGCCGCCTGGTGATCCTGCCGGCCTCCCCCGACGGGCGGGACCTGGCCCCCCGCCTGGCGGCGTGCCTGGCTCGGCCGCTGCTCGCCGGCGCGGCCCGCCTGGCCGTCGATGGCGAGCGCCTGGAAGCCGACCTGCTCCGCATCGACGGGCGGATTCTGGTGGCCGTCACCATGGCCGGGTCGGCGGTGGCCACTCTGTGGCCGGGGCCCCCGGCGCCGAGTCCCCCAGGCGCCGCCACAGCCCAGCCGGACGCCGTCGTACGGGCCCTGGCCGTCGGGCCTCCGGCTCCCGGCCCCGGCTCGGTGCGCAGCGTGGCGTTGGTCGAGCCCGACCCGGCGACGATGGATCTGAGCGACGCCCACCGGGTCCTGGCCGGCGGAGCGGGCCTGGTGCCGGCCGGGTCCGACGACCGGGTGGGGCGGGCGGTATTCGCCCTGCTGACCGAGGTGGCCGCCGCCCTCGGCGCCTCAGCGGGAGCGACCCGGGTGGTCACCGACGCCGGATGGGCCGGATACGACCGCCAGATCGGCACGACCGGGGTGACCCTGCAACCGGATCTGTACGTGGCCCTCGGCATCTCGGGGGCCAGCCAGCACATCGGCGGCATCGGCGACCCCGAGTGCGTGGTCAGCGTCAACCTGGACCCTTCCTGCCCGATGACCGGCCTGGCCGAGCTGGGCCTGGTCACCGACGCCACCGGGCTGCTGGTGGAGCTGGCCCACCGGCTCGACGTGGCCGTGCCCGACCAACTGAAGGAGCTCGAGGCTTGGACGGAACTGAAGGAGCTGCAGGGGTGACCTTCGACGCCGTGGTGGTCGGCGCCGGTCCGGCCGGTTCGGCGGCGGCCCTGGCCCTGGCCCGGGCCGGCCGCTCGGTGGTGATGGTCGAGCGGGGACCGTTCCCCGGCTCGAAGAACGTCTACGGCGGGGTGGTCTACGGGCGCATCCTCGACGAGGTCATCCCCCGGTGGTGGGAGGAGGTGCCCGTCCAGCGTTGGGTGGTGCGCCGCTCGACGATGATCCTGACCGACACCCAGGCGGTCACGCTGGATCTGCGTTCCCAGGCCTGGGGGCGGGAGCCCTACAACGGCATGACCGTCCTGCGGGCCGACTTCGACAGCTGGCTGGCCGGCCACGCCGTCGACGCCGGCGCCCGGCTGCTCACCTCGACGGTGGCCACCGGTCTGTTGCGCGACGCGTCGGGCCGGGTGTGCGGGGTGCGGACCGACCGGCCCGACGGCGACCTCCGGGCCCGGGTGGTGATCGCCTGCGACGGGGTCAACTCCTTCCTCGCCAAGGAGGCGGGCCTGATGGCCCGCGCTGACGCCGCCCACGTGACCCTCGGGGCCAAGGAGGTGCTGGCCCTGCCGGCCGAGGTCATCGAGGACCGCTTCGGGCTGGGCCCCCACGAGGGCCTCGACATCGAAGCGGTGGGCGGTACCTCCGGGGTGGCCGGCGGCGGATTCCTCTACACCAACCGGGACTCGTTGAGCGTCGGCGTGGTCGTCAGCCTCGAGGAACTGGCCGCCTCCCGACGGCGGCCCGAGGAGCTGATCGCCGGTTTCAAGGCCCACCCGGCCATCGCCCCCTATCTGAAGGGGGCGTTTCTCAAGGAGTACTCGGCCCATCTCATCCCCGAGGGCGGCTACTCGACCATGCCCCCGTTGGCAGCCGACGGACTCCTCGTAGCCGGCGACGCGGCGGCCATGACCCTTGCCGCGGGCATATGGCTGGAGGGGGTGAACTTCGCCATCGGGGCAGGCTTGGCCGCGGGCCGGGCCGCCGCCGAGGCGGTCGCGGCCGGCGACGTCAGCACCGCCGGGCTGGGCTCCTACCGTCAGGCCCTGGAGAGATCCTTCGTCCTACGCGACCACAAGCGGCTGCGCCTGGCTCCGCAACTGGTCCTGTCCGACCGCATGCAGACCCAGTACACCAAGGTTCTCGGCGACATCGCCGAAGAGCTGTTCACCGTGACCAACCCCGAGCCCAAGCCGGGGCTGCTGCGCATCATCTGGCGGAGCCTGCGCCGCCACCGCGTCCGCGGTCGGGACCTGCTGCGCGACGGGCTGGACACGGCGCGCACTTTCCGGTGAAGCTGGCGGGCGTCATGAGCAACTGGGCCGAACTGTCCTTCGAGGAGCGCATGGCGACCGTCGAGTTCCGCTTGTCGGAACGGGCCCATATCGAAGTGGACTCCGATGTGTGTCGGTCGTGCACCACCAAGGCGTGCGTGCATGCTTGCCCCGCCAACCTCTTCGCTCCGACCTCCGACGGCGGAATCCTGTTCAACTACGAGCAGTGCTTCGAGTGCGGCACCTGCTACATGGTCTGCAACTCGGAGGGGGCCATCACCTGGACCTATCCCGACGGCGGCCACGGCGTCGTGTTCCGCAACGGGTGAGGTGAGACCTTGAACCGGGCCGGGCCCATGGTGGTGGTGTGCGTATCGCCCACCGACCTGCGCCCCGAGGTGGACCCCCTGAGCGCGGCGGTGGAGACCGACGACCGGCGCTGCGATCTCAACGCCGCCGAAGCTGCGGCGCTCGAGCACGGCCTGCGCATCGCCGAGTCGTGGCAGGGCTGGGTCCTGGTCGTCTGCCACGGACCGATCGGCGCCGACGCCGTCCTCAGGGACCTGATCGGGCTGGGGGTGGAAGTGGTGAGGGTGGTCGACGCGGACCACGACAGTCCCCTCCGGCCGGCGCGCCGGACCCGCCCGGCGGCCGAGCTGGCCGGGTCCCCGGAGAGGGTGGCGGCGGCTCTGGCCCGGGTCATCCGACATCGGGGTCGCCCTGCGCTGGTGCTCTGCGGGGACCGCTCCGCGGCGACCGGGGTCGGCGCGGTACCGGGCTTTCTCGCCGCCCAACTGCACTTGGACCAGGCGCTCGGACTGGTGTCGGTGGTCATCGACGGACCTGGCCGCCTGCTGGTGGAACGCCGCCTCGACGGGGGTTGGCGGGAACGGCTACAGGTGGAGGGCCCGGCGGTGCTGTCGGTGGAGGGGGCCGGGGTCCGGCTGCGCCGGGCCCGGCTCGAAGACGCCCTGCAGGCCTCGCAGGCGGCGGTCGAAGTGGACGTGGAAGCGGCCGCCGACGGGGCGGCACCCGGAGGGCCCGCGGCGGACAGAACCCCGGCCGGTCACCCAGGCCCCGGCACCTGGTCGGTGCGGCCCTTCCGGCCCCGGACCCGCCCCGTGCCAGCTCCTCAGGGCGACCCGCACGAGCGGTTGCTCGTCCTCACCGGGGCCCTGTCCACCCGTGAGCCGGCCCGCGTGGTGGGGCCACTCAGCCCGGCCCAGGCCGCCGACGAGCTACTCGCTTACCTCTCCCGGCGGGCGAACGGGGGGAATGAACCGTCGGGCCTGAACCGTCGGGCCTGACCGCCCGGCGCGATGGGCTAGGTCCAGTCCCGGTCGTCGGGCTCGACCAAAATGGATGCGGCCTTCTCCACCGCCCGCCGGGCCCGGGTGAGGCGACGCTCGTCGAGGGGCAGTTCGTGGCCTCCGGCGTCGATGGAGTTGCGTAGACGCTCGATGGCCAGATCGGCCAGCTCCTCGGAGATGGCCTCGAGTCGGGCCCGGATGTCCTGCAGCTCGCCCGCCATCAGACCCGACCCATCAGCGCCCGACCCATCAGCAACCGACCCATCACCGCGGGGCGGCCAGGCCGGCGGCGGCCGCGACGATCTCCATGGGGTGACGCACCTCCACTCCGGCGGCGGCCAGCCACATGGCACAGCCCGGGTTGGGGCTGGCCACCACGTCGGCCCCGGCGGCGTCGATGACCGCGGTCTTCTCCGAGCGGATGGTCCGGGCCAGTTCCGGCTGCAGCGCGCTGAAGGCCCCTCCGGCGCCGCAGCAGCGACCCTCGTCGGTGAGCTCCACCAGCTCACCGTAGGGGCGCAGGACAGTCCGGACATGCGATTCCGCCTTCTGGACATGGCGCAGGTGACAGGGGTCCTGGACGGCGATACGCAAACGGCGGTGACTGGGCATCGGCGCCGGGAGGAGATCGGCCCGGGCCGCGATCCACTCCTGGATGTCGAACACCCGGGCCGAGAAGGCCGCCCCCTCGGCCGTCCCCAGCAGGTGGCCGTACTCCTTGAGGGCGGCCCCGCACCCGGCCGAATCGACCAGGACCGGAGCCGGGCCGGGCAGGGCGGCCATCACCCGACGGGCCAGGGTGGCGGCCCGCCCGTGCAGGCCGGCGTGGGAGTGCAGCGCGCCGCAGCAGGCCGCGCCCGGCCCGGGCAGGGCCACGCCCACCCCCATGGCGGCCAGCACGGCGACCGTGTCAGCGTGGACGGGACGCTGCCAGGCGTCCATGACGCACCCGGTGAGCAGCCACACATCGCCGCCCGTCGCCGCCAGGCGGGCACGCCGCAACGGCAGTTCGGGGAGGCTCAGGCGGCGGCGCAGCGACCCCGGCACGAGATGGGCCCGCTGGGCCACCGCACCGGCGGCGGTGAGGGCGGCGAGAAGCCGGGGGTGCTCCAGGGTGCGGTAGGCCAGGCGCTGCCACCACGGCACGGCCCGGTCGGCGACCGCCTGGCGGGAGGCCTCCATGAGGTGACCGAAGGGAACCGACGACGGGCAGGCCGTCTCACAGGCCCGGCACACCACGCAGGTACCGAGGATGTCGAGGAACGACGGGCCGGCCTCGGCCCCCGCCTCGACCGCCCGCATGGCCGCGATACGGCCCCGCGGCGACCGGGTCTCCTCACCGGTCGCTCGGTAGGTGGGGCAGTGGGCCAGGCACAGCCCGCAGGAAACGCAGGCCGCCAGCTCGTCGAGATCGAGGGGCAGGACCCGTCCCCGGGTCACGCCGACGCTCCCCGGGAGGCTGCGGCCATCACCTGCGGGTGGGTCAATGGCGAGCGGCCGGGGTTCAGACGGCCCTCAGGATCAAAGCGCTCCTTGATACGGCGGTGCAGCTCCACCACCCCGGCGCCGGGCGGCGGCGCCGGGACCACCCGGGCTGCCTCGGCCGAGCAGTGGAGCACGCCCACCCCGATCTCGGCCAGCCACGACGAGCCGGGGCAGGAGGCCGACACGGCATCCAGCGTGGCCCGTAGCTCGGCTGCGGGGACGGACCGCCGGAGCTCCCCGACCGGGCTCGGGGGGCCCTCCACCTGGCTCCAGCGACCGGCCGGCTCGAGCACGCCCCGCACCTGGGCGTCGACGTCGGCGCCGTAGCCGGTCAGGCCCACCCACACCGAGCGGCCGTCCCAGAGCACCGCCAACGGCCGGTACAGGGCCCGGTACAGGGCGAAGGCGTCGGCGTCGCTGTCGGGCTCGCTTCTCCACCATTCCTCCCGCTCGGGTCGGGGGTGGCAGCGCAGCACCACCTCGGCGAGGAATCCGAGCGTGCCGATCGATCCGACCATCAGCCGGCACAGGTCGAAGCCGGTGACGTTCTTGACCAGTGGGGCCCCGGCGCGCACCACCTCGCCGTCGGCGTTGACCCACGTCGCTTCCAGCAGGGCGTCGCGCACCGGGCCCCGCCCCAACCGGCGCAGTCCGCTGCGGCCGCAGGCCAGCACCCCGCCGACCGTGGCCCGCTCGGGCTGATCGGCCTCGAGGGCGACGATCTGGCCGCCGGCGGCGGTGGCTTCGTCGAGGGCGGCCAGGGTGGTGGCGGCCCTGACCCTCACGATCATCTCCCCCGGTTGGTGGCCGACCACTCCGGCCGGGGCCATGACCTCCCTCGGCGCGCCGGTCAGCCCGCCGCCCAGCTCCCACTGGGTCCGGCCCCCCACGCAGGTGACCGGCCCGGCGCCGACCGGGCCGACCTGGGCGGCGAAGTCTTCCAGGGCGGTCAAATCCACACCCCTTCGGGCAGGTCAGCCACATCGGCGCAGCGGGTACCGCCCCGGGGCAGGACCTTGGCGGGGTTACACAGGCCGGCCGGGTCGAACGCGTCACGCAGATGGGCCTGCGCCCGCAAGTCGGCCGGTCCGAACACCAGGGGCATGGCGTCCCGCTTTTCGAGGCCGATGCCGTGCTCGCCCGACAGGCTCCCCCCGGCGGCCACGCACGCCTCGACGATGGCCGCCCCCGCGGCGTGCACCCGTTCGAGCACGCCCGGAACCCGGGCGTCGAACACGATGAGGGGGTGGAGGTTGCCGTCACCGGCGTGGAACACGTTGCCGAGGGTGAGGTCCTGCTCGGCGCAGATACGGCTCACCTGCTCGAGGACCTCCACGAGGTGGGTGCGGGGCACCACGCAGTCGTGCAGGTAGTAGTTGGGGGCGATCCGGGCCACGGCGCCGAAGGCCGACTTGCGGCCCTTCCACCACGCCGCCCGCTCGGCCGCGTCGGCGGCCACCCGCACCGCTCGGGCGCCGTGGCGGGCGAGCACCGATGTCACGACGTCGGTGACCACCGCCAGGCCGCCGCTCAGCCCGTCCACCTCGACCAGCAGGACGGCGGCCGCGTCGGTCGGGAAGCCGGCATGGACGAACGCCTCGACCACCTCGACGATGGTGGCGTCCATCATCTCCAGAGCGGCCGGCACCACCCCGGCGGCGATCACCGCGGTCACGGCGCGGGCGGCGTCGGCCATGGTCGGGAAGTCGGCCAGGAGGGTCGCCACGGTGGGCGGCAGCGGGGTGAGGCGAACGGCGATGCGGGTGGCTATCCCCATCGTCCCCTCGCTCCCGACGAACGCCCCCCGCAGGTCGAGGCCGTCGGGTTCGGGGTCGAGGCCGCCGAGCACGACGACCTGACCGTCGGGCAGCACGACCTCCACGGCCAGGATGTGGGCGTTGGTGACCCCGTAGAGCAGGCAGTGGGGCCCACCGGAGTTGTTGGCCACGTTGCCACCGACCGAGCACGACTGCTGACTCGAGGGGTCCGGCGCGAAGTGCAGCCCGAAGTGGGCCACCGCCCGGGACAGGTCCAGGTTGAGCACGCCGGGCTGGACCCACGCCACCCTCGAATCGGCGTCGACGTCGAGGATTCGGTTCATCTTGGTGGTCACGATCACCACGGGCGGCTCGTCGCCGACCGGGGTGGCTCCGCCGGCCAGCCCGGTGCCCGATCCCCGGGCCACGAACGGCCTCCCCGCCCGGGCGCAGGCAGCGACGGCGGCGGCGACCTCCTCGGTGGACTCGGGGAAGCACACCACCGACGCCCGGCCGACGAGCATCGACGCGTCGCGGGCGTACAAGCCCAGCTCCATGGGGTCGGTACGCACCCGCTCGGGCGAAAGCGCCGCCCTCAGCTGGGCCACGAGGTCGCCGTCGGTGGTCACGGGCCGGTCGCGCAGCGGGTACCGCCCGGAGGCGGGAGGAGCTGCAGGAGGTAGGTGTCTACGTAGCTGCGGATGCATGAACTGTACGGGTACGCGGTGTGACCGTCACCGACGCGGGTGAGCAGCACCCCGTTCTGCAGCTCGGCGGCCAGGGCCTGGGCGTCGGCGTAGGGCGTGGCCGGGTCACCAGTCGTGCCCACCACGACGATGGGCGGCGACCCGGCGGCCCGGATGGGCCCCACCTTCCCGGTGGCCGGCACCGGCCACACGTCGCAACCCAGCTCGGAGTACAGGACGGCCACCCCGAACACCGGTGCGGCGGCGGCGAAGGAGGCCACGTCGGCCTGCACCTCGGCCGGGGAGGGAGCCGGCGCGTCCAGGCAGGTGACCGCCGTGAAGGCTTCCAGCTCGTTGCTGAAGGTCCCGTCGGGCTGAAGCCCGTCGTAGGTGTCGGACAGCTCCAGGGCCCGGGTCCCGTCGCCCCGGGAGGCGTCGGCGAGCATCTGGTAGAGGTCGGGCCAGCCCGACGTCGAATAAAGGGTGTAGGCGGTGGCGTAGAGCAACGCCGAGGGTCCGGCCCGGCGGGCGTGGCCCCTGGCGGGGAGGGGATGGGCCCGCACCTGGCTCATCAGGCTCTCGTAGGCCTGAAGCGGGTCGCCGGCCGGCTTCCACGGGCAGGCGGGGGACGCCACGCAGGCCTTGAGCGCGTCGGCGAGGTCGGCTTCGAAGGAGACGGCCTGCTCGCGGGCCGACTCCAGGGGGGGCACCGCGGGGTCCAGCGCACCGTCTAGGACCATGGCCCGGATGTGGGTGGGGAACAGGCCGGCATAGGTGGCCCCCAGGTAGGTCCCGTAGGAGAAGCCGAGGTAGTTGATGCGGGGCTGGCCCACCGCCACGCGGATGTGGTCCATGTCAATGGCCGCGTCGACAGTGCTCACGTAGGGCAGCTCGGCGCCGCTGCGGGTCTCGCAGCCCTGGGCGAACTGCTGGTTGACCCGGTCGAGTCCGGCCAGGCCGGCGGGGGTGGTAGGCGCCGGATCGTAGGCGAAGTAGGCCTTCAGCTGGGCGGTGCCGAGGCAGGTGATGGGCGAGCTGCGGGCCACGCCGGGCGGGTCGAAGCCGATCACGTCGAAGTGGGAGAGCACATCCTTGGGGATGATGGCCACCGCGTCGGGAAGGAAGTCCACCCCTGACGCGCCCGGCCCGCCCGGGTCGACCAGCAGCGCCCCGTCCGAGGCCCCGGTGGCCCGGTGGCGGTCGAGGGCCAACCCGATGGTTCCGCCCTGCCCGGGATGCTGAGGGTCGCGCGGCACCTGCAGGGTGGCGCACTCGTAGCCCGACGGGCCCGCCGAGCCGGCGCACGGAGTCCACCGCAGCGCAGGGACCACCACCGTGCCGCTCCCGCCGCCGGGCCCCGCCGCCGAGGTGGTGGTGGTGGTGGTGGTCGAGGCCCGAGGCGCCGGCGAGGAGGTGCAGGACGCGACCAGCACCACCGAGGCGACCACCGCCGCGGCGCCTCCGACCGGTCTCCACACCATGGCGGCAGTGAGCCTACCGCCGGGGCCGTTCCGGTACCGTTCGGGGATGCCCCAACCGGCCCTGGCTGATTACGCCCAAGCCGAGCGATCCCGGATCGTCGGGACGCTCTTCGACTGGCTGCGGATCCCCTCCATCTCCGCCGAACCCGACCGCCACGGCGACGTGCGGGCCTCGGCCGAGCTCTGCGCCGGCCTGCTCGAGCAGGCCGGGATGCAGCGGGTCGCGATCCTCGAGACCGGCGGCCTGCCGGCGGTCTACGGCGAGCACTGCCTGGCCGGACCCACCGCTCCCACCGTGGTGGTCTACGGGCACCACGACGTCCAGCCGGTGGACCCGCTCGACCTGTGGACCCATCCCCCTTTCGAGCCGGTGGTGGTCGACGGCGAGTGCCGGGCCCGTGGGGCCATCGACGACAAGGGCCAGACGCTCTATCAGATCGAGGCGGCCCGGGGCCTGCTCCGAGAGACCGGCCGTCTGCCGGTGAACCTCAAATTCCTGATCGAAGGCGAGGAGGAGGTCGGCAGCCCCCACTTCGAGGCCCTGCTGCACCGGGAGGCCGACCGCCTGGCCTGCGACGTGGTGGTGGTCTCCGACACCGGGATGATCAGCCCCGAGGTGCCCTCCACCACTGTCGGGATGCGGGGGCTGGTCGCTTTCGACGTAGCCCTGCGCACCGCCCGCACCGACCTGCACAGCGGGATGTGGGGGGGCACCGTGCCCAATCCGGCCCGGTTGGCGGCCCGGCTGGTGGCCTCGCTCCATGACCCCTCCGGACGGGTGAACCTTCCCGGCTTCTACGACCGGGTGCGCCCCCTCAGCCCCCTCGAAAAGGACTCTCTGGCCGCCCACCCCTTCGACGAGGCCGGCTTTCGCGCCTCGGCCGGCGGGGTCGCCTACCTCGAGGGAGAGGAGGGCTACACCCCCCTCGAGCGCATCGGGGTCCGACCGACCGCCGAGGTGGTCGGTCTGCACAGCGGCTACGCCGGCCCGGGGATCAAGACCATCGTCCCGGCCACGGCCGGCTTCAAGCTGGCCTTCCGCCTGGTGCCCGACCAAAGACCCGAGGAGGTCGAACCGGCGTTACGCCGCTGGCTGGCCGAGCTGGTGCCCGACGGCGTCGAGGTCGTGGTCACCCCCGAAGGGGCCGTGGCCCCCGCCCTCACGCCGGTCGACCACCCCGCCGTCGGCGCCCTCAGCCGGGCCATCGAGACGGTGTGGGGCCGGGCCCCGCTCTACACCCGGGAGGGGGGCAGCGGACCTGAGGAGGCCCTTGGGCGGGTGCTTGGTGCCCCGGTACTCTTCCTCGGCGTGGGCCTGCCCGACGACCGTATCCACGCCCCCAACGAGCGCATGGTCATGGACCAGTTCTGGAAGGGGCTCCTCGCCGCCGGCGAGCTACTCATCGAGCTCGGCGGCCGATCGAGGTGAGCCCCAAGGTCGGCCCGTCGGCCCCCGCCGAGACCCACGAGTGGGTCAGCTTCGACGACCCCGACGAGCTGCGCACCTGGGTGTTCGACGTGACGTTCCTGCTGTCGGGTTGGGAGTGCATCTTCGGCCGCGGGTGCCAGGGCGTGCTGACCGGCCCCGCCCCCGAACTGGTCCAGGGCTGCTGTTCCTACGGCGCCCACTTCACCGACACCGCGGACGTCAACCGGGTCAAGAAGGCGGCGGCCACGCTCCACGCCGAGCAGTGGCAGTTCCGCAAGGAGGGCCGTCGCCACGGCGTCGTGGACAAGCAGGCCGACGGGACCCGCGTCACCCGGCTGGTGGATGACGCCTGCATATTCCTGAACCGCCCGGGCTTCGCCGCCGGTCCGGGCTGCGCTCTGCATCTGGCTGCCGTCGACGCCGGCCGGGAGCCCTCGGAGCTGAAACCCGACGTGTGCTGGCAACTCCCTCTGCGACGGGAGGACACCACCGACGACAGCACCGGGCGGGTGACCTCGACGGTCACCCAATGGGACCGGCGCCACTGGGGAGCCGGCGGCGAGGAGTTCCACTGGTGGTGCACCGAGGCGCCCGAGGCGTTCGCCTCCCGGCAGCCGGTGTACGAGACCATGGCTGCCGAGCTGCGGGCCATGGTCGGCGCGCTCGTCTACGAGCATCTGGCCCGCTACCTCGACGGACGGCGCCGGGCCAGTGTCGCGCTCCCCCATCCGGCGGTGCGCCGCCGGTCCTGACCGCGGCCGCGGGTCGGATCAGGCCGGGTGGGCCTGGGCCGCCTCCGACTCCGATTCGGGCTCGGACTCGTCCTCGTACTCGTCCTCCTCGAGGTCTTCCATGGCCCGGCACCAGCTGGCATGGTCAGCCCCGGGCTCGGCGCCGCACTCGGCGCAGGGCTCGACGTGGTCGTCCGACTCGAGCCGCTTGAGCGCACGCGCTTCTTCGAAGCGCCGATGCCGTCCCTTTTTCACCCTGGAGCTCCCGTTGTCTGCAAGAAAAGCCACGAGTCGTGACCGGCAGATCATTGTATCGCCGGGACGTGGGATGCGACGAGCAACGGTAGGGTGAGGCCCCATGCCGGAGGAACTGGACGTCGAAGCCATGATCGCCCGCTTCCAGGCCCGAGCCAAGGCGGTGCGCCAACGGGGCATCCCTCCATTGGAAGGTCCGGAGCGCAAGCGCTTCGTCGATCAGGCGCGCATCGATTTCCTCGATTACGCCATCATCGGGGATGCCACGGGTCGGGTCGAGGACGGGGTCCTGACCTTGACGGTGGATCTGCGGCCCCAGGAGTGACTGTGGTCGGTCCCCCGGCCGGTCGGTGGGCTGTCAGCCCGGGAAGGGCTGGCCGGATCGCTGCTCGAGGAGCAGGCCGCCGGACCCGTCGAAGCTGAGGGCGGCGCGGCCCTCCACCAGTCCCCGGATGGGTGCCGCCACCAGCTCGTGGCGCCAGCCCTCCGCCAGGCGCGAGCTCGACCCCGGGCGGAGGAACGAGGCCACATCGGAGCGGGTGGCGAGCAGCGAGGCGTCGATGTGCTCGTCGCGGGCCAGCTGGGCTATCCAGGCCATCACCAGTGCCACCGGGGCCCGCAGTTCCTTGGGGACGTCATCGGCGGGTGGGGGCACCAGCTCCGAGACGGGGAGAGCCCGTCCCCGCTCGACCGCTTCGAGCAACTCGGCCTCGGCCGCCGGCTTGAGGCGGCGCCCCTCCATGCCCCGGATCCGCTGCAGAGCGGCGGCCGTGGTGGGGGGCCGGTGGGCGATGGCCTGAAGGGCCAGGTCGGGCAGGACGGCCCGCACCGGCTGGTCCAGTGTCTGGGCCCGCCGCTCCCGCCAGGCGGCCACCTCCTGGGCCACGCCGCGGGCGCTCCCCTTGAGCGAGCGGGCGTCGCGCAGCTTCCACCAGGCCTTGCGGGGGTCGGGCGCGCCGTGAGGCCGGCGGCGCAGCGACTCGCACTCCTCCTCGGCCCACTGTCGCCGGCCCCGCCCCTCGAGCTCGTCGATGATCCGATCGGCGAGATCCAGCAGGTGGTCCACATCGGCGGCGGCATAGGCCACCTGCGACTCGGTCAGGGGGCGTACCCTCCAGTCGGTGAGCCGGTCCCCTTTGGCCAGCTCCCGACCGAGGTAGGCCTGCGTCAACGAGCCGAGACCGGGCGAGGAGTGACCGGCGAAGCCCGCCGCCACCTGGGTGTCGAACAGCCGCCCGGGCACCTGCCCGCAGACCCGCTCCAGGATTTCCAGGTCCTGCTCGGCGGCGTGGGCGACCATGGTCGCCTCCCCGGCCAGGACCGAGCAGAGACCGGTCACGTCCACCGCCAGGGGATCGACCAGAGCCACCTCGGTCGGCCCCTCGCCGGACCGCCAGCTGATCTGCAGGAGAGCCAGGGCCGGCCAGTAGGTCCGCTCCCGGTGGAACTCGGTGTCGAGGGCGTAGCGATCGGCCTGGCCCAGACGGTCGATCAGCTCGTCGAAGTCGCGCTGGTCGTCGATCGGCGCGGCTGGAACCTCATCGGCCACCCGTCAACCCCCGTAGCTCATGCGGGTGTCCTCCATGCGGAGAAGCTCACCCGATACGTCGGCCTCGCCGCAGTCGACCACCTCGCCGAAGAAGACGGTGTGGCTGTCCCACGCCGTCCGTTCGATCACCCGGCAGTCCAACCAGCCGGCCGCCTGGTCGAGGATGGGCGCCCCGGTGACCGCCGCGTGTACGGGGTGGCCGGCGAGGCTGTCCGGGTCCCCGGTGTCTTCGAGAGGTTTAACGAACTTGCGCACCACCGCCCGGTCGTCGCGGCGCAGGATGCTCAAGCTGAACACCCCACCCCGCTCCACCAGATCGCGGGTGACCGCCCCCGACTCGACTGAGACGGCCACCACCTTGGGGTCAGTCGCCACCTGCGTCGCCCAGTTCAGGGTCATGAGGTTGCGTCGGCCGCCGGCGCAGCTGCCCAGCACGTAAAGACCGGTCGGCAGGCTCCACAGCACCCGGCGGCGGCGCCGGTCGTACTCGTCGGGTTCCGCTCCGGCGGGGAACGGCCCGACCTTCTCGAGTTCGGCCATCGCAGCGGAGGCTACCGCCGTTGCGGCCCCCCGCGGCTGGGAGTTGCTCAGCGGACAATCCCAAAGCGCAGCCCCGGCCAGTCCGAGGCCCGGCCCCAACCGGTGCGCCCGTCGAACAGCGCGGCCACGTAGTCGACGCCGTCGAGGGGAACCGTGGCCTCCACGGAGGCCCCGTCGAGCGACCAGGTCGGCTCCGCTCCGACCGTGAAGCGGATCTCGGAGTCGTCGCCGACCACCGTGAAGCTGGCCCCCTCCCCCACCAGCTCACGACGCAGAGCCGGCCCGAGCGCAGCGGCGGCACCGGCGCCCATCTTCACGTCCACCCGGCCCCTACGCCGGGCCCGTACCCGCAAAGTGGCGATGCGCAGCTCGTGCAGATCGCTGCCCTCGGCGGCTACCCGTCGGGAGATCTCAGCGGCGATGGTCGGGTCGGCGGTCACGGGGGGCCGGTCGAGGCGGGTGACGAGCAGGTCCCCCTCCGAGCGGGACACGACGTCCACCACCCCCTCCACGTTCCACGCCCGGCACAGTTCCAGCTCGTCGGCGGTGAGACCCACCACCTGGAGGAACTGGAGTCGACCGTGGGGACCGTCGAGGCTGGCCAGCACCGGGTCGGCGACGACCACGCCGGCGGTGATGGCCGTGGAGCTGCCGATTCGGATGGGTCCCCGCAGGTCCAGCAGGTGACCCTCGGCCAAGGGGTGGCCGCGGGAGCCGACGTAGGAGGCCAGGCTGGCGAGGAAGTCGACCGCCCACAGGGGCGGCTCGTCACCGGGCTCAGAGCTCACCCGCAGGGTCAGCTCGAAGCCCCAGCCCGGGACGTTCCCCTCCCCGGACCGGCGGGGGCCGGGCTCGCTCAGACCATAGGTGACCAGGTGCCAGTGACCGCCGTCGGCCACCCGGTGCACCCCCACCGCCTGCAGCGGGCCGGGACCGCGCCCCGAGCGCGGCGGGCGGGGCGCGTACCAGCCGGCCGCCGGCCCGTCGCAGCTCTCGACGTGGGCCCGTACCGCCGTGGCCCCACGGGACCGGGGCAGCGGGGGGGTGCTCAAGGGGCGGGAGGTCCGTCCGCCGTCCAGGCCGGGTCGAGCTGGCGCAGGAAGGTGGCGCAGCGCTCCGCCTCCGGCTCCTCGCCGATGGCGGCCGCCGCCGAGCGCAACTGGTCGAGGGCCCGCAGGAAACCCCGGTTGGTCTCGTGGCGCCAGCGGACATAGCCCGAACCGCGCCAGCCGGCGGCCCGCAGGGCGTCGAGCCCGCGGTGGTAGCCGACCCGGGCGTAGGCGTAGGCCTCGATCGGGTCACGGGCCGCCCCGGCCAGGCGAGCCCAGCCGTCGAGGAGGGTGGGCCGGTCCGCCACCACCCGGGCCAGGGCCGCCCGGCGGGCGTCACCTTCGAGGGTGAGGGCCTGCTCGATGGCGGCCACGGCATCAGGTGGAGCCGGCGGCAGCACCGTCTCGGGGAGCCCGGAGGTCAGGGGTACGGACGAGTCGTTCGTCATGCCAGCATCGTCGCGCGACGCTGACCGTCGTGGAGCACCACCCAACCTGCGCCTTCGAACCGATCATCTCCGGGTCGGCCGCCGCTCACGTGATCCTCGACCAGGCCGATGTGGTGGCCTTCTTGGACCATCGGCCGTTGTTCCCCGGCCACACACTGGTCGTGCCGCGGGCCCACTACCCGACCGTAGCCGACCTGCCCGACGGCCAGGCGGCCCGGCTGTGGGAAGCCGCGACCCGGGTGGCGGCCGCCCAGAGGCGAGCCGTGGGCTCGGCCGGCACCTTCTTCGGGCTCAACGACGTGGTCAGCCAGAGCGTGCCCCACGTCCACCTCCACGTCGTACCGAGGAGGCCCAAGGACGGCCTCAGAGGCTTCTTCTGGCCCCGCCGGCGCTACACCGACGAGGCCGAGGCAGCGACGGTGGCCGAAGCCCTGCGCCGGGAGCTGAGCCTCTGGCGACCTTGACCACCGACGCCAGGCGGGCGCCGGATGGCGGTGCGTCAACCAGGCGTCGAGGAGCCGCCGCCGGCAACGACGAGCACGTGCTGGTTGGCCCGGCCCTTGCGCAGCACCACCCACCGGCTGTGCAGGGCGTCGGTGAAGGCGAGGACCCGGTCCTCGGCGGCCCGTACCCCGTTCACGTAGACCGCGCCCTGGGCGAGCAGCTGCCGGGCGTCCCGGTTGGACCCGGCCAGCCCGCTCAGGCGCAGAGCCTCGACGAGGGGCAGGCCGGCGTCGAGGAGGCCGCGGTCGACTCCGGTGGAAGGAGCGTCGCCCAACGCGCCGGCCATCGTCGCCGCGTCGAGATCGGCTATCCGGTCGGTGAAGAGCACCGCGGAGGCCGCTTCGGCTCGCCCGGCCTCGGCGGCCCCGTGGACCATGCCGGTCATCTCCATGGCCAGCGCCCGCTGGGCTTCCCGGCGCTCGGGGTGCTCGGCCAGGCTGGTCTCGAGCTCCTCGATGCGGGCCCGGTCGAGCGTAGTGAACCGGCGCAGATAGGGGCCGGTGTCGGCGTCGGGCGTCCGCAGCCAGAATTGGTAGAAGGCGTAGGGCGACGTCCGCGACGGGTCGAGCCAGACCGCTCCCGACTCGGTCTTGCCGAACTTGGTGCCGTCGGACTTGGTCACAAGAGGTGACGTGAGCCCGTGAGCGGTGGCTCCCCGCAGGCGCCGGATCAGGTCGACCCCTTCGGTGATGTTGCCCCACTGGTCGCTGCCCCCGAGTTGCAGGTCGCAGCCGTAGCGGTCATGCAGCTGCACGAAGTCCCACGACTGCAGCAGCATGTAGCTGAACTCGGTGAACGACAGGCTCTGTTCGCGGCCTTCCAGCCGGTTGCGCACAGAGTCCTTGCGGATCATCTCGTTCACGCTGAAGTGCTTGCCCACGTCGCGGAGGAACTCGAGCAGCAGGGCGGATCCGAGCCACTCGGCGTTGTCGACGATCAGGGCCGTTCCGGGCCCGTCAGCGTCGAGGAACGACGAAACCTGCCGGCCGATGGCCGCCCGGTTGGCTTCGAGCTCCTCGACGCTCAGGAGGTTGCGTTCCTCGCTCTTACCGCTCGGGTCACCGATCATCCCCGTCCCGCCTCCCACCAAGGCGATGGCCCGGTGGCCGGCGGCTCGGAGACGGCGGAGCGTGCACAGCTGCTGGAGGTGGCCGACGTGCAGGCTGCCAGCTGTGGGATCGAACCCGATGTACCCGGTCACCCGGTCATGGTCCAGGCGTTGGGCCAGGACGGCGGGGTCCGTGGCCTGGTGCACCAGGCCACGCCAGCTGAGCTCCTCGAATAGCAACGGCACGGTTCCAGCCTGCCACGCCGACCGCTCCGAGCCGATTCCTTTCCCGGCCCCGCCAGGCTCGAGCGACCGGCCCCGCCAGGCTCAAGCGACGGGCGAGCCGAAAGAGCGGTGGCTGTCGGGGCGGCGGGCCGATACCGAGTAGCGGTCCCGCCCGTTGCGCTTGGACTCGTAGAGCGCCTCGTCGGCGGCGGCAATGAGCGACAGGCCGTCGTGGGCGTTGAAGGGGATGGTCGCCAGACCGGAGCTGAGGGTGACCCCGTGCAGATCAGCGCGGGTCCGGCAACTGTCGGTGATGCGCTCGACCACCCGGATGGCGTCGTGCTGGTCACAGCGGGGCAGCACGAGGGCGAACTCCTCGCCGCCGTAGCGGGCCACCAGGTCCATGTCGCGCACCGCCGCCCCCAGCACCTCGGCGATGGAGCGCAGAACCTGGTCGCCGCCGAGATGGCCCCGGGTGTCGTTGATGCGCTTGAAGTGGTCGACGTCGAACACGACCAGGCTCAGCGGCTCGCGAGTGCGCTCGGCCCGGCTCACCTCGCGGGCCAGGACGGCGTCGAACTCCCGCCGGTTGGCCAGACCGGTGAGACCGTCGATGGCCGCCAGGCGTTCCCGTTCGGCCAGGAGGCGGGAGTTGCGCAGCGTCAGAGCGGTGTGGGCGACGAACTGGGCCAGCACGACCAGGGTCCGGCGGGCCAGCCGGGTACCGAGCGGGTGACCGCCGTGCTCGAGGAAGATGACGCCCGAATTGCGCTCCTCCACCTGCAGGGGGAGCACCACGATGTTGGTCGCCTCGGGTAGCAGCTCGGCGGCCACGGGGTCGGTGAGCGGATCCAGACGGCGTAGGAGCTGGGGGGACCGGCTCTCCCATGCGGCGGTCACCACCCGGTCGGCGGTGGCCGCCGCGGGCACGAGACGGTTCACCGCGTCGGCCCCGCGCGACGCGACGGTGAGACCGGCGGGCCGACCGTCGCGCATGTACCAGAGCACCCCCCGCCTCATGGGGAAGGCGCCTATGAGGCTCTCGAGGAGTAACGCCAAAATGTTCTCGTCCTCGCGCATCTTCTCCAGGCCCGACGCCAGTTCGGCGAGCGCCGCCATCTCGGCCTTGCTCCGGCGCAGCTCGCGCTCGCTGACCGCAGAGAAGAGCGTGGTGCACCCGGCCACGGCCCAGAACCCGGCGATGGCGAGCGTGACGCGCGTCCCGTTGGGGATCGACACACCGTGCACCCCGAGCAGCGAGGCCACCCGGGTGGTCAGGGTGGCGATCGGCATGAGCACGAACAGGAACGTGTCCCAAAGGGCGGTGCGCAGCCCGGCCCGCCCGCTGGCGAGCAGCGTCACGGCGATGAGCTGCACGGCGAAGAGGATCAGGAAGGGACTATCCGGGCCGCCCGATACCGCCGTCACGACGGCCAGGAAGACGGCGTCGAGGGGCAGCACGAAGCGGTGGACCAGCAGGCGGCCGGGCAGCTTGGCCCTCCGGTAGGCCTCGGCCGCGCCGGTGACGACCAGAAACCCGCCCGAGAGGGGTCCAACCTGGGAGATCGTCACCCCGACCGACCGGGATGCGAACAGTGACGCCAGGACCACCAGCACCACGAAGGCGATACGGACCAGCAGCAGGAGGCCCAGGCGTTCGTCCAGGCTGGTGAGCTCGCTATCGGCCGGCCGCGAACGGAAGGCCGAGGTCGAGCTCATTCGAACTCCACAGAGTCTTCACCTTGCCGTTCCGGGGCCTCCGAAAGCTTGGGGTCCCGACGGTCGATCAGGGCCTGAGCCAGGAAGAAAGCGGCGGCCACCCCAAGGAAGGCGATCGGGAACTTGAGCTTGGTCGCAGCTTTGAGCGACTGGTTGGCCCAAGCCTCGTTGAACAGATTGCCCGGGAGTCGGAACATCCGCCGGGCGGCGTCGGGCAGCACCACGTGGGGTAGCACCAGGCCGGGGTCGGCTCCGGCCGCCGGGCCGGGGGCGGGACCGGCCCCGGCGGCCGCCGACGGGACCGGAGCGGTCGCCGCCGCGGGACGCAGGGGGAGCGTGAAAGCGGGCAGGGGGGCCACATCCACGACGGGGGGAACGGTCGCTACCAGCCGGGCGGCGGGCTGAGGGGCGGCCACCGGGGGCTTGGATGAGGCTGCCGGGACCGAACCGGAGAGGGAAGGCTGGGAGTTCTGGGTGGGCGTGACCGTCCGCCCCGCCGGGGCGGCGCCCGTGCCGGTCGTCTGGCCATCGGAGCCGGTTGCGCTCTGGGTGCCCGTCGTTTCCCCACGGGGGCCCTTGGGGGCCGGGGGCGGCTCGCCGCCGCCCTGGTGGTTACCGTCGCCGGCGGGGTTCTTGGCCCCTTCACCCCATCCGACAGTCCCGCTGCCACCCGAGTCGCCCTGCGCCGACGGGAGCCCGTCGTCACCCGAGGCCGACGGGGACCCGTGGTCACCTGCGGCCGACGGGCGGCCGTTGTCCTCCAGCCCGCCCACGGGCGCGGGGCTGGAAGGGCTGGGGGAACTGGTGGGGCCGGGGGTAGGACCGGTGGGCCTCCCTCCGCCATCGCCACCCCCGCTCTCCCCGCCGCCGGGCTGGGCCGACGGGCCGGGACCGGGCAGGAAACCGGGGCCGGCGGGGGGGAGTACGGGCGGGCGCGGTACCGGCGGCTGGGGGTTGGTCGGAGGCGGACCTTCAGTGCGGCGAGGGCCACCCCGGTCGCCATCGGCGCCGGCCGACTGGGCGGGCTGATCCCTCCACCCGGAGCCGTCGTCGTTGGCTCCCGGATGGCTGGCTCCATCGTGACTCGGCAGGCCCTCGGCCAGGGATGGACGATCGGATGCCCGCTCGGCGTGGCCGGCCGGGCCGGGGGCCCCCACCGGGGGGCTGCCGGGATCGACGTGGGCGGCTACCGGCGTGGAAAGCGACTGCGCGTCGGCGGGGGCCGCGTCGAGAGCGAGGCAGCCGGCGATGACCAGACCACCGCCCGCTCCGAACGCCGCGACCGCGGGCCGCAGGAACTGTCGCGATCTTCCCCCTCGAACTACGGACGCAACTGACACCGGTATCCGTATCGACCGGTCGGACCGTCTTCTTGAGGAAATGACCCAAAATGATTTCGTGACTTGCGCCGGGATGATCCTCACGGGCGGCAGAAGCCGGAGGATGGGCCGCGACAAGGCGGCCATCGCCTGGCCCGGCCCCGACTCGCCCACCCTCGCCGTCCGCACGGCTGCGCTCCTCAACGCGGTGTGCCCCACCGCGGTGGAGGTCGGGCCCGGCCACACCCAACTGGCCCGCATCCCCGAGTCCGTCCCCGGGGGCGGTCCGCTGGCGGCCCTGGTGGCCGGCTGGCACGGCCTGGTCGCGTCCGGGTGGACGGGCCCGGTGCTGGTAGTGGCCACCGACCTGCCCCTTCTGAGTGAGGGCCTGCTCCGCTGGCTCGCCGACTTTCCCGACCAACGGTCCGTGGTTCCCCTCGCCGGGGGACGGGTACAGCCCTTGTGTGCCCGGTACTCCCCCGCCGACCTGGATGTGGCTGCCAGCCTGCTGGCCCGGGGCCGGAGGGCCATGCTGTCACTCGTCGAGGACCTCGACGCGGCCCACCCCGACGAGGCCGCATGGGCCGGCCCCGCCGGTCACTCCGCCGCGCTCGACGATGTGGACACTCCGGGAGACCTGACCCGTCTGGCCGGCCGATGACGACGCCGAGAGCGGTGACCGCGGTGCGGGCGATCAAGGTCCGGCCCGGCCGGAGCCTCGAGTTGCCCGAGCACCTGGCCACCGAGGAGCCGATGCAGATCCGCGTGGCCGGCCCCGGCCAGGCGGCGGTCCCGCTGGCCGTCACCATGCGTACCCCGGGCCACGACTTCGAACTGGCCTCCGGCTTCGTGGTGACCGAGGCGGTGGCGGCCGCCACGGACATCGTCTCGGTCGACTACTGCCAGGTTACCGAGATCACCGATCCGGAGGCCCGCTTCAATCACGTGACCGTGCGGCTGGGACGAATATGGCAGTCCGACAGTCCGGTGCGGAGCTTCGCCGCCTCGTCGAGCTGCGGAACGTGCGGGAAGACCACCATCGACCAGGTCGACCTCGGCGGCGGCGGGGTCCCGCCGAGCGCGCCCTTCGCCGGTAGCCTCGTCCCCGGCCTCCCCGACGATCTGCGCCGGGCCCAGAAGACCTTCGAGCGGACCGGCGGCCTGCACGCGGCCGGCCTGTTCACCCGGGGCGGCGACATGGTGCTGGCCCGCGAGGACGTGGGACGCCACAACGCCGTGGACAAGGTGGTCGGGGCCATGGTCCTCGGCCGAGTCGTCGCCTCCGGAGCGGACCACCTGCTCACCGTATCCGGCCGGGTCAGCTTCGAGATAGTCCAGAAGGCCGCGGCCGCCGGCATTGCTGTGATAGTCGCCGTTTCGGCCCCTTCCAGCCTGGCCGTATCGGCGGCCGAGCGACTCGGCATCACCGTTGCCGGTTTCGTGCGCAACGGCGGCTACAACATCTACAGCCACGCCGAACGCATCGACCTCGACGCCTGACGACCATGCGCTCACCCGGACCGAAACGACATAAGGACCCGCCCCGCGGATCCTTGTGTCATCTGATCTCTTTGATGGGACGGGCGTCCAGGCCTACTCGGGTGAGTCGCCGAGGCGCTTGACGCTGGCCGCCTGAAGCCCTTTCGGGCCTTGGTTCACCTCGAATTCGACCTTCTCATTCTCCTCGAGGTTACGGTAACCGTTCCCCTCGATGGCACTGAAGTGCACGAAGACGTCGGGTCCCTTCTCCTGAGAGATGAAGCCGTACCCCTTCTCCGAGTTGAACCATTTGACAGTGCCTATGGCCACAAGCAATCCCTCCTTTCCTGGCCGGACCGGACCTCACTTCCGAAGATGCGGGCCGACGGCCTCCGGCCGCAGCCGGAGAGGGATTCTGCGTCTCGATGATGCTGCACCCTCGGCGGCAAAAAGTAGCACGCCCGATCACTCGGTGGCGGATCTCTTGGGCCTCTAGCCTGGCCGGGTGCCGAGACGGATAGTGGTGGTTGCCCACACCCATTGGGACCGGGAGTGGTACGCCCATTTCGAGACCTACCGGTCCCGCCTGACCTCTATGTTGGATGGCCTCATCGATCTCCTCGACGATGATCGGCGCTTCTGCCACTTCCACCTCGACGGCCAGGTGGCGGTCGTCGAGGACTACCTGGCCGTCCGCCCCGAGGTGCGCCCCCGACTCGAGGCGCTCGTCGCCGCCGGCCGGCTCTCGGTCGGTCCCTGGTATGTGCTGATGGACGAATTCTGCGTTTCGGCCGAAACCATCATCCGCAACCTGCAGAAGGGTCTGGAGGTCAGTGCTGCTCTCGCTGCGGGGGGGACCGGCGGCCAGGTCGGCTACCTGCCCGACATGTTCGGCCACATTGCCCAGATGCCCCAGATCCTGCGCCAGGCTGGCATGGACGACGCGGTGGTCTGGCGGGGGGTGCCGGCGGCGGTTACGACCCGGGCCTTCAACTGGGTGTCCCCCGACGGCAGCCACGTGCGAGCCGAGTACCTCCCGGTCGGCTATGCCAACGGGGCCTTCCTACCGAAAGACCGCGGAGCACTGATCCGACGGGTCGCGGCCCACGAGCAGGAGATTGCCGGGTTCCTCGGCGAGAACGAGGATCTGCTGCTCATGAACGGCGGGGACCACCAGGCGGCCCAGGACTGGGTGCCCGAACTGCTCCGGCGGGCCAACTCGGAGCAGGACCGCTACCACTTCGTCCAGTCGTCGCTGGCCGAGTTCCTCGCCGGGCAGGACCACGCCGATCTCCCCGAGTGGTCGGGCGAGCTGCGCAGCGGGGCCCGGGCCCCGATCCTGATGGGCGTTCTGTCCAACCGGGTGGACGTCAAGCAGGCAGCTGCCCGGGTCGAGGCGGCTCTCGAGAAGTGGGCCGAGCCGCTCGCCACGCTGTGGCTTCCTCCCGACCTGTGGCCGGCGGCGCCTCTCGAGCGGGCGTGGCAGGAGGTGATCCGCAACTCGGCCCACGACTCGGTGTGCGCCTGCTCGGCCGACGAGGTGGTGCGCGCCGTCCTCGGCCGCTACGACTCCGCCCGGGCCCTGGCCGATGAGGTGGCGGCGACGGCACTGGGGATCGCCACGGTGGCCACCCGGGCCGGCGGGACAGTCGTGGTCAACCCGCTGCCCTTCGACAGGAGCGGCGTGGTGGAGCTCGACCTGCCGGGATCCGAGGTCCCGCTCGGGGGCCAGCAGGTCACTCGCTTCGACGCGGAGGTGACCGAGCGGACCGGAACGGGAGCCGACCTGGGGCGCCTGCTCGGCGGACTGGCCGCCGAGGGGTGGCTCGGCGCCGCCGGGCGAGGGGTCGCCGCCCACCTGGACGACGGAGCCGGGTTGAGCCTCACCATCGAGGAGGACGGCTCCCGGGCTCCCGACCCGGCCATGGCTTCAGTGATGGCCGAGGCCTGGGCCCGGGCCGGTGCCGGGCGGGATAGACCGCTCACGGTGCGGGTGCGGCGCTCGCCCTGGCAGCGGGTCGCGGTGACGACCGGTGCGGTACCAGGCTGGGGTTGGTCCCTGTGGGAACCTCCGGTCAGCGCCGACCCAGCAGTGCAGGTGACCGAAGGCGACCAGCACACCCGGCTGACCAATGGCCTGTGCGAGGTGGTCGTCGACCACCGGTCGGGGTGCTTCGCTCTCGACGGAGTCGACGGCATGAACCAAGTGGTGGAGGAGGGTGACGAGGGTGACACCTACAACTTCTCGCCCGCCCCCCGCCCGGCGGTCGACACCCCGAGCGAGGTCACCGTGGAGACCCTCGAGCGGGGTCCGGTCCGAGCGGTGACTCGCACCGTCCGGCGCTATCCCTGCGACCCGCCGTTGGTGGTGACCTCCGACCTGACCGTCACCGCCGGTGAGCCGACCGTCCGGGTGACGACCAGCTTCGACCACCACGGCCGGGATCACCGTATACGGGTCGTGTGCCCGATCGGCGGCGCCGCCGCCGAGGCGGGGGCCGAGTGCGCGTTCGCCACGGTGTGGCGTTCGGGCGCCGAGGGCGGCCCCCACGAGGCGGCGCTGGCGACCTTCCCGTCGCGGCGTTTCGTCACCGCCGGACGGCTCACAATCACCCACGAAGGTCTGCTCGAGCACGAGCTGGTTGGCGACGGCACGGCGGTGGCGGTGACCCTGCTGCGGGCCACCGGGATCATCTCCCGTGCCGCGCCCCCGGCCCGACCCAACGTGGCCGGTCCCCCGCTGCCCCTGCGCGACGCCCAGATGCCCGGGCCACAGGTCTTCGCCTACGCCGTCGGCCTGGATGTCGCCGATCCGTGGCAGATGGCCGACGCCACCTGGACCCCGCTCGTCGCCCGGCGCGCCGAGGGGGGCGGTCACCTCCGTGACCGGGGTCACCGCCTGGCCCTGCGCGGGGCCCGGGTCTCGGCGCTCCAGCGGCGACACGGGCGGATCGAGGTTCGGGTGTTCAACCCGGCTCCGACCCCGACCACCGTGGAGATCGACGGGCACCGCGGGGACCTACTGGACCTCCGGGACCGGGTCCTCGGACGGTGGGAGAGCTCGTTCCCGCTGAGGCCATGGGCCTTCGCCACCGCCCGCCTCGACGCCACTTCACTCGACTGACGCAACACCGGCGGCACGCCCGGCCGGGTTCGAACCTCCGAGCCGGCCGGTCAGCCGGTCAGCACCACCACCAGTGGCCGAGCGTCACCGGTGGGGCCGTCGAGGGCGGCGAAGCCGACCGCGCCGGTCGCCTCGACGGTCAGGCCGAGGTCCTCGAGGCGGTCCCGGGCCGCGGCGATGTCGTCCTCCCCCACCGTCAGTACCCCGCCGCCGGTGGCGGCCACCGCGGCCCGCACCTGGCGGGCCCGGGGCGGGTGCGCCACGGCGATACCGGTCGCAGCCGTAGCCGGGTGGACCACCGGGCGGCCGGCCAGGGGGGCGCACGACTCGGCCTGCACGGCGACCAGGCGGGGCATACCTGGGAGGCGGCCGGCGGCTACCAGGTCGCTGAAGCCGAGCCACAGGCCGAGGACCAGCGTCCCGTTGCCGGCCGGCACCACCACCACTCCCTGCTCGAGGCCGGGGACCTGCTCGGCCAGTTCGAAGGCCAGGGTCTTGACTCCGTGGTGGAACAGCGGTTGATGGACGTGGCTGGCATACCACGGTGTACCCCCGCGCCCGGCGTGGGCGAGGGCCTCCTCGGCGGCCCGGCTGGTGGCAGCGCGGTCGCCGGGAACCACCACGACTTCAGCCCCGTATCGGCCCATGGCCCCGATCTTGGCCCCGTCCGTCCCGGCCGGGACGAGGACGGTGCAGGCCATCGAGGCGGCTGCGGCGTGGGCGGCGGCCGCCTTGCCGGCGTTGCCGCTGCTGTCGAGCAGCACCGAGGTCACACCCATGCGGGCCGCCACCCCTATCATCACGGCCGCCCCCCGGTCCTTGAAGGAGCCGGTCGGCTGCAGATGGTCGCACTTGAGGTGCACCCCCGGCCCGATCCGCTCCACCGGGGTCACCCAGAGCCCGAGGTGCAAGTCGCCCGCTCCCGGCGGCAGCGCCGGGGCGTACCGGCTGAGGGGCGTGTCGGCCGACCCGGAATGCGGCCCGCTCCAGGGGTCGGCACGGGGTCCCACCAGGTCCAGCAGGCCACCGCAGGAGCATCGCCAGCGCTGCTGCTCCAGCTCCCAGGTCCGCCCGCACGACCCGCACACCTCCCGCCAGAGGGGCATCAGTACCCGGCGATGTGGTCTACGACCCCCTCGAGGGGCTCCCCCGCTCCGAAGCGGACCACGTTGGTGGTGATCCGGGCCGAAAGCGGCGGGACGATCATCTCCCAGGTGTCGGCGGTGTGGGGCGTGACGATGCAGCGGGGCTCGTCCCACAGAGGGTGGCCGTCGGGTAGTGGTTCGGGGTCGGTGACGTCCAGGGCAGCCCCTCCCAGGCGCCCTGCGGCCAGGGCTTCGACCAGGGCGTCGGTCTGCACGTGGGCCCCGCGGGCCACGTTGACCAGCCAACCATCCGGGCCGATCAGGTCCAGCTCGGTCGGCCCGATGATGCCGCGGGTGGCCGGGGTCAGCGACAGGGCCAGGAACACGACCCGCGAGCCAGGGAGCACGTCGTGCAGGCGGTCGGTTCCCACCACCTCGGCGGCTCCGTCGAGGGGGGCTCCTGCCCGCCGTCGTACAACGGTGGCCGTCACCTCGAAGGGGGCCAGGAGGCGCAGCAACTCCTCGGTGATCCCTCCGCCCCCGACGATGGTCACCCGGGACCCGTAGAGGGACGTCCCGGCCTGCTGGCCCCACGAACGGGCGCGGATGCGCTCGGGGAGGAGGCGCAGGGCGGCCAGGGCCAACATCAAGCTGTGCTCGGCGACCGGCTTGGCGTAGCAGCCCTTGGCGCAGGTCCAGACCCGGTCGTCGTCGACGAGACCCCGGCCCACGGCGTCTTCCACCCCGGCGAAGGGAAGCTGCACCCAGCGCAGCCCGGGTTGGGCGTCGATCACGGCTCTCAGCTCGTCGAGATGGCGGTTCGAGACCCACACCAAGCCGTCGGCCGCCTCACCCGGCCCCACGACCACGCCCCCTCCGGCCTGCACCGCGTCGACCGCGAACGGGGCCGGTGTCGGCCCGACGGCGATCCGCACGGCCGGCCCCCCGGCGATCGGATCGGCCGGCCCGGCCGCAGCGCCGATCACATCCGCTCCGGGGCCTCGATGCCGAGCACCGAGAGACCCAGGCCGAGGGTCGCGGCGGTGACGGCGCAGAGCACCAGGCGGCTGTCTCGCACCTCGGGTGACGGAGCCTTGAGCACCGGGCAGCTCTCGAAGAAGGTGGTGTAGAGCCCGGCCAGGTCGAACAGGTAGGTGCAGAGCTTGTGCGGGCTCCAGGTCGCCAGCGTTTCGTCGATGGCCGCCGAGAAGCCGAGGAGGGCCAAGGCCAGCGCCCGCTCGGGCGGCTCGGAGATGACCACCTCGACGGAGCCGTTCAAGAAGTCGGCGATCTCGAGGGAGGCACGGCGGAATATCGACAGGCACCGCACCCGGGCGTACTGCAGGTAGGGGCCGGTGTTGCCGTCAAAAGCCAGCATGCGGTCGTAGTCGAACACGTAATCGCGGATGCGGTCGGTGGACAGGTCGGCGTACTTGAGGGCGCCGATGCCCACCATACGGGCCACCGCCGCCCGTTCGCCGGCGTCGAGCTCGGAGCGCTCGGCCACCGCCGCCGAAGCCCGGACGACGGCCTCGTCGAGCAGGTCGCCCAGCTTCACCGTGGCGCCGGCCCGGGTCTTGAACATCTTGCGGTCGGCGCCGAGCATGTTGCCGAAGGGTACGTGCACCGCCTGTTCGGCCGACGGGAGGTAGCCGGCCGCCTCGGCGACGGCGAAGCACATGGCCAGGTGCTGGGCCTGGGGGGCTCCCACGACGTAGAGGGCCAGATCGGCTGCGAGTCGACCGAAGCGGTCACGAAGGGCGGCCAGGTCGGTGGCGGCGTAGCCGAAACCGCCGTCGGACTTCTGGACGATGAGGGGTAGCGGGGTCCCGTCCCGGTTGACGAACCCCTCGGGGAACACGCAGCGGGCCCCGTCGCTCACCACCAGCAGACCCCGTTCGTCGAGCTCCTGTACCACCACCGGCAGCAGATCGTTGTACGAGCTCTCGCCGACCACGTCGGAAGGCTGCAGGAGGACGTCGAGTCGCTCGTAAACGGCCTGGAAGTAGGCCACGCTCTGGTCCACCAGCACCTGCCACAGGCGCAGGGTCTCGGGATCGCCCGACTGCAGCAGCACCACCCGGTGACGGGCCCGCTCCTGGAACTCCGGTGAGGCGTCGAAAGCGGCCCGCGACGCCCGGTAGAACGAGTCGAGGTCCCCCACCGACAGTTCGTGGGCGGCCTCCTCCTCGCCGATGTCGAGCAGGTGCTCGATGAGCATGCCGAACGGGGTGCCCCAGTCGCCGATGTGGTTCTCCCGCACGACGGTATGGCCGGCGAAGCTGAGCAGACGGCACAAAGCGTCGCCGATGACGGTGGTACGGAGGTGGCCGACGTGCATCTCCTTGGCCACGTTCGGGTGGGAGTAGTCGACGACCACGGTCATCGCACGGGGAGCCGGCACGACCCCGAGGCGGGGATCACCGGCGTGGAGGCCAACACGGCCGGCGAGCCAACTGTCGGCGAGGGTCAGGTTGATGAAGCCCTGGGCCGACACCTCGACCGACGAGCACACCGCTTGGAGGTCGGCCCACCCGACGATCTGTTCGGCCACCTCCGACGGTCGCTGACTGAGCCGCTTGGCCAGGGCCATGGCCCCGTTGGCCTGGAAGTCCACCCCGGCCCGGCCCGACGGCCGCACGACGGGGTCGGATCCGGGCTCGAAGCGGTCGAAGGCCGGTTGGAGGGCGGCGGCGAGCAGTTCGGGGAGTCCGGCCATGACCTCCATCGTGGATAAAAGTCCGGGCCCGGCGCCATTCGGTTTCCCCCGGGAACCCGCTACCTTGACCGGCGCCGATGCCCGACGAGCCGCCGACCGCCCTGCGCTTCGAGCGCGTCGATCTCGACCGGCCCGGTCTGTCCGTGCTGCGGCAGGTCGACTGGACCGTCGAGCCGGGCCAGCGCTGGGTCGTGCTCGGACCCAACGGGTCGGGCAAGACCACCATGTTCGAGCTGGCGTCGGGCTACCTGCACCCGACCCGCGGCGCCCTTCACATCCTCGGCCACGAACTGGGCCGCGTCGATGTCCGGCGACTACGAGAAGACATCGGGTTGGTGTCCACCGCCCTGGTCAAGAAGCTCCTACCGGGCATCACCGCAACGGAGATCGTGGTATCGGGGGGTGGCGGAGCGCTCGAACCCTGGTGGCGGGACTATGCCCCCCAGGAATGGGACCGGGCCCGTCAACTGCTCGTCGAGGCCGGCTTCGGGCACCTCGCCGAGCGACCATTCGGCTTCCTCTCCGACGGGGAACGCCAGCAGGTGCTCCTGGCCCGGGCCCTGATGGCCAGGCCCCGACTGCTGCTCCTCGACGAGCCGGCCGCCGGGTTGGATCTGGGCGGGCGGGAACGCCTGATCTCCTATCTCGGTCGCCTGGCCTCCGACCCGGCCCACCCGGCCACGGTAATGATCACCCACCACGTGGAGGAGATACCTCCGGGATTCACCCACGCCCTCCTGCTGCGGGCGGGAACGGTGATGGCCGCCGGCGAGGTGGCCGAGGTGATCACCTCCGAGGCGCTGTCGGAAACCTTCGGTCTGGCCCTGCGCGCCGACCGGGTCGGTGCGCGCTGGTCGTGCACTGCGGCCTAGCGGCGCCGAACGCGTCCCCTCAGGCGGCCAGGTGGTCGCGCAGGAAGCCGACGGTGCGCTCCCATGCGACACGGGCCTGCTCTGGGTCGTAGGTGCCGAGCAGATTCTCGTCGTTGAGGAAGGCGTGACCGGCCGGGTACAGGTGCACCTCAGGCTTGACGCCGGTGCCGGCCTCGATCTTGGCCTCGAGCTCGGCCGCCTGGGCCGCCGGGATGAACGCGTCGGACTCGCCGAAGTGGGCCATCACCGCGGCCTTCAGGCCCCGGTAGTCGTCGGGCATGGCGCCCACAGGGTAGAAGGGCACCGCGGCCGCGACGCGCTCGCCCTCCTGCAGGGCGAGGGTGAGCACGAAAGCTCCGCCCATGCAGAAGCCGACCACCCCTATCCGCGCGCCTTGGACGTCATCGCGCCCGAGCAGGAAGTCGACCGCACCGGAGAGGTCGCGCGCCGCCCGATCGGGCGGGAGGCTCTGCATCATGGCCCCGGCCTCGTCCGCGTCGTGGGTCGTCGATCCGCCGTAGAGGTCGGGGGCGAGGGCCACGAACCCGGCGGCCGCGAACCGCTCGGTGAGATCGGCGATGTGGGAGGTCAGGCCCCACCACTCCTGGATCACGACCAGACCCGGACCCCGACCCGAGGGCGGCAGGGCCAGGTAGCCGTGAGCCTCCGACCCGTTGCTCGGGAAGGACACGTTCTGGCGGGCACCTTTGGTATCGACCATGTCCGTAGTCAGTTGGGCTGGGCCAGGACGGCGTCGAGGCGCGAGCCGACCTCGGACGCGGAGTACAGGTTGCGCTCCAGCGTCTCGGTCAGCCAGCCCTCGATCACTGATCGGGTGTCGCCGGCGGGCAACGAACCCCACAGTTCGAGCAGGCCGTCCTGAACGACCGAGGCGGGCACGGAGCCCTGCCCTTCGAGCTGACGCCGGAAGGCAGCTACGACGGCCTCGGTGCGCTCGTTGGTCTCCGACTCGCTGGTGGCGGGAGCATCGGTGGCTTCAGTCACGCCCCCGAGCCTACCCAGGATCACCGAATACCGGGTCTCTCTTCTCGAAGTGAGCCTTCACCGCCTCGATCTGGTTGGGTCCGCCGATGAGGCGCCCCATCTCCTCGGACTCGTCTAGTAGCTGCTGGGCCAGCGGCACCCGGCCCGACTGCTCGAGCAGGCGCTTGGCCGCCCGGACGGCGTCCGGGCTGCGGCCGGCGATCTCGGCGCCCAACTCGAGCGCCTCGGCTCTGGGGTCGGCCGCCAGGCGGGTCACCAGGCCCAGGCGCAAAGCCTCCTCCCCGCCGACCATGCGCCCCGTCCAGGTCAGCTCCTTGGCTACGTCCAGCCCGACCAGGCGGGGTAGCAGAGCGGTGCCGGTCATGTCCGGCACCAGGCCCCAGCGGACCTCCATGATCGACAGCCGGGCGTCGGGAGCCATGATGCGCAGATCGGCGGCGAGGGCGATCTGCGCGCCCCCGCCCAGGGCGACACCGTGCACCGCGGCGATGACCGGGACGGCGAGAGTCGTCCAGTTGAAAGCGGCCAGCTGGGCCCGGTTGGCGATGCTCGCCTCGGAGCGCTGAGCCAGCAGGCCCCCGACCCTGCCGGAACCCGTGCCCGCCATGGCGGTGATGGACTCGAGATCGAGGCCGGCGCAGAAGCCCCGGCCTTCACCGGAGAGCACCACCACCCGGACGGACCGGTCGGCGGCCACCGCCTCCGAAGCGGCCAGCAGGCCGTCGAACATGGCCGGATCCAACGCATTGAGCTTCTCGGGACGGTTGAGCCGGATGTCGGCCACCCCGCGGTCGACGGACATGGTTACGCGTTCAGGCCCTGGCATGGCTAAAACTCTGTCAGATGGCTGCGACCCCCACCCCCTCACGTGATTCCGCAGCGGCGGCCCTCGCCGACCGCCTGCGGACCATCGTCGGCGACGCCAACGTGCTCGACGACCCCGACACCAAGGCGGCCTTCGAGACCGACTGGACCGGTCGCTTCCGCGGCCCCTGCTCGCTCGTGGTCCGGCCCCGCACCACTGCGGAGGTTGCCGCCGTGATGGCTGCTTGCGCTTCCGAAGGCCGATCCGTGGTCATCCAGGGTGGCAACACCGGCCTCGTGGGCGGCGGTGTCCCCGCCCCCTCACCACCGGAGCCCTCCGCCGACCCCCAGGCGTCAGCGCCCCCGGTGCTGCTCAGCACGGTGAGGCTCGACCAGATCGGCGACGTGGACCGAGCAGCCAGCCAGATCACCGTCGGTGCCGGGGTCTCCTTGGGTCGTCTCCAAGCGGCCGCGGAGGCATCCGGGCTGGTGTTCCCGGTGGACCTGGCGGCGCGCGACAGCGCGACGGTCGGTGGGATGATCGCGACCAACGCCGGAGGTCTCCACGTGCTGCGCTACGGCTCCATGCGGGCCCAGGTGATCGGCGTCGAAGCGGTCCTGGCCGATGGAACGGTGGTGTCGCGACTGAGCGGCCTGGTCAAGGACAACACCGGCTACGACCTATCGCAGCTCCTCGTCGGTTCGGAAGGAACCCTGGCGGTGATCACGGCCGCCCGGGTGCGCCTGGTGGCGGCCGTGCCCGAGCGGGTGGTGGCCCTGATAGGCCTCCGATCGACGGCCAGCGCCCTCGACGCGCTCGATGCCGTACGCAGGGGCGCGGAGGGGTTGCAGGCCGCCGAGATCTTCTATCGGGAGGGGCTGGACCTGGTTCGCCACCACGCCCACCTGGGGGACCCCTTGACCGCCGAATGGCCGGTCTACCTCCTCGTGGAGTGCGCCGGGAGGGTCGACCCGAGCGACTCGCTGTTCGAGGTGCTGGTTCAGCTGGACCTGCCCGACGATGCCACCGCAATAGCCACCGACGGGGCCGGTGCCGACCGGCTCTGGGCCTACCGCGAGCGCCACACCGAGGCGGTGTCGGCCGTGGGCATTCCCCACAAGCTCGATGTCACCCTGCCCCAGTCGAGGCTCGCCGACTTCGAATCTGCGGTCCGGGAGCTGGTCGGAACGGTCGCGCCCGGCTCGACCCTCATCCTCTTCGGGCACATCGGCGACGGCAACCTCCACGTCAACGTGGTCGGGCCACCCCCCGACGACGAGCGGCTCGACGAGGCGGTACTGGCCCTGGTCGCGTCCATGGACGGCTCCATCAGCGCCGAACACGGAATCGGTCGGGCCAAATCCCAGTGGCTCCACCTGTCGCGCTCGCCGTCCGAGCTGGCGGTCATGCGCGCCGTCAAGTCCGCCGTCGACCCGACCGGGCGCCTCAACCCCGGGGTCCTCTTCGAGACCTGAAGGACGAGCACGGGCCCACGTCCCTGGTACGGTCCGCGCCGATGGCCGACGACTCCATATGCCTGCAGTCCGCAACCGAGCTCGCTCTTCTCATCCGCTCGCGCCAGATCTCGAGCCGCGAGCTGTTGGAGCTCTACCTGGGGCGAATCTCGAGACTGAACCCTGACATCAACGCCGTGGTCACTGTCGACGAGGAGCGGGCCCGAGCCGACGCGGCCCGCGCCGACGAGCTCACCGCGGCGGGCGGCTCGGAGGCACCCACCGGACCGCTCCACGGGCTCCCGGTGACGATCAAAGATGCCGTCGAGGTGGCCGGGATGAGATCCACCGGGGGGTCCCCGGCACTGGCCGGACACATCCCGGCCGCCGACGCCCCCGCCGTCGCCCGGCTACGCCGGGCCGGTGCGGTCGTGACGGGCAAGACCAACGTGCCCCTGTGGTCGGGCGACATCCAGACCTTCAACGAGCTGTTCGGCACCACCAGCAATCCTTGGGACCTGTCGCGCACCCCCGGCGGATCGTCAGGAGGACCGGCCGCCGCCGTCGCCGCCGGACTCAGCAGTTTCGAGCTGGGCACCGATATCGGCGGGTCGATCCGCATACCGTCGAGCTTCAACGGCGTGTTCGGGCACAAGCCCAGCTTCGGAGTGGTGCCCCAGAGGGGGTACCTGGACTCGGTGGGCGGCGGCGGCACCGAGGCCGACATCAATGTCTTCGGTCCGATCGCCAGGTCGCCCGAGGACCTACTCCTGCTGATGGGCGTACTAGCCGGACCCGACCCGGACGATGCTGCGGCCTGGCGCCTGAGCCTGCCCGAAGCCCGCCACTCCCGGCTGGCCGACTACCGCGTCGGCCTCTGGCTGAATGACCCCGACTGTCCGATCGAAGCGGCCGCTCACGATCTTCTGCTCGACGCCGCCGAAGCCCTCCGAAGGGCCGGAGCCAATGTGCGCGATGAGCATCCTCCGCTGCGTCTGGCCGAGGTCCGGGCCCTCTTCGACCGGCTGCTCCTGGCCGCCGTGTCGGTCAGCCTCGACGAGCAGGTCGGACAGGCGATCAGCGGACCCCACCGTGACTGGCTGCTGATGGACCGACGACGCGCCGAGCTGCGCCAGGCCTGGACGGCCTGGTTCCGGGACTTCGATGTGCTGCTCTGCCCGGTGGTGCCGATGCTCCCCTTCCCCCACGACCAGGAGGGAACCGTCGCCGAGCGATGGGTACTGATCAACGGGCGCTCCGTCCCCCAGGCCGACTGCCTGGCCTGGACCGGGTTGGTGGGCGTCGCCTACCTCCCCTCCACGGTGGTGCCCGTCGGGCGGGTCGACGGCCTCCCGGTGGGGATCCAAGTGGTGGGCCCTTACCTCGAGGACCGCACTTCGCTAGCGGTGGCCTCCCACCTGAGTGAGCTGCTCGGTGGTTTCGAGGCACCCCCGCTCGCCCTGAGCTGACCATCCCCGCCGCGGCGTCGATCGCCGGGCGGCGTATCAGGGTATGAGGCTGGCGTTGGTCACAGTGACGACGAGCAGCACCCCGGTCAGGACACTGCAAAGGGCCACCGCCGCTGAAAAGGCGGCGTCTTTGAGCAGCTTGGCCATGATGATGACCAAAGGGAACGCAGTCATCACGAAGCGGAACCTGATCCCGGCCGGGTTGACAGAAGTGGCCGACAGCACCAGCACCGCCGCCGAGTACACGACGAAAGTGGCCGGCCCCCGTGCCGCCACCAGAACCACGAGTAGGACCACGCCGAGGGCTGTGCTGGCCAGCGCCAGGACCTGATTCATGTCGGCGGGATGGGTGTGAAGCGCGGACTTGACCAAATCCGGAATGGCCATCACCGATGAGTGCTGGGCCCAGCCGTTCTCCTCGGTGTGCAACCAGGCCAGACGGTCCCCGGTGGAGGCCCACAGATAGGCGAACCAGGCCAGGATTCCGGCCGGCGCCATCACAACCGCCACAGTCGACCGCCACCGGCGATCGCGGCGTATGGCGACGGCCGCTTCCCACACACAGGCCGCAATCACTGCGACGCCGATGATCCGCGTGGTGGCGCAGAGTGCGGCCATGATCCCTGCCACAACCCATTGCTGACGGCGCAAAGCCAGAAGGCAGAAGGCGGCGGTGGCAATGGTCAGTGGTTCCGAGTACATCAGAACGAGAATGAAAGCTCCTGGGAAGAAGCACAGCAGGACGACCGAGCGGTCAGCCACAGTGCGGCCCCAGACGTCGCGGGCCAGCAACCAAACCCCCGAGACCATGGCCATCTCGCAGATGAAAGCTGCCACCTGCCCCGCTCGTAGCCAGGTCAACGGTACGAGGAAGTGAACGGCGCGAATAACCGTGGGGAACGCGGGGAAGAACGCCAGCGTGTTCTGTCCCGCACCATCCAACTGGGCGCTGACGTGGTGGGGCCAGCCGTGTTGCGCGGCTAGTACATACCAACCGCCGTCCCACAGCGTGAGCGAGTACTGATGGGTGACGTGGGTGTAGACGTATGTGGCGAACCACATCACTAATCGGGCCGCCACGAGCACGCTGAGCGGGCGCCACAAGGGAATCAGATCAATCGGACGCCATCCGCGGGATCGCCGGTGGCGGCCCGGCGGCGACGCCGGACCTTCCGGATCGGCCGCGGGAGATACCGCCAGCCCTGCGGGATCGCCGAGGAGCACGGCGTCCTCTCCCCGACCCTGGCTGGCTGACCGGTTCCCCACTCTGGTCATCGGGCGAGTGTAGGCCGCCGCCGCGCTCTGTTCGGGTATCACGGCCATCACCCGGTCGCGCGCAGGGTGATGTGACATTTGTCATACAGCCCTGATCTTTCGGGATCCGGATTCAGTCAGGTAAAGTTTGCGGCCGAGAAAAGACAGGCCCCCAGGTGACCGTCCAAGAGACCGCCGACAGGGAGCCAACAAGCCAACCTCCGCCCATCCCTTTCCGGCGGAGGCCCGCGCTGGTCCGCCTCTCCCGCCTTTCTCTTATCCGCTGCTGGGAGTAGCGCATCAGGCCGGCGCGCTGACGAAAGGGTCTTCCAGCTTGACCACAACCCGTAGCACCTTCATGGCCTCCGACGGAGACCTCCCCCACACACGCCCCACGACGTGGCGCAGGAGGCGCCCAGGGCGCCTCGCCCGCCCCTTCGCCGCTGCGTCGGCCCTCCCGTTGGCTGTCGCCGGCCTGGTGGCGGCGGGCGACGCCGGATCCCCCGGGGGCCCGGCCCAACCCCAAGTCGCGGCTACCGGCCGTGCCCTGTCACTGGCCGCGGCGTCACGCCCTGTGTCCCTCGTGGGCACGGCCACCACGGCATCGTTCCAGGCATCGGCCACCGACCAGTCACCCACCGGACCCGGTCAGGTCGGCGCGTTCGGCGCGGTCCCGGCTCTGGGCGGCCCGGGAGCCTCGCTGACCGCTCCCCTGGTGGCCATCGCGACCACTCCCAGCGGTCAGGGGTACTGGCTGGCCGCCGCCGACGGCGGGGTGTTCGCCTACGGTGATGCCACTTTCCAGGGGTCGGCGGGGGACCGCACGCTCGTCAAGCCTGTGGTCGGCATGGCGGCCACGGCCAGCGGCCACGGCTACTGGCTCGTCGCCGCCGACGGCGGGGTGTTCGCCTACGGTGACGCCACCTTCCACGGCAGTTCGGCGGGACGCCAGTTGACCGATCCCATCGTCGGAATGGCCTCCACCCCCGACGGCGGCGGCTACTGGCTCGTCGCCGCCGACGGCGGAGTGTTCAGCTTCGGCGACGCCACCTTCCACGGATCAGCCGGCTCCAAAGGCCTGGCCGCCCCCATCGTCGGAATGGCTACCACCCCCGACGGCGGCGGCTACTGGCTCGTCGCCGCCGACGGCGGAGTGTTCAGCTTCGGCGACGCCACCTTCCACGGATCAGCCGGCTCCAAAGGCCTGGCCGCCCCCATCGTCGGAATGGCCCCTACCCTCGACGGCGGCGGCTACTGGCTGGCCGCCGCCGACGGCGGAGTGTTCAGCTTCGGCGACGCCACCTTCCAGGGGAGCGCCTCTCCCCAACCAGCTGCCAGCCGCGTCGACGCCGTCGCCGCATCGCCGGTGGCCGCCGGATACTGGCTCGTCACCCGGCCCACCCCGCCCCCGCCCCCGGCCCCCGCCCCCACGGTGGCCGCCGCCGGGGCCCCGACCGGCGGGGCTCTCGGGACCTTCGAGGTCACCTGCTACGACCTCGGCGGCACCACCGCCAGTGGCGCCCCGACCAGCATGGCGACCGTGGCCGTAGACCCATCGGTGATCCCCCTCGGAACGAGCATCTACATCGACGGGGTGGGACTGCGCACCGCCCAGGACACCGGCGGTGCCATCATCGGCCACCGTCTCGACATCTGGGAGCCCAGCTACGGGGCCTGCATGGACTGGGGTGTGCAATACCGCAACGTCTGGCTCGGCTGACCCCGCCGTCCCCCAACCGGGCCCGGTACGGCCGTCTTACTGAGAGTCGCGGTCACCGGCGTAGCCTGACCGGGTGAGCTTCGACGCCCTGCTCCTACTCTCCTTCGGGGGGCCTGACCACCCTGAGGACGTACGCCCGTTCCTCGCCAACGTGCTGAGAGGACGCCCGGTGAGCGACGAGCGGGTCGAGCAGGTGGTGTCCCAGTACATGCAGTTCGGTGGCCGCAGCCCGATCAATGACCAGAACCGGAACCTTCTCGAAGCACTGCGAACCGAATTCTCCAGCCACGGCCGGGACCTTCCTGTCTACTGGGGGAACCGCAACTGGTCCCCCTACCTCCCCGACACCGTTGCCCGGATGCGGGACGACGGGGTAACCAACGCCGCCGTGTTCGTGACCTCGGCCTACTCGTCCTACAGCAGTTGCCGGCAGTACCTCGAGGATCTCGACCGGGCCCGAGACCAGGTCGGCACCGGCGCCCCGGTCCTGCACAAGCTGCGCCCCTACTTCAACCACCCGGGCTTCGTCGCACCGCTCGCCGACGGCCTGCGGGCCGCCCGCGAGACCGCAGGCCCCGACGCCCCGGTGCTCATGTCGGCCCACAGCCTGCCCGAGGCCATGGCCGCCTGGTGCGACTATCAGGACCAACTGGGAGAGACCGCGGCGCTCGTGGCCGCTGGCGCCGGTGTCGCCCCGACCGAATGGCAGTTGGTCTTCCAGAGCCGCTCGGGCACACCGGCCCAACCGTGGCTCGGTCCCGACGTGTGCGACGCCATAGAGGCCCTGCCTGAAGGCACGCCATCGGTGATCGTGGCCCCAATCGGCTTTGTGTCCGACCACATGGAGGTCGTCTACGACCTCGACACCCGAGCCGCCGAGGTCGCCGCGGCCCGGGGCGTGCGGATGGTCCGCTCGGCCACGCCGGGCACCGACGCTCGCTTCGTCCACATGGTCTGCCAACTCATGGTCGAGGTCGAGCTGCCCGACCAGGTCCCCGCCGCACTCGGCGGGGCCGGGCCTCGCCCCCTGAGCTGCCCGGTTGGTTGCTGCCCGGCGCCTCATCGCTAGATTCGGGCTCGTGAGCACCGAAGACACCAACCAGGCGGAGACCCGCACGGCCGAGCAGCGCCAGAGGACCATCGCCCAACTGGAGGGCCGGCTCGAGCGCCGCCGGGCGGACTCGCGGATGTCGGTACTCGGCGCGGGCAGCGACGACCTGGAGGCTGGGCGGGCCTACCTGGCCAAGCTCGCCGACGGGGGGTGGATCGTTCCCGGCTGGCCCACCGAGCACGGGGGGCTCGGGCTGGCCGGACCCGAGGCGGCCGGAGTGCGCTCCGCCCTGAGCGCCTTCGAGGCCCCTGACCTCTACCCCTGGATGGTGGGCATCGATCTGATCGGTCCCACCATCCTCGAACACGGCAGCGACGACCAGAAGCGCCGGTGGCTGCCGGGAATCAGGACCGGGAGGGAGATCTGGTGCCAGATGTTCTCCGAACCCGACGCCGGCTCCGACCTCGCCGGCCTCAAGTCCCGCGCCCGGCGCGACGGCGAAGGGTGGCGGGTGTCGGGATCGAAGGTGTGGACGTCGCGGGCCCACTACTCGGATTGGGGTTTGCTGCTCGCCCGCTTCGACTTCTCGGTGCCCAAGCACCGAGGCATAGTCGCCTTCGGCTTGAACATGCGCAGCGAGGGTGTGACGGTCAGGCCTCTGGTCCAGATGAACCGCGACGCCCACTTCAACGAAGTGTTCCTCGACGACGTCTGGATACCCGACCGCGACCGGATCGACCAGCCCGGCCAGGGTTGGCGGGTGGCCCTAACCTGCCTCACCTTCGAAAGGGGGGCCCTCGGCGGCGGCCTCGGGGTCCAGGAGGAGCAGATCCGCAGACTGGGTTCGCTCATCGGAGCCACCGATGCGGTGGACCGCAACGAATGGGTGGCCCGCCTCGCCGAGTTCCAGATCGCCGGCTGGACCGCCGGGAGGGCCGAGGCCGCCCGCAAGTCGGGCCGCCCGCCGGGGCCGGAGGATTCCGGTTCCAAGCTGAGAGGGACGGCCATGATCAAGCGTCTCGCCTCGTTGGGTATGCGCGTCGAAGGTCCGGCGGCCACGGTGGGCACCGACGATCCCGACGAGTGGCAGAGTCTGTTTCTCATGAGCCCGTCGCTGTCCATCCGCGGGGGCACCGACGAAATCCAGCGGAACATACTCGGGGAACGGGTCCTCGGGCTTCCCCCCGAGCCCCGGGTGGACAAGGACCGTCCCTTCGGCGAAGCCTCAGGCGGTGACGACCCTCTGAAATGACTCGGCCAGCCGGCCTTCCCCGAGGCCGGCCGCGAGCGCGGAGGCGCCCAGCCACTCCCGCAGGCGGGACTCGAGCCGGCCGTCACGGTCGGTCTCCTGACTGACGTGGGCCCTGAGGGCGGCCAACTTCCGCGCAAAGGTGTCGGTCACGTCCACGAACACGTCGGGACGCGGCGTGGCCATGAGCCACACCTCGGCGACGGTGTGGGCCTCGAGCCCCTCGGCCGCCAGTTCGGGGAAAGCGAAGGGGTTGCGGGCATCGGGGTAAACGGCGCAGATGGCCGCCTCTCCCGCGGCCAGGTGGTCGGGGTGGCTGGCGAATATCCGGCCCCAGTTACGTTCGGGGCTCTGGGCGACCACCCGGTCGGGCCGCACCTGGCGGATCACCCGGGCGATGTCGCGCCGGAGCTCCAGAGTGGGCTCGAGGCGGCCATCGGGGTATCCGAGGAACACCAGGTCGGTGACCCCCACGGCCGCAGCCGCGGCGGCCTGCTCGGCTCGCCGGATGACCGGGATCTCCCGGCGGGGCACCGCCGGATCGAAGCCGCCGGCATCACCGTCGGTGACCACGCAGTAGGCCACGTGAGCCCCCGCCTCGGTCCAGGTCGCCACCGAGCCAGCTGCGCCGAAATCCACGTCGTCTGGGTGGGCGGTCACCACGAGGACACGAGCAGGCATGGGGGTTTGGTCGTTGGGCACGACGGCACTCTACGGTCATCGGGCGACCGAACCGGCGAGACCACGACCGACGCCGTGGCGGGTGGGCGCTCCGCCTAGAATAGATCGCGCCGGGCTGCCCAGATGGACAGGGTCTGAAGGCCCCAGCCGGGCGGAACCCCCACCCCGTTCCCGGCGCGCCCGCCGGAACCCGGTACCACCTACCGCCCGCACAGGAGCCCAAGCATGTCCGACACCACCCACGCCCTGCCCCCCTACCGCATTGCCGACATCGGCCTGGCCGACTGGGGTCGCCGGGAGCTCAACCTGGCCGAGGTGGAGATGCCCGGCCTCATGGCCCTTCGCCAGGAGTACGGCGACCAGAAGCCCCTGGCCGGCGCCCGCATCAGCGGCTCTCTGCACATGACCGTTCAGACCGCCGTCCTCATCGAGACGCTGGTCGCCCTCGGCGCCGAGGTCCGCTGGGCCTCGTGCAACATCTTCTCCACCCAGGACCACGCCGCCGCCGCCATCGCCGCGGCGGGGGTGCCGGTGTACGCGTGGAAGGGGGAGACCCTGGAGGAGTACTGGTGGTGCACCGAAGCGGCTCTGCGCTGGCCCGACGGCGGCGGCCCCAACATGATCCTCGACGACGGTGGAGACGCCACACTGCTGGTCCATCTCGGCGCCGAATGCGAGCGCGACGGCAAGGTCCCCGAGCTCGGTCCCGAGGATTCCGAGGAGTACGGCCTCATCCTGGCCACCCTCAACCGCACCTTGCGCGAGGACGGCAAGCTGTGGACCGGCATCGCCGCCGGCATCAAAGGGGTGACCGAGGAGACCACCACCGGCGTGCACCGCCTCTACCAGCGCCACGAGCGGGGCGAACTGCGGTTCCCCGCCATCAATGTCAACGACTCGGTGACCAAATCCAAGTTCGATAACCTCTACGGGTGCCGTCACTCCCTCGTGGACGGCATCTTCCGGGCCACCGATGTGATGATCGCCGGCAAGGTCGCCGTCGTGTTCGGCTTCGGCGACGTGGGCAAGGGTTGCGCCCAGTCGCTCAGGGGCCAGGGCGCCCGGGTGATCATCACCGAGATCGATCCCATCTGCGCCCTGCAGGCGGCGATGGAGGGTTACCAGGTTCTGACCCTCGACGATGTCGTGTCCACGGCCGACATCTTCGTCACCGCCACCGGAAACCGCGACATCATCACGGCTGAGCACATGGCCCAGATGAAGCACAACGCCATCGTCTGCAACATCGGCCACTTCGACAACGAGATCGACATGGCCGGACTGGCCCGCATCCCCGGTATCAGCAAGACCAACATCAAGCCCCAGGTCGACTCCTGGGACTTCCCCGACGGCCACTCGGTGATCATCCTGGCCGAGGGGCGACTGGTGAACCTGGGTTGCGCCACCGGACACCCGAGCTTCGTCATGTCGGCCTCGTTCACCAACCAGGTGCTGGCCCAGATCGAGCTGTTCACCCGGACCGACGAGTACCCCGTCGGGGTCTACGTGCTCCCCCGTCGACTCGACGAGAAGGTGGCCCGCCTGCATCTCGACAAGCTCGGCGCCAAGCTGACCGACCTCACGGAGCGCCAGGCCGGCTACCTCGGGGTGGATCTCGGCGGCCCCTTCAAGACCGACCAGTACCGCTACTGACCGGTGCCGGTCGCGTGTGACCCCGGCGCCGAGCGCTAGCTGAACGCCGTGGTTCGCGTCGGCGCCTACCCCGGCACGTTCAACCCACCGACCGTAGCCCATCTGGCCATCGCCGAGGCCGCCCTCGAGCAGGGCGGCCTCGACGTGGTCCACTTCGTGGTGTCGCGCGCGCCGCTCGGCAAGGACCCCTCCACACCGAGCTTCGACGAGCGTATCTCGGTGCTCGAAACCGTGGCCGCCTCCCGTCCCTGGTTGGAGGTACGGGTCAGCGAATACCGCCTGATCGCCGACGTGGCGGCCGGCTACGACGCCGTGATCATGGGCGTGGACAAGTGGGCCCAGGTCCTGGATCCGGTCTGGTACAGCGGCTCCCCCGAGGCCCGCGACGCCGTAGTGGCCCGACTCCCCCGGGTGCTGATCGCCGGCCGGGACGGCTTCGGGACCGATCACGGCACGCTTTTGGCGGCCGGGTCCGGTCCCGTCCCCCCGGTCACCCCGCTGGTCGTCGATGAGTCCCACCGGGGGGTGTCGTCATCACTGGTGCGGGCCGGCCACCTCCACCTGATGCTCCCCGAGGCCGCCGCCTTCGACGCCCGCACCGGAGCGTGGAGCGCCCCCCATCGCTACCGCCCTGGGGGTGTGGGTGCCCCGACCCGCCAGGGCGACCCGACTAGCCTGCGTGCGGTGCACGACCCCGGACCCCCGCACGCTTGACCCCCATCTACGCAGCGGCAGGACTACTGATCCTGGCTCAGATACTCGGCATCTACGCTCTCGTGACGCGTAAGGCCGATCTGATCTTCGCTTTCACCATGGTGGTCATCCTCGTAGCCGCCATCGTGCTCGGCGGCTACGGCGTGTACCACCGACTCCACTGAGGCACGGGCGCGCCCAAGCGGTGCTCCACGGCGAGCGTCAGCGCCCCTCGAACCTCGGTTCCCGGCGCTCCACGCTGGCCCGGGTGCCCTCGGCGAAGTCGGCGGTCGAGCGCAACCGGACCTGCTCCTCGTCCTCTCGGCGGGTGATGCGGGCCACCTCGTCGGCCAGGAAGCCACGCATGGTCCGCCGGATCGAGCGCACGGCCAGGGGGGCGGCAGCGGCGATCTCCGCGGCCAGGCCCCGGGCGGCGGCCCGAAGTTCCCCGGCGTCGGCCATCCGGTCGGCCAAGCCCATGCCGAGCGCTTCGCCGCCGGAGATCCGCTTCCCGGTGTAGAGCAGCTCGATGGCCCTTTGGTGGCCGACGATCAGGGGCAGGGTCACGCTCAGACCAAATCCCTGGTGGAAGCCCAGACGGGAGAAGTTGGCCGAGAAGCGAGCCTCAGGAGCGACCACCCGGAAATCGGCCGAGCAGGCCAATCCGAGGCCGCCTCCGATAGCCGCCCCCTGCACGGCGGCCACGACCGGCAGCTCGCCCCGGAGGAGGCGCACCGCTTCCTGATACAGATCGGCCGCCCCTTCTTCCGGTAGGGCGTCGGCTTCGCTCTCGCCGTGGAAGTCGGCACCCGCACAGAAGTGCTTCCCCTCGGAGCACAGCACTATGGCCCGACAGTCCCCCTCCTGGAGGTGGTCGTAGGCATCGGCCAGGTTGGCGATGAGGCGGGCATCGAAGAAGTTGTTCGGTGGCCGGCGGATCTCGACGTCGGCCACGTGACCGTCGTGCATTTCGACAGTCACGTCACCGAAGCGGGCGGAAGAGTCAGCGGAGGGCATCTGGGGACCTTTCGGTGCTCACGAAGACGTCATCGTACGCAACCCGGCCAGCCGTCTCACCGCTTCGTCGAGCACCTCCGGCCGCTTGCAGAAGGCGAAGCGCACCAGGGGGGTCGGGGCCGTCGGGTCGGAGTAGAACGCGGCGGCCGGCACGGCCACCACCCCACACTGGTGTGGGAGCTCCCGGCAGAGCGCGGCGCCATCGAGGTAGCCGAGCGGACCGGTGTCGACCATCACGAAGTAGGTCGCCGAAGGGACATGGACCGAGAACCCAGCGGCGACCAGCCCGGCGCATAGGCGGTCACGCTTCTCACGCAGGCTCCATGCGGCCTCGGCGAAATAGCTGTCAGGCAGGCGGAGGCCGGTGGCGACTGCGGGCTGGAACGGAGCCCCGTTGACGTAGGTCAGGAACTGCTTGACGGTTCGCACCGCGCCAACAAGCGGCGCCGGGCCGGTCACCCAACCGATCTTCCAACCAGTGAAGGAGAAAGTCTTGCCGGCACTGGAAACGGTGAGGGTGCGCTCGGCCATTCCCGGCAGGGTGACGAGCGGTCGGTGGTGACCGTCGAACACGAGATGCTCGTACACCTCGTCGGTGAGTGCGAGCAGATCCCGCTCGCAGCACAAGGCGGCGATTACAGCCAGTTCGTCTTCGGAGAAGACCTTCCCGGTCGGATTGTGCGGCGAGTTGAGCAGAAGCAGCCGGGTCCGGGCGGTGACGGCCCGCGCCAGGCGCTCGGCGTCGAAGGACCAGTCCGGGGGCTGCAGCCCGATCGGGCGCAGCCGGGCACCGGCAAGGGCGGCGGCCGCCGCGTAGGAGTCGTAGAACGGCTCGAAACACAGCACCTCGTCACCGGGCTCGCACAGGGCCAGGATGGCCGCGGTGACCGCTTCGGTCGCGCCGGCGGTCACGATGACCTCGTCGTCAGGATCGAGTGACACGCCGTAGAAGCGCTTCTGATGATCGGCGATGGCCGCACGCAGGTCGGCTCGGCCCGGCCCGGGTGGGTACTGGTTGACCCCGTCGCGGATGGCCGCCACCGCCGCCTCGGCCACCTCGCTCGGGCCGTCCTCGTCGGGGAAACCCTGGCCCAGGTTGATGGCCCCCGTCGCCTCGGCGAGGGCCGACATCTCGGCGAAGACCGTCGTGCCCAGACCTCGTAGGCGGCTGGCCAGGAACGGTGGCGAGGGGCTCACCCGACAGACCGTAGCCGCGCCCCGGGGCCTCTCCGAATCGCCGCGGGTGGCGACCGCACGCCCACTCTGAGTGGTCAGAGGGACCGCACCCCGTTGCGGGGAGGGCTACCTCCCCAATAGGGTCTTGGATCGTCTTGAAACGCATCGCCGGGCTGGTGCGAGCCGGTGCTCGGGCCCTATGGGACCGAGGCGGTCTCGCTAAGCGGACGATGGTCGGCCTCAGCGTCGCCGTTGTCATATTCGGCGCGGCCGCCCTCCTGCCCGCAGCGCGGGCCGGAGCCGACTCCATCCCCGGGACGCAAGCCCAGATAGACGCCCTGCGCCAGCAGATGGCGGCCAGCGCAGCCCGCATCCACACCCTCGCCCTGGCCTACCAGCAGTCGAGCACCGAGGCGGCGGCCCTTTCCCAGCAGGTGAGCGCCGACCGGGACCTGCTCAGCCGCCTCCGGGCCCAGGCCCAGGCCTCTGCGGCCCAGCTGCGGGCCGACGCCATCTTGAGCTACACCGGCGCGGCGGCGACCACGACCAGCGTTCAGGGAGGCTCCGATGACCCGGCCATCAGGGCCGAGTACCTCCAGGTCGCCGCCGGCAACCTGTCCGACACCATCGACAGCTATCGCGCCCAGATGGCCAAGGTGGCCGTCATCCAGTCGGTTCTGGCATCGGAGGTGAAAGCCACTCAGGGGGCCGCCCAGGCGGCCGACCAGGCCCGCCTAGAGGCTCTTCAGCAGGCCGGCCTGGTGGAATCCCAGCTAGGGGCGGCGCAGGGTCGGCTCCAAGCCCTGGAAGCAGCTCAGGCGGCAGCGCAGGCCGCCGCCGACCAGGCCCGCCTGATGGCCGCCGCCCAAGCCCAGGCGACAGCCAGCGCTCAGGCCCAGGCTCAGGCTCAGGCGGCAGCCCAGGCGCAAGCAGCAGCCCAGGCGCAAGCGGCGGCTCAGGCCGCAGCCAACATCTCGCAGGGGTCACCGGTCAACGGGGGCCTGGTCAACGTGGTCAACGACGTGGTTTCGTCGCCCCCGGCGACCACGGCCGGCTCGGGGGGTGGCTCCAGTTCTGGCACCACCACCGCCCAGGGCGGCGGGGCGGGTGGGATCTGGCTGGAGTTGAGGGACTGCGAGTCGGGAGGCAACTACCAGGCCAACACCGGCAACGGCTACTTCGGGGCCTACCAGTTCAGCCAGCAGACATGGACCAACCTGGGCTACCCCGGTCGTCCCGACCAAGGATCGCCTGGCATGCAGGACGCCGCCGCCCAGAAGCTGCAGGCGGAATCCGGCTGGGGCCAGTGGCCCGCCTGCGCGGCGGCCCTCGGCCTCATCTGAGGTGGCTGCGGGCCGCACCGAGAGGGGCTCCGGTGGCGCCCGGCGCCGGCCGGGGTGGTTCCCCCTCCCGGCATGGCCCGGTAGCCTTGGCTCCACCCCATGAGCGACCAACCCGACACGATTCAGGAATTCCAGTGCCCGCGCTGCTCGGCGCCGGTGCGCGAGCGCTTCTGGGGCCCTTGCACGTCCTGCCGGACCGCCCTGGTCAGCGCCTACCGGACCGACCCGGCTGAGGGCCGGGGCGACTCCGCCCCTGCCGACGTGGGTTCAGCCCGTTTCGAGCCGAGCATGCACGTGGTCCCCAACCACGTAGCCACCAAGGACTGAGTGCGCCGGCTGGTCCTGGCGTCTGGGTCACCGGCCCGACGCTGGCTGCTGGAGAGCGCCGGGTTGACCCCGGAGGTCGTCGTCAGCCACGTGGACGAGGATGGCACGGACCATCTTCCTCCCTACGAAGCCGTAGCGGCACTGGCCCAGAGGAAGGGAAGGGCGGTGGCCGCCCGCCTCGACGGGCCGGCGGCACTGATACTGGCCTGTGACTCGATGCTGGAGTTCGGCCCCGAGCGCTGGAGCAAAGCCGCCTCGCCCGACGAGGTGGTCCGCCGCTGGCGTCTGATGCGGGGAGGACGCGGGCTGCTGCACACGGGCCACTACCTCCTCGACGCCGCCACCGGTCGCGAGGAGACGCGCACCGACACCGCCGTGGTGAGCTTCGGGTCTCCAACCGACGAGGAGATCGAAGCCTACGCCGGGACTCCCGAGGCCCTGCAGGTGGCCGGCCCCTTCACCCTCGAGGGCCGTTCGGCCCCGTGGATCGATTCCATCGAAGGTAGCTACGGGACCGTCACCGGGGTGTCCCTGTCCCTCCTGCGCCGGATGCTGGCAGCTATGGGCGTACCGATGACCGAAATGTGGCAATGACCCGGGAGGGACCGTGAGCCTGAAGATCGGGCCTCTGCGGGTCGACCCACCGGTGGTCCTCGCTCCCATGGCCGGTGTGACCAATCCGGCTTTTCGTCAGTTGTGCCGCCAATTTGGTCGGGCGATCTACGTGAGCGAGATGATCACGGCGCGAGCCGTGCTGGAACGGAACGCCAAGACCATGCGAATGGCGGCGCGTGCTCCGGGCGAGCAGGTGCACAGCGTGCAGCTCTACGGGGTGGACCCATCGGTGATGCACGCCGCGGTCCGTATCCTCGTCGACGAGGTTGGCGTCGACCACGTCGATCTCAACTTCGGCTGTCCCGCCCCCAAAGTGACCAGGCGCGGCGGGGGCGCCGCCCTGCCCGCCCATCCCCGGCTGTACCGGAGCGTCGTGGCTGGCGCGGTGGGCGCCGCCGGTGCCGTACCGGTGACGGTCAAGATGCGTTGCGGCATAGACGACGACCACGAGACCTACCTCGAGGCGGCCGTCATCGCCGAACAGGAGGGGGTGGCGGCCGTGGCGCTGCATGCCCGCACCGCCGAGCAGCGCTACTCGGGGACGGCCCGCTGGGACTGCATCGCCCGGATGAAAGAGGCGGTGATGACCGTCCCCGTCCTCGGCAACGGCGACATCTGGCAGGCGTCGGACGCCCTGGCCATGCAGCGGTGGACGGGCTGCGACGGCGTCGTGGTGGGAAGGGGCTGCCTCGGGCGCCCCTGGCTGTTCGCCGACCTGGAGAATCTGTACCTGAACCCCCCCGAGGAGTTGGGAGCGGCCGACCGAGCCGAGGGCTGGCAGCCGAGCCTCGGGCAGGTAGCCGCCGTCATGGTCCGCCACGCCCGGCTTCTCGCCGACTACGTCGGGCCGGTCGGGGCCACCAGGGACTTCCGCAAGCACGCCGGGTGGTATCTGACCGGGTTCCCGGTGGGTCCGGTCGTGAGGCGGGACCTGGCCCAGATCGAGTCACTGGACGAGTTGACGGAGCGGCTCGGCCGGCTCGACCCCGACCTGCGCCGGTCACCGGCCGCGGCCTGCGCCCCGCGGGGCCACACCGATGGCCCGAGACCGGTGGCGCTGCCCGATGGTTGGCTGGCCGGGCGCGATGATCCGACCCCCCCGGTGGGTGCTGACCTGATGGTGTCCGGCGGCTGATGGCCGACGCCCGCGTTTCCTTCACCGAGATGATGACCCTAGAGGCGAGGGGCGTGGACTCCTACCTCGGGCGTGGTCCGAGCTACCCGTGGGGCGGCCTCTACGGGGGCCAGATCGTGGCTCAATCCCTGGTGGCGGCCGCCGCCACGGTCGAGTCGATGTTCGTGGTTCACTCGCTGCACGCCTATTTCATCCGTCGGGGTGACGCCGAGGAACCCATCCGCTTCGACGTGGAGCGCCTGCGCAACGGCCGGAATTTCGTCACCCGTGCGGTGGTGGCTCGCCAATCACGGGGTGCCATCCTGCACATGTCGGCGTCGTTCCAGGCGGTGCTAGCGGCGGCCTACATCCAGACTCATCCCTTCCCCCAAGTTCCCAATCCTGACAGAATGGATGATAATAGTTGGAGCCCGATGATCGAGCGACGCCTCGTCACCGAACGTGACGGCCGGGCCATGGCCTGGCTGCGGATACCGGAGGCCCCTCCCGACGATGCGGTTCTGGCCGCGGCCGCCCTGGCCTACCTCTCCGACGACCTGGCCACTGACGCCGTTCGCTCCGAGCAGCAATCGGCCGACGGAGTGGGGTCACGGCTTTGGAACGGCATCAGCCTGGACCACGCCATATGGTTCCATCAGACACCGACGGGACCGGAGTGGCAGCTGCACGACTTTCGCTGCGAGGGGGTGGGCGCACCTCGCGGTCTGGCCCGGGGGCAGCTGTTCAGCCGGGGCGGCGACCATCTCGCCACCGTCGCCCAGGAGGTCCTGCTGAGGCCGGCCACCGCCTAGCTTGTCGGGCATGGACCTGATGCAGGCATTGCGGACCACAGGGGCGGTGAGGGAGTTCACCGACGAGCCGGTCACTGACGCGGAGGTGCGCCAAGTTCTGGAGGCCGCCCGCTTCGCTCCGAGCGGGGGAAACCGTCAGGCCTGGCGCGTGGTGGTGGTCAAGGACCCCGAGAGGCGCCGGCAGATGCGGGACCTGTACCTGACGGGGTGGTACGAGTATCTGGCCATCGGCGCAGCCGGGCTGGTGCCATGGGCCCCCATCACCGACCGGACGGCCGAGGACAGCGCGGCCGAGCGGGCCGCGCAGATGGGGCCGCCGGCCGGCGACCCGGGAGGCTTCGCCGAGCAACTCGACCGGGTGCCGGTCCTGTTGGTGGTGCTCGCCGACCTCCGCAGCCTGGCCGCGGTGGACCGCGACCTGAAGCGCTACACCCTCGTGGGTGGAGCCTCGATATACCCGTTCGTGTGGAGCATCCTGCTGGCGGCGCGCGCCCAGGGGCTGGGTGGTGTGATCACCACCATGCACTGCCGGGAGGAGCCGGCCGTACTGGACGCCCTCGGGGTGGCGCAGGGGTGGGCGGTGGCGGCCACCGTCGCCCTCGGCCATCCCGCCCGGGAGTGGCCGACCCGCCTGCGGCGCGCCGAGGTCGACCAGTTCACTGCGCTCGACCGCTTCGACGGGCCCCCGCTCGGGGATTCCTGAGCGACTCGAAACCCCGGTCCGACCACGGGGAGGCCGAGGACGCCCTGAACTCCTCATGAGGGCCCGAACCGGTCCCTCATGGCCCGCAGAAGCCCGGCCAGGCCCGGGTCAGTGACGGCGATGGCCTCGTCCCAGTCGAACCATCGGACGTCCTGGCTCTCCCCCTCGGGCGGGGCGGGCGTGCGATCGCCTTCCACCCGGAGCGCATAGCGCAGGTCGAGGTGGACGTGACCCTGCCCGCCGGGGTGCACGTCGAGATGGAGCAGCGGGGCCTCTCCGGCCCAACCGGCGAAATGCAGGCCCGTCTCCTCCTCGCTCTCGCGCCGCGCCGCGTCCCATGGTGTCTCCCCCGCTTCGATGTGACCTCCCGGCTGTATCCACATACCGAGGCGCTTGTGGCGGTGGAGCAGGACGCCGGCCCGGTCGGCGACGACGCCCGAGGCGGTGATGTGGGTGGGGTCGGCGGAGCGGTCGAACGGGCGATCCAAGCGCCCGAGAGCCACCAGCGCCCGGTGACGCGAACGGGCCTCACGGCCGTCCACCGGGCGTCGGGCGACGATGGACCGGTGGACGTGAGCAGCGAGATCGCCGTTGAGCTCCCCGCTCATGGCGGGGGCAGGAGGCCGCGGTGGCGGCCGGTGACGTTTCCGTGGCGATGACGGCTCTCGGATACGGACTGCTCCCGGACCCATCGCTGAAGCTCGCGCACCGGCTCTGACGATACAGGGGCCAGGTCCACCCAGACCCCCGCTTCGTGCAGCTCGCCCAGTTCCCGGTCGTCGATGGAGGCGAGGACTCGCACCTTGTCGCAACCGGTGACTCCGGCGGCGTCGGTGGCCCGGACCACTTCCGCCCCGACGGTGCCCGCCGCGGCGTCAACGACCGGGTCGTCGCCCATGACGGCCACGCGCCGCAGGGGCCGGTAGCGGAGCACGTTGGACTCCGACCGCAGGCCCGAGGGATCGGAGGGGCGGGCCATCTCCCTCCACGCCCGTTCGAAATCGGACGGCGTCAGAGACGCCCGGGCGGTCGCAACGGGCCAGCGTCCGAGGGAGGCCACGTAGTTCGGTCCGCCGGCTTTGGCCCCCGGGCCCACCACGGATCGCTTCCATCCTCCGAAGGGTTGCCGACCGACCACCGCCCCGGTGATGCCCCGGTTGACATACAGGTTGCCGGCCTGGGCACGCCCCCGCCAGTGCTCAACCTCGGCCGGGTCCAGGGCCTGGATCCCGGCGGTGAGCCCGTAATCGGGCTGGTTCTGCCAGTCGAGAGCCTCGTCGAGGTCGCCGGCCCTCATGACGCCCAGCACCGGACCGAAGCACTCGGTCAGATGGAACGCCGAACCCGGGGCAACGCCGAGTTTCACACCCGGGCTCCACAGGTAGCCGTCGGAGTCCAAGCGGCGCGGCTCGACCAGCCAACGCTCCCCCTCCTCCAGGTGCCCCAGGGCGGCGGCGAGCGGTCCGCGTGGGGGCGCGATGAGCGGCCCGACGACGGTCCCCGGTACGTGGACCGGGCCGACACGGAGACTGCGCACCGCGTCAGCCAGGCGCCGGAGGAAGCGGCCGTCGTCGTAGCGGGACGCCTCCACCACGACCAGGCTGGCGGCCGAGCACTTCTGACCGGAGTGGCCGAAAGTCGACCTCAGGAGGTCGGTGATGGCCTGGTCGGGATCGGCGGTGGCGGTGATGACGACGGAGTTCTTCCCGCTCGTCTCGGCGTGCAGGTCCAGCCCGGGCCGCCACCTGAGGAACATCCGGGACGTCTCCCACGAACCGGTGAGGATGACGGCGTCCACCCCGGGCGAGACGATGAGCTCCCGTGATGCTTCACCGTCGAGGCAGGGTACGAAGTGCAGGGCCGCGGCCGGTACTCCCGACGCCCACAGGATCCGCGCCAGTTCGGCGCCTACCGCCACCGCCTCGGGCGCCGGTTTGAACACGACGGTGTTGCCGGCGGCCAACGCCGCGGTGATCCCCCCGACGGGAATGGAAAGCGGGAAGTTCCAGGGGGATGCGACCGTCACCGTGCCGTAGGGCTCGAAGCCGGACCCCTCGGCGGGTATCTGCTCGGCGTAGTAGCGGGCCAGGTCGACCGCTTCTGAGACCTCCGGGTCGCCTTCGCGCACGGTCTTGGCCGTGTCGAGGGCCATGACCCCGAGCAGCTTCCCGCGCTGCGCCTCGAGACCGGCAGCCACGCGGTGCAGGATGCGCCGACGCTCCTCCGCGGTTGTGGACCGCCACGGGTCCTGCCCAAGGCGCGCCGCCTCCACGGCCCGGCCCACCGTCTCTCCTGATGCCGGGGCCCACATGTAGGCCAGGTGTTGGGGACGACCCGGGTCGATCCCCCGCTGGTCGGCCGCTTCGCCCGTCACACCCCCGCCCACCACGGGACGGACTTCCCGTGGATCGTCCTCGACCGCCCGGCGGACGTGGGCCCACGCCCACTCCCGGTTGGCCCGGCGGGTGAAGTCGGTGTCCGCAGTGTTGGCGAACGGCCTCGGGCGGGGATCGGGGACCTCGGTGGCGCGGTCCTGCCGGCGCCGGCTGGGTGGCTCCGGGCGCCCGGCCGACCCCTCGACAGCCGCCCGGAACATCCGGGCCTGGTCGCTCCACTCCGCTCCGCCGGGCCGCAGGTCGAACTGGGCGAGGAAGTGCCCCTCCCCACTGTTCTCATCGAGGCGGCGCACCAGGTAGGCGATGGCCGCCTCGGTGTCGTCGGCCTCCACCACCGGGGCGTAGAGCAGCAACTGCCCGAAGCGCGCCGCGACGGCGTGGGCCACTGCCGGTGACATCCCTTCGAGCATCTCGAACTCGACCCGATCGGTGGCCCCCATCGCGTCGGCGCGCAGTGCAGCCCAGGCGACGTCGAAGAGGTTGTGGGAGGCCACCCCCACCCGGAGCGCCCCGGCCCACGCCGGCGACAGGGCCAGGGCCAACATCCGCTTGTAGTTGGCGTCGGTCTCGGACTTGGTGGGGAACGTCGCCGGCTCCCAGCCGGAAAGTTCGGCCTCCACCGCTTCCACAGCCAGGTTGGCCCCCTTGACCAGTCGTACCTTGACCCCGGCCCCGCCGGAGTCGCGTCGGCGGGCCGCCCACCGGGCCAGGTCCTCGAGCACCCCGTAGGAATCGGGCAGGTAGGCCTGCAGGACCAGGCCGGCCGACAGGCCCTGGAACTCGACCTCGTCGAGGACCCGACGGAACGCCGCCGTGGTGAGGTCCAGGTCCCGGTACTCCTCCATGTCCAGGGTCACGAGCTTCGCCGGTGAATGACGGAGCGCCCGCCGGTAGAGCCGGCGCAGGCGATCGGCGATGCGCTCCACCTCGGCGTCGAAGGCCAGCACATCGATCTGCGAGCAGATCGATGTGATCTTGACCGATACGGCACGCACGTAAGGCCGGTCGAGGACGTCCATGACCCGCCCGAGTCGACGTTCGGCCTCGTCCTCACCGAGGACGGCCTCGCCCAGAAGGTTGACGTTGAGGGTCATGGAGCTCCTCCGTCGGCCCTCGGCATGACGGGCTAGGCGGCGGGGGTCAACCGGCAGGATCACCCCGGCCATCTCCTTTCGTACCCGTCTCCGGACCAGCGGGATGACCGCGGCGGGCCACCAGGCGGCCAGGCGGCCTCCGGCGACCAGCGCCGCCCGGTCCAGCGGCTGCAGGTAGGCGGCCGCCCGCCAGTCGTCGAGGGGGTTGCTCCCGACCCGGGTCAGGCCGCCCAGCACGGCGGCGGCCCGGTCCGGGGGGCTGATCCTCAGGACCTCATCGGTGAGAGCCAGTACCATGGCCCGCCCCCGGGGGTCCCCGAGAAGGCGGGCCAGCCGCACCGACCGCCGGATCTCCGAGCGCCCCCGCCGGACCTCGGCGTCGGCGAGAAGCGAGGCCGCCAGGGTCTCGGCGGCAGCCGTCAGGTCACGGTCGCCCCCGCCGGCTGGCGGCCCGGCACCGGGGTCGGCAGGGTGCACCACAACCGGAACCGTACCCACCCGCGGGATGGCGAGCGCTCCCCGGCCCGTCGGAGCTCATCGGGCCCCGAGGTGGTCGATCGTCCTACCCGGCGGTAAGTTACCGGCGGTGCCCGAGAACAGCTGCGGTCCTTCCCCTGTCTGCCGACGGGCCGACCGGTTCCAGAATTGTGACGGCCCAACGGTAACTTCTACTTCGGGGAGAGCACAGTCGCTGGCGTCGCGCTCCCCGAGCTCCATTTTCCACGACAGCCTCTGAGGGAGATCGAAATGACGGTGATTCAGTCCACGGATGCCGTAACCGAGGTCAAGGAGTGGCTCTCGGCCAACTGGGACCCCGATCTCACCGTCGGCGAGTGGTGGGAGCGTCTCGGCATGTCCGGCTGGGCCGCTCCCATGCTGCCCGAGACCGCCTACGGCAAGGGCCTGGCCCGCTCCGAGGTGGTGCGGGTCCAAGAGGCCATCGCCGAGTTCGGCGCCCTCCCCGCCCCGGGAGGCCTGGGGCTGCTCCTCGCCGCTCCGACCATCGCCACCCACGGCACCCCGGAGCAGCAGGAGCGCTACATCCGGGCCATCGTCACCGGCCAGGAGGCCTGGTGCCAGCTCTTCAGCGAGCCCGGAGCCGGATCCGACCTGGCCGGCCTGGCCACTCGAGCCGACAAGGACGGCGACGAGTGGGTCATCACCGGACAGAAGGTCTGGACGTCGGGGGGCAAGCAGGCCGACCTCGGCATGCTTCTGGCTCGCACCAATCCCGACGCCCCCAAGCACCAGGGCATCACCTATTTCGCTTTCGACATGAGGCAGCCGGGGGTCGAGGTGCGGCCGCTGCGGGAGATGACCGGCCGGGCGCTGTTCAACGAGGTGTTCATCAACGAAGCCCGCGTCAGCGATGCGGCCATCATCGGCGGCGCCAACAACGGATGGGCGGTGGCCAACACCACCCTGGCCTTCGAACGGGCCGGCCTCGGGGCCGGCGGCGGTTCGGCGGCGGCGAGCACCGCCATCCCGGGGACCATCGCCGGGGACCTCGACAAGCGCGTGGGTGACATGGTGACGGCCCGATCGCGTGGCGGCAGCGGTGGTCCGGGCGGCCTCTCGTCGGGCTTCAAAGCATTGAGCTCCCTGGCCCGCCAGACCGGCGCCAACACCGATCCCGGTGTCCGCCAGGACCTGGCCCGGCTCCACACCCTGGGTGAGATCGCCCGTTACACGGCCCTGCGCCAGAAGGCGCTGAGGACCACCGGGGGCGACATCCCGGGCATGGGCAACATCGCCAAACTGTCGATGAGCATGATGCTCCGCCTGTCACGTGACCTGAGCCTGCGGATGCTCGGCGCCCGCGGGATGCTCCACGGCTACGACACCCCCAGCAACGAGGCCCTCAACGACCTGCCGGGAGGTCCGGCGGCCGCCGCTCTCACCGAGATGGCGCTGTTCGCCCAGGCCCCGCAGATCTACGGTGGCACCGACGAGATCCAGCACAACATCCTGGGCGAGCGGGTGCTCGGGTTGCCCAAAGAACCGAGCCACGACAAGACCACCCCGTTTCGCGACCTGCCCCGCAATTAGCACCGCGGCCCAGGCCGGCGCAGTTGAATACCGCGGCCCAGGGTGGCGAGTTTCACCGCCAGCCGGAGTGACCCTTACGCCGCCACAGCCGCGACCGGCCCGCCGGCTTGGTGGAACCCGCCTCGTCGGCGCCAACCGGGGTGGGAACGAAGCCCGCCGGAGGCCAGGTGGGCAGCTTGGGGGCGCCTCGGGGCGCTTCTGCCCCGTCGGCTCCCGAAGGCGAGCCCGCTGCGCCGGCATCGCCGAGCGCCGAGCGCCGACTGGCGACCCGACCGGCCGGATGACCGGCCGGCGTCGGCCCCTCGGCGGCTCGGGGTCCGGGTTTGGCCGGTCGGGGCAGCTCCAGTCGACTCAGACGCGCCGCGGCCGTCTCCTCGGCCCCGGCTACTTGGACCAGCTCCGGGCCGGTCAGATCCTCCAGCTGGCTCGCCGCCTTAGTACGACCCGGCCCCTCCGCGACCAAGCCCCCGCTGGAGGCAGGCCGGCCGAGCTGCTCGAATTCCAGCACCTTCTCCTCGGAGGGCACCCATTCCGGAACCCCGTCGGCCACTCTGGCGAAATCCATGATGGCCGACTCGGGAATCGAGCACCCCTCGGCCGTATGCCCCTCTCCACCACACCGCGCGCATTCCACCTCACACCAATCGGCCCGTCGTCACCGGCACCTGAGCCGGTGACAGAGCCTTCAGGAGCGGGTGCAGGAGGCACCATTGACGCGGATTGAGGAAATCCCTCGAGGGAGGCCCCGCCCCATCCGATGAACGGGGGGTCCGTCAGAACCGGCCGGGACACTCGCTAGCGTGGTGCAACTATGACCGAACTCAGTGCTAGTCGCTCCGGGATGACGGCCTCGGAGGCGACCCGCCTGAGTGGCCAGGAAGCCATGCAGAGGTTGGAGCTGCTGGCCACGGTCAGCCAGATCCTGGACCAGTCGACCGGCGGATTCAGCACCGCGCTCGACGCTGTCGCCAAAGCGTGCGTCACCGACTTCGCCGACCTCCTCGTCATCGAGACCATCTCCCACGATGGAGGGGTCGTGGCGGCATCGCAGCGGACCTCGGCTCACCACGGGTTGACCCTGGAGCCACGCTGGACACCTATCGGGGCTTCGGTCGCCCCCGAACGCCGCCCGCTGCTGGTCTTCCGTCCCTCTGATTCGCCCGGAGGGTCAGGCGATTCGCCGAGAGAGCCAGCCGACCGGGCCCCGATCTCCACGGGTGCCGACGGTGAGCCCGGCCGTGTCGCTCCCAAACCGGGCCTGGCGGCGGGCCTGCGGGTCCTCGACCAGATCGGCGCCCAGTCGATGGTGGTCGTTCCGATCAAAGCGGCGGGCATCGTGCTCGGCTGGCTGGTCGCGGCCACCGGTCCCAACCGGCGGGGCTTCCGCCCGTCGGCTCTTCGCGTGGCATCGGAGCTAGCCGGACGGGTGGGCAGCGCCATGTACGCCGTCACCGTCCGGCGGGAGATGGAGGCCGCGGCGCGCGAGCAGAGCCGCACCGTTCGGCGGTTGCGCCGGCTGGCTGCGGCTGCGACCAACCTGGCGGGAGCGGCAACCACCCAGGCCGTGCTCGACACGGCGTGCCTCGAGGCCTGCGCCATCCACGACGCGCAGGGTGCCATGGCCAGGTGGTCCAAGGCCGACGGCTCGACCGTGGCCGCCAGCTCGGGACAGGTCGACCGGCGCGCCGCCGAACGGGCGTTCGAGGCGGTCACCTCCGGTCAGGTCGGCCGCGGCGAGGGATGGATCGCCTACCCGCTCCCCAACACCGACCCCTGGCAGCACGGCGCCCTGGTCGTGTTCGTCTCCGACGACATGCCAGGCGAGGACGAACCCGTCCTCAGCTCGCTGGCGTCCCTCATCCCTATCGCCTTCGAGCGGGCCCTCGGGACCGAAACCGCGCTCAAGCACGAGGCCCGCCTCAGGGCCGTGGTCGACTCGTCGCCCGTCGCCCTCCTGGAGCTCGACCAGGACGGCACCGTCGCTTCGGCCAACAAGCGAGCCCAGGCCCTCCTCGGGTGGTCACCGGACAGGAGCGGGTGGACCCTTCCCATCGACCTCAGTGACGCTCTCGGCGCGCTGGCCACCGAGGTCATCGAGTCCGGTTCGCTGGTGAGCCATACCGCTTCGGTCGCCGGGCGCGAGCTGTCGCTGTCGGGGGCTCGCTTACCCCCCATCAATCACAGCGACTCGGCCTCGGTCCTCATCGCCGGGGTTGATCTCACCGACATCCGACAGGCCGAGCGGGCGCTCATACAGGCCCAGCGCCTCGACGCCATGGGGCAGGTCGCCGGCCGGGTGGCCCACGATTTCAACAACGTGCTGACCCTGATCATCGGGTACGCCTCCATTCTGCGCAAAGGAATGGGCGACGAACGCCAGTTGAGGCTGATCGCCAGCATCGAGGAGGCGTCCCGGCGCGCCGCCACCCTCACCCAGCAGATGCTCGACATGACCCGCCAACGGGTGGACACCGGCGTGGTCACCGACCTGGGCTCGGCCGTCCGCGGCCTCGACGCGGTGCTCGCCCGGGTGGCCGGGTCGGGCGTGGCGTTGCACATCGGATCGGAGCTGGGACCGACCAAGGTGAGGTTGGACCCGAGCGAGATCGAGCAGATCGTGGTCAACCTGGTCATCAACGCCTGCGACGCCATGAACCGCCAGGGTCGCATCGACGTGCGCGCCTCGACGGTGTCGCCCCCGCCCGAGGTGGTCGGCGAGCACGAACTGCCGGAAGGCACCCTGGCCCTGCTCCGTGTCACCGACGATGGACCGGGGATGGCCCCGGAGGTGCTGTCCCGCTGCGTCGAGCCGTTCTTCACGACCAAGGAGCGGGGTCGGGGGACGGGGCTGGGCCTGTCCACGGTCTATGGCCTGGTCAAGGACCGGGGAGGGCAGATGCACATCGACTCCCAGGTCGGTGCCGGTACGTCGATCAGCATCTGGCTGCCCCTCCAACCCGGCCCGGCCGCGACCGCAGCGCGAGCCGACGACGACAGGTGGCCCGAATCGCAAACCGTGGAAGGCCGCGTCGTGCTGGTCGAAGACGAGGACGACCTGAGGGCCATAGCCGTGGAATCGCTGCGAGCCATCGGCCTCGACGTCGAGGCCTTCGCCAGCGCCGAAGCGGCGCTGGCCGCACTGGGCGCCCCACCGCCCGGTGAGCCGGCGGACCTCGACGTCCTCGTCACCGATGTGATGCTCCCCCAGATGTCCGGCATCGAGCTGGTAGCGGCGCTCCGCCGGATGGATCCCGGCGCACCGGTCATCTACACCACCGGTTACACCGGCTCGCAGGGCATTCCCTCCCGGCCCGGCGACCCGGTGATCACCAAGCCCTACACCCCCGACCAGCTGCGGCTGAAGGTCGCCGAAGTGGTGCACGCCGGGCGGCTCAGGGCTCGAAGCGGTACCCGACTCCCCGGACGGTGGTGATCCACCGGGGCCGGGCCGGATCGGGCTCGATCTTGTGGCGGACCCGGCGGACGTGCTCGGTGACGGTCGCCTCGTCCTGCCATTCCGAGCGCGACGACCACACGTGCTCGAGGAGCTGTCCCCGGCTGAAGACCTGCCGCGGGGAGCGAGCGAGGAACGCGAGGAGGTCGAACTCCTTGGCCGTCAGTTCTACCGGGTGGCCGTCGATGGTGACCTCCCGGGTCACCTCGTCGACGACCAGGCCGGCGGGCTCCCCGTCGGTCGTGGCCGGGCTCAGCGGCGCAGGGGCGGACCTCACCCGGCTGCGACGAAGAACCGTCTCCACCCGGGCCACGAGCTCCACCGGAGAGAACGGCTTGGGCAGGAAGTCATCGGCGCCCAGGCGCAGGCCCAGCACCCGGTCGGCGGTGTCACCCTTACCGCTGATCAGGATGACCGGCAGATCGCCCATCTCCCGGATACGGGCCAGGACCATCCTCCCGTCGTCGAGGCCCAAAGAGACGTCCAGGACCACCAGGTCGCAGTGGCCGCTCTCCACTTCGCGGACGGCGGTCGTGGCGTCCGAGGCCAGAATCACCGGGAAGCCCTCACCTTCGAGCACCAAGAGCAGCAGCGACCGCAACTGGTCGTCGTCGTCGACCACGAGGATGCGGGCGTCACGGGCGGCATCCATGATGCAGTGAAGGGTACCTCAGTGGAGTTGGACACCTGTGGTTGCCCCGGATGGCCGGTCACCCGACGGGGCTTCTCTCATCTGACGCTCAGAAAGTCCAGGTTGACTAGCCAGGTCTTTTACATACGCTGGTCCGAGGAATGAACGACATCGACGATCCCGAGCCCGAGCCGAGCGGTCCGACGCCGCCCCCCGAGCACGGGTGGCCCGCGCCCCACCCGGGGGGGCCCTGGACGCCACCCCCGCCGGCCCCCGACTGGAGCGCGCCCGGTTGGCGGGATCCGGCCGGCGGACGCCCGGCCACACCCCCTCCGCCTCCCTCCCCCTGGGGCCAACCGGACCCCTACTACTGGCAGCCGCAGGCGCAGCCGGGGTGGGGAGGGCCGATGGGCCCGGCCGGGCCTGGCGGGGTGTACCCCCCCGCGGGTCCTCCCGGCGGCCATCATGGCCCCGGAGGGTGGTACGGGTGGACGCCGCCCCGTCCCCGTCGGAGCCTCCCGAGCGCGGTCACCGCGCTGCTGCTGGTGGTCGCCGTGCTGGTCGGTCTGGGCATAGGCCACGGTGTGTGGAGCAACGGGCCGACCGCTTCGACGGCCACGCCCGGCGGCGGGTCGGGTCTCGACCCGTTCGGCAACGGGGGCTCGAACCTCGGCGGCGGCAACTCCGGGCTCGGCAACGGCGGCAGCAACCTGAGCGGGGCGGTGGCTGCCGCCGCGGATGCCCTCGTGGACATCGACACGACCCTCAGCTATCAAGGCGGGGCAGCCGCCGGGACGGGCATAGTGCTGACCTCCGACGGATACGTGCTGACCAACAACCACGTCATATCAGGAGCCACCAGCATCACCGCCACCGACGTGGCCAACGGCCAGAAGTACCCGGCCACGGTGGTCGGCTACGACCGCACCCACGACGTGGCCGTGATCAAGCTGACCGGCGCCACCGGGCTGAAGACCGCCTCCCTCGCCAACTCCGACAGGGTGACGGTGGGCCAGGAGGTCGTGGGGCTGGGCAACGCCGGCGGGGTGGGCGGCAAGCCGAGCAGCGCTCCGGGACAGGTCACCGCGCTCAACCAGTCGATCACCGCCCAGGACCAGAGCAACAGCACCACCGAGCAGTTGACCAACCTCATCCAAACCAACTGCGACATCCAGCCCGGCGACTCGGGAGGGGCCCTGGTGTCCACCTCGGGCCAGGTGGTCGGGATGGACACGGCCGCCTCCACCGGCTTCTCCTTCTCCACCCAGGGCAACCAGGGCTACGCCATACCTGTCAACCAGGCCCGGTCCATCGCCACCGCCATCCGCGACGGCCGGGCCAGCGAGACCGTCCACATCGGGCGCACCGCCTTCCTCGGCGTGGCCGTGGACCCCAGCGGGGGTAGCGTTCCAGGGGCGGCGGTCACCCGCGTCCTCAGCGGGGGCGCCGCCGAAGCCGCCGGGGTCACCTCGGGGAGTGTGATCACGTCGCTCGGCGGCTCGCCCGTGGGATCCTCGTCGGCGCTCACCAACATCATCTCCCGCTACCACCCCGGCGACAAGACCAGTATCGGCTGGACCGATCCCAACGGCGCGGCCCACACGGCCACCGTGACCTTCGCTGACGGCCCGGCAGCCTGACGGTCGGCGAGCCGGCGACGGGACCATGCCCCCCGATCCCGCCGTCCGGGACGAACTGGCGGCGCTGACCCTCCTCGCCGGTGCCAGCCCGGCGCAGCTCGACGCGCTGCTCCACGAGATGACCCCGGGCGAAGCCCCGCCGGGACAGGTTCTCGGCCGCCAGGGCGAGGCCGGCCGCAACTTCTGGCTGGTCCTGTCCGGGCGGATGTCGGTGTCGGTCGAAGCCCGCTCCGGACCGGTGACCCTGGCCGAACCCGGAGCCGGTTCCATCGTCGGCGAACTGGCCGTCCTGCGGGACCGGCCGCGTACCGCCACCGTCACCGCCCTGACCGAGTGCCGGTTCCTCACCGGCGGCCTGGCCGCCATGGGCCGCCTGGTCGACATCGACCCGGTGCGAGCCCGCTTGCGTCTGCTGGCCAGCCGTCGCCTGGCCGAAGACATCCGACCGGTGAAAGTCGAGATTCGGGACGGGTCCACCCTGCTCCTCCGGCCCCTCCTCCCCTCCGACCGATCGGCGTTCCACTCGGCGGTGCGGGCCATGTCGCCTGAATCGCGCCGACGCCGGTTCTTCGCCCTGCGCGACCCGTCCCCCGCCCTGGTCGACTACCTCGTCGACATCGACTACGTCGATCACTTCGCGTGGGTCGCGCTCGACGCCGCTGGCCGCCACGGGCTGGCCACGGCCAGGTACATCCGCGCTGTGGGGAGCGGCGAGGCGGAGGTGGCCTTCACCACGGTGGACGGCCAGCAGGGCCGCGGCATCGGCACCATGATGCTCGGAGCCCTCGGGGTGGCGGCGGTCGAGGCGGGCATATCGGCGCTGGTCGCCTACGTGCTCGGTGAGAACGTGGCCATGCGTAAGGTGTTCGCCAAAGCCGGTGGCACCAGTCGCTTCGAGGAGCCGGGGGTGATCCTGGTTACGGTGGACGCCGAGCGGGCGGCGGCGCTGCTCGAGCCCGCCGCTCGGGACGCCCTGCGAGCCGCCGTCACCGACGTGGTCACCGCCGCGTCAATCGCCCTCGCCTGAGACCTCGTCCACCAGCCCCCACTCCAGCGCCGTCGCGGCGTCGACGGCTTGGCCCGACAGTCCCAACCAGGCGGTGCGCCCCCTGCCGATCCGACGGGGGATGCTGACCGTCCCTCCTGCCCCCGGGATCAGCCCCATGGCCAGTTCCGGTAACCACATGCGGGTGTCGGCCCGAGCCACCAGGCGCCCGGCGAACGCCGGGAGCTCGATACCCGAACCGGCACAGGACCCGAAGACGTGAGCCGACAGGCGACTGCTCAGGCGGCTCAGCAGGCGGGCCGGGCTGCGCCCGGTGCGCACGAGGTGAGCCAGGGTCGGGTCGGGGAAGGTGCCGAACTCGTCGAGGTCGCCGCCGCTGCAGAACGAGGTTCCCGCTGCGCTCAGGCGGGCCGACAGACCGGGATGGCCCAGCGCCAACGCCAACCCCTCGCACAGCTCGTCGCGCATCTGACGGTTGTAGGCGTTGCGCACCTCTGGCCGGTTCAGGGTCAGCTCGACGACGTCGCCGACGCGCTCCACCACGACCGTCGGCGACGACCCCGGCGGCCGGGCCCGGACCGGGCGGGAAGCCCGCCAGCGGGCGAACTCGGGTCCAGCCTGTAGCGTCGAGTAGGCCAGTGACTCGATCAGCAGCCCGACGTCGGCGGTCGCCCCGATACCCGCCCGCAGGACCTCGACCAGCGCGACCGACGCTCCCGGCCAGGCCCGGACCCGGTCGACCAGTTCGGCTACGGCGCCGGCCGGATCACCATGGCTCACCCAGGGCCGAGGAACTTTGCGGAGGGCGGTGAGCGCCACGTCGGGGCCGCACTCGGGCAGAGCCGGCGCGCCGCGTCGTCCCACTGCGACGACCACCGCCGGAAAGCCGAGGGGAACCTCCAGGCCGAGCGGATCGCCCGGCCGGTCGAGGTCGACCACGAAACAGCCCTCGGCCATGACGTCGGCCGCGTCCACAGCGCCGTCGGCGAAGCCCCGCAGGAGGGCCGCGCCCTCGGCCGGATCGAGGAGACGGTCAGGCGTTGGACCGCAACCCGGCCACGATGCGCGGCACCACGCCGGGGTCGTGATAAGGCATGTACAGGCTGACGCGGTCGATCATGTCGGCGAAGCGGGCGTGGAGCAGTCCAGCCACCTCGTCAGGCGAGCCCTGCACCGCGAACGCGTCGAGAACCTCGTCGGAGATGCGCCGGCCCATCTCGTCCCACTCCCCCTGCTTGGAGAGCAGGTTCAGCTCCCCCTGCAGCTCCCCCCAGCCGTGCAGCTCCAGGACCGGACGGTAGGCCGGTGTCGAAGCGTAGAACGCGATCTGCTTGCGGACGCCGGTATCAGCGAGAGCCATCTGTTCCTCGGTGTCACCGGTGACCACGAACGCCGGGTAGGACAGCTCGAACTGATCACGTCGCCGGCCGGCACGCTCGAGCTCCTCACGGACGGTCGGCACCGTCACCTCGCGCAGGTACCGCTCTGTGGTGAAGCCGTGGACCAGCAGGCCGTCGGCGACCCCGGCGGCCACCCGGGTCATCCCCTCTCCCACCGCGGCCAGGAACACCCGGGGCGCCCCGAACGGATTGGACCCCGGATGGAAGAACGGCGTCATGAGGGTGTGGGTGTAGAAGTCGCCCCGGAAGTCCAGCTTGGTGCCGTTCTGCCAACAGTCCCAGATGGCCCGCATGGCCAGGATGAACTCCCGCATGCGTGCCGCTGGGTGCGACCAGGGCATCGAGTAGCGCTTCTCGATGTGGGCCTTTACCTGCGAACCGATGCCGAGAAGGAACCGACCCTCGGCGTAGGCGTTGAGATCCCAGGCGGTGTGGGCGAGGGTCATGGGGCTGCGCCCGAACGCCACCGCGATGCCCGTGCCCAGACCGATCCGGCGGGTGTGCTCGGCGGCGAGGGTCAGGGCGAGGAAGGGATCATGGCCGACCTCGGCGGTCCATACCGCGTCGTAGCCTTCCTCCTCGGCACGCCGAGCGCTGTCTGCCACCGCTTTCAGGTCAGCCCCGATACCACCGTCTATGAGCACCGGCCAATCCTAGGCCAGCGGGGTCTCAGCCGCCCCCGACCCGCCGCAGGGGGGTGATGGCCGCCATCTGGGGGGACTGACGCGAGCTCAGCCACGCCCGGCAGACGTCCACCGGCATGGCCGGGGCCAGGAGGTGCCCTTGGGCCAGATCGCAGCCGAGGGTGGCCAGTCGGTCCCAGGTGTCCTGGCGTTCCACCCCTTCGGCGATCACCTGGTGACCCATGTTCCTCGCCAGCTCGATGGTGGCTCGGACGATGGCCTCGTCGCCCTCGTCGCGATGCATCGACATCACGAACGAGCGGTCGATCTTGACCGTTCGCACCGGCAGGCGCCTCAGGCGGGCGAGAGACGAGTACCCGGTGCCGAAATCGTCGATGGCGATGTGGACCCCCAGCCCGGACAGGTCCTCGAGCACCCGCCGCGACCCCTCCGGGTCGGCCATCATGAGCGACTCGGTTATCTCCAGGGTGAGGTCGGCGGCGGGGATGCCGACCGTGTTGAGCAGGTGGGCCAGGCGCTCGGTCACGTCGGGTCCGGTCAGGCTGCGGGCCGAGACATTGACCGCCATGGTCAAGTCGAATCCTTCCCGCCGCCACTCGGCCAGCTCCCGCAGGGACCGCTGCAGAACCCACCAGGTGATCGGCTCGATGAGCCCCGACTGCTCGGCCACGGGGACGAACTCACTGGGCTGGATGGGGCCGAAGTCGGGATGCCGCCAGCGCAGCAGGGCTTCCATACCGGTGATCTCGCTGGTGCCGAGCCGGGCCATCGGCTGGTACCAGACTTCGAGTTGCCCGCTGTCCAGGGCCCGCCTGAGCTCGTTGTTCAACACCAGTCGGCGCCGGGCGTACTGGTCGATCTCGGGGTCGTAGGCGACCGTCCCCCGCCGGCCCGTCTTGGCTGCGTACATGGCCACGTCCGCCCGGCGCAGCAAGGTGGACACGTCGGAGCCGTCGTCGGGTGCGACGGCGACGCCGATGCTGGCCCTTATCTCCAGTTCCATTCCCCCGACCAACACCGGCTGGGACACCCCGGCGAGGACCTCCCGGGCGACCTCGTGGATGGCGTCGGGTGAAGCGGCGGCGGGTACGACGAAGGCGAACTCGTCGCCACCGAGGCGGGCCGCCAGGCGGTTCGGACCGAGAACGTCGAGCACCCGCGATGCCACTTCCTCGAGGATGGCGTCGCCGGCGTGATGGCCGAGGGTGTCGTTGATGTCCTTGAACCCGTCGAGGTCCATGAGCAGCACGCCGACCCACTCCTCCGGGGGGCGCGCCGCCAGCGCCGAATCGAGCCATTGGCTGAAGAGGGTCCGGTTACCGAGGCCGGTGAGGCTGTCGTGCAGCGCCTGATATTCGCGCGCCGATACTTCGCGGCGGAGCTGGTCGAGACGCTGGCTGCTGATGAGGCTGGTGGCCAGGTTGGCGGCGAAGGCCTCCAGCAGGCGGAGGTCGTCCTCCTTGAAGCGGATGCCCTCGTCGAGGTGGCCTTCGACGGTCATCACGGCGGTGCCGAGCCCGCCCAGCGGGACAGCCACGGCCAGCGCCTCGGCCGTCTCGGCTCGCGACAGGCGGCGAGCCGAGATCAGGTCGGCGCCCACCCGGTCCTCGAGTGGGGTGGACGCCTCGAGCTCGCGCCGCAGCTCGCCGCCGCGTAGGACGTAGCGCATGCCGCCGAGAGACGAGGGAAGGCGCAGGGCCGCCAGCGAGACCCCCAGGGCCCGTCGCGACTCCTCGAGGGTCGCACCAATGATCTCGGGGGTATCGGAAAGGGCGCCGACACGCACCGTGAAGGCGTACAGCTTCTCCAGGTCGGCCAGTCGGTCCCTGGCCCGGACTCCGGAGCGGTGCCACATGGCCAGGAACACCCCCGGGCACACGAGGAGAGCCACCCCCCAGCCGGCCACCCAGCCCGCCCCCACCCGACCCTGCACCGTGCCGGTCAGTAACAGGGCGGCGAGACCGCCGGCCGCCGCCGAATAGGCGGCCAGCGCCATCCACAACCGGGGCAGGGAACCGGTACGAGCCCGGCGTAGATTGGGCACTATCGGAACTTCGGGCACGAGCCTCCCGCTCTTTACGATGGGCTTCGAAGTCTCCTGAACCGGCGGGCACCTGTCAAAGGGCCGGCGGGCAAATGCGAGTAACGGGCGGATGGCCGAAAGCGACGTCGATTCGGAAGGAGTGGAAACCGGTCCCCCGCGGAGCTACGGTCCCCGACGTGGCATTTCCCCTCGAAGAGATCCAGACGGCGTTCGACCGCTACCGGGCCGCGGCCGCCGAAGCCGGGCGGACAGGCAACTGGGAGCTGTTCGTCGACTGCTTCACCGACGACGTGAACTACGTGGAGCACCACTACGGGACGTTCAAGGGCCGGGCCGAGGTGCGGGACTGGATCGTGCCCGCCATGACCGCCTTCCCGGTCGACCACATGACGTCGTTCCCGTGGAACTGGTACACCATTGACGCCGACAGGGGATGGGTGGTGGGCGAGGTGGCCAACGTGATGGACGATCCCGGCGACGGGCAGCGCTACGAAGCCGCCAACTGGACCCGCCTGGTCTACGCCGGCGGTGGACTGTTCTCCGAGGAGGAGGATGTCTACAACCCCAAAGAGTTCGCCGACATGATGAGAAGCTGGCTCACCGCCTGGCGGGCCCACCAGACCAGAGAAGACTGAGCGCGTCGCTAGGGTGCCCCCGACCCCCGGGGCAGCTCGTACTTGTAGCCGAGGCCGCGCACCGTGGTGATACGGGCCGGACGCGACGGTTCGGCCTCCACCTTGGCCCGGAGCCGTTTGATGTGCACGTCGAGGGTCTTGGTGTCCCCGACGTAGTTGGGTCCCCAGATCCGGTCGATCAGCGTTTCGCGGGTGAGCACCCGACCGGCGTTGCCCATGAGCAGCTCGAGCAGCTCGAACTCCTTCAACGGCAGGGGCACCGGTCGCCCGTCGAGGTGCACCTCGTGACGCTCAGGGTCCAGGACCAGCCCGTCGATCTCCACCGTGTCAGCTGACACTTCGGCGATCTCGGGGACACCTGAGCGCCGCAGCACCGCCCGCATACGGGCCACCAGCTCGCGCAATCGGAACGGCTTGGTCACGTAGTCGTCGGCCCCGACCTCGAGCCCGACCACGGTGTCGATCTCGCTGCTCTTGGCCGTGACCATGATGATGGGTATCCGGCTGCGGGACCGTATCTCCCGGCACACGTCGATCCCGGATTTCTTGGGCAGCCACAGGTCGAGGAGGATCAGGTCAGGGCGGGACCGCTCGAACAGCTCGAGTCCCTCGACCCCGTCGCGGGCCACGTTGACCAGGAAACCTTCCCGTTTCAGCCCCACCACCAGGGCCTCGATGAAGGACTCCTCGTCTTCGATCACCAGCACGGAGATGGTGTCAGTCATGGTCATCATCGCGGCCTCTTTCTCCATCCGATCCTTCGGGCATGCGCACCGCGGGCAACTCGAGGACGAAGGTGGAGCCCTCTCCCTCGACCGACGTGACGCTCACCCGCCCACCGTGGTTGGCGGCGACGTGACGGACGATCGACAACCCGAGGCCGGTTCCGCCCGTCGCTCTGGAGCGGGCCCGGTCGACACGGTAGAAGCGCTCGAATATCCGTTCCAGGTCCCGGCCGGGAATCCCCACGCCCCGGTCGGAGACCTTGACCGCGACGTGGCGGCCCTCCATCTCGACGGCCACGGTGACGGTCCCGCCGGCCTCGGAGTACTTGATGGCGTTATCCACCAGGTTGGCGACCGCCGACACCAGGTCCCGCCGGTCGCCGGGTACGGCCGACCCGGCTGGGATGGGCAGCACCTCGACGTCCACGTCGAGACCGGAGGCCACCGCCTGCAGCGACTGCACCGCGTCGAGCACGAAGTCCCGGACAGGCACCAGGGCGCCGCTCGGGGTCTCGTTGGCTTCGATGCGGGACAGGTCGAGCAGGTCGTCGATGATGCGGCTCAGCCGCTCGGCCTCACCACCCATGCGACGTACCAGGCGGGCCACCACGTCGGGGTCGGACTCGCCGTCGATGGTCTCGGCGAGCAGGGTCAGGGCGCCCGTCGGGGTCTTCAGCTCGTGGCTGACGTTGGCGACGAAGTCCCGCCGGACCGCTTCTAGACGGACCCGCTCGGAGATGTCCTCGATGACCGCCACCGCTCCGTCGATGCTCCCCGCCCCGGTGGGGAACGACCGGATGGACAAGCTGCGCCGCAAGGGCGAGATGAGGTCCAGACGGCGCTCGCGTCGGGCGCCGCTCAAGGCGTCGCGCAGCGCTTCGGATACGGCCTGGGCGGCGAGAGCGGCGCTGGCCCCCTCCTCGCCGACGAGGGCGCGGGCCGCCTGGTTCTCGAACACCGTCTGACCGGCGGCGTCGCTGACCACGATGGCCTCGCCGATCCCCTCCAAAGCGGCCATGAGGCGCCCCACCAGCTGATCCCGGCCGTCCGCCCCCGGCCCGGCCGACCCGTCCTCGTCCACCTGGTGGGCGACCGGTGCGCCGCGACCCGGCAGACCGGTGGCCCGAGGGGAAGTCCGGCTCCACATCAGTGCTGGCACCTCATCTCCTCAAAGGCTAGGCGCGTTGATCGGGCGAACCGATCGGTCGATCGAGGGGCGATCCCATGGATTCGACAACTGTTCAGTTTGTGTTCACCTTCTGTTGGGTTGTCGTACACCCCGGCTCTTTATGGTGGCATTCGTCAAACGGAAAACACATGGCATCCCGGGAAGGACCGGGGATCAGCGCGGCTCCGCCTGCTGCGAGGTTCCCGGCGCCCCCGATCGCACGAAAGGCGAAATCCCTTGAAGCGTTTCATCCCGCTCGCCCTGATCGTCCCTCTGGCCGTCGCCGGCTGCTCGTCGTCATCCAAGACCACGCCCAGCTCGCCGACCACCGCCGGAGGATCAACGGCCACCACCGCAGCGCCGGCCACCACGACGGGCGGCAGCTCGGGCGGCAGCGCCAACATGAACCTCGGCAACCCCTCGTCGGCGCAGACCATCAACGAGGCCGGTTCCACCCTCCTGTACCCGTTCCTCCAGGAGATCGCCCCGGCGTTCCACACGATGTACTCCAACGCCACGTTGAACCCCGGTCCCGGCGGCTCGGGCAAGGGCATCAGCGATGCCATCGCCGGCACCGCCCAGCTCGGTGGCTCCGACGCCTACCTGAGCAACTCGCAGCGCTCGTCCAATCCGGGCCTGATGAACATCCCCGTGGCCATCTCCTCCCAGGCGGTCAACTACAACCTGCCGGGCGTCAGCGGTCTCAAGCTGAGCGGCGACGTCATCGCCCAGATCTACGAGGGCAAGATCACCAAGTGGAACGACCCGGCCATCGCCGCTCTGAACACCGGTGCGACCCTGCCGGCCACCACCATCGTCCCGGTGCGCCGGGTGGATGCCTCCGGTGACACGTTCATCTTCACCAGCCTCCTGTCGGCGACCAACTCGGCCTGGCAGAGCGGTCCGGCCTTCGGGACCAGCGTCACCTGGCCGGCCGTGTCCAATGAACTGACCGCCAACGGCAACCCCGGCATGGTCCAGACCTGCCAGGCCACGCCGGGCTGCATCGCCTACGTCGGCATCAGCTCCGAGGACGCGGCCCAAAGCGCCGGTCTGGGCGAGGCCATGCTGCAGAACAAGGCCGGGAACTTCGTGCTGCCCAACGCCAGCACCGTGGAGGCCGCTGTCAGCGCCGGCGCCACCAGCATCCCGGCCAACCTGGCCGCCCCCATCATCTACGAGCCGGGCGCCCAGTCCTACCCGATCGTCAACTTCGAGTACCTCGTGGTGAAGGACAAGCAGTCCAGTGCCGACCTAGCCATGGCCGTCCGGGACTTCCTGGCCTTCGCCATCAGCCCGACCGGTGGCAGCACCCCTGCTTTCCTGGCCAAGGAGCATTTCCAGGGCCTGCCGTCCAGCGTGGTGCCCCAGGTCGAGACGGCGATCGCCAGCATCTCCAGCTAGCCTTTGGGCTCGGCTGACCAACCATATAGCGAGGCATCTGGTGACTTCGGTAGCAGAAAGGCCTGCCGGGCGGACAGCTTCCGGGCTGTCCGCCCGGGCCCGGGCCATTTCGGAACTGACCGGCCGCGACCGGGCGGTCCGGGCCGTCCTGTTCGTCGCCGCCCTGGTGCCGACCGCGGCGCTCGCCTTTCTCGTCTACGAGATGATCAAGCAGGCCTACCCGGCGATCATCTTCAACGGTTGGTCGTTCTTCACCACCAAGAAGTTCACCATGGGCAACCTGTACGGCAACGTGGTGGTCAAGCACGGCTACCAGGCCGCCCAGGGGGCCGACTTCGGGGTGCTGCCGCTCCTGTTCGGGACGCTGGTCTCCTCCCTGATCGCCCTGGTCCTGGCCGTGCCGGTGGCGGTGGGCGGGGCCATCCTGCTCGTCGAGAAGGTCCCCGCCCGCCTCCAAGGGGCTCTCGGCGTGTTCCTGGAGCTGCTCGCCGGCATCCCCAGCATCGTCTTCGGGCTGTGGGGCATCTATACCTTCGGCCCGCTCCTGTCGCGTACCGTCTACCGGTGGATCGCCGCTCTCGGGATACCCTGGCTGAGCGGGTCCACCGGAGCCGGCGAGGGGCTCCTGACCGCCTCGGTGGTGCTGGCAGTGATGATCATCCCGATCGTCGCCTCCATCGCCAGGGAGCTGGTCCGCTCCGTGCCGGCGGTGTCCAAGGAGGGGGCAGTGGCCCTCGGCCTCACGCCGACCGAGACCATCCGCTTCGTGACCATCCCCTACGTGCGGACCGGCCTGATCGCCGCTGCCGTCCTGGGTTGGGCCCGGGCCCTGGGCGAGACCATCGCCGTGCTGGTCATCAGCGGCGACGCCCTCAACATCTACCCCCACAGCATCTTCGATCCGTTCTCGACCATGGCCGCCACCATCGCCGCCTTCCTCGACAGCGCCCTCACCGACTCGACCGGGATGGCCATCCACGCGCTGGCCGAGGTGGGTCTGGTCCTGCTCGCAGTCACGTTCCTGACCAACCTCGGCGGTCGGCTGCTGGCCCGCCGGTTCTCCGACGCCGGCCTACCCGTCGGCCGGGGGGTGTGACCCCATGAGCCTCAAGCGGCGCCTGACCGACCGCATCTTCTGGGTGGTGTGCGGAGTGGCCTTCCTCCTCATAGCCGCCCCGTCCATATCGGTCCTCGTCAGCGTCTTCCATCAGGCCGTTCCAGCCCTGGGCTGGCAGCTGTTCAGCCACCGGACCAACGCCAAGGCCACCGGTTTGCAGAACGCCATCCTCGGCAGCCTGATCCTGCTCGGCGGAGTGCTCGTGGTGGCCGGGTCGGTCGGGGTGGCGGCCGGGATCTACCTGGCCGAGTACGCCACGGGCCGCACCGAGAAGCTGCTGCGCTTCTTCTCCGAGATCCTGGCTGGCATGCCCTCCATCGTCATCGGCTACATCGCCTACCTGACCCTGGTGGTGCAGTTCCACTGGGGCTACTCGCTCCTCGCCGCGGTCATCGCCCTGTCGGCGCTGGTCCTCCCCTACATCGTCAAGACCACCGAAGTGGCGTTGCGGCAGGTACCTACCGCCATCCGGGAGGCGGGTGCCGGGCTGGGCATGCCCCGCACGGCGACGCTGACCCGCATGCTGCTGCCCACCGCCCTGCCGGGCATCGTCAGCGGCCTGATCGTCGCTCTGGCCATCTCCACCGGGGAGTTGGCGCCCCTTCTCTTCACCGCCGGCTTCACCGACACCAACCCCAAGCTGCAACTGCTGCACCAGCAGGTGCCGTACCTGACCAACGTCATCTACACCGACATCTCGCTTCCTGGGTCCCGGGCCCACGCCACTGCGGCCGCCGCCGGGCTGCTCAGCCTCCTCCTGCTCGTGATCCTCATCACCGCCGGCCGACTGGTCGCCCGGCGGGCCCGCCGCCAGACGGCGCGGATGTCGCTCTGATGACCGTATCCTGTGTCTAACCGCCGCGGAAGGTGACCGACAGCATGCCCGAGCCCAGTACCCAGGTGAGTTACAGCCGGCCCGTCCCCGAGGCCGGCGGCGCCGCGCAAGCCGCCCCCGAGGTGGTCGACGCCGTATTCGACATCGCCGACCTGAACTTCTGGTACGGGGCCAACCGGGCGTTGCGCGACGTCAGCCTGCGGATCGGCCGCCAGGAGATCACCGCGCTGATAGGTCCTTCGGGCTGCGGCAAGACGACCTTCCTGCGCTGTCTCAACCGGATGAACGATCTCCTGCCCGACACCCGCATCGAGGGGAGGCTGGACTTCGACGGCGAGCCCCTGTACCGACCTGGGGTGCAGGCCATCGAGATCCGCCGGCGCATCGGCATGGTCTTCCAGAAGCCCAACCCTTTCCCGAAGTCGATCTACGACAATGTGGCCATCGCCCCCAAGGTGAACGGCATGAAGGTCAACCTGGACGACCTGGTGGAGGAGAGCCTCAGCCGGGCCGCTCTTTGGAACGAGGTCAAGGACAAGCTGAAGCAGAGCGCCTTCAGCCTGTCGGGCGGCCAGCAGCAGCGCCTCTGCATCGCCCGGACCATCGCCGTGAAACCCGAGGTGATCCTGATGGACGAGCCGTGCTCGGCCCTCGACCCCCTGGCGACCATCCGTATCGAAGAGCTCATGACCGAGCTCAAGTCCGACTACACGATCGTCATCGTCACCCACAACATGCAGCAGGCGGCCCGGGTGTCGGACCGCACGGCGTTCTTCACCGTCGAGGACCATCCCGAGGGTCGCTCCGGCGTCCTCGTCGAGTCCGGCCCGACCCACAAGATCTTCACCGCCCCGAGCGACCAGCGGACCGACGACTACATAACCGGCCGCTTCGGCTGAGTTCCCTCCGGGTCGCGCCGCCGGTGGGCGCTAGGCCGGCAGCCGGGTGCCCTGCACCGCGAAGTGGACCCGGTCGGCTATCTCGACGGCGTGGTCGGCCAGCCGCTCGAAAGCCCGGGCGAGCAGCGCCAGGTCCATGGCTGTCTCCATGGGGACGGCTTCCAGGCCGATGAGCGCCCTCATCAGCTCGGTCTGGCGGACCTGGACGGCGGCGGCCTGCGGCACCACTGCGGCGGCCAGCCCGCCGTCGAGGGTGGTCCAGGCACCCTGGGCGGCGCGCAGCAGCTCCAAGGTCCCGGCCGCCACCTCACCAACGGACCGCCGCAGCGGCTCGGTGAGGGCCATCGAGATGCGCTCCACCCGCTCCGAGAGGGTCTGGCACAGCCCTATGCACAGCATGGCCAGCTGTGTCACGTCACGTGCCGACAGAATCACCCGAAGGTCGCGCGCCACCGGCGACTCCAGGGCGAGCAGAGCGACGATCTCGGTGTCGACGAGGGCCGCCCGCTCCTGCATCTCAGCCGGACTGAAGCCGATGACCGGCGGCCGGGAGCCGTGACCCAGCACCAGGGAGTCCGAGACCGCGTCGACGCCGACGACGGCGTCGACGAGTATCCCCAGCGACAGGCGCCGCACCTCTGAAATGCGGTCGTGATAGGAGCGGCGCAACTCGCTGATCGGCTCGGCCGCCGCCGCTGGATCCTCGTCGAAGACCACCGCTCCTGCACACCCCCGCTCGCCAGTAGAGGTATCGAGTCTACCGGCCGTCGCTCCCACCGGCCGTCGCTCCCACCGGCC
>JAKCDU010000001.1:0-74788 GCA_021838445.1 Actinomycetes bacterium | reverse complement strand
ACCGGCCGTCGCTCCCACCGGCCGTCGCTCCCACCGGCCACGGGCCTACCGGCCCAGGGCAGGACGCGGGAGCGCCAAGGGGCTGGACGCGAGCGCGCCGGGGGGCGGGCGGCCGGTTTACTGGAAGCCAGTGCCTGCCTCTTCCATCTCTGACGAGTTGCGAGCTCGCATCGACGGGGTCATGATCCGCGATCGGGCTCGGCTGCAGCGCCGCCTCCGCCAAGCGGCAGGCGGCCCGGCGTGGCGCGCCCTGGAGGCCGAGGTGGCCGCCGCCGAGCAGCGCCGAGCCGGCCGGGCGGCGGCCGTGCCCGCGGTCAACTACCCGGAGGATCTCCCCGTGAGCGGCCGTCGGGCGGACATCATCGAGGCCATCGGGGCGCACCAGGTAGTGGTGGTGGCCGGCGAAACGGGGTCGGGCAAGACCACCCAGATCCCGAAGATGTGCCTGGAGTTGGGGCGGGGCGTCGACGGCCTGATCGGCCACACCCAACCCCGGCGGATAGCCGCCCGAACCGTGGCTGAACGCCTGGCCGTCGAGTTGGGCGTGCCGCTCGGAGCGACCGTCGGCTACACGGTTCGCTTCAACGACACCGTGGGCGAACAGACGCTGGTGAAGGTGATGACCGACGGCATCCTCCTCGCCGAGATCCGCCGCGACCGGCTGCTGCGCTCCTACGACACGATCATCGTCGACGAGGCCCACGAGCGCAGCCTGAACATCGACTTCCTGCTCGGCTATCTGACCAGGTTGCTGCCCGACCGGCCCGACCTCAAGGTGATCGTCACCTCGGCGACCATCGACACCGGGCGCTTCGCCCAGCACTTCTCGGCCCCGGTGGTCGAGGTGTCGGGTCGGACCTGGCCGGTGGAGATCCGCTACCGCCCGGTCGGCTCGGACACTCCCGCCGCCCGACCGCTCGACCGCCGCGGGGCCTCCCCCGCCTTCGCGTACCGGGACAGCTCAGGCCCCGACAGTCCTGACCCGGACGGGCCAGGCCCGGATCGTTCGGACCCCTACGGCCCCGACGTCACCGACGTCACCGACGGCTATGACGACGACGACCTGAACGGCGCCCTGTGCCGGGCCGTAGCCGACCTGGCGGCCGCCGGCCCGGGCGACATCCTCGTGTTCCTCCCCGGCGAGCGCGACATCCGTGACGCCGCCGACGCCCTGCGTCAGTCCGACCTGGGAGCGAGCGGGGACCTGGAGATCCTCCCGCTCTACGCCCGCCTGTCGGCGGCCGAGCAGCACCGGGTGTTCCTACCCCACCGCCTGCGCCGGGTGGTGCTCGCCACCAACGTGGCCGAGACGTCGCTGACCGTCCCCGGCATCCGCTTCGTGGTGGACACGGGCCTGGCCAGGGTATCGCGCTACAGCCACCGCACCAAGGTCCAGAGGCTCCCCATCGAGCCGATATCGCAGGCGTCAGCCGACCAGCGGGCCGGGCGCTGCGGGCGGTTGGGCCCTGGTATCTGCGTCCGCCTGTACTCCGAGGAGGACTTCGCCGGGCGGCCGGAATTCACCGATCCGGAGATCCTGCGGACCAACCTGGCCTCGGTCATCCTCCAGATGGCCGCCATCGGTCTCGGCGACATCGAGGATTTCCCCTTCCTCGAGCCTCCCGACCGGCGCAGCGTGACCGACGGGCGGGCTCTGCTGGAGGAGTTGGGGGCCTTCGAGCGGTCCCCCTCGGGCCTGCACCTGACCGAGACGGGGCGGCGGCTGGCCGAACTGCCCCTCGACCCCAGACTGGCCCGGATGGTGGTCGAAGCTGAGCGCCTGGGCTGCTCCCGCGAGGTGACCATCATCGCCGCCGCCCTGTCGGTCCAGGACCCCCGCGAGCGGCCCACCGAGCGAGCCGGGGAGGCCGCCGCCCTCCACGCCCGCTTCGACGTGGCAGGCTCGGACTTCCTCGCCTATGTGGCCCTGTGGGACTACCTGGCCGACTTGCGCGGTGAACTGTCGGGCAACCAGTTCCGCAAGCGCTGCAAGCGCGAGCTCCTCCATGTCCTGCGGATCCGCGAGTGGCAGGACGTCGCCGGCCAGATCCGCCAGGTGTCCCGTTCGCGTCGGGCGACACCCAACCGCGAGCCGGCACCGCCGGATCAGGTCCACAAGGCCCTGCTGTCAGGACTCCTCTCCCATGTCGGCATGCGCGACGGGGCCCGCGGCGATTACCGGGGGGCCCGCAATTCCCGTTGGCAGCTGGCCCGGTCGTCCTCGCTGAGCCGCCGACCCCCGGCCTGGGCCATGGCCGGCGAACTGGTCGAAACGGACCGGACCTGGGCCCGCAGCGCGGCGAGGATCGAGCCGTCGTGGGCCGAGCAGGCCGGAGCCCACCTGGTCAAGCGGACGTGGTCTGACCCGTGGTGGGACGCCGAGCGCGGCGAGGCTCGGACCGAGGAGCGGGCCACCCTGTACGGCCTACCGGTGGTCAGTGCCCGGCAAGTGGCGTTGAGCCGGCGCGACGCCGCCGAGGCCCGCTACATGTTCATACGTCATGCTCTCGTCGAAGGGGACTGGGGCGGCAGCGTCCCACCCCTCGAGACCACGGCCCGACGGATCGACACCGTCAGGGCGCTCGAGGAACGGGTCCGGCGCCGGGACCTCCTCGCCGGAGACGACGCCCTCCACGCCTTCTACGAGTCGGTCATCCCCGCCGACATCACCAGCGGTGGGCGCTTCCTCGGCTGGTGGCGCAAATCCGCCAGCCGGCACCCCGAACGCCTCGCGGTGCCTTTCACGGTGCTCGTGGACCGCCGCGGCGGGCCGGTGGATCTAGGCGCCTTCCCCGACACGTGGACCGTGGGTGGGCTGGACCTCGCGGTGCGTTACCGCTACGAGCCCGGCCAGGAAGACGATGGTGCAACTGTCATCATTCCGCTGGAGTGGCTGAACCAGATCGCGGCGGACGGCTTCGACTGGGGTGTGCCTGGTTACCGGAGGGACCTGGTGGCGGCCCTGGTGCGTTCCCTGCCCAAAGCCATCCGTCGGACCTTGGGGCCCGCTCCCCAAGTGGCGGAGGAAATCCTCGCCACAGCTGGGCCCGATGATGGGCCGCTGCTCGACGTGGTAGCAGCGCGCCTGGCGCAGCTGTCCGGCACGGCGGTCTCGGCCCGCTCGTGGGATCAGGACGCGCTACCCCCCCACCTGCGCCTGACCTTCGAGGTGGTGGATGGTGCCCGCGTGCTTCGCCGCGGCCGCGACCTGGAGACGATCCGGCAGGGCCTGACCTTTGAGATACGGCGGGCACTCGGTCGCATCGCCGGGGATCTCGTGGTGGACGGTTGCCGCAAGTGGGAGTTCGGCGATCTGCCCAAAGTGGTCGAGCGCAACCGGGCCCGGGCCTATCCGGCTCTCGTCGACGAGGGGGGCACGGTCGGCGTCGGTCTGTTCGAGCGCCCGGCGGTCCAGGCCGAGAGCATGTGGCAAGGCACGCGGCGCCTGCTCGCCCTGACCGCACCGCTGTCGGCGTCACATCTGCACCGTCGGTTGACCAACGAGACCAAGCTGGTCCTGGCCCGCTCGGGACGCTCCACCGACGACCTGCTCGAGGACTGCGCGGGGGCGGTGCGCGACCAGATCGTCATCGCCTACGGGGGGCCTTCGTGGACCGAGCGGGGCTTCGAGCAGATCAGGTCCGAGGCCGCCGATATCGGCGACCGGGTGGCCCGCCTGGCCACCATCGCCGGCGGGATCCTGGCCACCGCCGAACTGGTCCTGGCCGAGGCCGACCACCTGGAGCGGGGGGACCCGGCCGGGCGCCTGTCGCCGGCTCTGGGCGACGTGCGGGCCCAGGTCGATGCCCTGGTCGCCCCCGGGTTCGTGACCAGCACCGGGCCGGCCCGGCTCCGGGATCTGCTGCGCTACCTCGACGCGGCGGGCCGACGGCTGCAGCGGCTCCCCGGTGACACCGGCCGCGACGCCAGCCGGCAGGCGGTGGTGAACGTCCTGGCCGACCGCTACCACTCGCTGCTCGACCGTCGGGTGGCGGGGGCGGCGGCGCAGGGCTCGAGTGCCGATCTGGCCGGGTTGCGCTGGATGATCGAGGAGCTGCGGGTCTCGCTGTGGGCCCAGGAGCTGGGCACACCGACGCCCGTCAGCGCCCAGAGAGTACAACGAGCGCTCGAGCGCCTAGGGGGCTGAGACCGCCCCCTCGCCGACGGTCGGCCGGCGAGGCGGGGCTTTCGGCCCTAACGGTGGGCCGGTCGGCCATCCATTATTGGAATTGCCGCAGGTTAGGGCGGTATGAGAAACGGAGATGGAGCGATGGGCGCGGACCACGAACATTCGATCGTTGTCGGTTTCGACGGCTCCAAGGGAGCGGTTGCCGCTCTGGAGTGGGCGGCCAAGGAGGCTCAGCTACGGGGAGACCGACTCTGCGTGGTGCAGGCTTGGACCGCCGGTGAGTTCGGCACCGATGAGGACATTGCCGCCTACACCCAGGGCAAGGCCGAGTCCGAGGCGGCCGCCGTCCTCGACGGCTACCCGGGTCTCGAATGGGAGGTCGTCGCGTTGCGGGGCTCACCGGCCAAGGTACTGGTGGACCACTCGGCCAACGCCGACATGCTGGTCGTCGGCTCCCGAGGGCACGGCGGCTTCGCCGGGCTGCTCCTCGGCTCGGTCAGCCATCAGGTATCGGCCCATGCCGGCACGGCGGCGGTCGTGATCGTCCACTCCGAGAGCTGAGTGCAGCCGGCGCCGCCCGCCACCGAGCCGATCAGGAAGCGGTGATGTGGCGGCCGGTAATGGCCGTGGGGACGATGCGGATGAGGAAGTCCTTCGGTCCGCTCCAGGCGACCGCCGCCGATGCCGCGGCGCTTGGAGCTTCGGCTGTTGCCGAACCGTGGACCACGACGCTCGACGCCCGACGGCGTTCCTCGTCGATGGAGTCGACCTCGAAGGCGACGAGGGCTTCTGATGCGGCCAGCAGCTTGTGGCCGAGGTTGGAGGCGATGACCACGTCGCCTCCGTCTACGAAGTAGTTCACCGGGACGATGTCGGGTTGGCCGGCGGTCACCGTGGCCAGGCGACCGATGTTCCGCCGCCGGAGGAACTCCAGGCACTCGGAACGCGTCATCAGCTCGGTGCCACCGAGGAGATCGATTACTCGCATACCCTTCATCCTCCGACTGCTGCTGGGCGCATTATGCAGAGCGTCGGTCCTGCTCCGATAGGGCTGTTCGGCCCTGCGGTCGAGGACCTTCTTACGGCAGTGTGGAGATGGAACCGGTAGAAAGGTGCAATCATGACGAACAAGAGAATCGTTGTCGGAATCGACGGGTCCGACGTTTCCAAGGACGCTCTACGCTGGGCCGCCGCCCAGGCCCGGCTGACCGGTGCCCACCTCCACGTGGTTATGGCATGGGAGATCCCGGCCCTGGCCTACATGGCCACCATCCCCAACGTCGACTGGGAGAAGGACACCCAGGCGATCCTCGAGCAAACCCTGAAAGAGGTGCTCGGCGCCGAGCCCGACGTCGAGGTGACGACCGAGGTGGCCGAGGGCCATCCGGCCCCGGTGCTGCTCGACCGCTCCGACCAGGCCGACCTGCTGGTGGTCGGCAGCCGGGGCCACGGCGCCTTCACCGGGATGCTGATCGGGTCGGTGAGCGAGCACGTGGTGACCCACGCCCACTGCCCGGTGGTGGTGGTGCGACCCGCAGCGGGGAGCTGACGCCCGGCTCCCGTCACCCCGGTCCGCCCAACCGGGCCCTCCCCTCCTCGGCTGGCCCTGTTGGCAGCACAGCCCCTCAGGCCAGACCCTTCATCTCCTCGGTTCGGTGACGCCACGCGACCAGGGCGCTGAGGCCGACGGCGTAGCCGGCCAGGGTCAGCCAGTCCGAAAGGCCGGCGGGGCGCCCGTTGACCACGCTGAGACCGGCCGCTGCGCCGTGGAAGCTGGGCAGTAGGTGGGCCGCCGTCCGCAGCGGGGAGGGCATGGCCGACACAGGATTGAACAGGCCACCGAAGTAGCCGAGCACGAACATCAGGGCGGTGATCACCGGGAAGGCGGTCTCCACCCCGGCGACGAAGCCGATGAGCACCCCCAACTCGGCAAAGGGCAGGCCGGTCACCCACATGACCAGGGTCAGTTCGATCCAGCGGCCGGCGGCGAGCCGCACGTCGCCGAAGCCGGCCGAGACCACCTCGACCAGCACGATGACCGGCAGCATCACCAGCATGCTGGTGGCGGTCTTGACCATCACATAGGACCACGTGGGCAGCGGAGTGACCCGCAGCTGGCGGGCCCAGCCGCCGACCCGCTCCGCGGCCAATCGGCCCCCGCCCGCCGTCAAGCCGGCGACCAGGCAGCCGAAGGAGCACATGGCCACCATGAGATACTCCCGCCAGGTCACCGAGCCGGCCGCCACGACCTCCCCGCTGCGACGGTCACCGAGGAACAGCATGTAGAACGTGACCGGGAAGCCGACGGTTATCAGGAGGAACTTCCAGCTGCGGATGAGGCGGAGCATCTCGAAGCGCCCGAAGTGCAGCAGGGCGCTCATCGGTCCTGATCGCCGCCGGGGGGCGCGTCTCCGCCGGTCAACTGGAAGAACGCCCGCTCGAGGTCGGCGCCGTGGACCTCCAGGTTACAGAACCGGACGTTGTGGACCACCAGATCGCGGACGGTGGCGTCGGGGTCGAGGGAGTCGATGGTGGCCACCGCCCCGGTCAGGGCCACGTCGGTGACACCTTCGAGGGAGTCGAGGACGGCCTCGTCACCGGGATGCACGTGCAGTGAGATGCGACGGGCCCCGGCGGCCGCCTTCAAGGTGGCGCCGGCCCCGTCGGCCACGACCGCCCCGCCGCAGAGGACGATGACCCGGTCGGCCACCCGGTCGGCCTCGCGCAAATGGTGCGTGGCGAAGAACGTGGTCCGCCCCTCGTCGGAGAACGACTGGATCATGGCCCAGAACTCCCTCTGGGCGGTGACGTCCATGGCTGATGTCGGCTCGTCGAGGAAGAGCAACTCCGGATTCCCGGCGATGGCCATGGCGAAGCGGACCCGCTGGGCCTGACCTCCCGACAGGCGGTCGGTGCGGCGGTCCAGGAGGGGACCGATCCCCGAGCGTTCCACCACCAAGTGATGGTCGGCGGGACGACGGTGCAGGCCCTCGACGAGGTCGAGCAGCGACCCGACCCGGACACCGGGCGGCAGACCGCTGCCTGATCCGGTTTGCAGCATGGCTCCCACCCGGCCCGCCTTGACGGCCTGGCGCGGACCGGTTCCCAGGACCCGGATGGTCCCGGTGCGGCACGCGAACAGCCCGAGCATCAAAGAGATCATGGTGGACTTGCCCGCTCCGTTGGGTCCGAGCAGAGCCACCGTCTCGCCCCGAGCCACCCTGAGCGTGACCGACGACAGCACGCGGCGCGGGCCGTACCAGTGGCTCACCGCATCGAAGGCCAGCGCCTCCCCGCCGACCGGTGGTGGACCGGCCCCGGCCCCGCCGGGTTGGTCACCCGAGCTCGCCCTCATGTGGAGATGATCCCAGAGCCGATACCGCCCCGTAGGTCACCCCTGGGCGATACCAACCAGAACGGGCCGTTCGGCCCTGCCCGGCGCTGTCGCGGGAGCCGATGCTGGATGTGAAGGGAGGGCCGAATGAGCCAGTGTCACGACATCTACGAGCCCGATACCGAGCAGGTCCAGGCCGAGCCGGTCCCGGTGGTCACCCAGTGTCACGACTTCCCCGAAACCCCAGGAGAGGTCGACAGCCCGGAGCTCACCGTCGCCCACGCCGTCGAGGAATGGGCCGAACGCCTCGCCCCTGACGACACCCTCGTCGCTCGGGCCGCGGTCGACTCCGCCCTCTACCGCCTGGCCTGTGGAGCCTCCGTCCCCGAAGCCGTACGGGAAGGCCGGGGTCAGGCCATCGGGCGCCTGCTGCACCCGTCGCACGACCGTGGGCGGGCGACTGCGGCAGCGGCCCTGTGAGCCTCGCCTAGCCGTCGACGGCGATCACCGCCGCCCCGTTGACCCGGTCGGCGGCCAGATCGGCGAGCGCCACGTCGGTCCGGTCGAAGGGGTAGACGGTGGTGGTCGGGCGCAGGCCGATGGCCGCCGCTTGGGCCAGGAACTCCTCACCGTCGCCCCGGGTGTTGGCCGTGACACTGGTCAGGGTCTTCTCCAGGAACAGGTGGTCCTGGTAGCGCAAGGGGGGGATGTCGGAGAGGTGTATGCCGGCCACGGCCAGGGTGCCCCCTCGGTCCAGGGCCTCCAGGGCAGGCAGAACCAGGTCACCCACGGGCGCGAACAGGATGGCCGAGTCCAACGGGTGGGGCGGGGCCTCCGCCGCGCCCTGCGCCGACGCCGCGCCCAGGTCCAGGGCCAGTCTCTGAGCGTCGGGCGAGCGGGTCATTACATGCACCTCGGCCCCCTCTGCCACCGCGACCTGCAGGGTGAGGTGGGCCGACGCCCCGAAACCGTAGATGCCGAGGCGCCCGCCCTCGGGTAGCCGGGCCCGGCGCAGGGAACGGTAGCCGATGATGCCGGCGCACAGCAGCGGAGCCGCCGACCGGTCGTCGAAGGACTCGGGCAGGGCGTAGACGAAGCCCTCCTTGGCCACCACCAACTCGGCGAATCCTCCATCGAGGTCCCATCCCGTGTAGCGCGGGGACGAACAGAGATTCTCGCGGCCAGCGCGACAGTAACTGCAGCGACCGCAGGTGGAAGCCAACCAGGGGATGCCCACCCTGGTCCCGGGTGCGAACCGGTGGGCCCCCGGACCGGCGCGACGGACCACCCCGACCACCTCATGGCCCGGCACCACCCCCGGGCGTCGCGGTGTCAGGTCCCCCTCGGCCAGATGGAGATCGGTCCGGCACACCCCGCAGACCGACACCTGCACCTGAATTTCTCCCGGTCCCGGTTCGGGCTCGACGCGCTCGCCACAGACCAGAGGCCCGCTCGAGACGGGACCCGGCTCGACCACACTCCAGATCTTCACGACGACGAACCTACCGAGGCCCGCTCGCCCACCGGGGCGCGCCGGCGCACCTATACAAAGGCCCTATTGGTCCGTTCCGGTTCCCACGACGATAGAGCCATGCCGGCCGCAGATCCTCTCCTCCCGACCTCCTCCGACGCCCTGCTCTCCGACGGCTCCGCCGTCCACATCCGATCGATTGGCCCCGACGACGCCGAGGGGCTGATCCGGTTCCACTCGGGCCTCTCCGCCGAGAGCATCTACCTCCGCTACTTCTCGGCCCACGCCCAATTGCGTCCCGACGAGGTGCAGCGCTTCACGACCGTGGACGGCCGCGACCGCATGGCGCTGGTCGCGACGGTCCGCGACGAGATCGTGGGAGTGGCCCGCTACGACCGCCTCGCGCCGATCGCCGACGAGGCCGAGGTGGCCTTCGTGGTGACCGACTCCTACCAGGGTCGCGGGCTGGGAACCCTTCTGCTCGAGCACCTGGCGGCCCACGCCCGGGCCGAGGGCATAACCCGGTTCCGAGCCGAGACGCTGTGGCAGAACACCCCCATGCAGCAGGTCTTCCGCAACGTCGGGTTCCGTACCCGCACCACCTTCACCGACGGTGTGGTCGAGGTGTTCATGGAGATCGAGCCGACCGACGAGTTCATGGAGGCGGTGGACCGCAGGGAGGAGCTGGCCGAGGTGAACTCCCTCGGTCACCTCTTGAGACCCCGTTCGGTGGCCGTCATCGGCGTGGGCCGCGAACGGGGCGGTATCGGCCACGAGCTGTTCCGGAACATCCTGGCGGGGGGCTTCACGGGATCGGTCAACCCGGTTCATCCCACCGCCTCCGAGATCGCCGGGCGACGCGCCTATCCGTCTGTGACAGACATCCCCGACCCGGTCGACGTGGCGGTCGTAGCTGTCCCCGCGGCGGCCGTGCCGGAAGTGGTGGACCAGTGCGCCGAGAAAGGTGTCAAGGCTCTGGTCCTGATCACCGCCGGTTTCGCCGAGACCGGCACCGAAGGACTCCAGGTGCAGGCCGAGGTCATCACCCGGGCCCGCGCCGCAGGGATGCGGGTCGTCGGGCCCAACTGCATGGGCATCATCAACGCCCACCCCTCGGTGTCCCTCAACGCCACTTTCGCCCCGCTCGCCCCCGAGTCGGGCTGCGTGGCCTTTGCGTCCCAGTCGGGGGGCCTCGGCATCGCCGTGCTCCAGGAGGCGGGTCGGCGTCACATCGGCCTGAGCAGCTTCGTGTCGATGGGCAACAAGGCCGACGTGAGCTCCAACGACCTGCTCCAATACTGGCGCCACGACCCCGGCACCGACGTGATCCTCCTCTACCTCGAGTCGTTCGGCAACCCCCGACGTTTCGCCCGCATAGCCCGGCGGGTCTCGTCCACCAAACCGATAATCGCGGTCAAGGCCGGGCGCAGCGCCTCGGGGCGGCGGGCCGCCTCATCGCACACCGCGGCCCTGGCCAGCTCCGAGGCCGCCGTAGACGCCCTGTTCGGCCAGACGGGCGTCATCAGGGTGGACACCTTGGAGGAGATGTTCGACACCGCCCAGGTGCTGTCGGACCTCCCCCTACCCGCCGGGCGGCGGGTGGCGGTGGTCGGAAACGCCGGGGGCCCGGGGATCCTCGCCGCGGATGCCTGCGAAGCCCACGGGCTCACCGTCCCCGAGCTGAGCCCGGCCACCCAGCAAGCCCTCCGGGCCTTCCTGCCCGCCGCCGCGGCGGTTGGCAACCCCGTTGACATGGTCGCCTCGGCCTCCGCCGACGATTACGGGAAGGCCCTCGGCCTGGTGCTGGCCGATGACGCGGTGGACGCCGTCGTCACCATCTTCGTGCCGCCCCTCATAACCTCCGCCGACGACGTGGCATCCGCCATGGCCAAAGCCGCAGCCGGGGCGAGCAAACCTGTGGTGGCCAACTTCCTCGGGATGAACGTGGCCCCCGACCCCCTGCGCCAGGCCCGCGCCAAGGTACCGAGCTTCTGCTTTCCCGAGCCGGCGGTGCGGGCCCTGGCCCGGGCCTGCGACTACGCCGAATGGCGCCGCAAGGCCCCCGGCCGCTCCGTGGCCTTCGCTGATCTCGACGCCGCCGCGGCCCGGGCCGTGGTCGACGAGGTCCTCGCCGAAATGCCCGAGGGCCGGTGGCTGACCCCGACCGAGGCGGTGCGCCTCCTCGGAGCCTACGGGGTCGCCGGGCCGCCTCTGGCCCTGGCCAGCAGCCGTGACGAGGCCGTGGCCCAAGCTGATCGCATCGGCTACCCCGTCGCGCTCAAAGCCAGCGGCCCGGAGATCCTTCACAAGTCCGACCGCGGCGGGGTGCACCTGGCCCTGCCCGACGCCCCGGCCGTGGCGGCGGCCTTCGACGCCATGACCGCGGCTTTCGGGCGGGGAATGACCGCGGCCGTCGTACAGGCCATGTCACCCCCGGGCGTCGAGACCATCGTCGGCCTGGTCGACGACCACTCCTTCGGACCGCTGATCATGTTCGGGTCAGGAGGAACGGCCGTGGAGCTGTTCGCCGACCGGGACTTCCGGGTGCTGCCCCTCACCGATGTGGACGCCCACGAGCTGGTCCGCTCGGTGCGGGGATCCAGGCTTCTGCTCGGCTACCGGGGAAGCCAACCAGTCGACGTCGACGCCCTCGAACAGCTCCTGCTGCGGGTCGCCACCCTGGCCGAGGATCTGCCGGAACTGGCCGAGATGGACCTGAACCCGGTGGTGTGCGGGCCGTGGGGGGTGTCGCCGGTGGACATCCGGGTGCGCGTCGCGCCGTCCCCCGGGCGGCCCGATCAGACCGTCCGGCGGCTGCGCTGACGCCCCGTGGCAACGGCACCGGTGACCGCTTCTCCGGTGCCCCCCGGTACTTGTCCTCGGCGGCAGAACTTGGAAAGGTGTGACCCATGGCCCGCTCGGAGAACGGTTCGCTGGCGACGGAGCTGCTCAGACTCCAGAGGGAGCTGGTGGTGATGCAGCAGTGGATCCGCCAGGAGGGACAGAGGCTGGTCGTGGTGATCGAGGGCCGCGACGCGGCCGGCAAGGGCGGTGTCATCAAACGCCTCACCGAGCATCTGAACCCGAGGTGGTGCCGGGTGGCGGCCCTGCCCGCGCCGTCGGACCGCGAGGCCACCCAGTGGTACTTCCAGCGCTACGTGGAGCACCTCCCGGCGGCCGGCGAGATCGTCGTGTTCGACCGCAGCTGGTACAACCGGGCGGGAGTCGAGCGGGTCATGGGCTTCTGCTCCGAAGAGGAGGTCAAGCGCTTCTACCGCCAGGTCCCCGCCTTCGAGCGGCTTCTGCTCGACGACGGCGTGATACTCGTCAAGTACTGGTTCTCGGTGAGCCGGGAGGAGCAGGAGCGCCGCTTCCAGGAGCGGGCCAAGGACCCGCTCAAGCGGTGGAAGCTGAGCTCCATCGACGTCGAGGGACGAAAGCGCTGGGACGCCTATTCACGGGCCACCGACGACATGTTCGCCCACTGCGACCTGCCCGATTCCCCCTGGTGGGTCGTGCCCGCAGACCAGAAGGCGGCGGCCCGGGTCAACTGCCTGGCCCACCTCTTGAGCGTGGTCCCCTACCGCCCGGTGGCCCTACCGGCCCCCGACCTGCCCCCTCTGCGCAGCCACCGCCCCGCCGGGCGAGACGCCCGGGCTCGCCGCGAGGTCCCCGACCGGGCCGCCACCTTGGTCAACGGTCACGGCCGGGGCTCAGCGGACTGAGCCAGCACCCGCCGGCAGTGGGCGGCCACGACCAGCTCCTCGCGGGCCGCCACCCGCAGGACCCGCACCGACGCAGCCGCCGCCGACAGGTCGGCGTCGGCGTCACCGCCGGACTCGTTGAGGTCGGGGTCGAGGGCCACCCCCATCCAAGCGAGGCTGGAGCAGGCCTCGGCCCGGATGACCGCCGAACGCTCCCCCACCCCGCCAGTGAAGGCCACTGCGTCGACACCTCCCATGGAGGCGACCGCGCCGGCCACCTTGGCCCGCAACCGGTGCAGGTACACAGCCACCGCCTGCCTCGCCTCGGCGTCACCGGCCGAGCGCAACTCGAGGACGCGGCGCATGTCGCCGGTCCTCCCCCCGGTCAGCCCGGTGATCCCCGAGCGCCGCTCGAGGCCGTCGCTCAACTCGTCGACCGTCACGCCCTGAGCCAGCAGCCACGTCAGTGCGCCGGGATCCACGTCACCGCTGCGGGAGGCCATCACCAGTCCCTCGGTCGGGGTGAAGCCCATGGTCGTGTCCACCGAGCGGCCACCGGCGACGGCGGTGACCGAGGCACCGCCGCCGAGGTGGCACACGACCAGTCTCAGGTCGGCAGCGGGGCGACCGAGCAGGACCTCCGCCCGGGAGAGCACCCACTCGCAGTTGAGACCGTGGAAGCCGAAGCGGCGGATACCCCAACGGGTCACCCACTCGGCGGGCAGGGCGTAGGCGGCGGCCTCGTCGGGCATGTCGTGGTGGAAGGAGGTGTCGAAGCAGGCCACTGCGGGCACGCCGGTGAGGACCTCGCCGACCCGGTCGAGCGCCTCGAGGGCCGGAGGGTTGTGCAGCGGGGCCAGGGCCGCGGTGGCGGCCAGCGCCCGGCGTACCCGGCCGTCGATGCGCACCGCCGAGGTGAAGGTCCCGCCGCCGTGCACGACGCGGTGGCCGACTGCGTCGAGGGGGCCGGCACCGGCCACGAACCTGGCCAGAGCTGCGGCCGTGGTCGGCCCGGGCGCCTCCATGTCGACCCGCCGGCCGACGGTGTCGTCGGGTTCGACCACCCGCAGCTTCAGGCTGGTGGAACCAGCGTTGACTACCAGTACTCGCATCGCGAACGTTCTATACCCGCCGGGCCGGCCGCGGCGGCGGGCCCGGGACGCCACGGTCGGCGGGCCGGTCCCGGGCGGGCAGAATGTCGGGGCTGATCACCATCGCCAAGGAGGCACCATGCCCCGCGGAACCAGCCCGGTAACGGGCCCCCCGACCGACACCGCCGCCGACGACATCTCCTCGTCGGCGGGTCCGACCGTGGCTCCCACTGGTTGGCACCTCGACGCCGCCCCGGGCCCCCTCGATGAGCTGCAGCTGGCCCACCTCGACGCCTGGTGGCGGGCCGCCAACTACCTTGCGGTCGGCCAGATCTACCTTATGGACAACCCGCTGCTGACGCGCCCCCTCGAGCCCGGCGACGTCAAGCCTCGCCTGCTCGGGCACTGGGGTACCACCCCGGGCCTCAACCTGATCTACGCCCACGCCAACCGTTGCATCGTGGAGCGGTCCCTCGACGCCATCTACATCATGGGGCCCGGCCACGGCGGTCCCGGTCCCAACGCCTGCGCCTGGCTGGAGGGCACCTACAGCGAGATGTACCCGTCCATCCGCCGGGATGCCCAGGGCATGGGCCGACTCTTCCGGCAGTTCTCCTTCCCCGGCGGGGTCCCCTCGCACGTCGCCCCCGACACCCCCGGGTCGATACACGAGGGGGGCGAGCTCGGCTACTCGCTCCTGCACGCGTTCGGAGCCGCCCTCGACCATCCCGACCTGACCGTCTTCTGCGTCGTCGGCGACGGGGAGGCCGAGACCGGGCCACTCGCCGGCTCCTGGCACGCAGCCAAGTTCCTCAACCCAGCGACCGACGGGGCGGTGCTTCCCATCCTGCACCTGAACGGGTACAAGATCGCCAACCCCACCTTGCTCGCCCGGCTGCCCGAAGGCCAGCTCGAGGAGCTGATGCGCGGCTACGGGTACGACCCTCTCCCCGTGACCATCGAGGTTTCCACCAACCCGGCAGTCGCCCACCAGGCCATGGCCGCGACCCTCGACCGCTGCCTGGACCGGATCGCCGCCATCAAAGCAGGCGGGCGGGCGGAGGGTGAGGTACCCCGCTGGCCGATGATCATCCTGCGCTCCCCCAAGGGTTGGACCGGCCCCCCCGAGGTGGACGGCCAGAAGGTGGAGGGCAGCTTCCGGGCCCATCAGGTCCCCATACCCGAGGCCCGCGTCGATGCCGGCCACCGCCGGGCCCTGGAGGCCTGGTTGCGCAGCTACCGGCCCGAGGAGCTCTTCGACGCCGACGGCCGGCCGGTGACCGACCTGCTGGCCCTGCCGCCCGCCGGCGACTCGCGTATGAGCGCCAATCCCGTCGCCAACGGCGGCCGGCTGATGATCGATCTGGAGCTCCCCGACTACCGCGTCCACGCCGTGGACGTACCCCGACCCGGGGCCGGTTCGCACGAGGCCACCCGGGTGCTCGGCGGCTGGCTCCGGGAGGTCATCCGCTCCAACCCGTCCAACTTCTTGCTGTTCGGTCCCGACGAGGTGGCCTCCAACCGCTTGGGCCACGTCTTCGACGTCACCGGCCGGCGCTGGTTGGCCGCGGTCGAACCCGACGACCAGTACCTCGACCCCGACGGCCGGGTCATCGAGATCCTCTCCGAGCATGCCTGTCAGGGGATGCTCGAGGGGTACCTGCTGAGCGGCCGTCACGGCCTGTTCACCTGCTACGAGGCCTTCATCCACATCGTCGACGCCATGTTCAACCAGCACGCCAAGTGGCTGGAAGCGGCGTCGGCCATCTCATGGCGGCGGCCGGTGGCCTCCCTCAACTACCTGCTCACCTCGCACGTGTGGCGCCAGGACCACAACGGGTCCACCCATCAGGACCCCGGCTTCCTCGACGTGGTCATGAACAAGAAACCCGGAGTGGTCAGGGTGTACCTGCCGCCTGACGCCAACTGCCTGCTCTCGGTGGCCGACCACTGCCTGCGCGGCCGCCAGCACGTGAACGTCATCGTGGCCGGCAAGCAGCCGGCCCTCGACTACCTCGACATCGACGACGCTGCCGCCCACTGCGCCCGCGGCATTGGTGTGTGGGAGTGGGCCGGCACCGAGGAGCGGGGCCGCACCCCCGACGTGGTGCTGGCCGCGGCGGGTGAGATCCCCACGCTGGAGGCGTTGGCGGCCGCCGACCTGATCCGGCGTCACCTACCCGATCTCGCGGTCCGCTTCGTCAACGTGGTGGATCTCATGAGGTTGCTCCCCGAAGCCGAGCACCCCCACGGGCTCCCCGACGCCGAGTTCGACGCGCTCTTCACCGAGGACCGCCCGGTGATCTTCGCGTTCCACGGCTACCCGCTGCTCGTCCACCGCCTCACCTACCGCCGCACCAATCACCACAACATCCACGTGCGCGGCTACAAGGAGAACGGCACCACCACGACTCCTTTCGACATGGTGATGCTCAACGATCTGGACCGCTACCACCTGGTCATGGACGTCATCGACCGGACCCCGGGGCTCGGTCAGAAAGCCGCAGGGGTCCGCCAAGCCATGGTCGACGCCCGCCTCCGGGCCCGTGAGCACACCCGCCGCCACGGCGAGGACGACCCCGCAGTGGCAGGCTGGACCTGGCCCGGCTGAGGCGGCGCGCCGGGCCGGTCAGCGACCGCGGCCGATCAGATGTCAGGGGCCGGTCCCACGGCGCGGCCGGTTATGGACTGCGGTTCGACCCTCAGTAGCACCGCTTTGGGCCCAGGTGCCCAGGTGTCGACCGGTGCGCCGCGCAACGCCAGGCTCACCTCGTCCATGGAGTCGGTCACCTCGTAGGCGGTGCCCACCACCAGGACACTCCAACCCGAGCGGGTCACCTCGTCGAGGTGGTCGATCTCGAAGGCCACGGCGCTCTGAGCGGCGGCCGCCAGCCCGGTACCGGGGGAGGTCCGCAGGGCGATGTGGCCGGCCTGCCACACGTAGTTGACAGGGTAGATGACCGGACCGTCCGGCCCGCAGACTCCCAGGCGACCTACGTGGCCGGCGCCCAGAAGCTGTGAGCACTCGTCGCCGCGGAGGGTCCGGATGGCGTTGGGGGCGTCACCGCTCACGACAGGGCCCGCTTGGACTGACGACGCACGAAGTTGAGGATCTCCATGTGCTTGGTGGTGTCGAGCTCCATCAGCTTGACCAGCAGCGGCCACATGGTGGTGTCCTTGATGGTGTCCATCTCCTTGCGCAGTCGCTTGAGGAACTGCAGGTCCATCTCTTCGTGCTGCACGAGGCGGTCGCTCAGCTCGGCGACCCGGTGGGGATCGGGGCCCCACCCCCCGAGGCGGGGCACGGCCGGCTCTCCGGGGTGCATCTCGGCATCGAGGCGCAGCGATTCGGCCATCTCCCCGAGCAGCCTGTGATGCCGCATCTCGTCCTCGACGATGAGCGCGGCCAGGTACCTGAAGGCCGGGGACTGCGACTCACCGGCCGCCTGCTGGTACTCGACCAGGAGCTCCCGCTCGTTCTCCTCGTGTGAGGTGAGATGGTCGAAGAGGGTCTGCTCCCAAACGCTTGCGCCAACCAGCGGTTCCTGCATGTCGCATCCTCCCGTTTGCTCTCTCACCTTCCAAGCTAAACGGCCGGCCCGCCCCCCGGCAGGGCCATTGGTCCCGGAACGCCCCGGGCCGAAGGTCCCCCCGCCGGTCGGGCGGTTCAACTCGCCGGGCCTCTGAGCCGCTCGTCGGTAGCCTCCCGGGCAGCCAGGCGCAGGACTGGGTATCAGCGACGGCGGCGGGAGAACCACCGACCCAGCAGACTCCTGCCGGCCTGATCGGCTCTGGGCGCCGGAAGAGCCGCTGGGACGGGGCTCTGAAGGGCTGCTGTCGCGATGAGATCCCGCCAGCGGTCCCGCCGGCTGTCGTCGAGGCTCTTGTGCATGGGATCCTGGCCGAAGACCACGACCAGCATCTCGCGGGTCTGGGCCGCGGCGACGGTGATCCGCATGGCCGGCATTCCGTCGCACACAGACTGGCTGAGCACCGCCAGCATCTCGACCGTCACGGACAAGCCGGCCAGCACGGAGTCATCAGACGCCAACCGCCCGTCCTGGTAGTCACCGTAGATGCGGTTCACCTCCCGGCACAGGCCGAGGCTGAACGCCACATCGTCTTCTTCCACGAACGTGAATCCAGCGGACTCGACGAGCGGCTCGATCAGTTCTGAAGGCGGCATGGTCAACTGCACGTGGTCTCCGAATACGCCCGGGCCTCCAACCCAGACAGGCGTGGATAATTACTCGGCCGTTCGCGCTAGTGGCTTTAGCCGCGACGCCTCCCGGGGGTCCCTCCGGAAGGCCCTCAAGCCGGGATCTCCACAATACGGACAGCGGGAATTCGTGCGAAGGCCGACTGGTCCGGCGTTTCGTTCGATATCCGTGAATTGGGGCACACCGTGGCGACAAAAATCGTTCCAGGGACCGGCAATCTCACAACAGCGAAGGACTCTGGGCACCCAGAAAAGGCAATGACGTCGCTCAGAGTTGAATTGCTCGTAAACTACGATGAATCACTTCCCCTAACCAGGAGTCCACATGGCCGTAGCCAAGCTCGTAGTCACCAAAGCACGCGGCGGCAGCCGCATCGCCCTCATCGGTACCAGCGGCACCGAACTGCTCACTTCTAAAGTGTTCACGGAGCCCCGTGGCAAGGGAGCCACGTTGCGGTCGCTGAAGGGTCTGCTAGGTGACGGCATCGTGGTCGAGGACCAAACAGTCCAGCCCGCGGCCAAAGCCGCTCCTGCCGCCGACACGGCTCCTGCCGCCGAGGCCACCGCCCCGGCCCCCAAGGCCGCCCCCAAGGCCAAGTCGTCGCGCAAGACCGCATCGGCGGGCAAGACCGCCCCCGCCCGCAAGACCGCCCCCGCCCGCAAGTCGGCTCCCGCTCGCAAGGCCGCCCCGGCGGCCAAGACCGAACCCGCAGTGAAGGCCGAACCGGCGGCCAAGGCCGAGCCCGCCGTGAAGACCGCAGCCGCGACCAAGACGGCGGCCCGCTCCAAGAGCGCCGCCACCAAGCGACCCCGCAAGAAGGTCACCGCCAAGAGCTGATCCAGTTGCGCCTGGGCCCGGTCGGCCCGCATCGCTCGACCGGGCCCGCCGAGGCACTGCTGCTCCCCGGCGCCGGGCCCGTCCCCCGTCGGCGGGCTCCTGAGCGGGGGTCAGGGGTTGATCGGGCGGTTGGTCCACTGGCGGCCAAGGCTGCGAGAGCCGGACCGGTACCAGCCACCCGCCGCCCCCGTGCCGCCGTCCGTTGGAATGGTATGGCCGGTCACGAATGATGACAGGTCGGAGGCGAGAAAGAGCAGGGCTCGGGCCTGGTCATCGGCCACTCCCATCCGTCCCACAGGGACCCACTGAGGCCACAGGTGCTGGTGCTCTTCGGGCACCCACTCTCCGTAGGGGACCTGGAGGGACTCGGTCACGTCCGGTCCAATCCCATTGACCCGGACGCCCAGGTTACCGACCTGCACGGCCAGGCTCCGGGTGAACTGGATAACCGCGGCCTTGTAGGCGGCATAGACCGGATCCTCGGGGTAGCCGCGCAGTCCCTCGATGGACGAGACGTTGATGATGACGCCCGATCGGCGCTCGATCATCGACGGGAGGAATTCCCGGCTGGCGAGCATCACGTGGACGAAATTGATCTTGTGGAGCTCGTCCCAGAACTGCATGTCTCCGTTGACGAACAGCCCCACGTTGCGCAGCCAGTGCCCGACGTTGTTGACCAGGATGTCGCAGCGGCCGTGCCGCTCGAGGACCATCGCCGCCAGCCGCGTCACCTGTTCGGGGACGGTCACGTCCGCTTCCACCGCGACAGCCGACCCCCCGGCCGCAGTGATGGCCTCCACGGTGGTCGCGGCCAGCGCGGCCGAGATGTCGGCGACGACCACTTCAGCCCCGTGGGCGGCGAACAGACGGGCCGCCGCGGCACCTATGCCGGCCCCGGCGCCGGTGATGACCGCGACCCGGCCGGGAAGAAGCGGACCCGGTCCCGACACCGTTGCCGGCATGGACTGTTCGGACGACATGCGGACCTCCCCTCGCCGCCGCCGGGACGCCCCGGAGCGGCCGATCACCCTAGCCGAAAGCCCCAACCGAGCCCCCTCCTAGAACACGCCGATACCGGCCGCCTCGTTGCGCCGACGCCACTCCTGCTTGGACATCCGGCGCACATCCACGTCTGGCGCCAGGGCCCGCAGCGCCCCGACGGTCGCCTCAGCCTTCGGTGTGTGGGCGAAGGGATCCCAGTCGAAGAACTGGCAGGCGTTCTCCCAGGTGATCTTGTGGATCTCCTCGTCCCGGCAGCCGGCTTCCTGCAACTCCCGCCAGGCGAACTCCGGCGATTCGGGCCAGGTGGTGTCGGTGTGGGGGTAGTCGCATTCCCAGGCGATGTTCTCTATCCCGATGCGGTCCCGCAGAGCCAGCCCGGACGGGTCGGTGATGAAGCAGGCCAGGATGTGCTCCCGGAACACCTCCGAAGGCCGCTTCCCGCCGAAGTCGTCGTCGTGGTGCAGCCAGGACTGGTTGCTGTAGTGACGGTCGATGCGGTCGAAGTAGAAGGGAATCCAGCCGATCCCACCCTCGGAGAGAGCGACGCGCAGACCCGGGAAGCGGCGCAGGGTGGGTCCGAAGAGCAGGTCCTGAGCGGTGATGGCGCTGATCTGGCAGGCCAACACCATCAGATGGTCCACCGGCGCCTCGGGAGCCCTCCGGATGACATCGAAGCCGGCGCCGATGTGCAGGGACAGCACCATGTTGGCGTCCACCAGGGCAGAGAGCATCGGGTCCCAGTAGCCCGATAGGAAGCTCGGGAAACCCTGGACGTGCGGCGTCTCGAGGAAGCTGATCGAACGGCACCCCTTGGCGGCCAGGCGACGCACCTCGGCGGCGGCCAGGTCCACGTCCCACATCGGGACGATCCCGAGCGGGATGAACCGGCCGGGGTAGGCGGCGGCCCACTCGTCGACGGCCCAGTCGTTATAGGCCTGGAGCATCACCAGCGCCACTTCCTTGTCCGACGTCTCGGTGAAGGTGCGGGCGTTCCAGCCGGCCATGGTCGGGAAGTTCATGGAGGCGAGCACGCCATTGGCGTTCATGTCGCGTACCCGCTCGTGGACGTCGAAGCAACCGGGCCTCAGCTCAGAGTAGACACCCGGGTTGAACCCCCACTCCTCGCTGGGCCAGCCGACGGTGGCCGCCATCCCGAAGGGCGTCGAGGTCCTCTCGCCCTGGAAGACCCACTGGTCGACGCCCGCTTCGTCGCGTTCCACCTTGGGCATCTGGTCCGCCCATCTGGCCGGGACGTGGTTCTTGTACATGTCGGGAGGTTCGATCATGTGATCGTCGATGCTCACCAGGATCATGTCGTCGAGCTGCACGTTGGCTCCTATCCGCCCGGCAGGCGGGCCTGGTATCGACCCCGGCTCCGGCGTCGATTTTGTTCGTCGACGTCAAAATCTACTATGTCGTCCGGTGGTTCATCACCCCGGAGCCGAACCGAAGCACACGAACCCGGCGGCGGTGGGTGAGCGCGGCCCCGAGCCGGCGGCCGGCCCTACGTCTCTCAGCGCGCCAGCCGGGCTGCGCCCACGGGCCAGGGACCGGTGCAGGGACGCCATGAGCCCGACCGCCGAGCTGTCCGACACCGGGCAGACGCTGGCCACCGCCGCCCGCCCGCCGGACTGGGTCAGAAGCTGGGCCAGCCCTAGGCCACTAGTCGTGTGGGCCATGCCCGTCTCGCAGCACGACAGGACCACCAGTCGGGCGGCGATGGGCGCGGTGGACAGCTCGTAGCCGGTCAGTACCCCGTCGCGGAGCCGCACCCCGGAGAGCATCGGGTTATCACCGCGGTGGGACCCGTGGGCGGCGATGTGCACCAGGTCGGCATCGGCGAGCGCGCCGAGCACGGCGGCCGCGCTGGCCCGGGGGCCGGCCAGGACTTCGGCCGTGGGCCAGATCTCCCGGAGGGCGTCCAGTTCCTCACCACCGTGGTGGAGGTCGGGCCCGGCCACGAGCAGCACCCGCCCCGGGGCGGGGTCCGGGGCCACGAGGGGAGGGGGTGGCGCGGTGGCCGTTGCGGCGACGGTCACTTCCACCGTCGCGAGTGCTGGCAGGGCCGACCACGGCGCCGACCACAGTGGTCCCTCGGGGACGATCACCATCCGTTCCACCGGCTCGAGACCCAGCGGGCCGATCAACGCCTCCTCGGCGCCTCTGGCCGCTTCGGTCGCCCGCCGCGACGCCGCCCCGTCGGCGTCGGCCGCCACGCTCAGCCCGATGGCCAGGCGTAGGCCGGCCACCAGACGGCGGGCCTCCCCCACGGACCCCAACTGGACCAGACGGGCTCGGCCCCGCTCCACCACCACCGCGTGAAGCCGGTCCTCGGCGATGGCGAAGTCGACGAGGGTCACGTCGGGAGGCCAGGTGGCCAGCGCGGTCGGGGCCAGTGCCGCCTTGGTCGGTCCGGGCGGGGCCGACGCCGACCGGCTCCGGCGGCGGATGATCTCCTCGAGGGCGGCCTGGCGTTGCCGGCTGCGGGTGGCCTCGGCCAGGCTGATGGCGTCCCTACCCGCCTCGGCGTGCACCGCCCGCAGGGCCTCGAGCAGGGCGAGCAGTTCGGGATCGGGAGGCCCGACCCGTCCCGGTCCCCGGGTGATCTGGCGGACCACCTCGGTCCACCACAGGATGGCCTCGGCCGGACCGGGGCCACCAGAGACATCCTCGGCCGGACCGGGGCCACCTGAGACCGCCACAGCCAGCTCGATGATCTCGGCGGTCTGTCCGCCGCCCAGACTGCGCAACTCGATCGAGCCGAGTGTGGACAGGAAGGCGCGGAGAGAGTTGAGCGCGCCGAGGAGGGACCTGCGGGCCCTCACCCCCTCTCCTGCGGCCAGGAAGACGCGGGTCTGCAGCAGCCGGATACCGAGCCGGATCAAAGGGGCACGCCGGCCCAGGCCCAGGGCCAGACCGTCCAGTATGCGCCGGGCCGCGACGGCGTCGCCCATCGCGAGCAGGAGGCGGGCCGCGGTCAACTCGGCTTCGTCGGCGGCATCGAACCATCCCGTGGCCCGCAGATCCTCGGTCAGGCGGAGCAGAGCGGCGGCCCGTTCGGTGCGCAACGGCGGGATGGCCGACTCGACGCGGGCACGGTGGTAGCGGGCCAGGAGAGCCCAGCGGGGCCTCCCCTGCTGGGCGAAGAGATCCTCGGCGCGGGCCGCCCATGACGCCGAGGCCTGGAGGTCGCCGGCGCGCTCGCGGGCGCGCCCGGCGAGTAGGCAGGCCTCGGCCACATCAGCGTGGAATCCGGCCCGCTGGAGCAGATCGACCGCCGACTCGGCCAGCGCGCTGGCTTCCTCGGCCAGGCCCGCGGCAAGCGTCACCTCCACCCGGTCGACCAGGGCCTGGGGGCGGAGCACCCCCAGCTGGCGGGCCGTCTCCTGGGCCCGGTCGAAGAGGGAGAGGGCACGGGGCAGGTCCCCCCGCCGAGCGGCGACGAAACCCAGGTTGTGCTCCACCTCCATGGCCCGTATGCGGTCACCGCCCTCCGAGAAGACCTGCCCGGCCTGGCGCAGATCCGCCTCGGCGCCGGCCAGGTCACCTCCGTAAGCCCGGGCTATGGCCCGGTTCTGGAGACACACCGCCACCTCCCCGACGGCCCCCACCGCCTCGAACGCCACGATGGCTTGGCTCCAGTGCTCGACGGTGTCGCGCCGCGGCCCCGAACGGTCCATCACGAGGGCCCGCTGGGCCAGGGCCCGGGCCCGGTCGCCTCCCTCCAGCACGGCCAGCGCGCCGGTGATGAGATCGAGGGCCACGTCGAAGTCGCCGGCCTCGGCCCGTTCGAGAGCCAGCGAGACGCGGGCCAGTGCAGCCTGACGTCGGTCACCGGCGGCCGTGAGGAGATCCACGGCCGACTCCAACTCGGTCACGGCCTGCGACCGCACGCCTCGCAGGCGGGCCAGGCGACCCCGAGCCAGGGCGATCATCCCCAACGCTTGGGGCCCGGCCTGCTGTATCCGAGCGGCGTCGAGCGAGTCGAGCAGGCGGCGGGCCGCCTCGGGATCGGCCTCGACCTGTCTCAGGACCTCGGCCGCCACTACCGAGGGGTCTGACCTCTCGTCGAGCTGTCCCCCCACGGCTGCCCCGGTCTCCCCTGCGGGAGGGTCAGACCGTGACCCACTCCGTCTGGAAACCGGAGACGTGCGGGTCAGACGGTACGGCCACCACCCGCACCGGCCCGCTCGGCAACTCCTCGAAGAGGAACTGCCCCAGTCGGTCTATGGAGACGGTCACGTCGGGGCGGGCCGGGTGACGCAGGATCACCGACCCGGCGATGGGCGGCTCGAGTCGCCCGGCCAGCCGGCGACCGCCGTCGATCACCCGCAGTTCGGTCACGGCATGAGTGGCACGGAAGCGCAGCCGGCGTTCCGAGCCGGCGTTGCGGACCCTGGCCAGATCGTCGTCGTCGACGGCCGAATCGAACTCGAGGTCGGCAACCGCGTCGACCACGTCGCGCCACCCGAAAGATGTACGGGCGGCGGCCAGAACCCCGGCGGGAACCGGTTCGGCCCGGCGCAGAACTGACAGAGCCTCTTGGAGCAGTCCTTCGAGTTGGGCCTCCTCACTCATCGGCCAGTCCTCTCAAAATCGCAATCCAACATCGTCGAGCAGGCCCTCGGTCTGCTCCTTCAACAGCCGCTCGAGACGATCCAAGCAGCGGGACCGGGTCGGGCCGATACTCCCGACCGGCACCCCGAGACTCCGGCTGATCTCGGCGTAGGTGCTGGGTGGGTCGGCGGCCAGAGCCAGCAACATCTGCCGGCAGCGCGGCGGCAGCAGAGCCACCGCAGCCTGCACAGCCAGGTCGCGTTCGCTGGCCAGGACCCGGCTCTCCGGTCCGTCGAGCACGTCCCCGGGATGCTCCAGCCACTCCCAGGGGTCGACCGGAACCTGGCGCACACCGAGGCGTGACACCCTGATGGCCTCCCGCCGGGCGGTGGTGACCAACCAGGCACTGAGCCGGGCGGCGTCCTTCAGCTCCCGCAGGTGCTCGGCCAGGCGCATCCAGGTGGTCTGCGACACGTCGGCTGCGTCGCTCTCGCCCAAGCCGACCGAGCGGACCACCGACCACACCAGGCTGGCGAATCGATCGACCAACGCCGCCCAGGCGGCCTCTTCCCCGTCGGCTGCCCGGGCCACCAGATCGTCGACGTCGATCACTGAACCGAGATTGTAGGTGAACCGCCCCCCGCGAGGGGGCGGAGCGCACCGGGATGCTCCCCGCCACTGCGCCGATCACGCTGAGCATCCCGATGTGCGATCCAGGGGCCGGTAGGGCCCGGTCAGAAACCGCCGTAGATAGGCGCACCGCCGGCGACCCAGGCGGCGGCCAGGCCGGCGAGGGCCAGACCAAATTGAACTCCACGGTTGCTCCAAACTCGTCGCATGTCGTACCCAGCCTCCTCAGCCGAGGCCTTTCCCCGGCTTCGATAGCAACAGAGGCGGCGGGAAGGAGCTGTGATACAGAAAATGTCTTTTTCTTTTTTCTTGTATCACGACCGGGGGCTGGCGCCTCTGTACATACGGTCACAACCATCTGGAGGCAAGCCTTGACCATTCTCGTGTTGGCCATCGCACTCGGCGTAGTGGTCGGCGTGGCGGCCGGAGGCGACCTCACGAATCTGTCCACCTACCGGGTCCGGGCTTGGCCGCTCATCCTCGCCGCGGTGCTTTTGGAGATGACCGCCGGAGGACTCCCCGCCGGCTGGCGCTGGGTCGCCGCGGTTGCCGCCGCGACGGCCGCCGCGGCGTGGTGCGGGGCGAATACGGAGACGGCCGCGGCGCCCGCCGGGCCCGAGCTGATCGGCGTCGGAGCCGCCCTCAACACCGCCGTCATGGCCGCCAATCGGGGCATGCCGGTCTCGCTGCCGGCGCTGTCGCACGCCGGCCTGCCGGCCACGTTGGACGTGACGAGAGGGCACCTCTACAAGCACGTTCCCATGACCGGCCACACCGCCCTGGCGTTCCTCGGAGACGCCATCCCGGTAGCCCCCTTCACGGCGGTCATCAGCCTGGGCGACGTCATCATGCTCGTCGGGGTGGCGGTCGTGGTGGCCCGGGCCGTGAGAGGGGCCGACCACGGGGCCCTGCCCCTGGTCGCGGTCGGCGCGTGACGACCGCGACCTCGTCGCCGTATCCCGACCCCGGGGAGGCGCTAGCGGCGGTCCGCCACGAGCTGGAACGGCTCATCGAACGACGCCTCCACCGTCCGCTCAACGACGACGAAGCGCGTCACTGGGACCACCTGACCCGGCTCGAGGACGAGCTGCTGGCCATCATCCACCAGCGCGACAGCTGACCGACACGGGCAGCGGTGCGGCGCTGCGGCGGTGCGGCGGCCCCGCCGGGCGGGGCGCTCACACCGCCGCGGCCAACCCGGCGAGGGCTTCCAGCTGCTCGAGGTAGTGGCCGGCTGAGTGGTGGACCACCCGGGCCGACGCGATGGTCGTACCGGCTTGGGCCAGGACGGTGAGGGCCGAGACCGCGTCGTCGGGATCGGTGAGCGGGTCGAGGGGATGGTCGGGGGGTAGCACCACCTCGAACCCGCTCGGCACGTCCGTCTCGCCCAGCCACCGGGCCGCCTGATCGGCGGTGACGTTGAACGGGCACCACCCGTCGGCCAAGGCCACGGCCCGCCGCGCCGAGCGGCGGCTGCGGCCGCCGATCCACAGCGGCACGTGCTCCTGACGGGCGCAGGGGTCGATGGTGATTCCCCCGAATGAGTAGAACGGACCCTCGTAGGACGGGTTCGGGTCCGACAGCGAGGCCCGCAACGCCCGCAAGGCGTCGTCGGCCCGTTCGCCGCGGTCGTCGAAGGGGGCGCCGAGCAGATCGAATTCGGCCTTCAAGGTTCCCACCCCGACACCGAGAACGACCCTTCCCCCGCTGATCTGGTCCAGGGTGCCGTACCGCTTGGCTATCTCCAGCGGGTGGTGGTAGCCGAGCACGAGCACGAAAGTGGCCAGCCGGATGCGCTGCGTGCAGGCCGCTACGTAGCCGAAGGTGGACAGCGGGTCCCAGTACCGGGCCCCCCGGCTGACGGCCTCGCCGTCGGGTACCCCGATGTGCTCGCTGCAGGTCATGAACTCGTAGCCGAGCCGGTCGGCCTGCTCGGCGATGCGCCGCACGTCGTCGACGGTCCCGGTCCGCTCCCACCGGGCGTGGGCCCCGGTCTGATTGGTCACCACCGGTGTGGTGATACCCAGCTTCATCCAGCACTCCTAACCCGGTCCATGTCGCCCGGTCCATGTCGCCCGACGCACTCTAGGACCCTCACCGGGTGAAGATGGGACCTTCGGCCACTGTCGCCGCCGACCGCGCCGGGCCGGCCTGGAGTCGTGCGTGATACCCGACCCGGGCTGTGGTCCCCGTGAGTCGCGTAATCGTCCTCGGCGCCGGGATCGCCGGTCACACAGCGGCGTCGTTCCTGCGACGTTGGCTGGGCCGGCAGCACTCGGTCACCGTCGTGTCGCCCAACGGGACATACAACTGGATCCCGTCCAACATCTGGGTCGGTGTCGGCCTGATGAAGCCGGCCCAGGTCACCTTCCCGCTCGCCCCGTGACCCCGGTCGCACTTTCACCGCGGTCGCGCCGTGGCGACCCGTGGCGACGGGAGGCGAGCGGCCCGGTCAGTGGACCAGCAGGTCCGACTGGGCCGCGCTGATCTCCTCGACCACGCTCAGGACGTCGCGGATATGGGCGTCGACGCCTCCGGTGAGCGACTGGATCTCCTCGATCAGTTTGGTCACCTGAGCCGCTGCGGTCGCCGTCTGCTGTGACAGGTCCTTGACCTCCGACGCCACTACCGAGAAACCCCGCCCGGCGCTGCCGGCCCGGGCCGCTTCGATGGTGGCGTTGAGAGCCAGGAGGTTGGTCTGGCTGGCGATCTGGCGGATGAGCGAAACGATGGTGCCGATCCCCGCCGACTGCGTGGCCAACTGGTCCATGGATGCGCCCGCGGCGTGGGCCGCCTCGACGCCGCGGCTGGCCAGCGACGCCGCCGAGATGACCTTGGCCGAGCGCTCCTCCACGGCCTGGGTCTGCATGATCCGGGACATGGCGTCGGAAAGGAGGCGGCCCACGCTTCGCAGCGAGTCCATCCGGTCGGCCAGCGGCTCTAGGGTCCACATGGCGAAGAAGTCCATGGTTCCGACCACCTCGCTGCCGATGATGATCGGGAAGCAGACCCCTGACTGCACACCGGCCCGGCGGGCCACCGGGGCCCGCACGCAGTCGGTCATGTCGCCCAGGTCGGCCACGAAGACCAGGTCGCGGGACTTCCACGCCCGACCCGACAGCCCCACGCCGCACTCGAAGGTGGACTGCAGCGTCACCTTGCGGAACTCCTCCCCGGCATCGCCCGACTCCACCCAGAAATGCAGACGCCGGTCCGTGGGATCCACCCGCCAGTAGGAGCCGTAGGCCCATCCGAAAGCCTCGCGGACGGTATCGAGAGCGATGCGGGCGGCCTCCTCCACGGTCCTGGCGTCGCTCACCGCGACGAGCACCTTGTTGAGGGCTTTGGTGTTCTCCTCCCGTTTGCGTTGCAGAGTCAGGTCCTGGCAGCGCGAGATGGCCGACGACACCAACTGCGAGATGGTCCGCAGGGCGTCGAGCCTGTGCTCCGAGGGCTCGAGCACCTCCACCGTCAGGAAGTCCATGGTGGCTATCACCCGGTCGCCAACGATGATGGGGAAGCACACGCCGGAGCGGATACCGGCCCGCCGGGCCACCGGGGCCCTCACGCAGTCGGTCACCTCGCCGAGGTCCTGGACGAATATCAGCCTCCGCTCGGCCCACGCCCGTCCCGACAGCCCGACGCCTTCAGCGAAGCTGGCAGTGCGGGTTACCTCACGGAACTCCGGTCCGGCCTGACCCGACTCGTAGTCGAATCGCAGGACCGCGTCCTTGGGATCGACCGCCCAGTACGAGCCATAGGCCCAGCCGAAGGTGTCCCGGACCCGGTCGAGGGCGATGGTCGCAGCTTCCTCGACCGTCCCGGCCCGGCTGAGCTCCTCCACCACCCGGCCGATGGCCTCGATGTCGGCTCGAGCCTCGGCGAGGGCGTCGAGGCCTCCGCTCGGACCGCCGCTCGTCGAGATGGTCACGCGGTTGGTCTCTCTCCTAGGGGTTCGCAAGTTGGGCTCCTTTGCTGCTCGACACCTTCGCTCCCGCCCACCGGGACCCAGGGGATTCTTGGGGAGCTACCCGAGCAACGGAACGCCCGGCGCCCATCTTTAGCGGGGCCGCCGGGCGGCCTCCGGCCCGGGGTGAGCCGCTGCGGATTGCCGCAATTCCGTAGCGCGTCCGCACCACCGGTCCGGCAGCGGTCGGCCATCGGACCCGTGCCGGCGCCCAGACCCCTCCCGGACCCGTGGCGGCGGCGGGCTCAGACCTCGGGCCGCAACCAGGCCTCGAGGTGGTGGGTCATGTCGTGGCCAACGGCCGCCATGGCCAGCCGGTAGCGGATCTCCGCCGGGCCGACGACCAGGTCCCGCTCCAGGGCGCTCACGTCCTTGGCCGAAGGCGTGGTGGCAACCACTCGGGAGCGCAACCTGAGCGTGGCGCCGCTGAGGGCCCCTTCATCGACCTCCACCACGCCGGTGGGGTGGGCCACCACCAGTTCCACCCACCCGGGGCGGGGCATCCGCAGGTAGCCGACCTCGGCGTGCAGCGGCCGGCCGTCGTCAGCCGCGAACGTCCGCTGGGCGTAGGCCAGGAAAGGTTTGCCGGTCGAAGTGAAGGTGACCGTCTCGCGGTAGGCGAACGGCTCAATGGTCGGGTACTCGCCCCGGCCCTCGCCGCTCCAGGTCCCCACCAGGAAAGCCAACGCCTGCAGGTCGGGATGGACCGAGGGTTTCATCCGCCCAGTATCGCCTACGCCCCCGTGCGCCCACGACAGTCCCGGGCGATGCCTTCCACCAGGTACCGGATGTGCAGGTCGAAGAGGTGGTCGGTCTCGTCCGGGCCCACCCCGGCCGGATCACCGCCGGGGCGTCGTCGGGGGCGGCCCGACGGGCCGGTCGGCCGGCGGCGGTGCTCCGTGGTGGCGAAGCCGGCGACGGCCCACAGGATGAGCCGGCAGGCCTGCACCGCCTCGTCGGCCTCGAAGCCCTGGGACCGCAGGGTCTCGATCAACGGGCGCGACGCCTCCACGAACGGCCAACGGCGCAGGCTCACCGTCCGCATGTCGGCGGTGCGCAGCAGGCGGGCCCGCACCGCCCGGGCCCACCGGGTGACATAATCCGTCCAGGACTCCCCTAGCTCGACCGGGGGGGCCATGCCGGCGAGCAGTCGTTCGGCCATGGCCTCGAGGAGAGCTTCCTTGTTGCCGATCCGGCTGTAGAGCGGGACCGGCGAGACGCCCAGGTAGGTGGCCACGCGACGCATACTGACCGCCGCCAGTCCCCCCTCGTCGAGAATGGCGATGGCCGCGTCGACGATCTCGTCGGTCGGCAGATCCAACTCCGGCCGGCCCGCCATTCAGCTACCGCCGCCGTCGAGGGTGATCAGCTCACCCGACAAATACGACGCGGCGTCGCTGGCTAGGAACAGCGCCGTGCCGACGATCTCGTCGGGATCGGCGATGCGTCCCAGGCTGACACGGGCGGCGAGGTCCCGGCGCATCTCCTCGGTGGGCGCCGACCGGTGGAAGCTGTCGGTGTGGAACGTGCCGCAGACGATGGCATTCACCCTGATGCCGCGAGGCCCGTACTCCTGGGCGGCAGCCCGGGTCAGCACGTTCTGGGCAGCCTTGGCGGCGGCGTACACCACGGTGAACGGCGAGGGGCGCAGCGACGCCTTGGAGCTGATGTTGATGACGGCGCTGCCAGGCGCCATGTGCTCGGCGGCCAGCGCCATGAGCCGCAGGGGACCTTTGAAGTTGACGTCCATGGTCTTGGCGTAGAGATCCTCGGTGACGCCGAGTAGCGAGGGGGGCACCGGCGCGATGCCGGCGTTGTTGACCAGAACGTCGACCTTGGCGAAGGACTCGACGGTGGCGGCGATCAGTCGCCCGCACTGGGCCCAGTCACCTACGTGGCAGGCCACCGCCCGGGCCCGTCCACCCGCCGCCCGGATCTCGGCGGCCACCGCCTCGCAGGACTCCTGCTTGCGGCTCGATACGACCACATCGGCTCCGGCCTCGGCGAAGCCCAGAGCCATGGCCCGACCGAGGCCCCGGCTCGCTCCGGTGACGACCACGACCTTGCCGTCGAAACGCAGGACAGGAACCATGGTGCTCCTAGGCGCCGATCAGGTCGAGGGCACTGGCCAGGGCGGTGTCGGCCTGGGAGCCGAAACGTTGGTGGAGGGGATTGTCGGACTCGCCCCGCACGAACTTGGCGTAGCTCCCCTCGAGGACGATGGCCATCTTCCAGCGGGCCAGAACGTCGTACCAGCCGATGGCCGACAGGTCCCGTCCCGACCGCTGGGCATAGCGCTCGACCAGGTCAGCGGTGCTCGGCAGACCCGACCGGTCGAAGCGTTGCTCCCCGGCCACGCCCAGTGGCAGGACCCCTCCCGGCCCGGGGTGGAAGAACAGCATCCACGACAGGTCCACGAGCGGGTCCCCCAGGCCGGCCATCTCCCAGTCGACCACGGCCAGCAGCCGAGCCGGCAGAGCCGGGCTGAAGAGGGCGTTGTCCAACTTGAAGTCACCGTGGCAGAGCGCCTGGGGGGATTCGGCGGGGGCCCGCTCCTCCAGCCACCGGGCCACCTCGGGCGCCCCGCTCAGCTCGCGACCGCCGTAAGAGGCCAGCTGGCCGAGCCACTTGGCGATCTGGCGGCGGAGATAACCCGGGCGGTGCGCCAGGTCCGTGAGGCCGCAAGCCGACCAATCCACCGAGTGGATCTCGACCAGGGCGTCGGCCAGTTCGGTGAGCGCCTCGGCCTGCTGGGCGGGCGAGCCCTCCCAGGCCGGGGGTATGGCCGACCGGATCGGCACACCGGGCACGTGGTCCATGAGGTAGAACGGGGCGCCGAACACCTCGGGGTCGGCGCAGGCGGCTATGGGCCGGGCCACCCGGACGGGCTGGCCCCATATGGCCTGCAGGATCCGGTACTCCCGCAGAACGTCGTGGGCTCCGGCGGTGTTGGCCCGGCGCGGCGAGCGGCGTAGCACCCAGCGGTCGGTACCCCGCTGCAGGGCGAACACGTCACAGGAGCCGCCCCCCACCAGCCGCTGGACCTGCAGGTCCCGGCGATCGCCGGCCACCCGGTCGCAGAAGGCGGCCAGGGCCCGGGTGTCGTGGTCCTCAGCCATCAGACCACCCCGGCGGCGGCCCGCAGCTGCGCCCACTTGGCCTCGGCGGCGGGTCGGCGCGACGGAATGTGCTCGCTCGGCCAACCCTCGACCGGCGAGTAGCCCTTGAGGATGTGGCGGGCCAGCACCGAGCGGTGCAGCTCGTCGGGACCGTCCCCGATGGGACCGAAGCGGGTGCTTCGGTACCAGGCCTCCACCGGCAGGTCGGCCGAGTACCCGAGAGCGCCGCACACCTGGATGGTGCGGTCCAGCACCGCGAGCACGGTCTGGGACACCAGCGCCTTGACCATCCCCAGCTCGGCCCGGACCTCGGCCGCCCCGAGGCGGTCCATCTTCCACGCCGTGTGGAATGTCACCAGTCGAGCCGCCTGGATCTCCATGTGGGAGCGGGCCACGTACTCCTGGATCATCTGGTGCTGGGCCAGCAGCTTCCCGTGGGAGCGGCGCGACACGGCCCTCTCGCACATGATGTCCAGGGCCCGCTGGGACTGGCCCAGCCAGCGCATGGCGTGATGGATCCGGCCACCCCCGAGCCGGCGCTGGGCCAGGACGAAACCGTCGCCGGGACGCCCTATCAGATGATCGGCGGGCACCCGGCAGTCGACGAACACGACCTCGCTGTGGTTGCCGGGGCGTCCCTGCTCGACGTGGGTGTGGGACATGGTCCCCACGTCGCGCAGCACCTCCATGCCTGGAGTCCCGGCGGGAACGACGAAGATGGAGGCGTGCCGGTGGGGGCGGCTGTCCGGGTTGGTCTCGGCGAACACCAGGGTGAAGTCCGCGCTCGAGGCGTTGGTGATGAACCACTTGTGACCGTTGATGACCCACTCGTCACCGTCGCGGACCGCCGAGGTGCTGATGACGGTCGGGTCGGCCCCGGCGTTGAACGGCTCGGTCAGGGCGAAGGCGCTCGACAGCTCACCTCGAAGGTTGGGCCACAACCACCGATCCTTCTGCTCGGGGGTCGCCCCATGGGCCAGCAGCTCCATGTTGCCGCTGTCGGGGGCCTGGACCCCGAACACCGACATGGACACCATGCTGCGACCGATGATCTCCGACATCAGGGCCAGCTTCAGCTGACCGAAGCCGGCGCCGCCGAGCGCGGGGTCGAGGAAGGCACCCCACAGACCCTGCTCCTTGACCTGGGACCGCAGGTGTTCGCGTGCCGCCTTCCACTCGTCGAGGGGTATGTCGTCGAGCACCGGCTCCAGCGGGACGATCTCCTCGTCGATGAACCAGCGCATCCAGTCCAACTTGGCCTGGAACTCGGGCTCGGTCTCGAAGTCCCAGCTCACCGTGGCACCACGGCTACGGGCCGGCCCAGCACGGCGCCCCGGGCCAGCGCGTCGAAGGCCGACCGCGGGTCGTCGAAGGGAACCCGGCTGACCGGCGGCCGCAGCTCGCCGGCGGCGACCAGGTCGGCCATCTGCTCGAGCATCCCGACCCTCTGGTCCCGGTCGTAGGCACCCACGAAGACCCCGACCGCCGAGTAGTTGCCGAGCACGAGCCGGTGGGCGTCGAAGTGGGGCCATGTCCCCTCCGCGAACCCCACCGCCAGGAAGCGGCCCCGGCTGGCGATACAGCCCTGAGCGGCGTCCCCGGCGCGCCCACCCACCGGGTCGTAGACCACATCCGCCCCGCGTCCCCCGGTCAGGTCCCGCACCGTGGCGGCCACATCGGTCGTCGAGCGGTCGATCACTTGGTCGGCCCCCTGGTCCAGGCAGTGGTCCCGCTTGGCCGCGCTGCCGACGACGGCGATCACGGTGGCGCCCCGGGCCCGGGCCACCTGCAGGGCGGCCGAGCCGGTGCCCCCCGCCGCGCCGAGCACCAGCACGGTCTCCGAGGCCACCACCTCGGCGCGGTCCACGAGCCCGATCCACCCGGTGAGGTAGGCCACCAAGAAGCCGGCCGCCTCGGCGTCGTCGAGCCCGGCCGGGACCTCATAGACATTGTCATCGTCGGCGACGGTCGTCTCGGCCAGCCCGCCATTGCCGTTCACGAAGTCGGCGAAGGCCATCACCCGACTGCCCACCGGCGTCGCCGCCGCCGGGCCGGCTTCGACCACCGTGCCGCACACCTCCTGGCCGGGGGTGAACGGCAAGGGCGGGGTGAGCGGATAGATGCCGCGGCACATGAACACGTCAGGGAGCCCGAGGGCACAGGCCGCCACCTCGATGCGGACCTGGGACGGCCCGATCGGGGGTGGGTCGGCCTGCTCGAGGCTCAACACCTCGGAGGGCTCCCCCGACCCCCGGACCACCCACCGGCGGGTCGGGGGCCGACCTGCGGTCGTGGGCCGACCTGCGGTCGTGGGGGTCACGCCCGGTCCTCCTGCTTCCTCGGGGCGTGGGCCATGATCTCGGCGAAGCGGATCTCGAAGGCGGGAGTCAGGTCGCTGTGGGTGATGACCCAGAAGCGGTCGGCCAGCACGGCGTCGACGATCTGATCCGCCACCGCCTCGGGCTCGAGCCCGTCGGGGCCGGTGAAGCCGTCCTTTATCCCGAGCCGCCACCGCTCGGCGTCCGGGGTCCGGGCCTCCGCCCCGAGAGCCGCCGGGCGGTTGCGCTCGGCTTCCATGACCTGGGTGTTGGTCCCGCTCGGGCAGACCACCGAGACACCTATGGGGTCGCCGGTGAAAGCCATCTCCTGGCGCAGGGTCTCGGAGATGGAGACCACACCGACTTTGCTCACCGCATAGGGCCCGAGGAAGGCGATCCCGCTCACCAGGCCGGCCACCGACGCAGTGTTGACGATGTGTCCCGGGCTTCCCTGGCGGCGCATCACCGGGAGGAAGGTGGAAATCCCGTGGATCACCCCCCACAGGTTCACTCCGAGCACCCACCTCCAATCATCGAGCGTCTGGTCGGCGAGCAGGTTGAACGTGGAGACGCCGGCGTTGTTGCACAGCACGTCGACCCGGCCGTGGCGTTCGAGGACGGCGTCGCGCAGCGCCGCCACCGACACCGGGTCCGATACGTCGGTGGGAACGGTCAACGTGGCGGAGGGAAGGGCTCCGGGGCCGGGCCGCACCGCCGCGTCGAGAGCTTCCGCCTCGACATCGGCGATGACCACCGACGCGCCCCGCTCCGCCACCGCTCGGGCCAGGGCCAGACCGATGCCACTGGCGCCCCCGGTCACCACGACGACCTTGCCTTCGAACGTGTCCACTGGCCCCCTCCCCCGAGCCGCCGCCATGGGACGACCCTCTTTAAATCACAGCGTAATACAATTCCGCGGGCCGGTCACGTGCCCAGCGGCGAGCCGGTCATGACCTCCTTTGGCCCTCTTTCAGGCGTGGACCGCTCATGGCATTGACACTTTAAGGTCATAGCCTTAAAGTGTCGGACGTGGTCGGGGGGATCCGCGCTCAGCTGATCGACGTCGCCGAGCGGCTCGCGGCGACCCGGGGTATCGGTGCCATGACTCTGCGGGAGGTCCAACTCGAGTCGGGGCAGCGCAACAAGTCGGTCGTCCAATACCACTTCGGCTCACGCGACGGCCTCATCGGCGCGGTCATGGACGCCCGGATGGGACCCATCAACGCCCGGCGCCTCGAGTGGCTCGAAGGTCTAGGAGACCAGCCCGACCTGCGGTCACTCGTCGAGGCCCTGGTCCGTCCCCTGGCCGACCTGACGGTGCTCACCGACAGCAGTTACTGGGCCCGCTTCCTCCTCCAGGCCTCCTTCGACCCGGCCTTTCGGGGCCTGGTCCAGGCCTCCTTCACCGCCAGCAGCTTCCGCTCCGTCAGGGCCGGTCTGGTGCACCGCCTGGCGGACATCCCGAGGAGCCTGAGACAGCACCGCGTCGACATGATGGTGGGCTTCATGCTCGTGGCGCTGTCCACCACCGAGGAGGCCCGCGACGACGGACGCCTGGCGCCGACCACGGCGGCCCGCCACGTGGCCGACCTGATCGACATGTGCTGCGGGCTGCTGACCGCACCGCCTTCCGGCACCACCCCGCCGGCGCGGGCCGGGATCGGCCTCGAGACCGCCGCCTCGCACGCGGCCCGACACTAGGAGAGCGCGTATGGCCACGATCCGGCAGATGTCCGAGCGCCATTGGGACGGCGGCGGGGATCTCGTCTTCGAGGAGCATCCGGTGCGGCCCATAGCCAACCGGGCCGCCGAGGAGATCGCCGACGGCGTCCTCTGCCTGAAGAGCATCGCCAGCGTCACCGCCATCGACACCGGTGACGGGCTCGTGATGCTCGACACGGGGGGCTTCTTCGACCAGGAAGTGGTCTTCGACAGCGTTCGGTCGTGGAGGCCCCGGGCCCGGCTGGCCGACGCCGTGTACTCCCACCATCACGTCGACCATGTCTTCGGCACAGCCCGATTCGAGGCCGAGGCGGCCGAGCAGGGCTGGGAGCCGCCCACCGTCTACGCCCACGCCGACGTCCCCGAGCACTTCCGGCGCTACCGCGCCACTGCGGGATGGAACGCAGCGATCAACCAGCGACAGTTCGGGCTGCCCGTCGACGGGTTCGAGTGGCCGGTCGACTACCGGATGCCCGACGTCACCTACGCCGACCGTCTCACCTTCCGGCGCGGCTCGATGACCTTCGAACTGCACCACGCCCGGGGCGAGACCGATGACGCCACCTGGACATGGGTGCCCGAGGCCCGGGTACTCCATCCCGGCGACCTTTTCATCTGGGCCGTTCCCAACGCCGGCAACCCACAGAAGGTCCAGCGCTACCTGAGTGACTGGGCGGTGGCGCTGCGGGAGATGGCCGGCCTCGGTGCCGAGATCATGGTTTCGGGCCACGGACTGCCGGTGTTCGGCGCCGAGCGGATCACGACCGCGCTGATCGACACCGCCGACCTGCTCGACTCGATCGAGGCGCAGGTACTGGCCCTCATGAACACCGGGGCCACCCTCGACCGTGTCATCCACTCCGTCGAGGTGCCCGAGCGGCTGCGGGACCGTCCCTACCTGAGACCGGTCTACGACCATCCGCAGTTCCTCGTTCGCAACGTGTGGCGGCGCTACGGGGGATGGTACGACGGCGAACCCGACCACCTGCTGCCGGCGCCGCGGGCCCAGCAGGCCCGCATCTGGGTGGAGATGGCAGGCGGGGTGTCCGCGGTATTGCGTCGGGCGGCGGAGCTGGCCGACGCCGGCGATCTGCGGATGGCCTGCCACCTGGTCGAGCACGCCGTGCTGGCCGAGCCCGATTCCCGGGAGGCCCACCAGGCCCGCACCGAGGTGTACTCGCGGCGGGCCCAGGAGCAGGAGTCGTCGATGGCCCGCAACCTGATGCTCCACGCCGCCGAGGCCAGTCGCCGTAACCGCCGCGACCTGGCCGGCCCCGGCTGACGAGCGCGGCCGGCCGACCAACGACCACGAGACCACAGTCCGACGACCAGAGGGGGAACACCAACATGGCCAGCCACGAAAGGACTTCGAGCGGAGGGAGCACGGTCGATGGCCACCGCTAGCCTCGGTTCGCCTGCACCGGCCCGCCCACGATCGGCGCTGTTCGATCGCCGGCTGGACCACTACCCCCAGGGGACGACCCGCTACTGGCTGCTGGCCGTGGTGGTGGCGTCGACGATCATCCTCTACTACGAGCAGTACGTGCAGGGGGCGGTCTCTCCCTCGGTACTGGCCCACTTCCACGTCTCGTTCCGCTGGTACCTGACCCTGATCGTGGTCTCCAACGCAGTCGGCGCGCTGGCCTCGCTGGCCACCGGGCTGGCCGACCGCTGGGGCCGGGCCAACATGGTCATCGCCGGCCTGCTCGTACATGCCGTCCTGACCGCGGTGGCCATCCCGGCGGCACCCGGCGCGGTGACCTACGGAGTGCTGGTAGCGCTGTCCGCCCTCATCGAGGGGATGGTGCTGGTCGCCACCCCGGCGCTGGTGCGGGACTTCTCGCCGCAGCTGCGCCGGGGCACGGCCATGGGACTGTGGACCCTGGGGCCGGTCGTGGGCAGCCTCATCGTCTCGGAGGTAGCGTCCAACACCCTCGACCACCTGAAGGCCTGGCAGGACCAGTTCCACATCGCCGGGATCAGCGGTGCGGTGATGTTCCTCATCGCCCTGCTGTGGTTGAGAGAGCTGTCACCCGCGCTGCGCGACCAGCGGATGGTCTCCATCCGGGAGCGGGCCATCCTCGAGGCAAGAGCCCGCGGTATCGACGTGGACGCCGCGGTGGCGCAGCCCTGGCGGCGGATGTTGCGGACCGACATCTTGGTGCCGGCCTTCGGGGTGAGCGTGTTCCTCCTCATCTACTACGCCGCCGTGGGGTTCTTCGTCGTCTACTTCACGTCGGTCTTCGGCTACAGCCAGGCCCGGGCCAACAGCCTCGGCAACTGGTTCTGGGCGGCCGACGCCATAGCGGTGGTGATCGCCGGCACCCTGTCGGACCGCCTGGCCGTGCGCAAGCCGATCATGGTGGTCGCCGGTGTGGTGGCGGTGGTGATGACGATGATCTTCGCGTCCCGAGCGACGGCGGCGTCCACCAGCTACGGGACCTTCGTCGTGATCATCTCCATCCTGTCGTTCAGCCGCGGCTTCGCCTACGCCCCCTGGATGGCGGCCTTCACCGAGACGGTGGAGCGCCACAGCCCGGCCCTGGTGGCCACCGGCCTGGCCATCTGGGGATGGGTGCTCAGAGCGGTCGTGTCGGTATCGTTCCTGATCCTCCCACTGGTGGTCTCCTCTGTGACCCCGATCAGCAACTACGGGCCCCGCCTGGCGACCATCCAGGCCACCTACCCCGGGCAGGTGCAGACCCTCCGGGTCGTCGATCCAGCGACCCTGGCCCGTCTGCGGGAGAATCCCTCCGACGGGGCGGCCCGGGCCCGGGCCGTAGTCGAGATCCGAACGGCCCTCCACGTGGGGACCGGGCCGGCCATCGCCCGATTGCTCTCGCTGCGGGCCATGCCAGCCGCCGACCGGGCCTATCTGCAGGCCCACGGCGCCGCCGTCCTGAGCGCCCGGTCCAAGGCCCCCCGCCAGTGGCGCACCTGGTGGTGGGTGTGCGCGGCCGGCCAGATCGCCTTCCTCCCGACGGTGTTGATGCTGCGCGGCCGCTGGCGCATCTCGACGGCCCGGCGCGACATCGCCGACCAGGAGGCCCTCATCGACGCCGAACTGGCACGCCTCACCGCCGGCGGCCCGGAACCGCCGGGCCGCTCCGACCCGGTGAGCGGCGGTGCCGGCACGGTGACCCAGTGACACCTCCTCAGAGGGCCAGCGTGCGTCGCGAGGTCCGCATCGCCCGACGGGCCGACGAGGTCTGGTCACTGGTCGGCGACCCCGGGCGGATCGCCGAGTGGTTCCCCGGGATCGTGTCAGCGACAGTCGAGGGCGACACCCGCACGGTGGTCACCGCAGCCGGGTTGCCCATGCCCGAGCAGATCGTCACCCACGATCCCCTGCAGCGACGGTTCCAGTACCGGCTGAAGATCCCGACCCTGCGCGAGCACCTGTCCACCCTTGACGTGTTCGATCTGGGCGACGGCACATCCCTGGTCTCCTACGGCGCCGACGCCGATCCGGCCACCATGGCCCTGGTGATCGCGGGCGCCGCTGGCGCCGCCCTGCACCACCTCCGCGACATTATGGAAGGAGCCGGCTGATGGGCCGCAAAATCCTCCTGGTGACCACCGACCAGCAGCGCTACGACACCCTCGGGTGCAACGGTGGGGCACTGGCCCGGACCCCGGTGGTAGACCGACTGGCCGGCCAGGGAATCCGCTACGAGCGGGCCATCCCGCAGTCGGTGGTGTGCATGCCATCCCGCTCCACCATCCTCACGGGACAGCACCCGAGCACCCACGGCGTGTGGATGAACGGCGTACCCCTCCCCGCCGACGCGCCTTCGTTCGCCGAACTGCTCCGTGGCGCCGGGTATCGGACCGCCCTGATCGGCAAGTCGCACTTCGAGCCGTTCGTGGACCCCTTCTCCCGGTTCCCCGACAACGCCCTGCCGGCCGCCGGCACCACCCCGCCGGGCGGCTCACACCGCGGCTTCGAACACATGGAAATGGCCACCCACGGAGCCCAGGGTCAGCTCCACTACGCCCGGTGGCTGCGCGCCGAGCACCCCGAGGCCGTGGCCATGTACTACCCGACCGTCGACGCCGAACTGCAGGTCAACGCCGCCGGCGGGGGCGACACTGGAGCCCCGCAGGTCCAAGTGAACCCGGTACGGCGCGAGTGGTACCACACCGACTGGGTGGCCGACCGGACCATCGCCTGGATCGATGGTCTCGACGCCGACGCCGACTGGTTCTGCTGGATGAGCTTCCCCGACCCCCACCATCCCTGGGACCCGCCGCAGGCCGAGATGGCCCGTATCGACTGGCGCGACGTGCCGTTGCCGCCGGGTTTCATCGACTCCCGGGCGAAGAGAGAGGCGGTGCTCGACGCCAAGCCCCGCCACTGGCGCATGTGGTACGACGGATCACTCGTCTCCAATTTCGAGGCGCCGGCCCGGTGGGTTCCGGCGACGCTGACCGCCGATCAGGTACGGGAGGTGAACGCCCGTAACGCCGTCGAGTGCGAGTTGATCGACGAAGCCCTCGGCCGGGTCCTGACCACGGTGGCCGCCCGCGGCTGGGACGACGACCTCGATGTGATATTCACCACCGACCACGGCGAGCTGCAGGGCGATTTCGGGCTGCTGTTCAAAGGGCCCTACCACGTGGACGGATTGATGCGTCTGCCGCTCATATGGCGACCGGCGCCTTCGAGCGGCACCGCGCCAGCGGTGGTCCACTCCCCCGTCGGCCTGGTCGATCTGGCCCCGACGGTCTGCGCCATCGCCGGGCTGGACGCGCCGGAGTGGATGGAGGGCCAGTCGCTACCCCTCGCCGACGGCCAGGGGCCCGAACGGGTCCTCACCGAATGGGACAGCGAGCTGTTCGGCGTCGACGTGCACCTGAGGACCATCACCCGCGACGGGTGGGTCTGCACCGTCTACCGGCCGGGCACCGTCCACGACAGCACCGAGGGCGAGCTCTACGACCTGTCCGACGACCCCCTCCAGCAGGTGAACCTCTGGCACGACCCGCAGCGACGGGCCTGGCGCGACGAGCTCGTAGCCGACCTCGAGGAGCACCAGCCGTCCCCCCGCCGCCCCCGACTCGAGGTCGAAGCCCCGGTCTGATCGGGCCGGGTGCTAGCGGGCGGCGGACTTCTGGTAGCTGGCGAGCAGCGCCGGGGTGGCGCTGCAGAAGGTGGAGGAGTCCACGAAGATGTGCTGGGCGGCCGTCTGGACGTCCCGTAGGAGCCGTTGGATGACCGTCGGGCGGATCCCGTCGGTGCCGAGCCAGCCGAACGCGGCGCGCACCACGTCGGCGGCCACGTGGGTGGCGTAGGTGGTCACCTGGCGCAGACGCAGCTGGAGCTCGGCGTCGGGATCGGCTCCGGTGCGGGCGATCGAGTCAGCCTGCTCGAACAGCTCGTAGGAGTAGGCCCGGACCGAGCGGAAGGCGGCCTCGTGGTGCGCGAAGTCGTACTGGAACAGGCGGTCGTCGCTCACCGGAGTGAACGACGACATCCGCACCTTCGACGGCGCGACGCGGGCGGCTTCCTCGAGGGCGCGCTGGGCCACACCGAGAGCGAACCCGCAGTGCCCGACAGACGTCAGGCCGAGGACCCCCAGCCGGTAGACGGAACCGCCCCGGTGGACGGTGGGCGACATGAGCGAGAAGGTGAAGTCGTCGGCCACGAACCGGTCCTTGACCTCGTAGTCGAAGCTGCCCGTCCCTTGCAGGCCCAGCACGTCCCAGTTGCCGAGGAACTCGACCTCGTGGCGGGGCAGGAACGTCACCCGCAGCTCGGGTAGGCCGTTGGCACCCATCAGCGGGCCGTCGGGGCCAGCCACGACGGTGCCCGCCCCGATCCAGTCGGCGTGACCCGAGCCGCTGCCGAAGCTGAACCGGCCGGACACCCGGTAGCCACCGTCCTCGGGCACGGCGCTCCCTCGTGGTCCGAGCATCCCGGCGTGGCTGACCACCTTGCCCGGGGGGAACATGGCGGCCACCGCGGCATCCCCGCAAAAGGCTCCGGCGAAACCCGACGTGCACGTGTTGGCCAGGAAGGACCACCCGGTGGAGGGATCGGCCCGGCACAGCTCCTCGTATACCGCCAGGGTGGTCGCCGCGTCCGCCTCCATCCCGCCCAGCTCGCTCGGCAGGAGAAGACCGAACAGGCCGCGCTCGGCCAGGGCCTGGACCACTGCTGGCGAGAGCGTACCGGCGGCCTCGGTGGCGTCGGCTTCGGCCTCGACGAGCGGGGCGAGCTCACGGGCACTGGCGAGCGGGTCAGTGGTGAAGGTGACAGTCACGGCGGCCTCCGTTGGATTGATGGGCAGATTCGGCGGAACGGGGAGAGAGACGATGGCTAGAGCCGGCGCAGGCGCCGTGGGTCACCCGACCGGTCTCCTGACAAACCAGCTGACCTAACTCGTGGATGTCGCGCCCCGACACGGGGTCCACGAAGCCGAACAGGACCACGAAGGTCGTCACCACGCCGGCGGGGTCGAACACCGGGGCGCCCAGGGTGCGCACCCGGTAGCGCCGGCTGGCCGACAGCTCGGCCAGCACGCTGTCGGATTGGCGGGACAGATCCTCGATCAGGGCCTCGGCGCCGCGATCGGACAGTCGCGCCTCCCGGGCGGCCTCCTCGCCGCCCGAGGGGGCCGGGGCGTCGATCGGGTCGTCGGGCGGACGCCCCGCCTCCACCACGAAGCCCCGCTCCCGGATGGCCCCCAGGGCGTCCACGAGGTGCGCCCGGTCGCCCGAACCGGCTTCCAACCAGCGGTCGATCTCGGCCTCGCCGGCCCAGGCCACGAAGCCGGCCCCGAAGGGGGCCCGGAGGGGGAAGGACTGACCGAGGCGCATCGGCGCGGCCCCGGCGTGCAGGTCCCAGACCAGCTCGGCCAGTGTGACCGTCGGGCCCGACCGGGTGAAGACGGCGCTGCTCAGACCGGTCTGCTCGCTGAGCGACAGGGCCACGGGACGCAGCGCGGCGAGGGTCGGCTGACCGGCCGAGGCGGCGTCACCCAGGCCGACCAGGGCCGGACCCAGGGAGTAGAGCTTGCGCTCGGGGTCGTGGAGCAACCACCCGGCCTCGACCAGGGCCGCCATCATGGGATAGAGGTTGGCCCGGTTGACCCCGATGCGCCGGGCGATCTCGGCCATCGTGGCACCGTGCTGGGGCCGGGCCGCGAGCAGCCGGAACAGCGCGATCAGCCGATCGGTCTGGGGGGCCGGGCGGGGCAACTTCTCAGCGCGCCCCGCGCACCAGCCGGCCCGGCCGGGCCCCGGTGTCCTTGCCGTGGCGGCGGGTCACCTGCCCGCTCACGATGGTCGCCACGTATCCGTCGGCTCCCTGCAGCAGACGGGCGCCCCCGGCCGGCAGGTCGTGGGCCATGTAGGGCATCCCCAGGCTGAGCCGGTCGAAGTCGATCACGTTGACATCCGCCTTCCACCCCTCGGCCAGCCGTCCCCGGTCACCCAGGCCGTAGAGCTGGGCGGTGTCGTAGGTCTGCTTGCGGACCACGTACTCGAGAGGCAGGCCGGGTCCCCGCCGGCGGTCCCGGGCCCAGTGGGTGAGCATGAAGGTCGGCACCGACGCGTCACAGATCAAGAAGCAGTGGGCTCCGCCGTCGCCCAGGCCGGACACACCGGCGGGGTGCAGGAGCATCTCGCGGATGGCGTCGTGGTTGCCGAAGGAGTAGTTGAAGAACGGGACCATCAGTAGCTGGCCCCCGCCGTGCTCGAGCATCAGATCGTAGAGCTGCTCGTAGGGGTCGATCCCCGCCGCCTGGGCCAACGCCGCCACGGTGCGGTCGGGGGTCGGCTCGTAATCGACGGGATGGCCGAGCGGGTAGACCCGGTCGAGGGGCATCGACATGGGCGCGTCGTGGGAGAGCAGGAAGGACCCTGCCACGGGCAGGTCGTCTTCGGCCAGGATCCTCGCTTTGATCTCGGGCTCGGCGAGCGCTTCGACGAGCTCCTCCCAGGAGCAGCCGGCCACAAGCTGTCGGTAGGTAGGGCGGGCCGCAAAGGCGTGGCGCCCGGGGAAGCCGAGGAGCATCCCGAAGGGACGGGCGGCAACCTGGGGGTACACGGGGGCGCCGCGCTCGGTGGCCTCGATCGAACGGTCCATCATCTCCCGCCACAGGTCCGGGGCGGAGTCGACCTGCTCGAGGGCGAACGACACCGGCATCTGGATGCGTTCGGCCAACCGGCACATCCAGTCGATCTCGGTTCGGGGGGCGACCAGGTCCTCCCCGGCCGCCCCGGCGGGGGCCAGTTCGAACACGGCCCGGCCCCCCGCCGCCATGGCCCCTCCCAGCGCGAACAGTTCGTCCTCGGCGGCGAAGGTCCCCGGCACCGGGCGACCGTCGATGGCTCGGTGCACGATGGTCCGGGACGTGGAGAAGCCCAGGGCCCCAGCCTCGACGGCCTCGCGGACGACCTCGGCCATTCGCCGGATGGCCTCCGGACCGGCCGGCTCGTTGGCCGCACCGGGCTCTCCCATGACAAAGGCCCGGACCGGTCCATGGGCCACCTGGGCGCCGACGTCCACGGCCAGGCGTCGGTCGTCGAGGGCGTCGAGGTACTCGGGGAAGGACTGCCAGTCCCACGTGATGCCCTCCGACAGGGCCGTCCCCGGTATGTCCTCGACCCCCTCCATGAGCTCGATCAGCCACTTCTGCGAACCCGCAACGACCGGTGCGAAGCCCACCCCGCAATTACCCATCACCACCGTCGTCACGCCGTGGGCCGAGGAGGGCTCGAGCAGCGGATCCCAGGTCACCTGCCCGTCGTAGTGGGTGTGGACGTCCACGAAACCGGGGGTGACAGTCAGGCCCCGGGCGTCGATGGTCTCGGCCGCCTCCCCCTCCACAGGACCCCTCCGCACAGCCACGATCCGTCCGCCGGAGATGACCACGTCACCTTCGAACGGCGCCGCGCCACTGCCGTCGACGATGCGTCCACCGGTGATCTTCAGGTCGAACATCGAACCTCCCCCACGAGCTAACTGCTGCATTATGCAACGCTGAGTACGCGCAGAGCAACAGATTGGGAGGCATCGGCGGTGTCGGCCCCATAGAGTCGGCCCGATGAAGATCGACGCCCCCCTCCCCGGATTCCTCGCCGACGGCGGTGAGGCCGCGGCCGAGATGGCCCGGGCCGGGGCCCACGGCGGGTTCACCTTCGAGGGGCCCCACGACGTGTTCATGCCCCTGGTCCTGGCCGCCAGCAGCGGCGCGCCCCTCGACCTCTACACCAACGTGGCCATCGCCTTCCCCCGCAGCCCGATGCACCTGGCCCATACCGCCCACGACCTGCAGCGCCTCTCCGGGGGACGCTTCACACTCGGTCTCGGCTCCCAGATACGAGCCCACATCGAGCGCCGTTACGGCTCTCAGTGGTCGGAGCCGACAGCCCGCATGAAGGAGATGGTCCTCGCCGTCAAAGCCATCCTGCGCTCCTGGCAGGACGGCACCCCCCTGGATTTCCGGGGGCGGTTCACCACGCACACCCTGATGCCGCCGACGTTCAACCCCGGTCCCCTCGAGCACGGGGTGCCGCCGATCGCCATCGGCGCAGTCGGCCCCCGGATGACAGAGATGGCCGCCGAGGTCGCCGACGGGCTCATCATCCACCCTCTCAACAGCCGGCGGTCACTCGCCGAACACACCCTCCCGGCTCTCGAGCGGGGACTGGCCCGGGCCCGCCGGGGACGTGACGGCTTCACTGTCACCGCAGGAGCCATCGTCGGCGTGTGGGAGGACGAATCGGCCCGCGACGACGTGAGCCGGTCGCTGCGCACCCTCGTGTCGTTCTACGCCTCCACCCCGGCCTACCGGGTGCTGCTCGAGGCCGACGGGTTCGCGCCGCTGCAGCCGGAGCTGCACCGGCTGAGCCGGGAGGGTCGCTGGGCGGAGATGGCCGGACTGATCGACGAGGCCGTGCTGGACCGCTTCACCGTGCGGGGCACGCCGCTCGAGGTCGGCACCGAACTGGCTCGACGCTACGGCGGCCTGGTCGATCGGGTGGCGCTGTCACCACAGGGTGGTCTCAGCAGGTCGGCTCTCGCCCAACTGGTCCAAGCCGCCACCTGATCCCGGGCGAGGCCCGCGGCCGCTCAGCGGCTGAGCGGATCCGGTGGTTGGCGCTACGGAACTGGGTCGGCCGGGGGTCCAGGCGCCGATGTGTCCGGGCCCAGCCCGCCGCTGTGCTGGCAGCGGCGGGCTGGAGAGCCGATCAGCCGGCACCGGGTCGGCCGGCTATCAGCGTCGGTCGTCGCCGCCGCTACCCGACGATGTCAGCAGGGGTGCCAACGAGTGAACCTGGACGGAGTCGCCGGCGTTACCGAGGTAGCCGAGGTCCCAGTTGGCCTCGATGGTGCGCAGCAGCGAGTAGTGGTTGACCGGGGTGCTGTCGACCCTGCCTCTCTCTCCCAGCCTCGACACCACGATCATGGGCACGTGGCCACCGCCGTACAAGGTTCCCCCGGCGAGGTCTCCGCCGCCCCCGGTGGCCGGGTTGGTCGGCGAAGCAGGGAGGATCGGTGAGTCGCAACAACCGCTGAGATCAGTCGGGCCGTAGGGAGACTCATAGGCATAGGCGCCTTCGTCCCAGGTGATGAAGATGGCCGAATGGCCGGTCCAGGCCCGGGAAGTAGTGATGGCCGTGACCCACTGCTTCAAGAAATCGTTGCCGTCGCGGTAAAGGGTGGCCTGGGCCGGGTCGGTGGCCGAATTGGCGTACGGGCAGTTGGTGGCGCCCCCGTGCATGTCGTCACACACGTTGGGCGAGATCCACGCGAACTGCGGGACGTGACCGGTGCTCAGATCGGCCGCCAGTTGACCAAGAGGAACGACGTGGTCAGCTCGGGACGGGTTGTTGGCGACGTCGGGGAACATCATGAAGGGATCGTGCTTGCGAACGTACAGGCCGTCGGGCGACGATGCTCCGGTGAAGCCCACACTCGGCAGGGATTGCATGTAGCCCTTCCAACTGACCCCGGCCTGATCGAGCTGGTCCACCAGGTTGACGTGGTTGAAGGCTCCAGCGGTCACCTGATTGGGATCATCGCTGTTCGATCCCCAGGTATTACCGCTGACCGCGGCGACGTAGTTGGGCGTGCTGACGTGGGTGACCCCGTAGTAGTCGGTTGCCAGCCCATGGTCCGCCGCGAGTTGGCGTATGTAGGACGTGTCGGCGTTGGCCGGCGACAACAGGCTGGCATACGAACTGTTCTCCATCATGATCACGAAGACGTGGTCCATGTGCGGAAACGAAGCCGCGGGAACGACGCCCCGGGCCACCGGCACATCCGCTCCGGCGACGCTCGGCAGTACGGCACCTGCGGCCAGAGCGGCCGTCACCCCCGCTGCTGCGGCGGCAGTACGCAAACTTCGACGCATCTGAAAGTGTTCCTTTCGCTGAGAGACCCGGCCACCGTGTGGTGCCCGTCGCTGCAGACGACTCTCATCGACAGCAGGTTGCACCTCAACAACGCCAGGATGAACAGTCAGCGACCATCAACCAAAGTGAAAGTTACGGCCCGGTAAATCCACCTACCGGGGCGACCTCTGGCGCGTCCCTGTCGATGGGTGCGCGGGTCTTCGCGGGGCTCACCAACGGCGGAAGTGGTGCCTCCCGCGGCGGCGGGATGCCGCTCGGAACCGGGCCACGGCAAAGGCGGCTACGGCGACGATCCCGACGCCGACCCCCACGATCATCCCGGTCGGCGTCGACGACGAGGAGCGGGCAGCCCCACTAGCCACCGTCTTGGTGGCCCCGGGCGGGGCGGTGGTGGTGGGAGCCGTCGGCGACGTCGGGGAGGTCGAGGGCGTAGTGGTCGTCGCCCCTGCGGCGGCCAGGACCGGGGAGTTGATGGTAAGGAGGGGATCGTGCACGCAGCCCGGCGTCGGCACCGCGCTCACGAGAGGGGCGGCGGCGGGAGCCGCTCCGGCCCCCAGAAGGGTGGTGGGGACGGCGTCGGCCATGGCGACCTCGCCGGCGGTGTTGGGGTGGAGGTGGTCGCCGGAGTCGTATGGGGGGAACATGACGTTGGGGCTGCAGGCGCCGTTGTAGACGTCGCCGATCACCGCGGCCAGGTCCACCACCGCGGCGAAGGCACCGGAGTGCAGGATCCACTTGTTGACCAGGAGGCGGTTGGCCTCCATGGCCGGGGTCCACACTTCGCGGGCTCCCGTGGCACGGGGCAGCAGGGTCGAGGCGATCACCGGGATTCCGGCTGCTTTGGCCCGGGTCAGGACCTGCTGGTAGCCGGCGATGACCTGGTCGGGGGTGGCCCCGAACCACAGGTCGTTGGTGCCGAGGAGGAGGAACACCCGGTTGATGCCGGGCTGGGCGAACACGTCGGAGGCCATCCGGGTGACGCCCGGCTCACCGCCTCCCCGCTTGGAGTCGTCATCGGGTTGCGGGGTGACGGTGTTGGCGGTGATCGACTCGTTGGCGATCCCGACCCGTTGGGTGTCGGGCAGGGACAGCAGCCGCTGGGTCATGACCGTAGGCCACGCCGTGGTCAGGGTGCAGTAGCTCTGCAGGCCGGGGCAGTTGAAGTTGTACCCATCGCTGATCGAGTCCCCGAGGACCACCGTGGCTGCCGCTGGGGTGGGGCCACCGGCCACGTCGACGCCGCTCACGAAGCGGTCCCAGGTCTGGGGATAGGCCAGACCGGCCCCGCTCGCCTCGGCGGTGAGATTGCCGGCCCCCTCGAGGGAGGCGTAGGAGACGCCGCTACCGGCGTCGTAGTGCTCGGTGATCAAATCCCGCGTCGCGACATACAGGCTGACCGCCACGCTCTGACCGCCCTGCACCGTCATCGACACGGCATCGCTGTAGACGCTGCCACCGATGGGGATGGTGACCGACGGCGCTCCCCCGAAGGTGAGCGGGTGCATGGTCCCGGCCACGGTAGCCGGACCCGATCCGGCCAGGGCGAGCGTCGCGGCCGCCACTACGAGCGGGGCGTTGCCGTACTTGTTGGAGATCTGGGCCCGGACCTCGTCACCGCCGATGCTGAGCGGGGCGACCTGGCGCACCGTGGCGTTGACGGCGTACTGCTGGTCGAGGTTGGCGGCCATCGCCGCCGCCCACGACACCGTCCAGGCCGGCCCGGCGGCGTCTGCCGGTAGCGCCGGGAGCAGCCCCGCTACCAAACCGCCCAGCGCCGCCGCGACCCACCTACCCATGATGCTCCGGCGGGCCCACCGGCCCGACCGAAGTCCCGCTCCCCCCATCAATCGGCGTCGATGCCCGCCGGCGGGGCGGGCCTGTCACCGGGTGCAACCCGACCGCCTGGCCGGCCCGGCGGGCGACGGTGTTGCGGCTGTTCCCTGGCGGCTTCCTCTTGCACGACAGTGCAGCGTAAAGGCTGGCGGCCCTTCGGTAGGAGCACATCCCGTCCCCGAGGTCCAGCAGCGGAAGGTATTCGGCCACGACGACCGTTTTCGAGCCATCTGAATGCTTCTGCGGCGCGGCCGGGTCCCGGTCCGCGGCTGCGGCACCCCCCGGGCGCGCCGCACCGCCGGTTTGCCGGCAACGACGCTCAGGTGGGAACCTCGGGGCTGGCGCGGGCACCGTATCGGAGGACTACTGACCAGACACGAGCAGGCCGGGGAACCAGTGTCGGGCCAGGTCACCATACGCTCGTTGTGGAAGCGGGTGTACATCCCCAACCTGGTCCTCAGCACCGGGCAGGGGGCCATGCTCCCTATCCTCGTCTACGCCGCCCGGGACCTCCACGCGTCGCCCGGTGCATCCACCGCCGTAGTGGCCGTGAATGGCCTGGGCGGCTTGGTCTTCGACCTACCCGCCGGCCGTCTCCTCGCCGCCATCGGCGAGCGGCGCTCGGCCTGGGTCGGCGCCACCGCCACGGCCGCCGGGCTGCTCGGTTGCCTGCTGGCCAACTCCGTGGTCGTCCTGGCCGGGTCCCTGTTCGTCCAGTCCGCCGGCCTGTCTCTGTGGAGCCTGGTATGGATGACCTACCTGAGCCGGGTCGCCCCGGCCCCGATCCGGGGACGGGCCCTTTCGCTGTTCGGGGGGGTGATGAGGGTGGGCAACGTCATCGGGCCGTTCGTCTTCGTGGCCCTGGCCACCAAGAACGACGCCTCGGTGGGCTTCGCCATCTATCTGGTGGCCCTCGTGATCGGCTTCTCCTGGTATGCGATGGCCCAGGATGGCTCCGACCACGAGGCCAGGGCGGCGGCCCAGCCGGCGGTCCACCCCCTCAAGGTGCTGCGCGATCACCGCCGAGGGTTCGCCACCTCGGGCGTGGGGGCGTTCGGGATCATGCTCCTGCGGGGCAGCCGGGTGGCCATGGTGCCCCTCTGGGCCGCCCACATCGGGCTCGGCTCGGGGTCGGCGGCGGCCATCTTCGCCTGGTCGTCACTGGTAGATCTGGCCCTGTTCTACCCCGCCGGCCACGTGTCCGACCGGTGGGGTCGGCGGGCCGTGGCCGTGCCCTGCATCCTCATCCTGTCCGTCGGCCACATCCTCATCCCCTTCAGTCACAGCTACCTCACCCTCTTCCTCGTCGCCTTGACTCTGGGCTTCGGCAACGGCCTGGGCTCGGGGATCGTCATGACCCTCGGCGCCGACCTCACCCCGCCGGAGGGGAGGGCGTCGTTCCTCGCGCTGTGGAGGGTCGTGGCCGACGGGGGCAATGTGGCCGGGCCCCTGACCGACTCGCTGGTGGTAGCCGTGGCCAGCATCGCCTTCGCCGGACCAGTGGTGGGGGTCATCGGCCTGGCCGCCACCGCAGTGTTGGCCGTGGGTCTCGAGGAACCCCCGCACCTCGACCGCAGGCGGTGACCGCCGCAGCAGCCTCTCGGGCCGGGACGTCTCACCCGCCGGCGACACCGCGGATCACCGGCACCGGGCTGTCGACGTGCACCGAACCGTCGGCGCGGGCTTCGACGGTGACCGGCCCGTGCGGGGTCGGGACCGTCGCCCGGGCCCACTCGAGATCTCCGAGCGCCGGCGCCACGCGCACCGCGGCGTAGCCCGGCTCGGCCGGCGTGACGCCCAGGGTGTGGACGACGAGGTCACGGGTGGGGGTCGATGACCAGCCGTGGCAGTGGGTCCCGCCGTTCCAGCATTCCGGCCAGCTGGTCTCCCCCCGCTCGAGGAACACCACCCAGTCACGGCACACGTCGGCCACCAGGTCGGCCCGGCCGGCCCGGGCCAGCCCGTCGTGGAGCACGTAGCGGAAGAACGGCTCGGCTGCGACCATCTGTTCCTCGACGTCCCAGTCGGGCGCCGGGTAGCCCGAGGTCAGGTACAGGTAGCCGATTCCGTCCCCTTCGGGAGTGACCGTGTCCATGGCCCACGAGTGGCGCAGGAGGCGGGTCCGGTCGGTCAGCCGTTCCACCACGCGGCCGATCCTCGGGGCGGGCACCAGACCGGCGGCGAGGGCGGCGGCGCCCCCGTGCTGGGCGGCGCTGCGGCGGGCCACGCCATCGACGACGTGGTCGACGTAGACGCCGCGCCGCTCGTCCCAGAAGCGGTCGAAGGCCCCGGCCACATCCGAGTAGCGCCTGCGGGCCCATGCCGCGGTGGCGTGGTTGCCGATCCAGGCCGCCATCTCGGCGAGGTCCTCGAGAGCGCGAGCCCACAGGGCGTTGAGCGTCGAGGACGACCCCTCCGAGTACACGCTCGCCCAGTCGAGCAGCACCCAACCCGATACCCGCTCGAGGAGCCCGTCGTCGCCGAGGAACGGCTCGAACCAGCGCAGCGTCTGTTCGGCCACCGGCAGCAGGTCGCCGACCAGGTCACGGTCCCCTGTGTAGCGGTACAGGTTGTGCACGCTGCGCACCCAGTGCAGCGACCAGTCGGGGATGAACATGTGGTGGTCGCCGGCGAAGTCGCAAGCGGCCGCCATCGGCAGCATGCCGTCGGTCCTCGTTGCCGCGGCGAGCTGCGGGTGCCAGCGGGCCATGGACCAGTCGGGGTTGGCCACCAGGTCCACCATCTGGTGGACGACCGAGTCCCCGGTCCAGGCCCGCTGCTCGCGCGTCGGGCAGTCCACGAATGAGTCCAGGGCGCATAGGTCGACGGTGCGCAGGCCGACGGCGTGGATGCGCTCGAGCACCGGGTCCGAGCAGGCGAAGGAGGCCCCCGGGGGCCGGGGCCGCAACCTCTCGTGCAGCGAAAGCTCGAGCTGCGGGACCGTCGAGGGATGCGGCGAGGGGTGCGGGGAACGTATGGAGGCGTGCAGGTAGCGGGCACCGATGAGATCGAAGGTCTCGAAGCACTCCCGCCCCGTGCCCGCCGCGACGAAGCGGAAACCGGCGTGCTGCCCGAGCGGCGCCAGCCGGCCCTCGGCGTCGAGATGCTCGGCCGCCGCCACCGAGATCTCGGTCCCGGCCGGCGCGTCCTGCACGGTCAGCTCAACGGTCCCGCAGGCGATTCGGCCGAGGTCGAATCCCATGGTCCTGACCGGGCCGTCGGGCGCGACGCGGCTGCGCTCGTCAGCGGCCACCTGGTCCACCGGGTCGTCGACGCGCTCGGCTCCGTCGCGCCCGGTCACCCGCGACGCCTCGGCGCCTCGGCGCGCCCCGCCGGGGAAAGCCACCCGTACGGGCGGCCGCAGGACGCCGAAAGGCTCGCTCGGCGGGTGGGGGTCGCCATGAGAGCCGGAGTGGAAGGGCGTGATCTCGAACGCCGGCCGCCAACCGGAGGCGTCGAAACCGGGCCGGTCCCAGCCCGACGGGTGACGCGATGCGTCGAACGACTCGAGGGGAAGCTCCCCCGCTCCGCTCGCCGGCGCCATCGGCGTCCAGGCCTCACCAGCCCGGCTCAGCCAAGAGCGGTCGCTCACGACCCACTCCTCGCCGACGAGAGCCTCGAACACGACGCTGCCGGCGCCGAGCGAATAGGTGGGCCGGGCCGGCATCCACCACGAGGTGGCGCGCCCGTAGTGGCGGGCCACAAGGGCCAGCACGTTCTCCCCCACCACCAGATGGGGCGCCAGGTCCACGACGTCGTAGTGCGGCCGGCGGGGATCGCTGCGCACCGGGCCGCGCCCGACTTCCACCCCGTTGACCCGCAGGATGTACCGGCCATCGGTCCAGCACCGGGCCGGGGCCCGCCCGGGGGCCGTGGCCAGTACCAGCGTGCGGCGCAGCAAGGCGACCGTGTCGCGCCGGTCGGTCAGCGCCGGGCTGCTGGCCGCCTCGGCCCCGATGGCCGGCCGTTGGTGCCAGATCCAACGAGCCCGCCAGCGGGTGGCGAACGGATCAGGGTGGGTGAGGCGCATCCCGCCGAGGCTAGGCACATACCCCCGACCTCATGCGGCACCGGTTGCTGTTTGTGACACCACCCTGAAGTCCTGGTCCCTTCGCTGGTCGAGAAGGAGGCGCTGAGCGAAGACGACGGGGTGATGGATTCCCCGGTCGTCATGCTGACGGCCCGCTCCAGCGAAGCCGACCGGGTGAACGGTCTCGAGCTCGGCGCCGACGACTACGTGGCCAAGCCCTTCTCACCCAGGGACTTGACGGGCTACGCCCCCCATGTGGCCGTCGGCGCCCCGTGGCTCATGGCGCCGGCCGTGCTGGCCGAGGTCCATTACGCCGCGGCCATCCCCGATGAACCCCACCAGGTCGCGGTGGGGAGAACCTGCTACGGCGTGGCCCTCGCCGTCGTGCTGTCGGCCGCGGTCGTCTCCCGCAGGGGCGGCGGGGCGGCGATGCCGTTCGCCCCCGGCGACACTACGGTGGAGGCGGCACGGGCCCCCGTTCCGTTGCGGACGCCGGCGCGAAGGGTCTCGAGGATGGCCATGGACTGGCCGACCAACCCGGACACGGTCTCGTTGTATCCCTCGGCGCCGTTGAGCACGGTGATGTTGGCCTGGGCCAAACCCTTGCTCATGCCCTCGACCACCTGGGGTAGCAGGCTGATCAGCTGCTGGTCGAGCGCGACCCGGTCGTTGGCGGCGGCGGCCTCGGCGCGAACCCTGGTCGCTTCGGCCTCGGCGGTGGCGAGCAACTTGATGCGCTCCGCTTCGGCCTCCGCCGGGCGGACCACCTCGGCGATCAACTGCCGCTGACGCAGCTCCGCGTTGCGCTCGGCGACCTTGGCCTGCTCGGCCAGCACCTCCTGCTGAGCCCGCGCCGCAGCCAGCGGACCTGACCGCGCCGCCTTGGCCTGGGCGGCTTCGACCTCGGCGTCGTACTCCGCCCGGGCCACTGACGTCTGGCGGGCGTACTCCGCCTGATTGCGATCAGACTCCTGCCGGGCCTTGGCCGCCGCCTGATCGGCCGCCGACTGGGCGATCGCGGCGGCCTGGTTGACCGCCGCGACGTGGGGCTGGCTCAGAGCCTTGATGTAACCCGAGCCCTGGTCGTCGATCGACTCGATCTGCAGGGAGTCCACCACCAACCCGAGGGTGGCCATCTCCGGCTTGGACTGGTCAAGGACCTCCTGGGCCAGCTTCTGGCGCTCCCGGATCAGATCCTCGACGGTCATCGACCCCACGATGGAGCGGAGGTGACCGGCGAATATCCGACCGGTCAAACGGGTCATCTGGTCCTCGTCGGCGAGGAAGCGGGTGGCCGCGTTGACGATCGACTCGTGGTCGTTGCCCACCTTGAACGCGATCACCGCCTTCACCGCCAACGTGATCCCCTGCTGGGTCACGCACGGCTCGAGGACCTCGGCCTCCTGCATCGACAGGGTGAGGAACGAGGCCTTGGAGCGGGGCGGCAGCACGAAGGCCCCATGGCCCGTCACCACCTTGTACGGCGCCGCACCGTCACCGCGACCCTTGGAGCCGCTGATCAGCATCGCTTCGTCGGGTGAGGGGATACGCCAACCAAACATGCGAGACACTCCTTTGCCGGCAGACCCGGCGAGACGTTCGTTGGATCGGGCCGCCGCAGCGGGCCAGGCGCGACAGGGCCGGCCCGGCTCGTCGCCCCGTGGGGGGTGCCGCAACTCCTTTGGAGCCCGGGCCGTCATGCGGCCCCGGTGGCTGCGCAGTCGGGTTCCCCACGGGAACCCCCGATCTACCTCCAGCAGCGGAGGCCCTAAGCCCAACTCGGGCTTGGTGTCACTGTACCGGCCGGCCAGCTGTTGGGTGAAACGGTGGAGAGCCGTGTCGATGGTCGGCTTCCGGCCCGGGTCACCTTCGGGGGTCGGGTTCGGGGGTGGCATCGCGCCGGGCGATGATGTGGACGTCGATTCCGGCCGACCCGGCGAGGCGGGAGATCTTCCTGACCACGGACCCTCCCCCCTTGAGCTCCTGCCAGCGGGACCGACCGCTCGAGCCGACGACGATCTGGGTGATCTGGTGGGACCTGGCATAGTCGATGACGGCCTGGGCGGGGTCCTCGGCCCGGTGTTCGGTCCAGCGGGCTCCGACGTCGACGCTGACCTGGCGGAGGACCGCCAGCTGCCTGTCGTCCATCTGGGGACGCCCGTCGGCGACGACGTGCAGGACCTGCAGCTCGGCTTTGATACGGGAGGCCATGCGGGCGGCGCGCCGCACGATGGCGTCGGTGCCGGGGGCGGCGGTGACCGCGACCAGGATGCGTTCGCTGGTCTCCCACAGGACCTGCGCCTGCCGGCGCTGCAGGTGCTCGAGGAGCTCCTCCTCGGTCTCGTCGGCGAGGAACCGCAGGGCGAGCTCTCGCAGCGCGATGAGGTTGTCAGTGCGGAAGAAGTGAGTCAGCGCTTGGGGGACTTGGGGCCCGGGATAGATGTTGCCGTGGAGCATCCGCCGCCGAAGTGCTTCGGGGGACGAATCGACCAGCTCGATCTGGTCGGCTTTGCGCACCACCCAGTCCGGAACCCGTTCGAGGACCCTGGTCTCGGCCATCTGCTCGACGGCGTCGGCCATGCTCTCGAGGTGCTGGATGTTCACCGTGGTGATCACGTCGATACCGGCCTCGAGGATCTCGAGCACGTCCTCCCACCTCTTGGCGTGGCGTGACCCGGGGACATTGGTGTGGGCCAGTTCGTCGACGAGAGCCACCTCGGGGTGCCGGGCGAGTATCGAGTCGAGGTCCATCTCCTCGAAGCGCGAGCCGCGGTATTCGACGGTGCGCCGGGGGACCATCTCGAGGCCGGCTAGGCGTTCCTCGGTCAGGGGACGTCGGTGACACTCCACGAACCCGACTACGACGTCGGTGCCGCGTTCCAGGCGCCGGTGACCTTCGTTGAGCATGGCGTAGGTCTTGCCGACACCCGCCGCCGCGCCCAGGTATATCCGGAAGTGTCCCGCCTCCTCGACGACGTCGGTAGCGTCATCTTCGCTCGAGACCGCCACGCTCACACCTTCGTCAATCCTCTCGGAGCCGGTGATCTCGGAGGGGTTCACAGCTTCTCGCCGGTCACTTCAGCCTGGCCAGCGCCTCGTTGAGTTGCAGCACGTTGATGTCGGGGCTGCCGAGGAAGCCGAACTGGGCACTGTGGGTCTGCTCGCGGATCAGGGTTTGCAGCTCGGAGGGTGCAACACCGGTGGCGGCGGCCACCATCGGTATCTGGACGATGGCGTCCTGGGGGGTGATGTCGGGGTCGAGACCGCTACCCGAGGTGGTGACCAGGTCAGGGGTCGGGTGCTCGACCCCGAGCGATCTCCAGTAGGAGACCAGTTGCCTGGTGTTGTTCAGGAGGGTCTGGGACCTGGGGCCCAGGTTGGTCGCGCCGGATGAACCGCTGACGTTGTTGGCGACAAGGGGGTTGTCCCCGCCGGAGCTCGGTGTGCAGTTCCGGGCGTTGGATGAGCAGACCACCGCAGCGTAGGGGCCGGTGGCGTCGGGTCGGCCGTGGAACACGCAGCTGCCTTGGGGGTGCCCCGGGCATTTGGTGGCGGACCAGTCCTGGCCGATGAGTGTGGAGCCGTTGGGGGTGATGGAGCCGTTGGCTTGGTGGCGGAACGCCAGTTGGGAGATGCCGGTACCGGCGAGCATGTAGATGAAGCCGAAGACGGCGGTGATGATCAGGATGGAGATGATGGAACGGCGGATGTGGGTAACCATGGTGATGGTCTCAGTCAGTAGGCGTGGAGGGCCACGAGGACGAGGTCGATGAGCTTGATGAAGATGAACGGGACGATGAGCCCGCCGATGCCGTAGATCCAAACGTTGCGTCTGAGGATGGCGGATGCGCCGGCGGCGCGGAAGCGCACTCCTCGCAGGGCGAGGGGGACCAGGGCGATGATCACCAGGGCGTTGAAGATCACCGCCGACAGGACGGCGCTGGTGGGGCTGTGCAGCTTCATGACGTTGAGGGTGTTGAGCTGGGGGTAGGTGGCGGCGAAGAGGGCGGGGATGATGGCGAAGTACTTGGCGACGTCGTTGGCGATGGAGAAGGTGGTGAGCGCGCCGCGGGTGATGAGCAGCTGCTTGCCGATCTCCACCACGTCGATGAGCTTGGTGGGGTTGGAGTCGAGGTCGACCATGTTGCCGGCCTCCTTGGCCGCCGTGGTCCCTGTGTTCATGGCCACCCCGACGTCGGCCTGGGCGAGGGCGGGCGCGTCGTTGGTCCCGTCGCCGGTCATGGCCACCAGCTTGCCGCCCTCCTGCTCGGCCTTGATGAGGGCCATCTTGGCCTCGGGGGTGGCTTCGGCCAGGTAGTCGTCCACCCCGGCCTCCTGGGCGATGGCCGCCGCGGTGAGAGGGTTGTCCCCGGTGATCATGACCGTGCGTATGCCCATCTGGCGCATCTGGTCGAACTTCTCCCGGATCCCCTGCTTGACCACGTCCTTGAGCTCGATGACCCCCAGCACGGTGCGGCCGTCGGCCACCACCAAAGGGGTGGAGCCGGCCTTGGAGACCGTCTCCACCACGCCGTCGAGCTCGTCCGGGGGCGTACCGCCCTGCTCGGCGACCCAGCGCTTCACCGCCTCGGCGGCACCCTTGCGTATCCGCCTGCCGTCGAGGTCGAGGCCGGACATGCGGGTCTGCGCGGTGAACGCCACGAATTCGTGGGAACCTTCGAGCTGGCGCTCCCTGATGGCGAAGCGTTCCTTGGCCAGCACGACTATCGACCGCCCTTCGGGGGTCTCGTCGGCCAGGGAGGCGAGCTGGGCGGCGCTGGCCAGCTCCTGCTCGGAGTGACCGCCTACAGGTATGAACTTGGAGGCCATGCGGTTGCCGAGCGTGATGGTGCCGGTCTTGTCCAACAGGAGGGTCTGCACGTCGCCGGCCGCCTCGACGGCCCGGCCCGACATGGCCAGCACGTTGCGCTGGACGAGCCGGTCCATGCCGGCGATGCCGATGGCGGACAGGAGGGCGCCGATGGTGGTGGGTATGAGGCACACCAGCAGGGCCACCAGGATGACCACGTCCACGGTGCCCGTGCCCTTGGCCCCTGAGACTATGGCCGAGAAGTGGCCGAAGGGGTCGAGCGACACCACGACGGGGATGAAGACGATGGTCAGCACCGCCAGGAGGATGGTGAGGGCGAGCTCGTTGGGGGTCTTCTGCCGGTTGGCTCCTTCCACGAGCCCGATCATGCGGTCGAGGAAGGTCTGGCCCCTCTCGGCGGTGATCCGCACGACGAGCCGGTCGGATAGGACCCTCGTTCCGCCGGTCACCGCGGAGCGGTCGCCACCGGACTCGCGGATCACCGGGGCGGACTCGCCGGTGATGGCCGACTCGTCGACCGAGGCGATCCCTTCGATGATGTCGCCGTCGGAGGGGATGACGTCGCCGGCCTCACAGACGACGAGGTCGCCCTTGGACAGCTCTGAGGCCGGGCAACGCTGCTCGCCTCCGTCGGGGAGCAGCCTCCTGGCCTCGGTCTCGGACCTCATGCGCCGCAGGGTGTCGGCCTGGGCTTTGCCCCGGCCTTCGGCCATGGCCTCGGCGAAGTTGGCGAAGATGACGGTGAGGAACAGCCAGACGGTGATGGCCCAGGAGAAGAACGTGGGCTTGGCGACGGCTTCTATGAAGGTGACGACGGTCCCGACGGCCACGACGAACATGACCGGGTTCTTGATCTGGACCCGGGGGTCCAGCTTGAAGAAGGAGTCGCGCAGTGACTGGGCGAGGATCTCGCGGTCGAACAGGCTCCGGGATTGGGCGACGCCGCGGGGGGTGGGCGTTTCCGGTGCGGCGGGCGCGGGGGCGGCGGTGGCGGTCATTACCAGAACTTTCCGTGGCTCAGTTGCTCGACGATCGGGCCCAAGGACAGGGCGGGGAAGAAGGTGAGGCCGCCGACGATGATGATGACGCCGATGGTCAGGCCGACGAACATGCCATTGTCGGTGCGGAAGGTCCCCAGCCCCGCCGGCACGGTCTGCTTGGCCGCCAGGGTCCCGGCCAGGGCCAAGGCGGGGATGATGATGGCGAAGCGGCCGAGCAGCATGGCGATGGCGCCGACGACGTTGTAGAAGGCGGTGTTGCCGCTGAGGCCGGCCATGGCCGATCCGTTGTTGTTACCCTGCGAGGTGAGGGCGTAGAGGATCTCGGTGAACCCGTGCGGCCCGGAGTTGAGAGGGCCGGCCCGGCCCGCATGCAGGGACGCGGCGACGGCCGTGAGCACCACCACGGTGACCGGCATGACCAGGGCGGCCACGCCGGCCAGCTTGACCTCCCGGGCCTGGATCTTCTTCCCCAGGTACTCCGGGGTTCGGCCGATCATCAAACCACCGATGAACACGGCGATGACGGCGTACACCAGGATCGTGTAGAGGCCGCTACCCACGCCGCCGGGCGTCACTTCTCCCAGCATCATTCCGCTGAGCGGCCCGAACCCGCCCATCGGGGTGTAGGAGTCGGTGGCGCTGTCCACCGCACCGTCGGACGTGTGGGTCATGGAGATGTTGAACAGGGCGCTGCTGGTGTCGCCGAAGCGAACCTCTTTGCCCTCGGTGTTGCCGACCGTGCTGTGGACTCCGGCGGCGGCCACCGCAGGGTTGTTGGTGTGCTCCGCATAGACGGTGAAACCGACCCACACGCCGAAGATGATCGCCATGGCGGCCAGCAGCGCAGCCCCGTGGCGGATGCTGCCGACCATCTTCCCGAAGGTGTAGGTCAGGGCGAAGGGGATGGACAGGGTGAGCCAGATGTACAGCAGGTTGGTGATGGCGGTGGGGTTCTCCAGGGGATGGGCCAGGTTGGCGTTGAAGAAGCCGCCGCCGTTGGTACCGAGCTGCATGATCGAGCCCATGAAGCCGGCCGGCCCGCGGGGGATGGTCTGGGTGACCCCGTTGAGCGCGTCGTGGACGGTCACCGGACCGGCCAGGGTCATCACCGCCCCCTCGCCGACCAGGATGATGCCGGCGATGAAGGAGATGGGCAGCAGGATGTACAGCAGGCAGCGGGTTGTGTCGACCCAGAAGTTGCCGATGGTGGAGGAGTTGCGTCGGGAGAAGCCCCGCACCAGGGCGATGGCTACCGCGATGCCGACCGCCGCGCTCACGAATTGCTGGACGGTGAGCACGCCGATCTGGGAGAAGTACGACATGGTCGTCTCACCGGCGTAGTTCTGCCAGTTGGTGTTCGTTACGAAGGACGTGATCGTGTTCAGGCTCAGAGCCGGCGTGACCTGGCCCATGTGTTGCGGGTTCAGCGGAAGCGATCCCTGAACCCTCAGCAGCAGGTATCCGAAGCCCAGGAACACGGCCGAGAAGATGACCAGCGACCCGGCGTAGCGCTTCCAGGTCTGCTCCTGCTCGGGGGAGGTCCCGAGGACTCGGTAGAACGGACGCTCGGCCCAGGCCAGATAGCGCACCCGGCCCTCGAACACACCGGCCATGTAGGACCCGAGATAGCGCCACGTGATGCCGAGCGCCACGACCAACACCAGAATCGTCCAGAAAAGGCCCACTTCAGAACCGTTCCGGCTTGAACAGGGCCACGCCTATGTAGACGAACATCAGGATCGACAGTGCGAGCAGAAGAGCCTGAGAGGTGCTCATACCCGGTCCATCGCCCAGATGAGGCCCATCATGGCCACGGCAAAGGCAACGATGAAGAGCACCACGAGGAAGTCAGCCATGAAGACGATGATGACCCGGCCGGTCTGAACAGAACCTCAACAGCTGCCCAAAGCGCTGAATAAATCCTCAACACGGCCACCGGGGACCAGAGAGGGCCCGGCGTGGTACGACAATGGGCCCATGCCCAAGTGGTTGTACGGATCGATCCTGGGGGTCCTGGCCGCCGCTGCGCTGGGGGCGGTCATGGTGCCCCTGCGGTCCCACCTCAGCATCGCCACGACCGGCCTGGTGCTGGTGGTGCCGGTGGTGGCGGGGGTCGTCGTCGGCGGTCTGGCGGCCGGGGTGGTGACGGTGGCGGCCGGGTTCCTCGTCTACGACTTCGTCTTCATCCCCCCGTACTACACCCTCACCGTTGGCGCCGCCCAGAACTGGGTGGCGCTGGGCGTGTACGCGGTGGTGATGCTCATGGTGGCCCAGGTGGTCGCCCGGCTGGACTCGGCCCGCTCCGAGGCCGAGCACCACGCCAACCGGACCAGGCGGCTCTACGAGCTGACCGAGCTGCTGGTCAACGACCCGCCCGTCGGGGAGCTGCTCTCCACCATCGTCAACACCGTGCGAACCGCTTTCGATGTCGCCGGGGTGGCGCTGCTGCTGCCCGAGGAGGGGGCCCTGCGGGTGGTGGCCGCGGCCGGTGAGCCTCTCTCCCCGGATCAGCTCGACCAGCTCGGGCCCGGCTCGGCCAGGCCCGTGAGTCTCGGCATGACCGGCCCCACCCCCGAGCGGCTGCAGACGGTGGCGCTGTCGGTGGCCGACCGGCCCGTCGGAGTACTGGCGGTGCGGGGGATGGCCCTTTCGGTCGAGGAGCGGGCCCTGCTCGGAGCCTTCGCCAACCACGCCGCTCTGACCCTCGAACGGGCCCGGCTGCGCGACCAGGCCCGCCAGACCGAGTTGCTGCAGGAGGTGGACCGACTCCGACGCACGCTCCTCGGGGCGGTGTCCCACGACCTGCGAACACCTCTGGCGTCGATGAAGGTGGCGTCCACGACGCTGCGCGACCGCTCCCTCAGCCTGTCCGAGGACGACATCGAGGACCTGCACGACATCCTCGACGGCCAGACCGACCGCCTCACCCGTCTGGTGACGAGCCTGCTGGACATGACCCGACTACAGGCCGGCGTCTTGGACGTGGACCGCCAGGCGTGGCCTCTGGTGGAACTGGTCGAGGACGCCCTGTCGGGGCTGGGCGGCGCGGTGGCCGCCGGTCGCGTCGAGCTGGACATCCCCGGCGGGTTGGCCGAGGTCGACGCCGACCCGCTGCTCGTCGGTCAGGTGATCACCAACCTGGTGGAGAACGCCGACCGTCACGCCCCGCCCGGCACCCCGATCACGGTGTCGGCCCGCCGGCGCGGCGACCAGGTGATGGTCTCGGTCGCCGATCAGGGGCCGGGCGTGCCGCCCGAGGAGCGCGACATGATCTTCGACAGCTTCGTGCGCTTCGACACCGGGGGCCGTTCGGGCCTCGGGCTGGCCATCGCCAAGACCTTCGTCCAGGCGCACGGCGAGCGGATCTGGGTAGAGGATGTGGAGGGCGGCGGGGCCCGGTTCGTCTTCACTCTGGCCCCGGTACCGAGTCCCCAACGGGACGCCACCCGATGACCCGTGTCCTCGTCATCGACGACGACCCCTCGCTCCAAAAGGCCCTCCGGCTGGGCCTGACCGCCCACGGACACGATGTCATCAGCGTCGTCACCGGCGGCCAGGGCCTGTCGAGGACGGCGACCGACGCACCGGATGTGGTCGTGCTCGATCTCGGGCTTCCCGACCTGGACGGCTTGGCGGTGCTGCACGCCATCCGCCAGATGAGCGACCTGCCGGTCATCGTGCTGTCGGCAACCGACACGGAGGACCGTAAGGTCGCCGCCCTCGACGGCGGCGCTGACGACTACGTCACCAAGCCCTTCGGCATGGCCGAGCTCGAGGCCCGTATTCGGACCGCCCTGCGCCACCGGGCTCCCGAACCGACCGACCCGGGGCCCCGCCGGCTGCGGGTGGGTGACCTCGAGTTGGACCTGGCTCACCACCAGGTCCGACTGCGTGACGCCGAACTGCAGCTCACCGCCCGCGAGTTCGACGTGCTGTCCTTCCTCGCCCGAAACGCCGGGCGCACCTGCACCCGCCAGATGATCCTCAAAGCGGTGTGGGGAGAGGGCTACGACCGGGAGGCGGGTTACCTGCACGCCTACATTCACCGGCTGCGCCAGAAGCTCGGCGAGGGTGAGGGCGGCCTCATCCGCACCGTCCCCGGTATCGGCTACGTCCTCAACGGTGAGAGCCGCGCCGACACCTGAACGCTCGGCCCGGTCAACCCCGACCATCTCCGGTCGCCACGCGATGCCGCGGCGCTCAGGCCCCGATGACCGCGACCAGCGGCCCCTGACCGGGGAGTGGAGGGGGCAGGGCAGGGGCGTCGCCGAAGGCGGCGACCTGACCGCCCGAGTCCATGAGGGCGTACCCGAGACCGTCGGCGCTGGCGACCATACCCACGACGGGCGTGCGGCTGGCCACCGGGCGGTGTGTCGCTCGCCAAGCCCGTCACCGGCGGCGGCGGCGGCGGCGCGGTTCTGTCCACCGGCGGCTACTGGGAGGTAGCCGCCGACGGTGGGCCGTTCAGCTTCGACGCCCCGTTCTGAGGATCGGCCGCCTGACGGCGGCGGGCGTCGAAGGTCCCGCGCCAACGCCTACGCTCAGGGGTCATCACCGCCTCCCTGACCGTCCTGACGGCTTCGCTGTTCGGCCTCTCCACCACCCAGGCGCTCGTGGTCCTGTTCGTCTTCGTTCCCTTCGGCGTGGCCGCCGTCGTCGTTCCAATAGTGGCATGGCGCTCGTCGGAGGGACCGAAGCCGGTGCTGACCTCCGAGATCCTGGCCGGTGGTGACCCCGCGGAGGCCGAGGTCCTTTCGGTGCGGACCCTGGGCGGGTTCCTGGATCCGCTTCCCATGGTCCGCTTCATGCTGATGGTCACCGTTGGCCCCGACGAGGAACCTTTCGAACTGGAAGTGGTTCAGTCGCTTCCCAGAGGCGCCGCCGGCGAATTTCGAACCGGCGAGGTAGTGGAGATCCGCCTCACCGGCGATCGGACGGCCGGCGCGGTGGTCTGGAACGGCAACCACCGACCGCCTGGGTAAATGAGCAGCTGGGAACGCAGACGTCCGCAATATCCGCCGTCGAGCGGATCGTATGGGCGCGGCCGGGCCCCGAGTTGGGTATGGCGCTGGCGGTAGCCGATCACACCCGCTGGCTCGGTGGGCGGGCGGGAAGCAACAGGTCGTGTCTCGTCAACAGTACGCATCTGTCGTCCGGACTGCTCCTGCGGTGGCTGGCTTGGACCACCGGCTGGGTGGTGCGGGCCGCTGTGCCACCGGCCTGATCGGCTGGGGCGTGGTCCGCAGCCTCGAAGGCGTCATCGACCTCGGCGAGTTGAGAGGCTCACCGAGTCCTGTCCCGACACCCATCTGCAGTCGCCAGCGTCTCTGAAGTCGCCAACGTCGTCGTGGTCGAATGCCGCGGCCGCCTGAAACGTCTCGCCGGCCGCCTGCATCGACGGCTCACGGACCTACCCCGCGTCCACTGAGCAGCCCTCCCCATCGTGCCCGCCGACGGCGGTCCATCATCCCGCGCACCGGCCGGATGACACCGCCGTGCCGCGCCGCCGGCCCAGCTCCCCACCTGGCCTCTTAGAAAGCCTCCTCGGCGTCGAGCACCGAGAGCACCCTTTCGGCGACCGCCGCGACGGCATCGAGCTCGTCGGGGCCGACCTGATCGATGAAGAGCCGGCGAACGGCGGCCACGTGGTGCGGAGCGGCCGCTTCGATGGCCCGACGGCCTTGGGCGGTGGCCACGACGAAAGCCCCTCGGCGGTCGTCGTCGCAGCGCTCCTTCTCGACCAGCCCCCGCCCGCTCATCCGGGCAACCTGGTGGGAAACCCGGCTCTTCTCCCAACCTAGAACCTCGGCCAGCTCGAACAACCGGGCCCGCCACTCCGGTCGGTCCCCGAGCGCGACCAGCACCAGATAGTCCGGGTAGGACAGGTCAGAGGTGGCGGCCAAGTCTGCAGCCAGGCGGCCGCTGAGGCGCATCTGCATGAACTGCAGGGCCCGCCACGCCCGCTCCTCGCGCTCGTCGAGCCACCGAACCTTGGTCACGATCCCAGTCTACCGCCAAATAGTTGACTTATCACCTAGCTCGCCCAGGCGGCCGGCGCCGACACGCCGCGCCGCGGCTCTCGGGCACCATCCGCGCTCTCGGGCGCCCCCCCCGGCGGTCCCGGCCACTCGAGCAACGCCGATGGGCCAACTCCGGCTACTCCCACCGCCAGGTACCGTTCACGTCCTCGCAGGTGATGGGACTCCCACCGGCATCGGTGCCTGTCGCGCCCCGGTCGGCGCTCGGGCAGTACTCTCCTCGCTGATAGCAGTTGCCGCTCGGGGTGGTGGGCGAACAGCCGACGGCGGGCGCGGTGATGGGAGCGGCGGGCGTAGCCGGCGACGCGACCGGCGGCGGGGACGGAGGGGCCGGTGCGGTGGCCGGACCGGTGGCGGTCACCACGCCGAGTTGCTGACCTAGTGCCATCCAGTTGGTGGCGATGGCCTGCTGAGCCGAGGCGAGGGACATCTGCCCATCGCAGACGGCTCTGCGGGCGGCATTCTCCACATCGTCCTTGGGGTTCGGTGACGCTCCCGGCTCCGGCCACAGGTTGCGGGGATCCGTCGGGGAACCGCCCAGTTCCAGTGAGATGAGGTGGTCCTCCTCGTAGGAGCTCGGCGACCCGGTCTCGCCGTAAGCGCTCATCTGCTGGATCTTGAGCGGCTCGGTGTAGGACTCGGGCGGCCGGATCGTCGAGGTCCAGCCAGAGGCGCAGATGGTCGAGCCAATGTCGGACTGCGCCACGTCAGGATTGATCTCACCCGGTGTGCACCCTGGATCGGGAAGGACGTAGAGCCCGGAGCCCCTGACATGGCAGGCTCCTGGGCCTTGGGGAGCAGCGGACGTGCCGTTGGCCGACGGCGTGGTCGCCGCAGCCGGGATGGCGGTGGTCGGGGTGGTGGACGGTGCTGCGGCACTCGCCGTGGTTTGGACCGGGACCGGGTTGACGGTAGTGGTCTGGGCGGTGGCTGTGGCCCCCGGGGCGACAGGACCTGACTTGGCGGTGTTCGCGGCCTTTCGGCTGGCCCCGTCCACGGCTGCGGCGATCAGCACGAGGACGACCGCCGCCACGATCAGCGCCCCCTGGGCCCGCCCCGGAAGCGCACGATATCGGCGCCACACAGACCGCACTGTCTTCCTCCCGTCCCCGCTCGGTGCCGCCCATCCTCCTCAGCAGGGCCGACAGTCCACTCTTAGCTTAGCGGGCGAGGGCAACATCACCCGGGCGAGATGACCAACCCGGGTGGCGTCCCTGTCTGTCGCCGTGCTGTCGTCGTTCTGTGAGTCGCTACCTCATTCTGTGAACCAAGAGTGATGCTATCTCGCATCTTCGGTTCACAGAAGCGGTCCCCGGTTCACAGTTCGACTAGAGACACGAGGGCCATGTCCGCTCCCGTTCGACTGCCCCGCAGGACGCGCTCCGTTCAGCAACGCGCCGCCCCCGCCGGGCCCCCTCATTTGGCAGCCGACTGGCTTCGATCGGAAGGTCCCGAGACGTGGACGAAGTCCCGAGCCGCTCCGAGCACTAGTAGGTAGAAGGTTCGATTAAACGGCGACTCGGTTGGAGGTTGGAGATGCCGACAGCACCCAACGGGAGCTTCTGGCCGACCTGGCCCACGCGATTGCCACACCGATCCACGCCCTGAGCGGCTCCGCCCAGGCGGTGCTCGACGGCACGATGCGAGAGCGCTCTGCGCTCCGGTGCGATGGCCCAGATGTTGCCCACGACGTTCCCGTCGGTCAGGGCAGCGGTGCCGAGCTTGGAGAGAGCTACGACATCGGCCAGGGCGGCCGGAGCGGTGAGCACGGCGACCCGGCCGGATCCCCCGATGCGGTGCATGCGCCGCCAGGCCCGGAGGAGTCGTAGGCGTCGACGAGGGTGACGACCCCGTCGGGCGTCGGCAGCCTGGACATCGAGCAGCCAGCCGCGCTCGGTGAGCTAGCCGGCCGGCAGGGCGGCCGGGTCGGTGAGCGGGAGACGAGTGCCGGGTGGGACAGGCGGTGGGCGCCGGGGCGGGCCGATCGTGTCGGCGCGTCTGGGTTCTGGCAGTTGAGGCGCGGACGGCCATCGTGGGTGCTCCTCGCGGGGTTCGGCTGCCCGGCCGCCGCCGGTGCAGTGGGCCCGGTACGCCTCCATCGTCGACCGCCCCGGGCCCCTGCTTGAACACCCATCTCCCGGATGGAGTGGGGTGTTCGCGTGTCAGAGAGGGTCTCGAAACCTAGGTCCACGCTTCTCACTCCCCTACCTCCTACTCCCCTGACCGCCCGAGCTGCATTCTTCTGCATGGCGAATTCGCCCCGCAGTCCCTACCCGTGGGGCCGGCTACTGGGCTGCTCGGCGGCGCCGTGCGTGCGCCCGCACGCCCAACATGACCGGACCAGTCGCCTGGCCGCCAACGCCCATCCACACCGGGCGGCCGGCGCTCCGTGCTGCGGAGGCCCGGGATCGTGCAGCGGTCATCGAGTTGCCCGCCTCGCCTGAGGTGGGTGCCTACCTGGGTGGGCCGCGGCCACGCCAGGATCTCGAGGTCGCGGTGGCCGAGGTGCCCGGCTCACGTCCCGGATTCTTCGTGGTCGAGGTCGCCGGCGCGGCCGTCGGTGTGGTCACCTTCGACCGGCGCCAATCGTCCCGATCCGACCACCGACGTCCCGAAGCCAACGAGGTCGAGCTCGGCTACATGTTCCTCCCCGAGGCATGGGGCTACGGTTGCGCCCTCGAGGCCTGCACCGCCACGCTGGACTGGCTCGTCAGCGTCCTGCCAGGCGAACCGGTCGTGCTGAGCACCCAGACCGCCAACCAACGCTCCATTCGGCTCGCCGCGAGGCTGGGCTGCGTCGAGGTCGACCGGTTCGAGGAACACGACACCGAGCAGTTCTTCACTGCCCGTCAGGCCACGCCACCGACCTGTTGCGCCTGGGCCCGCGGCGGGCTGCGTCGATTGATCTCGCGCTGGTCGACGAGCTACGCAGGTCCGATATCCGATCGTCGTCGGCGGAGGCGCTCCGTTCCTGCCCCCGGTCACCAGGGCCGTCGCGCTGGAGCCGACCGAGACCGCGACGTTGGACTCGCGCGTGATCTACGAGCGCTACCAGCGCGTTCGCGATGCATGTCCTCACGCTGCCGGCGCGCTCACTGGGGCAACCAGCGTGCACCGCTGGCGGATTCAGGATCGGCGGGTGAAGGCCCCTTTACTTTTATCGTGTAATGGCAAAGGCCACGACGAGGGTGTCCTCCAAGAACCAGGTGACGCTTCCCGTGGCCGCCCTGCGGGCCGCAGGACTCCAACCGGGCGACGAAGTGACGGTGCGACCGGTTGGCACCGGCGAGATCCTCATAGCAGCTCGGGGCTCCCGGGTACGTCGCCACGCCGGCATCGCAACCGGGATCTACCGACCAGGAGAACTTGACCAGCTGCGGGACGAGTGGGAACGCTGATCCTCGACTGCAGCGTTCTCATCGGGCTGCTCGACGATGCAGACGATCACCATCAGCGCGCTGTCGACGATGTCGAAGCCGCTGACGAGGCGTCGACCAACCTCGTCGCTCCGGCGAGCGCCTACAGCGAGGCGATGGTGGCCTTCGCACGTGTGGGCCGCATCCGGGATGCCCGTGAGGCGGTCGCTGCAATGGGCATTAGCGAGTCACCCCTTGACGCGAGGACGGCCGAGCGTGCCGCCGAACTCCGCGCTCGCCATGACCGTCTGCGCTTGCCTGACGCGATCGTCGTGGCTACTGCTCATGAGCTGGGCGGGCGGCTGCTGAGCTATGACGACCGCCTCACTCGCTACGCGAGCGTCGACGATCGCTGACCGCAACGCGTAGCCGATCACCTGCGCGACGCAGATGGGTTCTTGCGCCGCGGAGCTACGCGGGATGGCGCCGGCGCGGCAGGACAGGAGGTCTCTCCTTGCTGGGCGCCTGACCGCGTCAGGACGGTGGCCAGGCTGAGTCGGCGGGGCGCCAACGCCATCCCAAGCAGCCACCTCGGTGACCATGCTCAAAGGACCGAAGGGGAGATTGGCCCGAGGACCTCGACCGCTCGACACTGGACCCTCCTATAGCCATACTCATCTTAGATGACCGAACGTTCGTTCGGTGTCGGAGGGGGGACTTGCCCACCTGCGACACGCGAAGCCGTATTCGGACTCAGACCCCCGAGGGACTGATTGAATCCGTGGTTATACCAGTTATACTAAGGGGCGTGAAGACAGCCGTGTCCCTGCCGGACGACCTCTACGAGCGTGCCGAGCAGGCGGCCCAGCAGCTTGGGGTGAACCGCTCCCAGCTCTACGCACGCGCTCTGACCAAGTACCTCCAGGACATCGGCCCGGACCCGGTCACCGTGCGACTCAACGAACTGGCCGCCGAACACGGCAAGGAACGGACGGCCCCCGAATCATCGGCGGCAGCTCGGTCCATGATCGACTCCGGCGGCTGGGAGTGGTAGCACGCGGAGAAGTCTGGTGGACCGACTTCGGCAATCCAATCGGTTCGTCGCCCGGGTACCGCAGGCCCGCCGTCGTGATCTCATCCGACCGCTTCAACCGGTCTCGGATCGACACTGTGATCGTGGCCGCAATCACGTCGAATACTCGGCTGGGCCGTGAGCCGGGGAACGTGACGCTGCCAGACGACCTGCTGCCCAAGCCTTCCGTGGTCAACGTGACAGCAATGTTCACATTAGATCGCGACCAACTGGTTGACCACGTTGCGGACCTGCCCGCTCTGGAATCCAGGTCGCTCGACGATGGGCTTCGGCTGGTGCTCGGCCTCTGACAAACCGTCAAGACTGGCAGAATGCGCACCTGAAACCCGGCCCCGGTCCCGGTCGGGTCGTAAGGTTTCACATCGGTGTCGGAGGGGGGATCCGTACTCGATACCCACGCTGGTGCTGCGCACGGAGCTGGCGCTGGCAGGATGAGCAACCCGGCAAAGGGCGCTATGCCCGGTGCCCGAGCCAGCGGACCGTCACCCCGAGCTCCTCGGCCACCCGGAACTCCGGGTCGCCGGTGAGCACCGGGCAGTCGAGCACCGACGCGGCTCCGGCGGCGAAGGCGTCGGCGTAGCTGAGCCCTCCTCGCGCCGTGATGGACGCCGCCCGGCGCACGAGGGTGTCGTCGACGTCGACCCATCGAACTGGCACCGCGCCGGGCCGGCTCTCCGCCCGGAGGTTCGCCCACACCTCGTCGGCGGCTCCGGCGCCGGAGGCGCGTTCAAGGATGTAGGTGACCTCTCCGAGGTTGACGAGCGTCATCCACGGCTCGCCGGTCTGCAGGATCTCCTCGACCTCGGCCCAACCGGGTTCCTCGCCGAGGAAGACGAGGACCGCGTGAGCGTCGAGGACGACTCGATCAGCCATCCTCGTGCTTGCGGTCCCGGGCGCGCTCCTCCAGCAGCATCTTCGTCAGCTCGCCCCCCTTGAAGCGCCCACGCAGCTGCTCGACCGACAGGAGTGGCTTGGGGATGAGGTCGCCGTCGCGCTCCAGCCATACGACCTTCGTGCCTGGCGGGAATCCGTACCGGTCGCGCAGCGGCTCGGGGATGGTGACCTGGCCCTTCGGATTGACCGTGGTGATCATCGGTATTACCTCCGCAGTCAGTGTACTACTGTGGAGGCTCCGTGGTGATCGATACCGTTCGCGGGTGCGCGGCCGGATCGGCGTCCGTGATCTGAGGTGAGCGAAGCGGCCTCGCTCCTCGATGCGCTGGCCCGGCCGGACCGCGGCTTCGAGGCGGTCGTCATCGGCGAGCCCGCCCGCGCCTTCTATGGCAACCAGTTCGGCCTCACCTTCCCCGTGTTCGCCCACTACGGCGTCGAGCTGTGGGTGCCCGAGGTGGGAGGCGCCATCGACCCGGGATCGGACGCGCATGACCTCGTGATGTCGCTCTACGGCGGGATGTCCAAGGGCGAGCGCAACCGCATCAAGGTCCGGGTCCACGCCGCCATGGCCGCACAGTCCCGCACCGAGGGGCGCTTCCTCGGCGGCCGCCCGCCCTGCGGCTACCAACTGGCCGACGCCGGGCCGCACCCCAACCCCGGCAAGGTGGCCGTCGGCCAGCGCCTCCACCGCCTGGAGCCGGACCCGGACGCGGCTCCGGTGGTACGCCGCATCTTCAACGAGTACCTCGCCGGCCGTGGCCTGTACGCCATCGCCGAAGGGCTGACCCGCGACGGCATCGCCTGTCCTTCCGCCCACGCCCAGGCCCGCAATCCCCATCGGCAGGGCCTTGCCTGGTCGAAGATGGCGGTGCGGGCGATCCTCGCCAACCCGCGCTACACCGGACGCCAGGTGTGGAACCGCCAGCGCCGCGACGAGGTGCTCCTCGACGTCGAGGACGTCGCGCTCGGCCACGTGAGCAAGATGCGCTGGAACGACGAGGACGCCTGGATCGTCTCCGAGGGCTCACCCACGAGCCGCTCCTGCCCGACGAGCAGTTCCGGGCTGTGCGTACTCTCACGGCCGCCGGCCGACGGCGCTCGGTGGTGCGCCAGGCGCGGCCCACCTCCCAGCCGTTCGCGCTGCACGGCCTCGTCGTCTGCGCCCTCTGCCACCGCAGGATGCAGGGAAGCGCCAACCACGGGCGCGCCCACTACCGCTGCCGCTACCCGAACGAGTATGCCATCGCCAACCAGCTCGACCACCCGAGGAACGTCTACGTGCGCGAGGACCAGATCCTCGGACCCCTCAACGGCTGGCTCGCCCAGGTGTTCGACCCCGGCCAGCTCGACACCACCCTCGACGCGCTGGAAGCCGCCCCCTCATCGACCGACGACGCCGGCCAGGCCAAGGCCCAGGCAGCGGAGCGCCGAGTGGCCGAGTGCGACACCCGCCTCGCCCGCTACCGCGCCGCGCTCGAGGCCGGTACCGACCCGGCAGCCGTCAGCGCCTGGATCGCCGAGGTCCAAGCCGAGCGGCTCGCCGCCGAGATCGAGCTCGGCCGGGCGACCGGGCAGCAGAGCCGCCGCTTGTCTCGCGACCAGCTCGCCGCGCTGGTGAACGGCCACGGCAATCTTCTCGACGTGCTCGCCAGCGCCGCGCCGGAGGACAAGGCCGAGGTCTACCGCCGCCTCGGGCTCCGGCTCACCTACGACCCAACACGCCGGGTGGTGACCGTCGAGTCACACCTCGGCCCGGAGGGCAGCGGCGCGCTCTCACGCGGCCCACGGCCAAGCGGCGGCCCGACTTCGGGCGCATCAAGTGCCGAGCCCGTGGGCGAAACTCAGTGTCGGAGGGGGGACTCGCACCTAAACCCGCGGGCGCTCCAGCACCTCTACTCGGTCGCAGCGTAGCCACCGTTCAGGCCCAAACGGCGAGAAGGGCGCTCGCCGTCGCCGAGGCTGCTGCGAACACGCCCAGCCACGCACCCCTGCGAATGTCCTTCTGATCCGACCGGAGGGGACTCCGTAACGATGTTCAGGGCTCCCGCTGTTCGGTCAGCCTGTCCGGCGATGACCCAGCGCAGGGCGTCGGCCGATCGGCCGGGGAATCCGATCATGAGCTGTGCCGCCTCCTCAAACGCCGTGGTGTCCCGCTGAACCCCGCGAAGAGCGAGGTACCCGCCCGCGATGGCCAGCACGAACGCCAGCGCCGCAAGCGCTGTTTCGAAGGCCCGTGCGGTCAACCGGCGACCAACCAGCCGGCCTGCTCAACGCCGCGGTCAGGATCATGACCTGGAAAACCCCCGCCGAGCCCGTGAAGAAGCCGTGCCAGGATCAGGCGTCGCGTCTCGACGTGATACTCGACCTGATTCGCTTTTGACTTGGATTGGACGATCCTCGGCACCGGGAGCACGTAGCGACCGCCGTCGACCCACACGAGCAGCTCCTGGAGGACGAGTGAGCCGCCATACGTCGCCTCGACGAAGAACGACGTCGCTGAATGGTCAGGGAAGTTCGAGGTCCATGCTCCGTGAAGTCCTCGGTATCGACCGTGCCCCACTGCATCTCCAGCGTCACGTCGGGTCTGTACGTCGCCCGGTGACCGTGCCGCTCCTGGTCGGAGAAGCCGGTGACCTGGAACACCTCCCAGTCGTCGGGCGAGGAGGTCATCACCGTCCGCTGCGCCGATATCAGATCCACGTCGTTGCTGTCCTTTCAGTGAAGGCCACCGTCGGAGGTGGCTATGGAGCTGCGAGTCGCACGACGTCGACCAGCTTGCAGGTGAGCGGTGAGGTCGCGCTGGTGTCGCCGTAAACCTTCTCGTCGGCCGTCTCGCCTGCGACTATGCCCGCCTCCAGTCCCCCGCCTTGGGAGACGACCGTCCCGGCCGCGTTGATGAACGACACCGAGTAGGTGTAGTTCGACGTCCCGGACGAGTGGTTGTGAACCTCGACGGTTGCCTCAGGTAGCCGGACGGTCGGGTCGACACCGCACGCGGTGACCGACACGTCAGCGGCCGCGGGGTGGGACGGCGTGCCTTGGCCCGGAGTCCCGGCGTGGGCCACCAGGACGACCGCTATCACTACCAGCGCTACGACGGCCCCGACAGCGCCCAGGACAGCGCCCAGACAGCCATGACCCCGCTGGCGTGGCGGCTGCCAGTAAGCCGGCTGAGACACACCCGCGGCGGTGTTCGGCGGGTACCACCTCCCATCCGACGCCATCCACCACCCGGGAGGCGGCCCGGGCTGTCCCGGAGGGCGCTGCCAGCCGGACGGGGCGTGACCGGCCTGCCACTGCCGGGCGCGCCTTCGCTGCGAGCGAGACATCGGGGTTCCGCGGCCCGGCTTGGCGTCACGAGGGTTCGGGGGCGTCCCGCCCGGCTGGTCGCCAGTCGGCATCTACCGACCCCCCGCGAGGCCGCTCACCGCGGCCCCCTCCCCTCGTCGCACGCCGAGAGCCTATACCCGGGTATAGACAGTCGAACAGGTGTGCGTCCGCGCCTCATGATTGGCTACAGCTTGTGGAAGCCGCCGGGATGTCAACCGACCAACCAGGTCTGCCCGGAGGACCGCAAGGAGGCCTTCTCATGAGCCCAGACCGCACCGCGACGACGGATCTTCACCGATCACGCAGCACCAAGCGGTACCTCTCTGGTCTGCCCCGTCGCTCGCTGCCCGAAGGACGAGTCGTGGCCCACAACCGCGTCCGGCCACACCTTGATCCGACGTGCCCGTTCCGAGACATGTCGCAGATGCCACTTGGCTGGAACGGCTTCCGGGCTTGGGAGGACGACGCCGACGACGAACACTACGAGCCGTGTGATTGCGGCTGGCGTACGGACCGCCTGCCCGTCCACTATCGGGTCAAGCGTCCGGTGAGCTAGGTCTGCTGCGGGGCCGGGCGGTGACTCATCTCGAAGCCCGCCCGGCCGCGCAGACCTGTGATCCCGGCCGGCCCCGCACCCTCCAGTGGAACCACGGGACCGGCCGGGAACCCTGTCTGCTCCCGACGGTCTCGGTGGTCGGGGCGACGGTGGCACCGGTCGGGGCGAGCTTCATGGCGATCTCGGTGCTCTCGTGGCCCCGGAAGATCGCCTTCTCGAAGGTCTCACATTGCGAGATGGCGGTCGGGTCTCCGCTGTCAACTGTTGCATACAATATCTTGTATGATGGGTGGGAGTATTGAAGAGGGCTCACCTTTCTGAGGTCATCGTTGGATCACATCCGGCGGTTCCCTGAGCA